>JAQCKF010000027.1 GCA_027592275.1 Pseudomonadota bacterium
ACTATCACGCGCACCGCCGCATCAGGCTCTACATCCAGAGGACAAATGCCATTCGCCGTGCAGCTTCGAGAGGTACCGAAATAGTTCGCACCAGTGTCCAAAGATTGTGTGTCCGTGTAAATAAACAAGACATTATTGCCACTCACTCTGGCGAAACCCGATTCACCAGCTGAATGACTGGAGCCCAGGGCAGTCCAGCGGCGACTTGCAGACCGCCAGACTAACTAGGTGAGGGGTTTGACTGGGCTCAACTCCTCGTTGATGGCGACATCATCCACATTGATGGGTTTCCCCCTTATCACATAGGCGGTCGCCTCCGTTATCGCAGACTCTCTGGCTTGAGCAATAGCGGGATAGAGGGAAACGCTTTGTCGCCCGAGGGCCCAACAACCGTCAGTGGGCCGTTCTGAGGCCACAGTAGCGCCGGTAATTCCGCGGAGTGATCGGGATGGAAATGACTAATAGCCAACAATTGAAGGTCTGCTATATTTGCCCCTGCTTCATGAAAATGCGCAAAGGTACCGCCATCAGCATCGATCATGATTCTGCTTTGACCGCCTACCCACAACAAATATCCTGCGGATGCGCTACCATTACCGAAAGGGCCACCAGAACCGAGAATTTGTAGGGCGAAATCGTTCGCACCACAGTTATTAGCTTCTTCTGCCTGAGCAAAGACAGGTGACACAATCAAGGTGACTAAAAACAATATGTTTTTCATTGTTATTCTCTAGGGACAAATCTTTCGTCTAGAATAGTATATACTCGCATATTAGGGAACCTTACTGAGCAAGTGGGGGTACCCCCGGGGGGGTCTGGATAAGGCCATTTTGAGGTTTTAGGGGGTGGGTCTGAGGGCGTTTACGTAGTAGGGTTAGCAAATCACCTACGAAATATACCCCGCTGTGAGGAAAGACGAGATATGGACAACGACAAGCGCGTGATCGAGCCGGAATAGGTTTTAGCAGCGATAATTTAAAGGTATGTTTTTGGGTATGTTTAGCTTGATAACCGAGCTGAGAAGCACGTATCGTGCAGACAATTGGCGGAGGAGGAGAGATTCGAACTCTCGGAGGGCTTTCACCCTCGCTGGTTTTCAAGACCAGTGCAATCGACCACTCTGCCACCCCTCCGCTGTACGGTGGAGAATCTTACTATAATCTCTGCCACAGTCAACAGGGTATTGAGCATAAATACCGGCTAGCGAAATGCGTTGATTTTGGGCGCGTTACGCGTATCATTATTTGCATATCTTGAGGATTATTGCGCCCTAAGCTATTGAAAATTGGGGTAACACCCTCATATCTTTATAAAGCCAAACGGCCTTAGGTCGTTACATCTATTAGGCATTACATTATTCAACACTAGCTGGAGAAAGCGATGAGAGAAGTAGAGTTAAATATTGGTCGAAGCCAGGATTCGGCACTATCCGTAAACAAGGTAGTTCGCAATACCTACATGCTTCTGTCCATGACACTGTTTTTCAGCGCTATCTGCGCTGTAGCTGCCATGGCATTGCAAGTCGGCCAGGGTGTTGGCTTTATGTTGTTGATTGGTGGTTTCGTTATGACATTCGTCGTACGCGCCACAGCGAAAACATCTAAAGGCCTTATTGCTGTCTTCGTCTTTGCCGGATTAATGGGCGGAGCACTAGGACCTATTATATCCATGTACTTGCTAGCCTATGCTAATGGCTCTGCCATCGTTGCTCAGGCACTTGGGGGTACAGCATTGATTTTCTTGTCTCTGTCTGGCTATGCGCTGACATCTGGTAAGAATTTCAACTTTCTCGGTGGCTTCATCTTCACCGGCATGATGGTAGTCATCGTAGCAATGATCGCGAACATCTTCTTGCAGATACCTGCATTTAGCCTGGCGATTTCATCCGCGGTGATCTTGCTGATGTCTGGTTTCATCTTGTTCGACACGAGCCGCATCGTTAATGGCGGCGAGCGCAACTACATCATGGCTACGATATCTCTATACCTGAGCATCTTTAATATCTTTATTCACCTACTTAACCTCTTGGGTTCGCTCACTGGTAGAAATTAAACCAATCTACTTTAGCCATTTGAAATAAAACCCCAGCTTGTCTGGGGTTTTTATTGCCAGTATTAGTCATAGCAGCCCGCCTGGATTAAACTTAAACTGTGAAATTTTCTATTGTTATCTATGCCGCACCCTATTCCACCGAGTCTGCAGCTACAGCGCTGCGATTCGCTGAGACGCTTATCCAGCAGGGGCATGTGCTCTATCGGCTATTCTTTTTCGGCGATGGTGTACACAACGCCTCTAAACTCACCGTAGTCGCGCAGGATGAAATAAACCTGCAACTGCAGTGGAGCAAGTTGATCGAGGAACACGACATCGATTCCGTTATCTGCGTCAGCTCGGCACTGCGCCGAGGTGTGCTAGATCAAACAGAAGCCGAGCGCCACGAGCTTGGCACTGCGAGCGCCTATGAGAGTTCAGAGGTAGCCGGACTTGGACAGCTTATCGATGCGGCACTGCATTCTGATCGAGTGGTAAATTTCGGCTAAGGCTATGACAGAGAACGCAAACACAGCTAAACCTATTAAATCGCGCATCACTTTCATTAGTCGCAGCGCGCCCTATGGGAACAACAGAGCCAATCTGTGCCTGGACATGGCCCTCGCTTGCGCCGTATTCGAGCAGGACGTGAATTACGTGTTTCTAGATGATGGCATCTACCAGTTGCTTAAAGGACAAGATGGCGCAGCTATTCAGAACAAGACTCTAGGAAACGCCCTTGAGACGCTAGCCTTGTACGGTATTGAAAACGTTTACGTTGATCAGCAATCGTTAAAGGCGCGAGGTATCGATGCTGCTGAATTACTTCCCAGTATGCAATTGATAGAAAACGATGCTGTGTCTAAGCTTATCGAGAACTCAGATACGGTATTCAATCTATGAGCTGTCTGCACACTATAAACAGAAGTCCAGACTCCAAACTGCTAGAGAGTTGTCTCAAGGTAATTAACGCTGATGATGCTATCCTGTTTATAGAAGACGGCGTCTATCACTGCTTTTCGCTAAGTAATCTACCATCCATCATTGAGACAGTGAAGCTGTACGGTCTACGAGAAGATATGCTGGCTAGGGCAACGCTTTCCAAGACCATGGATAGAGTTGAGGTAATAGATACGGCTCGATTTGTCGAGTTATCCTGCGAGCACGACAAAGTCGTGAGTTGGTTTTAGGATATGACTAATGCAAGTTTCATGGAAATAAATGGTCGCGAGATAGCTCTCGATAAGGAAGGCTATTTGATCGAGCTCGCGGATTGGGATGAAGATGTCGCCTCGAATCTAGCCGCCCAGGAACAAATAACACTAGGGCCCGCACACTGGGAAGTAATCAACCTGCTACGTATTTTCTATAACCGCCATCAGATGTCACCTGCCAATCGTGCGTTGGTTAATCTGGTTAAGCGAGATTTAGGTGCCGATAAAGGCAAGAGTGTTTATTTGATGAAGCTGTTTCGAGGTTCTCCGGCGAAGACTGCCAGCAAGATATCGGGATTACCGAAACCGGAAAACTGTCTGTAGCTTTTGACTTAGTCTTTTGGCTCGAGGCTAGCTTCGGTTAAACCAAGAAAGCGATTCTTGGAGTTTAACTACCTCTCCAATGATGATTATCGTTGGCGCCTGTATTTCTTTCTCCACAGCCAGACCGGCTATGCTATCTAAATTTCCTACTACTACTTTTTGAGTCTGGGTAGTACCTTGTTGAATGACAGCCACGGATGTTGTTGAAGACATCCCATGTTTAAGAAGTTGATCGCAGATGTGCGGTAAACCCGCGAGACCCATATAGAAGACGAGTGTTTGTTGCTCCTTCACAAGGATATCCCACTCCAGCGGCACCCGTCCGTCCTTGGTATGCCCTATAAGGAAACGAACCGATTGCGAATAGTCGCGATGAGTAAGTGGAATTCCGGCATAGCTCGCGCAGCCTGAAGCGGCTGTGATGCCAGGGACTACCTGAAAAGGAATGCCCGCTGCGGCCAGGGATTCGAGCTCTTCGCCACCGCGCCCGAAGATAAAAGGATCGCCACCCTTGAGTCGCAACACTTTGTTACCCTCTTTGGCCAAGCGAACTAACATCTCGTTTATGGTCTCCTGTGGCACAGCATGATCTGCACTACGCTTGCCTACGTAGATCTTCTTAGCATCTGGTCTTAGTTTGAGCAATATCTCGGGCGAGACCAATCGGTCGTAGAGTACAACGTCTGCCTTATGCATGAGCCGTAGCGCGCGCAGGGTTAACAGATCGGGATCTCCGGGGCCTGCACCCACTAGATAGACTTCGCCGGCAACTCGATCATTTTGCGGATTCGTCAGCCAATTATCCAGCGCGGATCTCGCCTGATCATCTTGACCGTTATAAACCAGTTCTGGTATTTCACTATCGAGAACGTTTTCCCAGAAGCGAATCCTTTCTGAAAAATCAGCGATTTCGTTCTTTACTCTTCCTCGAAACGACCCCAAAAATTCTGCTAACTTGTCCATTCTCCCGGGTATCATGGTCTCGTTTAGCTCCTTCAGCTTACGAGTGAGAATTGGCGAACTGCCACCGCTGGATATAGCAACAACGATTGGAGAGCGATCAACTATCGACGGCATGATGAAGGAACAAAGATCGGGTTGATCGACGACGTTTACGGGGATGTTAAGCTTCGAAGCGATAACACTGACGCGCTCGTTGGTTTCAAGGTCATCTGTTGCAGCAACGACGAGGATCGCGTCGTTTATATCCGCTTCTTCGAATTCTCTTGTAATAATTGTGCAGTCGCGATCCACACAGAGTTTACGCAGTTCGTCGCTCAACACAGGCGCGACGATGTGTAGATCTGCTCCAGCGCGCAGCAGCAGAGTGGCCTTACGAAAGGCTACTTCACCACCACCGACAACGACGCATTTCTTGTTTTTGATATTGAGAAATATCGGTAGAAGATCCATCAGACAAGTAGCTCGATCCCGTTCATGTAAGCATGCAGAGCCTTTGGTATCTGGATGCTGCCGTCGGCTTGCTGGCCATTTTCTAGTAGTGCGACGAGTGTCCGGCCTACAGCCAATCCTGAACCATTGACGGTATGTAGCAGTTCAGGCTTTCCTGTTTCGGGGTTGCGCCAGCGCGCCTGCATGCGCCGTGCCTGGAAATCGGTAAAGCTGCTGCACGAGGATATCTCGCGATAGCAGTTCTGCGATGGTAGCCAAACCTCGAGGTCATACGTCTTTGCCGATGCGAAGCTAGTATCGCCACCGCATAACACAACCTTTCTGTATGGAAGCTCCAGCAGCTGCAATATGGTCTCAGCATTCCCCGTAAGTTCTTCCAGGGCAGCTTCAGAATCTTGTGGTCTAACGGCTTGAACCAACTCGACCTTTTCGAATTGGTGCTGCCGGATCATGCCCTTCGTGTCTTTACCGTAGCTGCCCGCCTCTGATCGAAAACACGGAGTGTGACAGGTGAATTTTAAGGGAAGCGATTCCGCATCAACGATCTTATCTCTCAGGAGATTAGTTACCGGTACTTCGGCAGTTGGTATCAGATAATACTCTTGGTCTCCTCTAAGCTTAAAGAGGTCCTCTTCAAATTTCGGTAACTGACCGGTACCTAACAAAGAGTCCGCGTTGACCAAATAAGGCACGTTCACCTCGGTATAGCCATGCTCTCGAGTATGAGTATCGAGCATGAATTGAATCAGCGCACGGTGCAGCTGCGCAGTTCTGCCAGTCATGACGACGAAGCGTGAACCGGTAATCTTGGTGGCGCTCTCAAAGTCTAAGCCCTGCTCCAAGGCCTCGCCTAGCTCGGTATGATCTTTAACCTCAAAATCAAATGACTTCGGAGTGCCCCACGTGGAGATTTGTTGATTATCACTCTCATCAACCCCCGCCGGTACCGAATCGGAAGGCACATTTGGCACTGTTAACAAGTAGTCATTGATCTGCGTCTGCAACAGATTGAGCTGCTCCTTTTTCTCTTCGAGATCGGTCTTTATGCTATCCATGGATGACAGAATTTCAGATACGTCTTCCCCTGCCGCCTTCGCTTTGCCGATTGACTTAGAACGCAGGTTTCGCTCATTCTGCAGGCCTTCAGTCGCTGTCTGTAATATCTTGCGCTGGCTATCCAATTCCGCCAAGCGATCTACGTCTAGCTCAAATTTCTTCTTCTTGAGCGCCTCAGCAATTGTCTGCGCATCGCTGCGAATAATTTTGGGGTCTAACATGTGTCTATTCCTGAAGGAGTCTGCTCAAAGCATGACTCGCGTTACCTGCATACCCGCAAAGGATGCGAATAAGCAGAGTGCGACGCTACTGACGATATAGAAAAGTGCGGTATTGTAGTTGCCCTGTTCGAATAACAAAAGCGCATCGAGGGAGAAAGTTGAAAATGTAGTCATGGCGCCTAAGAATCCTACTACAATCAGCGGCCGCCAGGGTTCTGACAAATGTGCTTTCTCTGCCAGTACGACAAAAAACACTCCTATGAGGAAAGAGCCTAAAACATTGACTGCGAAAGTCCCAAACGGGAAACTACTGCCATTAAACCTCTGCACTGCTGTGTGCAGCCAGAAGCGAGACATGGCACCAAAGGCGCCTCCGAAGGCGATAGCTATATAAGTATTCACGATAAGAAATTACTTAGCCGAGCTGGCTTTGTCGGAAGAGCTAACGCTAGGCTATTGAGCATAATCATTCTCAATAATCTCGATATTTTCCGGGGGAACGAATTGAAAATTCGCATCATCTATCGCCGAATTACGGTTCACATTCTCAAAACGCCAAACTGTTTTCTGCCCATTCTTGCTGTTGAGATAGATCGATTCAAGTTCATCGTGCATAAAATTTATGGAGATAAGCTGGTAGACATTGTCCGCAAGGCGAGGAGTCAGTTCGAATTCCTGATGCTCGCTTTCCGCAGAAGTAACACTGTCGATCGTATAATCTGCGCCTAGTGATTCTATGTTGCCGCTTAGCAACTGCGCGGCTAACTCTGAACGACTGCTATCCCAGTCTTCGATGACAACCTGTTCTAGATCAGGTTGATAGTTCCACAACGTATTGCCGTCGGTAACGATCAATTCAGGGAAAGGTGTCAGCGTTTCCCAATAGAAACCATCAGGCTTCTTTAATAACATTTGTATTTCACTTTCTTCCAACACTCCGCCATCTGACTCAACTATCAATTGCACGACATCGGCGGTTAGTGTCTCTATATTCCCCAGTAAAGCATCTAGTCGATCAAGGGCAGAGCTACTTGTGGGTGCCTGAGCAAACACACTTCCCGCGCTAAGACACAGGAGTGTAAAAAGAACCATCATCTGTTTCATGAGTTTATTCATTTGTTAAAACTTGTAGTTAAACATCGTTAATCCCGCGGTGACGGCGGCGCAAGAACTTCTCTCGAGCCGTTGCTTCCCATCTCAGTGATGACACCGGCGCGCTCCATGGTTTCTATCATTTTGGCTGCGCGGTTGTAACCAATACGTAGCTTTCTCTGCACAGAAGATATCGACGCCTTACGTGTTTCGGTTACAAAACTAACGGCTTCGTCGTAAAGCGCATCACTTTCATCGTCCTCACCTGCCCCCGAGTTGTTCATCGCCCCCATGTCTAAATCGTCTACGCTTTGCGTAATAGAATCGATATACACCGGCTTGCCACGCTGTTTCCAGTCGGCAACGACCCGATGCACTTCTTCATCACTAACGAAGGCGCCGTGTACACGAGTTGGAATACCACCGCCGGGAGGAAGGAATAGCATGTCCCCATTTCCCAATAGTTGCTCAGCGCCACCCTCACCCAGAATCGTCCTAGAGTCGACCTTCGACTGCACCATAAAAGACATTCGCGTTGGTATGTTCGCCTTGATCAATCCGGTTAGTACATCTACAGACGGTCTCTGTGTCGCGAGGATCAAATGTATGCCTGCCGCTCTAGCTTTCTGAGCGATACGCGCGATCAATTCTTCTACCTTCTTACCCACCACCATCATCATGTCCGCAAGCTCATCGACAATGACTACAACACAAGGTAGTGCCTCTAGTTCTGGGGCACACTGCTCTTCCTCTAGCAGCATCGGATCCGGCTTCCAAGTTGGATCCATTATTGGGTTCCCTGATTTTTTAGCATCGGTAACTTTCTTGTTGTAACCCGCAAGGTTTCTAACACCCAGAGCCGACATCAATTTATAGCGTCGCTCCATCTCGGCAACCGACCAACGTAGACCGTTCGCGGCATCCTTCATATCAGTAATTACAGGAGTGAGCAGATGGGGAATGTCATCGTAGACCGATAGTTCCAGCATCTTCGGATCGATCATAATCATGCGAACCTGTTCCGGCGTCGACTTGAACAGCAGACTCAGGATCATTGCATTGATGCCAACAGATTTTCCAGAGCCGGTGGTTCCTGCCACTAATAAATGTGGCATCTTGGCTAAGTCGACAATTACCGGCTTGCCCACAATATCATGACCTAACGCCATGCTCAGCGGCGACGTGGCTTTGTCGAACTCTGGAGTAGACAGTACCTGGCTTAGCTGAATAACTTTCCGCGTCTCGTTCGGAATCTCGATTCCAATGACCGTTTTTCCAGGAATGACTTCTACTACTCGCACTGATATTACGGCGAGTGAGCGTGCCAAGTCCTTTGCAAGGTTGCTTATCCGACTAACCTTTATGCCAGGGGCGGGCTGCACTTCGAAGCGAGTGATGACTGGACCAGGATTAACGGCGGTAACCTCAATCTCTATGCCGAAATCTTTTAATTTAAGCTCAAGCAGCTTAGACATGGCCTCGAGAGATTCTTTCGAGAAGCCAGAGTCGTTGGTTTCATGCCAAGCATCTAGCAAGCCAATAGCAGGCAGTTCTTTAATTGAGGAGGCGGCAAATAGAGTGCCCTGCTTTTCTTTCTCAACTCGCGCGCTCTTCGCAGGCCTGTTAACAGCCGGTGCTTTGATATTCGGTGGCGCCCGCCTCGCTTCTTTCTGAATATGGATATCAAGAACCTTCTTGCGGCTCTCCAAGCGTTTCTTGGTGACCTTCTCCTGTTTCCTGTCTTCCATCCATTTCTGGTACCTGGCACCCGTTCGCGAGGCTATGCTCAGTGTCGTCTCACCCAGCTTATCGATCACAGCTAGCCAGGAGATGGTAACTGTTATAGTAAGGCCGAACAAAAACACGGCGAGCAACAGCAATGTGGTACCAAGAGTTGCTAGCACCGGTATGCTCAGATCGGCAACCAATGAACCGATTACACCACCCGCGGAAGGCAATTCCTCGGCAATGTGGAAATGCAGAGTCGCTAAACCACAGGCTGAGATCACCAGCAGGACAAAGCCGCCAGTCTTCAGGCCAAATAAGGGCCAGGAGAAATCAGATTCCAGCGCGGATTCGCGAAAAGATGTGTAAACCTTATAAATTAGTAAGACAGGAAATGCGAAGGCAAGATAACCCAATAGGTACCAGAATATGTCGGCTAGCCAAGCGCCATAGACGCCGACTGCGTTCACCACGTCCTCTCCTGTGCCGGTTGTAGTGAAGCCGGGATCTGTTGGGGAATAGCTGACAAGAGCAATTAATAAGAAAAGAGCCAGCAAGGAATAGGCAATCAAGGTGCCTTCCCGAACTAAGCGCTGCATCAGGTTGCTGACTTCCGGATCTTGTCCGCTATTTTTCATAGTTACATTTTTCAATTTATTCATGGACCTACAGATAGTTTATATCATCGTTTCGAGAATAATTAGAAGCTTTTCACGCTTCTTTACTTTTCGTAGGACGCAGAAAAACCCAAAGTCGAAACCCTTAACAGTTTAACGGTTCCTAGAGCGCAAAATTGAGTAGAATATGCCCCGCTAGGGCTTTAAATTTGGCACCTTGCCATCACATAACAAGATATCGCGACCCACATAAACGTGCGCTGAATACAGCTTAAATAAGCGCCATCAAGCAGGAAGCAGTTCTATGACAGATACACAGCACCATCGTCTAATAATCTTGGGTTCAGGGCCTGCGGGATATACCGCAGCTGTCTATGCGGCTCGAGCTAATTTGGACCCCGTAGTGATTACCGGCATGGTGCAAGGTGGCCAACTAACCACTACTACCGATGTGGATAACTGGCCGGGCGACGTAGAAGGCCTACAAGGCCCAGCCCTTATGGAGCGCATGCTGCAACACGCCGAGCGTTTTGACACTAAGGTGATTTTCGACCATATCAACGCTGTAGATCTCAGCAAGAAACCCTACACACTGACCGGCGATAGCGCCGTGTTCACCTGTGACGCACTGATTATCGCCACTGGCGCTTCTGCGCAGTATCTTGGCCTCGAATCAGAAACGGCATTTATGGGCAAAGGCGTAAGTGCCTGTGCCACCTGTGATGGCTTTTTCTATAGAAACAAGCCGGTAGCAGTCATCGGCGGCGGTAACACCGCAGTCGAGGAAGCCCTCTATCTAGCCAACATCTGCTCACATGTCACACTTGTGCATCGACGAGACTCTCTGCGGGCAGAGAAAATCCTGCAGAAGAAACTTTTCGATAAGGTAGAGGAAGGCAAAGTCACTATCGAATGGAATAACACGCTGGATGAAGTGTTAGGCGACGATATGGGCGTGACTGGCATCGCTATGAAGCACGCTAGTACTGGCGAGGTGCAGAAACTCGTTGTCGACGGCGTCTTCATCGCCATCGGCCACATCCCGAACTCGGAAATATTTGCAGGCCAGCTGGAGATGAAGAATGGCTATGTCACAGTTAATACAGGCATCACAGGTAATGCGACGCAAACCAGCGTCCCCGGTGTGTTCGCGGCTGGCGATATCGCAGATCAGATATATAGACAGGCTGTCACAAGCGCAGGGTTCGGCTGTATGGCCGCGCTGGATGCTGAAAAGTTCCTTGATGCCTAGCATTACCGGACATCGCTAACGATGCCGTTACCTTGGCTAAGTTCTCCTCAGGTGGGCTTTCCAGATATAAACCTCGCGCTGGCAGACCCTAATGGACTGCTGGCAGCGGGAGGCGATCTTAGCCCCAAACGTCTAATAGAAGCTTACAGCAGTGGAATCTTTCCCTGGTTTGAGCAGGGACAGCCGGTTCTGTGGTGGTCACCAGACCCGCGCATGGTGCTATTTCCAGAAGACCTGCGTGTCAGCAAGAGCCTGCAGAAGGTTCTTAACAAGTCGCTCTATACAGTGACGCTGGATGAGGCATTCGCGGAGGTCATAGCCTACTGCGCACAGCCCCGCGGAGATTCTCCTGGCACCTGGATAACCGATGACATGCAAACCGCGTATACGCAATTGTTCGAGGCGGGCCATGCGCATTCCGTTGAAGTATGGCGCGATGGAGATCTTGTGGGCGGACTCTACGGCGTCGCACTGGGCCAGCTATTCTTCGGCGAGTCGATGTTTAGTTTCGAGAGCAATGCATCAAAAATAGCCCTAGTGAATCTTGTAAAGCAACTGCAGGAATGGAACTATAAGTTGATTGACTGTCAGGTAAGCAGTGAACACCTTGAGTCTCTGGGCGCGATAGAGATTAGCCGCGAGGAATTTCGCCAGCAATTGCATGAGCTTCTGCCTCGCCCTGGCAAGGTCGCTCCCTGGAATCTAGACACTATTTAGATGTAGATACGCTGTCAGCAAGCTAGCAATAGGCCACGTAAGTAAATGAATTCGAAATCGAAAATAAATGAGACGATCAAATTGTTTCGTACCGCCGCTCATCCCTGCAGCTATAAGGAAGAGGAGACCGCAGCGACTGTCTTCGTCGACCCTGAGCTAAGCATTACCCAACATTTGAATAGCCGGCTTACTGAACTAGGTTACCGTCGCAGCGGAGCACACTTATATAGACCAGACTGCGAGCACTGCCACGCTTGCATTTCTTGCCGGCTTCCAGTGGCGCAATTCAAACGCGGCAAGCGCTTTCAGCGAATCTGGAATCGAAACACGGATGTCCGTGTCGAAGAATGTTCGCAGCTGAGCGGTGATGCGCCCTATTTCCTGTATCAAGAATATATCGAGAAGCGCCATAGCGACGGCGATATGTACCCTGCCACTCCAGAGCAATTTGACGCTTTCATTCGCAGCAACGCCGAAGGCAGTCAATATTATTGCTTCTATGTAAAGGACAAATTGATCGCCGTGGGAGTGAGCGATGTTCTCGATGGTGGGCTCTCCGCTGTCTACACATTCTTCGACCCAGCGCTTGAGAAACGATCCTTGGGTAATTTCGTGATCCTGTGGCAGATCGAACGGGCCCGCTCATTGGGGCTCGATCATCTATATCTCGGTTACTGGATTAAGGATTGCGCAAAGATGGATTACAAGAGCACATTTAGGCCTCTGGAGATGCTATTTGAGGGAAAGTGGCTACTCCTAAAATAGCGAGTATTAGCTAAGCAACAGTAATGCAGCGCCTGTAGCGACTGTTCGCAGGTCTGGCTTTGCTTATCTGGCGAAAATCCGGCACAATGCCGCCGCTAATAAATACATTGAGACTGCAAATGGCGAAAGAAGATCAAATTGAAATGGAAGGTGAGGTTGTTGATACCCTTCCTAATACTATGTTTCGAGTTAAACTGGAAAACGGCCACATCGTGACCGCTCACATCTCCGGTAAAATGCGCAAGAACTACATCCGGATTCTGACCGGTGACCAGGTGCGCGTCGAACTCACTCCCTATGACCTAAGCAAAGGTCGCATCACTTTTCGCGCACGCTAGTTCTTCGCAGGAGTTAACTCTTTTTTCTCCTGCGGCTTTCTTTCGCTGATCGTTATCACTAGCTCGTCATCCTTACTGCTAACTTGAACCTCTCCACCGTTGGCAGAGAGCTTCCCGAACAATATATCTTCAGCAAGCTCCTTCTTCAGCTTTTCCTGAATCAATCTAGCCATAGGCCTCGCGCCCATGGATTCGCTGTAACCGTGTTTAACAAACCAGTCAACAGCGCTTTCGTCGACGTTTAATAAGACCTTTTTCTGATCTAATTGAACTTGTAGATCAACAAGAAACTTATCGACAACCGTTCGGATAGTTTCCACAGTTAGCGCGCCAAACTGAATAATTGAATCCAGCCTGTTGCGAAATTCTGGGGAGAATGTCTTCTTGATTATCTCCATGCCATCGGTTGTATGATCTTGCTCGCTAAAGCCAATTGACGAACGAGACATCTCTTGCGCGCCGGCGTTGGTTGTCATTATCAAGATGACATTTCTAAAATCTGCTTGTCGTCCGTTGTTATCTGTCAGGGTTCCGTGATCCATCACCTGCAGTAATAAATTAAAGACATCCGGATGCGCCTTCTCTATTTCATCCAGCAACAGAACACAGTGTGGATTCTTGCTGACAGCTTCCGTTAGCAGGCCGCCTTGATCGAAACCGACATAACCTGGGGGCGCCCCGATCAAACGCGAAACCGTATGCCGCTCCATATACTCGGACATATCGAATCGAAGTAATTCGATGCCCATAATTTTAGCGAGCTGCCTGCTGACTTCTGTTTTACCGACACCTGTTGGGCCTGAAAAGAGAAATGAACCGATTGGTTTTTCGTCGTCGTTCAATCCAGCTCGCGATAGTTTTATCGCGGTGGTTAAAGAACTGATCGCCTTGTCTTGGCCGAACACGACCATCTTCAAGTTTGGTTCTATATTTTTTAGCGCTTCAACGTCGGAATTTGAAACATGTTTAGCCGGGATTCTCGCTATAGCTGCTACCACTTTTTCCATGTCGGAAACTTGGATCAGCTTCTTCCTCTTACTAGCCGGCTGTAAGCGCTGAAAGGCCCCTGCTTCGTCGATTACATCGATAGCCTTGTCGGGCATAAATCGATCATTGATATAACGACCCGCAAGTTCAGATGCCGCCTTCAGCGCTTTGTCGCTATAGCGCAGATCGTGATGCTCTTCGAATCGCGATTTCAAACCCTTAAGTATTCGATAGGTGGTTTCCACGTCAGGCTCGTCCACATCGATTTTCTGAAAACGCCGAGACAGTGCGCGGTCCTTCTCGAAGATGCCGCGGTACTCTTGATAGGTTGTAGATCCTATGCAGCGAAGATTGTTAGAAGTCAGAACTGGCTTGAGCAGATTGGACGCATCCATGATCCCGCCTGAAGCAGCGCCCGCGCCTATTATAGTATGTATTTCATCGATGAAAAGAATCGCTTGGGGATTCTTCTTTAACTCACCGAGCAATGCCTTGAAGCGCTTCTCGAAGTCGCCGCGATATTTCGTACCTGCCAACAGCGCACCTAGATCTAAGGAATAGATAACGCTCCCGGATAATACATCTGGAACATTGCCTTCGACTATAAGCTTGGCAAGACCTTCGGCAACCGCTGTCTTTCCAACGCCTGACTCGCCCACTAATAACGGATTGTTCTTTCTACGGCGAGATAGCACCTGTATGACCCTAGTGACCTCCTCTTCGCGACCAATAAGCGGATCGATCCTGCCCTGCTCCGCTTCCTTGTTAAGATTTGTAGCAAAATTTTCCAGCGGGTTACTTGAGCTATCAGTAGCAACCTCTTCCTCTGTTTGCTCCGGCGGCCCCTCACCTTCTGCGCTGCGACCTGGAACCTTAGAAATGCCGTGAGTTATGTAGTTCACGATGTCGATACGCGCGATGTCTTGCTGGCGCAGAAAATAGACCGCCTGACTCTCCTGCTCGCTAAATATGGCAACTAGTACATTCGCACCTCTGACTTCTCTCTTTCCTGAAGACTGCACATGAAAGACAGCACGTTGCAGAACGCGCTGAAAGCCCAAGGTCGGCTGCGTCTCTCGAATCTCTTCAGTTTCCGGAATCAGCGGCGTGGTGGCATCGACAAAATCCACGAGTTCGCTGCGCAAACGACTGAGGTCGCAGTCGCAAGCTATCAGGACGGTAGATGCGACCTCGTTATCCAGAAGCGCGAGCAGCAAATGCTCCACTGTCATAAACTCATGACGCTTTTTACGAGCACTTCTAAATGCTTCACTAAGTGTTGTTTCTAAATCTTTGCTTAACATATGTGCCCTTTGGCTAATTCATTCGAGCAGACCTTAAAGGAGTTGCTCAGGATCCATTTATCTATTTGTTTGTGGGTCTATCTATCAACTTCGACGGAGCACAACAAGGGCTGCTCACATTCACGCGCATATTCATTTACCTGCGCCGCCTTCGATTCAGCGACGTCCTTTCCGAATACACCACATACGCCTTTTCCTTCAGTGTGCACTTTCAGCATGATCTGCGTGGCGCCCTCCACGTTCATGGAAAAGAACGAGCATAGCACCTCGACGACGAAGTCCATTGGGGTGTAGTCATCGTTTATTAAGACTACTTTGTACAGCGGAGGCTTCTGTAGTTTCGGTTTTTCAGTAGTAGCGGCAAATCCGGTGTCATGATCGAAGCGCTCGTCACCGTCGTCACCTGAATTGCTCGCTACGAGAAAGCGCTGTGACATTTGTAATGTAGTAATTTTTAGGTCGCTCTTGCTCATAACATTTCTATTCATTCAATCTCAGGATCGGATGACTCTATTGTAGTGTTTAATCCGGGTCTGACTAGGCCCTTCCCCCAAGAGAATCTGGCTAAAATGGCAGGCCCTGGGAAGCTTCCAGTATACATTTAAATTGGGCTTTCTCCTGCATTTTCAAGCCCCAACCGTGGGTTCAATCGCCTTGGATTTGAGACGCCTACTTTGACATTTCCAAATCATTGCTGTATAGAATTTAGTGCGGCTATATGCCTCGAAGTAAAAAATAGAAAAATAATAAGAAGTACGGAGTCCTCTTATGAGTACCGGGCAAGTTAAATGGTTCAATAACGCAAAAGGTTTTGGTTTTATTTTACCCGATGAAGGGGGCGATGATTTGTTCGCGCACTACTCCGCCATCGGAATGGAAGGATATAAAACCTTGAAAGCCGGACAGTTAGTCTCGTTCGACACAATCGAAGGCCCCAAAGGACTGCATGCGGCAAATATTCACGCCGTCGCCGATGCGCCAGCCGCAAACGGTGAGCAATCATCATCCGAGCAGGAATCCAACACAGACGCAGTTGATGATGATAATGCTGTGCTGGAAGAAGAAATTCCGACCTAATGCACAGGGCCCTATATTTACGGGCCCAGCTGGACATAAGGTTCCTGCAATAGAGACTACTATGAGCGCGGCGGCTGTTTCGCGCTCGTTGCTGCAGCTCCGGGGTCATTGACCACTGGCAAGTAATAGCTGCGCTCGACTTTAGCCTCCCTACGCATTACCGATACAAGCTGCATGTCCCAAATTTTACTATTCAACAAGCCCTTTGCCGTCTTGTCTCAGTTCACCTCTGAGCCACCACATCGAGTACTCGCCGACTATATCGATCACAAAGGTTTCTACCCGGCGGGCAGACTTGATAAGGATTCTGAAGGCCTGCTAATACTTACTGACGACGGCAAGTTGCAGCAGAAGATCAGCAACCCCAAATACGGTAAATTCAAGACCTATATCGTGCAGGTTGAAGGATTGCTAACCGAGAAAGCACTGGAGGCCCTGGCCGGTGGAGTTGAGCTGAAAGACGGACCCACAAGGCCTGCGAAGGCGCAGCGCGTTGATAAACCATCGATTTGGGATAGAGTTCCACCAATTAGGCAGCGCAAGCACATTCCCACTAGCTGGCTTGAGCTGTCGATTAGCGAAGGTCGCAATCGACAGGTGCGGCGAATGACAGCCGCAATAGGCTTTCCTACGCTGCGACTTATCCGTACCAAGATTGATGAGTGGGATCTAGGTGATTTACAGCCTGGCGAGTCTAGGCTATTAGACGTGTAGCTATGATTTCTGCCAGCGATCCAGCGCTGTCTTATCGGTATCCCGAGCTTCGATCCAGCTGCTGAGGTTTGCAGATTTCTGCTTCTTCCAGAATGGCGCTTCGCTCTTCAGATAATCCATGATGAACTCGGCAGACTCGAAGGCGGCGTTGCGATGCGCGCTGGCCGTTGCCACTAGCACTATCTGATCATGACTGTAGAGCTCACCTACTCTGTGGATGATCCTTGTAGCCAGCAGCGGCCATCTATCCTCCGCCTTTAGCTGAATATCCTTTAAGCATTTCTCGGTCATGCCAGGGTAATGCTCTAGTGTCAGTGATTGCACGGCACCAGCAGTACTAGCATCGCCATAAATCTCTCGGACTAGACCCGTAAAACTGACTATCGCACCGGCATCACCCGCACGAGTGCGAATTGCGGCGTATTCATCGGCTAGCGAAAAATCTTCATTCTGAATGCTAATCATTAAATGCCTAGCCTCCAGTCATCGGAGGAAAGAATGCCACTTCGTCGTTCTGACTGAGCAGATGCTTACGATCCACGATAGTTTGATTCACGGCCACGAGGACTCTACCGTTCTTGCTATCGCCTCCCCCTATAAAGACGGCTTCAAAATGGGGATTAGCATGAACTAAGTGGTCGATTAGTGCCTGGACCGATTTTACATCGCGAGGCAGCTCGAGTTCTTCCTCACTTCTGTTGAGGGCTTCCCTGATACTGGCAAAGTATTGAATATTTAGCATAGCTTCCTAAACTGACTCAGATCGCTGGTAATGGCCGCTGTTGCCACCGAGCTTCTCATCGAGGCAGATAGCCTCAATGACCATATTCTTATCTACGGCCTTGCACATGTCATAGATGGTCAATGCAGCAACAGAAACAGCGGTTAATGCCTCCATTTCCACACCTGTCTGACCATTAACTTTGCAAGTTGCGCTTATCAGCACGCTGCTGCGCTCCACATCCAATTCCAGTTCGACCTTGACGGACGTCAGCATCAGCGGATGACACAGTGGGATCAATTGTGAGCAATTCTTGGCAGCCTGAATTCCGGCTATTCGTGCTATCGCTATAACGTCGCCCTTCTTGTGACCACCATCGGCGATCAGTCCCAAGGTCTGGCTCTCCATACGTACTCGACCACTAGCTGTGGCCACGCGGTGGGTGGATTGCTTCTCTGTGACATCCACCATCTTGGCGTTGCCTTTGCTATCTAGGTGCGTCAGCTTGCCCATAATTTCTTAACCGTTATCCAACAGGCGATTATCCACGTTTATGCGAGCTAACTAAAGGGAAAACCTAAGACGATATTTCAATTTACTCATCTAGATCATTGATCACGAACGCTTTTAACAGCTAGCATTGCCCTTACACACAAGCTCTCAGCCAGGATCGTCTCTACATGCATCAACTTCCCCATATAACCGTCGCCACAATTGTGGAGCGCGCAGGCAAATTCTTGATGGTAAAAGAGAACTCGGGAGGCCGACTCGTTTATAATCAACCGGCCGGGCATGTTGAACTAAAGGAATCTCTGCTTGATGCAGCGATTAGAGAAACCCTTGAAGAAACGGCCTGGCGGGTCAATCTAGAACAATTGCTGGGAATCTACCAATATACCTCCCCCGAAAACGGTATTACTTATATACGTCACTGCTTCATTGCCAAAGCTATAGAGCCGAGGACGGAGCGTGACCTGGATGAGGACATCGCTGAAGCCGTATGGGTTTCCCTGGAGGAGCTAGAGCAGCGAGAATCTGAGATGCGCAGCCCACTGGTACTCGAGGTGATTCGAGACTACCTGAAAGGGATCGGTTACCCACTCAGCTTGATAGTGGTACCAGACACAGAAAGACATTAAGAATTACAGCTAGAGAAACCATGACAAATAGTACACAAACCAATGAAAACAGGGACAGCAAGGTGATTGTTGGCATGTCCGGTGGCGTCGATTCATCAGTAGCTGCCTATCTGCTTATGGAGCAGGGATATCAGGTGGAAGGCCTGTTCATGAAGAATTGGGATGAAGATGATGGCACTGACTATTGCACGGCAAAGGAAGACTTAGCCGATGCTCAATCAGTCTGCGACAGCCTCGGCATAAACCTGCATAGCGCAAATTTCGCAGCCGAATATTGGGACAATGTGTTCGAGCATTTTCTCAAAGAGTATTCAGCGGGCCGGACCCCTAACCCCGACGTACTGTGTAATCGCGAGATAAAATTCAAAGCATTTCTCGAGTATGCAAGCGAGCTCGGCGCTGACTTTATCGCTACCGGGCACTATGTCAGAAAGCAAATGGTAGAGGCAGAGACCTTCCTACTAAAAGGCTTGGACAACAACAAGGATCAGAGTTACTTCCTCTGTGAGGTGGATGAAAGCTGCCTTGCGAAAAGCCTCTTCCCCGTAGGTGAGCTAGATAAGCCTGAGGTACGCGCGATTGCCTCTCGCTTAGGATTGAGCACCCATGACAAAAAAGACAGTACCGGAATTTGTTTTATCGGCGAGCGTAAGTTTAAAGATTTTCTAGAGCAATATCTTCCCGCGCAGCCGGGAGTTATCGAGACTGTTGATGGCGACGCGATAGGCAAGCACTCAGGATTGATGTTCTATACTTACGGACAGCGTCAAGGTCTCGGGATAGGCGGATTAACCGATCATGACGAAGCACCTTGGTATGTCGTAGACAAAGATCTGGAGAGAAACGTTTTACTTGTCGCGCAGGGTTCGGACCATGAAATGCTGTTCTCTAGCCGCCTTCTAGCGAGCAAAGCGGCATGGGTAAATTCAGTACCTGCGCACATGCCACTCAATTGTACTGCTAAGATTCGCTACCGCCAGATTGATCAGGAGTGCCAGATAAGCATGCTCGAAGACGGGCAACTGCAGGTAGATTTCATTAAACCACAGCGCGCGGTGACACCCGGCCAGTATGTAGTGTTCTATCAGGGTGAACGCTGTCTCGGAGGAGCAATCATTGAATAATTCTGTCGCTGAACTAACGCGTTGGGAGTGGCAGGTCATAGCCCTAGCTGCGGTCGCGCAATCGGCTGCTCTGGTTTCCAAGCTTGCCGTGCACGGCAATGCTTCACAGACTGAGTTACTTGCCAGTGTGAACCCTCTGCTCGCCCTTAACCCAAGATCGGAGTCCGATGTTTACCCCAATCTCGGGCATTTAAATCTGGGGCTTCGCACCCTCGATGACATGTTCAGCCAAGTACGCTCGTCAGAAAACGCCAGTCTCGTCCGCTACACATTAGGGATGATGCTGATAAGAAACAAACTCGATGCGAACTCAGTTATGCAAACCAATATCCGAGATGGCTTGCAGTCGATCCAGCCGCTGCTATTAATTCCCGAGAACTCGACGCCCTGGCGTATGGAAGAGACTGAAAAAACCGACGGACAATTGCGTCAAGAGCAAACATTCGAGCAGCTAGCCACGCTGTATCAGGATACAATTAGCACACTGTCACACCGCATCCAGGTGCACGGGCAGGTAGACTATCTGCAGAACGAATATGTATCGAACCGTGTTCGCGCACTTCTTTTGGCGGGCATTAGATCAGCAGTACTATGGCATCAGCTAGGAGGACGTCGCTGGCGACTCATCTTCTATAGAAAGCGAGTGCAAGAAACGGCGAATGCACTCAGGCGGCGCCTGCTCACATCTGTCTAGAACACCCGGCATCACCCGCCAGAAAGACAAGTTTTACGGAATTCAAGGAATACACGATGGCAAACGATTCAGACAATTCACTATTAGCAATCTCCCCGCTGGATGGTCGCTATAAGAGCAAATGCGAAGACCTCGCACCCTACTTCAGTGAATTTGCGCTGATGCGCTATCGAGTCCTCGTTGAGGTTAAGTGGCTACAAAAATTATCAGAACACGATCAGATCGACGATCTACAAGTCATCAGTGAACGGGGTTTAGAGTATCTAGACGATCTTATTGAGAACTTCTCAATAGCCGACGCGCAACGTATTAAGGCAATCGAGGCCACGACCAATCACGACGTAAAAGCTGTCGAGTATTTCATCAAAGAAAAATTCGAAGACAACGCGGAGCTTAACGACCAACTCGAATTCGTGCATTTCGCCTGCACATCCGAGGACATCAACAACCTTGCCTATGCACTAATGCTGCGCGACGGCCGCGACAAGGTCATGCTTGATCAAATGCGCGAGATCGAGACGCGACTTGCACAACTCTCTAGAGACTTTGCGGACCAGCCAATGCTGTGCCGCACTCATGGGCAATCGGCCTCCCCTTCGACCGTGGGCAAAGAATTTGCAAACGTCGTTCACCGACTAAGACGACAGATCGCACAGATAGAATCTAACGAGATCCTAGGCAAGATTAATGGCGCAGTTGGCAACTACAACGCACACCTTTGTGCCTACCCAGATATAGATTGGCAAGCTAATGCTAAGGAATTTGTAGAAGGACTTGGGCTCAGCTGGAATCCGTATACAACACAGATCGAGCCACATGATTATGTCGCCGAGTTATTTTCGGCGATATGCCGATTCAATACCGTGCTGATAGATTTCGACAGAGACATCTGGGCCTATATTTCCTTAGGTTATTTTAAGCAGCAAACGGTAGCCGGCGAAGTCGGTTCGTCTACCATGCCCCATAAGGTAAACCCTATCGACTTCGAGAATTCCGAAGGCAATCTCGGATTGGCCAATGCGATCATGTCTCATCTATCTGAGAAACTACCAATCTCTCGATGGCAGCGCGACTTAACAGATTCAACGGTTCTTAGAAATATTGGCACTGGTTTAGCGCATAGCCTTATAGCGTACCGAGCCACTATGAAAGGCATAGGAAAACTCGAGCTCAATGCCAAGGCGATAGATGACGATATCGACTCCTGCTGGGAAATTTTAGCAGAGCCTATACAGACTGTTATGCGTAGATACCGTATCGAGAAACCCTACGAAAAGCTAAAGGAATTAACTCGCGGCAAGCAGATAGACCAGCAGTCTGTTCGAGATTTCGTGCAGACTCTCACTATTCCTGAATCTGCGAAGCAGGAACTGCTGCAACTTACACCCCGCAAGTATCTAGGAAACGCCGTAGAGCAGGCGCGTGCTATTTGAGCAAACGACACCTAAACTCGGCTTTCGATAGCAAACAATTTCTAGCGCAGTATTGGCAGAAGAAACCACTGCTGTTGTCGAAGTTTATACCAAACTTTAGTGATTCGCTGACTCCCGAGGAGCTAGCTGGACTCGCGTGCGAAGAACTCGTTGAAAGTCGTCTAATTATCGAGCCTGAGCCGGGGCAATGGCAACTTCGTCATGGGCCATTCGAAGATTCCGATTTCACGCAGCTTCCCGAGTCGAATTGGACTCTGCTAGTCCAGGCAGTAGATCAATGGGTTGAAGACGTTGCCGATATAAAAACTCTATTCAACTTCCTTCCTAGCTGGCGCATTGATGACATCATGATTTCTTTCGCTGCCCAAGGCGGCAGTGTTGGCCCGCATTACGATTATTATGACGTCTTCCTTCTGCAGGGCCAGGGTGAGCGTTCTTGGAAGCTCGGCGATCGCTGTGACTCAGACGCCAAGCTTGTTCCAGGCGAAGATTTGAGCCTACTGCAAAACTTTGAAGCCACTACAGAATTCAATCTAACCGCAGGTGATGCGCTGTACGTTCCTCCGAGATTCCCGCACTGGGGCACGGCTACAAGCGACAGTCTCTGCTACTCCATAGGATTTCGTGCGCCGTCTATGGCTGAAATGATCGAGGGTTTCAGCGATTTCATCATCAAAGACCAAGATCCTGCACAACGCTATGAAGACAGTGATTCACATAGTGAATTACGAAGTGCAGAGATCAGACCCGAATTACTAGATGCAAGCTATCGTCAACTCACTGAACGACTTGCTCAAAAACAGGATTTTGCTAGCTGGTTCGGCTGCTACGTTAGCCAGCCAAAATACCCTGAGCTCATCCAGCCTCTAGACGATGAGCTTTCCCCTGAAGATTTTTCTGCCCTATTGAGTGACGGGGTACAACTGACGAAGAACCCCAGTTCGCGATTTGCCTTCATGGAATCAGCCGCGAAGGACTGTGTATTGCTATTCGCCGATGGCGCCATGGTTAGCTTCTCCATGACGCAGCTTGCGAATATTGTTGCATTCTGTGAGGCGACTGAAATCGTGCCTGCTACATCTAGCCAGTTACTAGCAGATCGCGAGATAGCGGAACTGCTGCGCCGGTTGTTAAATCAAGGTAGTCTTCTCGCCTGCACCTAGCCATTAATCTTGCGGTACACCGCATCACCGCAATCACGCCCTATGCCTTTTACGAACATCCGATCTCTGCCCTACTGCGCTGACAGCGAGCTTTATATGCGCGCACTCAACGATCTTGGTATGCCTGCATTTCTAGATAGCGCTAACCACGGTGGAAACAGCGGCAGCTTAGACATCTTAGCTGCAGCACCCACGGCTCACTTAAAAGTCAAGAACGGCGTACTTTCTTGTTCCGACAACGTGGCTAGACTTATTGGAAACTCAAACAACAGCAATGAAATACTTAGTTATATCAGGGTATTAAAAGAGAAATTTCTACCATCACTTATACTAGGATCTGCGGATGAGCATCAACTAGAACATGCGGGCGCGGTCATCGCCCATCTGGGCTACCCTACTGTGAACGGCAAAGCTGACTTCTCGATAAATGATGCCTTCGTCGGGATTTACCTTTGGACCCTCGTTATCGATCACGATAGAAGAAGCTGCGAGCTTAGGCTGCACCCAAGTTGCTCAGCCACTACCATCGATCAAACGTTAGTCTCTATCGAGCAGTCACTCAGTAGAACAACCAATACACAGCCCGCTACATTCTGCCTCGAATCTCCGTTGGCAAGCGCAAGCAGCTTTGCGCAGTATCAGCACGCCTTCGCTGAGATAAAGTCTCGAATTGATAGTGGAGATTGTTATCAGGTTAACCTCACGCAGAGTTTTACAGCGAAGGGTCGCGGAGAGCCGCTAACTGCCTATCTAAAGGTTCGCCGCGCCACAAAGGCTCCATTCTCGGCGTATATAGCCTGGAACAGTGGCGCACTATTGAGCTTGTCTCCTGAGCGCTTTGTTAGGTTGAAGAAAGGCGCAGTCCTAACACAGCCTATAAAGGGGACGCGCGCTAGGGGCGAATCGGACGATGAAGATAAGCGCCTTGCACGTGAATTAGCCGCTAGCGAGAAGGACCAAGCTGAGAATCTAATGATCGTCGACCTACTCAGAAACGACTTAGGCCGCGTTTGTGAGATTGGAAGTATTGATGTAAATCAGTTATTTGCTATCGAAAGCTTTAGCAATGTACACCATATGGTAAGCAATATTACAGGCAGACTGCTCTCCGGCAAAGACGCGCTACATCTGCTCGCAAGTTGCTATCCCGGAGGCTCTATTACTGGCGCCCCAAAGCTAGCCGCGATGGAGATCATCCGGAAAGTTGAACATAAAGCGAGACGCGTGTACTGCGGAACGGTGTTCTATCTGGGGACGGATGGCAGCTTCGATAGCAGCATCACTATACGCAGCCTATTGTGGGAGGCTGGCATGCTCAGCTGCTGGGCAGGAGGAGGCATCATAGCTGACTCCAGCTGCGAAGAGGAATATCAGGAATGCTTCGATAAGATAAGCAATATATTCAGTGCATTGCAGGAATTGTCTTAAGCTATAAGTTAACTGGAACCCCCCCCTTATACGCTTAGATCGCGTTCGCTGGCAGCACAAAATTCCCGCCTGAGCTCTTCATAGCTCTCAACCGCAGGATATTGCGGGAACTCCTCGATAACGTTGGCCGGTGCTCGGAACAAGATGCCGGCGTCCGCCTCTTCCAGCATGGTTGTATCATTATAGGAGTCTCCGGAGGCTATCACTCGAAAATTCAGTCCATGCAGCGCCTTAACAGATTGCCGCTTAGGGTCTTTCTGTCGGAGCTTGTAATCCACGATCCTGCCGCTCTCATCCGCGACCAGACGATGACAAAACAATGTTGGGAAGTCGAGCTGGCGCATCAAAGGTTGAGAAAATTCATAGAAAGTATCTGATAAAATAATAAGTTGGAATCGTTCTTTTAACCAATCTATAAACTCTTTAGCTCCTGGCATTGGCGCCATGGTCGAGATGACCTCCTGAATGTCCGGAAGGCCTAAACCATGTTGGTCGAGAAGGGCCAGGCGCTGCTTCATTAGCACGTCATAATCTGGGATATCGCGCGTAGTTGCCGCCAACTCATCAATACCTGTCTTCTGCGCAAACCCGATCCATATCTCGGGCACTAGTACTCCTTCTAAATCTAGACAGGCTATTTCCATGACGTGCATTTCTCCTTCTACGGTATTGAATAGTGCTTACTAATTCGACTCTAAACCGACGCTCTAAGCCAGCATCATTATCTCACTCGGCCTTCGCTACGTGGTAAGCGACTTAAACAGCATGAATTTAGCAGAAATTGCGAAGCCGGAACAGAGGCGCAACCAACTCTGTTGCTGTCTAATTACTAGATATAGATTTTGCAGCTCAGCAAACACCAATATTTAGTGGAAGAGCTCATTTAGACTGTCTAAGTGCTTAGTTTCATTAGAGTTTTTCACGTGGAACATTCTTATCGGCGGCTCAGCCAGCTAGTTTAATTGAACGACTTTAAGCGCGCTGTACACCTGCGCTTTACCGAGGACAGCAAATAGCCGAGAATATGCCGCACCCGAACTCGGGAAAGCCCCTAGCCACGAAGACTCTAATGACTACAGCAAAAGAGATAGAAGAACTAAATACTCGCCTCAGCAACAGCAAGCCGAAGGACATAATCCAGGAAGTCAGTGAGCTGTGGCCTAACCTTGCTATTTCATTCAGTGGGGCTGAAGACGTAGCCCTTATAGACATGGCTAGCAAGCTGATCGATGAACCTGCCATCTTCACCCTAGATACCGGCCGACTGCATGCGCAGACCTACGAATTCATTGAAAGCGTGCGTAAGCACTACGAGCTACCGATCGAGACGCTTCACCCCGACCCGCAACAGCTAAGCCGGCTAATCAAAGACAAGGGGCTGTTTAGCTTCTATGAGGACGGCCACGAGGAATGCTGCGGCATCCGCAAGGTTGCACCGCTGCGAGCCAAGCTAGCAACGGTAGATGCCTGGATTACTGGCCAGAGGCGCGATCAGAGCCCAACCAGGGCCGAAGTACCCGTTATCCAGGTAGATAGCACCTTCTCTAGCCCTGATCACCCCGTTGTTAAGATAAACCCCCTTGCTAACTGGAGTTCAGAAGATGTGTGGAATTATATTCGCATGTTCGACGTGCCCTACAACCAACTGCACGATAGTGGCTTCATCAGCATAGGCTGCGAGCCCTGCACTCGCCCGGTAGGACCGAACCAACATGAGCGAGAAGGACGCTGGTGGTGGGAAGAGACCACAATTAAGGAGTGCGGCCTGCACCGAGGCAACGTAGAGGACTAGTAAGTTCTTCTAGGGATCAGGGGCAGCCTCACAGCACAGGTAGCTCTATACCGTCTACCAGCTCATCCACGTCGCTCCTAGTCTTCGCTTCCAGGCTTCTGCGCACCAAATCTCGATCTAAGTGCGGAGCAAACATTTCAATAAAATCATACATATAGCCCCGAAAGTAGCTGTTACGACGGAAGCCAATCTTAGTAGTGCTTGATTCAAACAGCCTGCTGGCATCCAGCGCCACCAAATCACTATCAATCTCTGCATCGAATGCCATGCTGGCAACGATGCCAATGCCAAGGCCCAGCCGAACGTAGGTCTTGATAACGTCTGCATCGGCAGCTGTCAAAACAACCCGGGGCTTAAGGCCTTGAGCATCAAATGCCTCGTCAAGTTTGGACCTCCCAGTGAAGCCAAAAGTGTAGGTAACAATAGGATAAGTCGATATTTTATAGAGGCTTAATTCATCTTCATCAGCTAAAGGGTGACCTTTTGGCACGAGGATCGACCGATTCCAGCGATAGCACGGCAGCATAAGCAGATCGGTATATAGCTCGAGCGCCTCTGTCGCGATGGCGAAATCAGCCCCAGCGTCTGCCGCTACGGCAGATATTTGGGTCGGTGTGCCCTGATGCAGCTGTAATGCGACATTGGGATACTTATTCATGAAGCGTCGAATAATCGGCGGTAACACGTAGCGGCACTGAGTATGGGTTGTTGCCAGCGATAGGCTTCCTCTGTGCTCATCGTTATGCTCCTGAGCTAGCGACTGGATCTTCTTTACTTGCTGCAGGATTTCCCCGCTTGTCTCCAGAATTTCCCGCCCGGCCGGCGTAATCTCAATGAGATGCTTGCCCCTACGAGTAAATATCTGCAGGCCCAGCTCTTCTTCTAGCAATCTAATCTGCTTACTTATGCCTGGTTGCGAGCTGTATAAGTGGGCCGCCGCCTGAGAAACGTTTAAGTCTTGCTTCGCGACCTCCCAGATATACCGAAGTTGGTGTAACTTCATGTCCTATTCCTTTGCGTTATCCGAAACGCAGAGGTTATTCCATTTAGTTATAAAAATATTCTTAAATATTCCTTTCTTGCATAAAAATTTCTGTCTACTCTCGCTCTGTAAATACCGACCCACAGCGCAAGCTTTACAGAAGTCGAAATGGAACTGATCCTACATATCTCAGCCGGCGCCCTCGTTGGCTTCGCCATAGGCATTACCGGTGTCGGAGGCGGCTCGTTAATGACCCCATTATTGCTACTGTTTGGCTACCCAGCCCCCGTGGCTATTGGCACAGACCTGCTCTATGCCGCTATAACTAAGGCCGGAGGTGCCCTATCTCATCACCGCGCAGGCAATGTCGACTGGAGTATAGTGCGCCTTCTCGCTTTAGGCAGCGTACCTACCGCTATTTTAGTCCACGCCGCCATTAGCCAAACCACCTTCCAGCAGTCCCCTGGGTTCGGTGAGCTGCTTACATTTAGTTTAGGCATAATGTTAATAGTAACCGCTATAATATTGATATTTAAAAATAAATTTAGAGAGAAAGCTGTAGACAATAAGCCGCCGTTTCTAATGAACTTCATACAGCGAAGGCGATCCGGACTTACTTTTTCGATGGGAATTGTGCTGGGGGTCTGCGCGACGCTCTCTTCCGTTGGAGCGGGAGCATTCGCCGCCGCGATACTTCTGACGATTTACTCTCAAACCAGGACTGTGCAGATAATCGGCAGCGACATCGCTCATGCTGTGCCGCTTACTTTCATTGCCGGTCTGGGCTACCTGTTTGCAGGCTACGTAGACCTCATGCTGCTTCTGAGCCTGCTTGTTGGCTCACTACCAGCTATAGCACTGGGCTCGCTCCTCAGTGATCGGGTACCAGAAAAGACACTACAGAGTCTGCTGACGGTAATCTTGCTTGGTTTGGGACTGTATTACACCATGTTTAATAAAATACATTAATTAGTTATTTCAACTCATTGTTATTTATATCTTTTCATTTGCTATACCGTGTGGAACATGCCCTGTTGCCACATGATTTCGCGCTGATTCACAGTGCGCTTCCTGATCGTCGAAGAACACATCCGCATCGAAGGCGCGGAGAAACTCTCCCTTGTCGAGTCCGCCAAGAAACAGGGACTCATCGATACGTATGTTCCATGCACGAAGCGTACGCACCACTCGCTCATGGGCTGGAGCGGCACGGGCCGTTACTAAGCAAGTTCTCAGAGGCGACTCGCCTGGCGGAAACACCATCTGAATCTGCTGTAAAGCAGCGAGAACAGGTTTAAAGGGGCCGCCACTCAATGGCTCGTTGGCAGCCTCCTTTTCATTCTTAGTAAAGGCAGCTAAGCCCTTGTTTTTAAAAATTTTCTCAGAATCATCCGAGAACAAAACCGCGTCTCCATCGAATGCGATCTTGAGCTTCTCACTGGGAGTTGTGCTTTTCTCTGAAGGTAAAATTGTTGCAGCAGCCACTCCAGATTCCAACGCTTGCCTCACATCGGCCCCATCCGTGGAGAGAAAAAGATGGCTATTGAAGGCTGAGATATAGCGATAGGGACTCTCACCGCCACTAAACGCCGCACGACTTATGTCTAGCCCATAGTGCTGAATCGAATTAAAAACGCGGAGACCGGTATCTGCACTGTTGCGCGAGAGGAGAATGACCTGCACCGGAGATTCATCCAGCAGCTTATTCAGGCCTAGAAGTTTCTGTACGAGCAGAAACGCATCCCCTTGCTCTAGCGGCTGATCTTCCTTGGAAATTTGATATTGCTGATAAGCATCCAAGCCTTCTTCTTCGAAGACGCGATGGCTGTCTTCCAAATTGAACAAAGCCCGGGAAGATATCGCAATAACCAGAGGATCTATCTTTGCTTGAGTTACCATTACAGACTCGTGTTGCCAGTTGCTACTATGATAGATCGCTACCGCGCAGTTTGCCATTAGGCAATCCGAATAAAACTAGCTGCAATTAATCAGGTAATAGACGAAGTAATAATCGTAAGTAATTGTTAGTAATTAATTTAGAATAGAAACGCACATGGCTGAACAAGAGTAGGCAGGCCGCCAGGGCCAGGGAGAAGCAAGATCAGCATGTTAGAAGCAAAAAATGCAGACCGAATTGGTCTACTGCTCTCTGGAGGCGGCGCTCGCGCGGCCTATCAAGTAGGCGTGCTTCGTGCCATCTCCGAGTTACTGCCAAAGAACGCTAGCAACCCCTTCCACATTATTTCTGGGACCTCGGCTGGTGCACTTAACGCCGCCTCATTAGCTTGTCACGCCCATCGCCTTCGAACTGGAGTAAAGCTACTCGAGCACGTTTGGAAGAACATAAGCAGCTATAAGGTCTACACGCCACAGTCCGGCAAGTTACTCGGCAGCGCCTCTATCATGCTGTTCGCTTCAATGCGTACGAAAGATACCGATGTGCCGATCTCCCTTTTAGACAACTCTCCCTTGCTTCATCTGCTTCAGCGCGTGCTAAAACTCGATAAGATTCAGAGGAATATAGACAGAGGCTTACTCGATGCACTAAGTATCACTACATCTTCTTACAATACCGGCGAGTCAGTTTCCTTCTATCAGGGAATGAAAGGACTTAGTGATTGGCAAGGCCCGCATCGCATCGGTAGGAGCGGCACAATAAGCTACTCGCACTTGATGGCCTCCTCGGCACTACCCGTGCTATTCCCCGCGGTTAAGATCGATGAACAATTCTATGGTGATGGCGCTGTTCGCCAGCTGGCTCCAACATCGACCCCGATTCACCTCGGCGCCACCCGACTACTAGTGATTGGCGTCAGTGGCAACCGCAGCAATTCTCCTGCAGGGAACACCAATGCCGCCGCTCCGTCCATCTTGCAGATTTTGGGGCACATCTTAAACAGCGCTTTCGTCGACACTCTGGAAAATGACTTGGAGTTTCTTCGTGATATGAATGACGTTCTGGATCAACTACCTCAAGGGGTAATAAATAGCCCAAAGATTAGCGCTCAAAAAATTGAACTGCTTGAGATTTCCCCGAGTAAAGAAATCAATATCTTGGCCAAACAATTCTACGATGAACTGCCGAAACAGATGGCTAAGAACATAAAACCGGACTCCTCAAGCACGCTGCTAAGCCTTATACTCTTTGAGAAAGGGTTTTGCAGCGCACTATGGAAAATGGGATATGAGGATGCCTTATCCAAGGAGAGCAAAATTAGGCACTTTTTCCGGAATTAGCGTTAAGCTGTTTATAGCGGTGCAAGCCAAGCCACAATATCCTGCCGGTTTTAGCTAGAACTAGTTGATAATAATCTTCTGCATAATAAAGATTAGTTAACTGGCTGATTTCAAAACCTATCTATCGAGAGCCCTCGGAAATTCCCTGCCGTTGAACTGGGATCAGGAAGCGCGATTGGTATCTTTTTGAGCTGGAACAAAGCCTGTTTCTCGTCTGTAATTTCTGCATTGAATGATACAATCTACTCCGCAAAACCGCCGCGGCTTTCCGGCCGCTGCGGCAACAGCAAACCAACAAACTTAATAACTTAGGATAAAGATATGAGCTCTGCCCTCATGCAGAATTATGGAGCTCGGGAGCTGAAGTTTGAACGCGGCGAAGGCTCCTATTTACTTACTAAAGATGGCGAGCGCTATCTCGATTTCGGAATGGGAATCGCAGTGAACTGCCTTGGGCACTGCAATCCTAAATTGATCGAGGCATTGACAGATCAGGCGAATCGCGTTTGGCATACCTCCAACCTCTACAACATCGAGCTAGGCGAGCAGCTCGCCAACAAACTGGTCGCGAGCACATTCGCCGATCGGGTCTTCTTCTGCAACTCCGGCACCGAGGCGATTGAATGTGGCTTCAAAGCTATTCGCCGCTACTTCCATTCTAAGAACGAGGGTCATAAGAATCGTATTGTGTCGATGAGCGGCGCATTCCATGGCCGTAGCCTTGCCGCTATCGCGTGTGCTGCTAACCCTGTTCATTGCGAGGGCTTTCTCGTGGGAGACCCGGGCTTTGATCAGGCTGAGTTCGGAAACTACGAATCACTGCTGTGTGCAGTCAACGAGAACACAGCCGGGATCATCATCGAACCTGTCCAAGGTGAAGGCGGCATTAGCGTGGCTGGATTAGATTATCTTAAGGCTGTCAGAGAGTTATGCGACTCACATAACATCCTACTTATGTTTGATGAAGTGCAGTGCGGTATAGCACGCACCGGCACTCTCTATGCCTATCAGCAATTGGGCGTTACCCCCGATATACTTGCCAGTGCAAAGGGGCTTGGTGGAGGGTTTCCCATAGGCGCGTGTCTGGCCACGGAAGAAGTAGCGAGCGCGTTGGTACCCGGCACTCACGGCAGTACTTTCGGCGGTAATCCGCTGGCAACGGCCGTTGGTAACGCCGTTATAGATACACTGAACAATGCTGAGTTTCTTAAAAATATCATCGAGTTAGGAAACTATCTAAAAGCTGAACTTTCGATACTCGTCGTGCGTTATCCGCAACTTTTGTCTGATGTAAAGGGCCTAGGCCTGATGCTGGGCCTGTATTGCCTGGCCGATGCTGGGCAATTAATTACACGGCTGCAGGAAAAGAAGCTATTGGTTGTTAAGGCTGGAGGGAATAGTGTGCGTTTATTGCCCGCTCTAAATGTCAGCAAGAAGGAAATAGATTCTGCAATAGAAATTATCAGTAAAGTATTGTCAGATATAGAAAATAATCAGACCTAAAACAAGAAGTCACTACCAGCTTCGGCTACGGAGTAAGCTATGCACTCAAAATTATCAGCACATCCTGTAAAGCGACCGGCACTCATCTGGGTGGCTATTCATTACGGCGCTGTGCTCACTGCAATCATCGCCATCTTCCTTGGATCAGTCGCCATCGCTAAGCCTGACCTACTCACATCGAGCCTAGCGATGCTAAATAACACCACACCCTCCTCGAGCGAGAAGCCCATGCCGCAATCCAAGTTTGCAAACAACGCACCTATTATACCCTTTGAGATCGACATCTCGGACGCTGCGATTTCGGATCTTCAGCGCAGGCTTGCAACCACCCGCATGCCCGATCAGATAGCAGATACCACCTGGGAGTACGGAACCTATTCCAGCTACCTGACCGAGTTGCTCAATTATTGGAAGAACGACTTCGATTGGAAAAAACAAGAATCTCAGTTAAATGAATTCGATCAGTTCAAAACTGAAATTGATGGCTTAGACATGCACTTCATTCACCAGCGTTCCGAAAACCCCGATGCAATTCCTTTAATGATTGTTCACGGCTGGCCAGGATCGGTAGCGGAATTCTCGAAGATCATAGGCCCCCTAACCGACCCCGTCGCTCATGGAGGAGATATTGCAGATTCATATCATGTCATAGCGCCCTCACTTCCCGGCTTTGGCTTCTCAGAGAAACCCAATGAACCAGGTTATAGCCCGGAGAAGTTTGCCCATATCCTTGCCGGTCTTATGCAGCGCCTTGGTTATGAACAATATGCAATCGCTGGCGGTGATTGGGGAGCCATCATCAATCGCTATCTCGCCAACAATTACCCAGAACGATTGCTAGGTCTCCATTCAAATATGGTTCTAGCAGGCCCACCAGCAGACGAGGCGCAGCGAGACGACGTCTCCCAGGCAGTAAACAGCTTACGCACTGCGCGAACTGCTTATATGCTAAATGAAGTTGGCTATCAACGAATTCAGGGGACTAAGCCGCAAAGCTTAGGATATGGATTAAATGACTCGCCGGCTGGACTGGCAGCATGGATCGTAGAGAAGTTTCACGGTTGGTCCGACTTGCCGCAGGGCGCAGACGGATATCTCGACGATTACTTCACCAAGGATGAGCTGCTAACTAATATCTCCATCTATTGGTTTACAGAGACAATTACATCTTCTATGCGTATCTATTACGAAAGCAATAAGACACCGGTCGTCAAGCCGATCGAGTATATCAATGTGCCGACCGGGGTCGCCGTCTATCCCGCCGAGATATATATAACACCAAGATCTTGGGTGGCTGCCGCCTATGATTTACGTCACTACTCCCTCATGGAAGCCGGCGGACACTTCGCAGCACTGGAACAGCCTGCGAGCTATATAAACGAGCTAAACACATTTTTCCGTTTACTCCGTTAAGGGGCTGCCCTAAAGTAAATGCGATTATTTATAAGAACCGACTGACAAGCATCAGCAGCCTGGGACAATAACAATGACTGAGAATACACAAGCACAAACCACTGAAATGAAAGGCATTCTCGCCTGGATCGAAAAGTCTGGAAACAAACTGCCCGATCCGGTCTTCATCTTTCTCTATTGTATTGCCGCTGTTATAGCCATAAGTGTCGTGTCGGCCTTGTTTGGCGTGTCCGCAGCCCACCCCACGCAGGTGGATGCGGCAGGAAATGCCATTATGATTAGCGCCGAGAGTTTGCTCTCCGCAGGAAATATCCAGCGCTTACTGGTAGATATGCCGAATACCTTTACCAGTTTCCATCCACTGGGTTATGTACTTGTGGTCATGCTGGGCGCAGGCGTCGCAGAACGCTCAGGTCTCTTTGCATCCGCGATGAGTGGCGCCGTTTCCAAGGCTCCCTTATTCCTGCTAACACCAGCGGTTGCACTTATTGGCATGGTGGGCAACCTAGCAGCTGATGCAGCTTATGTGGTTTTAATTCCCCTGGCTGGCGTTATCTTCGCCGCTGCCGGTCGCCACCCGATCGCCGGTATAGCCACGGCCTTCGCCGGAGTGTCCGGTGGATTCTCCGCAAATCTATTACCCGGTCAGCTAGATGCACTCCTATTTGGCATCACTGAGGCTGCCGCCGAAACTATCCAGCCTTCCTGGGATGCGAACATCGCTGGCAACGCCTATTTCATCATCGCGATGACCTTCGTGTTTCTGCCATCGATCTGGTATGTCACCGACAAAATCATCGAGCCTCGATTGACGCCTATCAAACCTGGCGATGCCGAGAGCAGTACCGCCGGCATCATCAAAGATCAGAGCACTACATTGAGCGATAGCGAACGCAAGGGTTTAGCGCGCGCAGGTTACGCTTGCCTGGGAATCATCGCACTTTGGATCTTCCTAACAATTGGCCCAGGTACTCCGCTTATAAATGAAGCGGCGAATCCAGAGGCCAGACTCACACCGATGTATCAATCTCTAGTAGCCGGCTTCTTCTTTCTATTCCTCGCCGCAGGTTGGGCGTATGGGTCGGCTACCGGTACGGTCTCTAATCACCGTGATATCGTGAAGATGATGAGTGATGCCATGGCGGACCTCTCTTATTATCTGGTGCTTGCGTTCACTGCCGCTCACTTCGTGGCGATGTTCAACTGGTCGAATCTCGGTCTGATTTTTGCTATCAAAGGAGCGGCTGTATTAGAAGGCTCTAGCCTCCCCGATTCCGTCTTGATGGCGCTGATCATTTTATTCGGCGCAACCATTAATCTGTTTATAGGTTCCGCCAGCGCTAAATGGGCTCTGCTCGCACCGGTACTCGTGCCGATGCTAATGCTGATTGGAATTAGCCCAGAGATGAGCACCGCTGCCTATCGTGTGGGTGACGGCGCTACCAACATCATCACACCACTGATGCCTTACTTTCCTCTGATACTCGTGTTCTGCCAACGCTGGCAGAAAGAGTTTGGGCTTGGATCTCTGGCCGCGACGATGCTGCCGTATTCTGCATTTTTATTAATCTCAGGACTGGCGCTCACAGTCATCTGGGTAATCTTAGGTTGGCCGCTAGGGCCGAATGCGCCCGTTGAATTTATCTTACAATAGATCAATTTGATCGAACAAATTATGGATACACTCTAGCAACTGCCTATTGAATTTAGTGAACTAAGTGGTAGGAACAAACTATGAACCGACTCTCGACGGCACTAGCCGCCCTATGCTGTTACGGCATCAGCATGAATTGTATCGCTCAGGAAATCGATTATCCCGATTCCTTTAATGAGCCAATGAGCTTGTTTGATAGCGCGATGGGTGACTTCCATTTCCCTATTTCGTCTGACAACGAAATGGCTCAGGCCTATTTCGACCAGGGGTTTCAATTGATGTATTCATTCGCTAAAGATGACTCGGCGAGATCATTCCAAGCATCAAACATGGCTGATCCGGATTGTGCGATTTGTTACTGGGGCGAGGCATGGAGTTGGGGCTCGTATCTGAATGGTGCAATGACCACCGCGCAAGCTCCGCGCGCCTACAATGCCTTGCAACAAGCCCTAGCTAGGATCGATAGCGCTACGGCAAAAGAAGCCGACATGATCCAAGCACTCTCCGTTCGCTACATAGAAGATTTCGATCCAGAGACTCGGCGGATTCAAGATCAGGCCTATGCCGATGCCATGGGAGAACTCGCCGCGAAGTATCCCGATGATCTAGACATAGCAACGCTCTATGGTGAGTCGTTATTCTTGCTTGAAGAACGTCGCGGCTATCGTGCACTAGATAACCCAGACGTGACTCGACTCCACGGCGTACTCCTGGGTGTTCTTGAAAAAGACATACGCCACCCTGGTGCCTGCCATCTACTAGTACATGCCACGGAGTCTACGCCCACACCGGAGCTCGCAGCACCCTGCGCGCGATTCTTAGGCAATTCCATTCCCGGCGCCAGCCACATCAATCACATGCCCAGCCACACTTGGAACGAAATGGGACTATGGCACGATGCCGTGGTAGCGAATACGCAAGCGTGGCATTCCGATCAGAAGGCTGCAATCGGAGAAGGCTTCGCAATCTACCCAACTCACAACCTGACGATGCTTTACTACGCTGCGAGCATGGGCGGAGAAAGCGCCACCGCTGTTCAAGCAGCAAAGGACCTTGCCAAGCTAAACAGCAACACCTCGATGCATAGCATGGCGCTGATCCGCTTCGGTCGCTTCGATGAAGTCTTGGATATAACCGAGCCGCCTACTGGCGAGATTAATATTAGTATGTATGATTTCTCTCACGGCTACGCCGCTCTGAAATCGGGTGACACCGACAAGGCAAGAGACGCCATGCAGTCACTTAAAGAACTAACCGAGACGACAACCGCGCGATTCCGCTTCCACGCCGGCAAAGATATCGTCGGAGCGCTTGCTGGCATTCTGGAAGGCGAGATAGCCTGGAGTGAAGGGAATATGGAAGCTGCTGCTGAGGCCTTCCGACTGGCAACTGATTATTACGACAATCTTAATTACGACGAGCCAGAACCCTTGCCCTTTTCTCCACGGCACTGGCTAGGCGCAGCCTATATGGAGCTGCAGGCGTATGACAGTGCACTGGAAGTCTATCGTCAGGATCTAAGCGAGCACCCTCATAATATTTGGTCTTTGTTTGGCATACAGCAAGCACTGAAAATGATGGGCGAATCTGATCCTGTTATCGACAAGGACCTCTTCGAAGCCCTCAGCTATGCGGACATCTGGATGCTTAATACAAAATACTAATCATCCAATTCCCAATCTGAATTATTACCTGCCTAGAAAGATCTAGAACTTAGCGCGTAATATTACTGGCGGCTCGTCATCTGAAAAATGCGGCTGCACGACGTACACTTCATCTCCTACTACGGCGCCGGTAGTCGACTGTCCTGAGTAACTCGCCATACCAGTCAGCCGTGCGGATCTCCAGCTGTCGTCGCTGCGATACTTAACAACCCTACTTCTATTATTCGATACCCCGGCTAAGCTACCGTCGGATGTCCAGACTATGCCATCAACCCCCGTCGCAGGAACATCCAAGTCAATCAACGCCCAGCGCTGCGGATTGTCGACCGGAACTCTAATAAGCTGCCCGGTCCCCGGTGATGCCAATATTAGGTAGCCTGCAGGATGGTACTCAATACCATTCAAGCCAAATTCAGCATCCAGCCCAAAATCGATGAGCACACTCGCGCGATAGTATTTATCTACCTTATACACGATCTTCATTCTGCTATCGGTGACATAGGCAACTCCAGCTTTACTTACCGCTACATCGTTAGCGAAATGGGCAGCGTCAGCCGGCTTGTCTGGAATACTTGCTGCGAGATCGATCATGGCGAGTTGTTCGCCCGTAGCTAGGTTATAGATACCCAGCTCGGCCGCTCCGCTGGGGATTTGGGTATTCGAGTTCGCTACATACAAGGTGTCACGTGATTCGTCGACTTCGATACCTACCGAGGCATGTAGGTCTGGCGAGGTGATCGCAGGAACAAGTCGGCCACTAGACGTCACCTCATAGATTGTTCCATCGGCGATGGAGCCTGTGAGGAAACGGTTACGGTTATTGTCATACTCGATGCCTTCGGGAACAAACCCTCCGCGCTGCGCTACAATTCTGTCCGGCGCTAGGCCAGAGGACAATCCGTTGGCACAGCCTGTTAATGTAGCTAGCAGAAATACTCCTGCAGTGACTCGCGTATTCATTATTTACTCCCGAAGGTTAATTACTTGATTGACTGCTCACGCCTAATTACCACAGATAGCGACGCTGATAGCGACGCCCTTAGCGATGCCCTTAGCGATGCTATTAGTGATGCAATTAGCGATGCTCTTAGTGGTGGCCATTGTACTAAACTCCTATACCAACTCGCCAAGCCCTAATGGAATTCAATGGTGACAAGTTGTGACCATCATGCGCTGCTTCAAGAACTAAAAGAGTGCTTCCCCAATTCGAATAGCTTTGGTCTAATCCCTTATCCGCTGCGATAGCAAAACTCTAAACAAGTTGAGAGTCATCTGTGATTACTGAGCAAGACCGAAAATCGAATACTCGCCACATCCTCGCAGCTGTCATCCTCAGCTTACTCGCCATGGCTGGCAGCTCAGCAATAGCCGCCTCAGCGAGTAGTGCAAGCCCTACTAACACCTGGAACCTAATAATAGCGTTTTTAGTATTTGCAGCCACAGCAGGTAGTGCCGTGCTGAATATCGCCGCTATTCGGAACTGGGATAGAAATTGGGGGCTGGTCTCAGGATTTCCGCTACTCTGCTTGCTGCTTTGGGCCGCGCTTATAGTAGTTGCCAAGCAAGTGGATGCTGATGCACACGCGTTGTGGGCACTGGAAATATTCGCTTGGGCGATGATTAACCTGATCTACATGGTGACGGTGATGACGGCGAAACGCATGTTCGCCAAGCTCGACGGCGAGGGATCCGCCAGCTCCTAGACTCTAGTAGTAGCTTGCCTACAATAAGCGCCCTTTGATCCGCTTATTCGGAAAACCCTATCCAGCCTCAATCTTATCGGGAAAATTGACTTCCCAGTCGCTGAAACCACCATCCATACTATAGGCCTCTTCGAAGCCTTGTTCGCCGAAATAGGCAGCCGCCGACTGGCTCATATTGCCGTGATAGCAATACACGAGCAAAGGCTTGCTGGTATCGGCATTCTCCACAAAAGGTTGCACGTTGCTATTGTCCAGATGTAGCGCGGAGCTAATGTGGCCATTCGCGTAGGACTGCTCGTCCCTAATATCGATAATCTGCAATCCGTTCTCTGGCGCTGCGTCGAGTAGTGCCCGAGCCTCGCGCACATCAATTCGCTTAAATTCCATTTGTAGAGGGCCCTGATGATATCTGCTGAAAAGGCGATGATAGCAGTTTCTGCTGCTCACACTGCCAATCCCAGTAAGTTCACTAGAGCCCTGCTTTGCTTAACTGCCAAATTAGACAGACTAATTAAACAGTGCTTATAGGCTGCCTACTTAGACAGTTGACATGCTTATACTGTTTAATTATACTGCCGGAATTGTAACTAGAGCGACTACACCATGCTGAACAGCAAGCAACTCATTGAAATTACTGACATTTCTAGAGCAACACTGAACAACTACGTTGCCCTAGGCATCCTCCCTAGCCCTGTAATCAGGACGCCGGGAGAGAATGAAGGACGGGCTACGCGGCTTGGCTACTTCGACGATGCGGCTGTACAGCGCATACAGCAAGTGCAGCTACTAAAGAAACGAGGAATGAGTATGGCTCAAATCGCAGCAGAACTTAGTGCCTCGTTAGCCCAAGATATGCAGAGCGAGCAAAATACCGCTTCTGTGGCTGGAGCCCCTGAAAAGAGCGGCAACACTCTTCAGGATACAAGAACTGGAAAGCCATCAGCTTTTTCCTCGGATACAGGGCAAAGCTCGCCCGGCAAATTACTCCCACCAACTCTTAGCCAGAATCTGTCCTTTGATGGCAGTATCGAAGATTTGCCTGGTCCGGCCTATATGGTCAATAACAACTTCGAGCTGATCTGGTGGAACAACAAAGCTCAACATACTTTCTTCAATCACAATGATGACCTACCCGGCGATCTCGAATCCAGAAACCTTCTACAGCTACTATTCGGGACCGAGTCGGCAAGCGATGCTGGCAGAATGCGGGACTTACTTATGCCTCACCTCGCAGCGGGAAAGAAACGGCTGAGCCAGCAGGCCCTGATAAAGACCTACTCGGCCCTAGGCGCGAATCAGTTAAGCATCCTAAAAGACATATATGAGACTACAAAGCCGGTTGGAAAGGAGCCAATGATTCACTTCCCAACTCTGTTGCTGGATGGCAACGGCGAGCTCACGCCTCACGATCTCTATATATGCTTCTACCGAGAAGGAATGTTCTTCACCTACAGCCCAGTTATTCTAGACGACAACTATCTCCTAGAATTCCTCAGCAAGCGCAATCAAGTTATCAATGAGCTGCTGAATCAACGCAAGCCTTATCTCACCAATGTCACTGTGATGGTCGCAGATGTGCAGAATTCGATAAAAATTTGCTCGGAACTGCCCGCGGAGGAATATTTCGAGCTTATCAATAATATTTGGCAGGAAAGCGCGCCGATTTTTCGAAAATACTATGGCACCTACGGCAAGCATGCAGGCGACGGCATGGTGTATTACTTCTTTCCACAGCCAGACTGTGACTACAAACTTAACGCGATACAGTGCGCTCTAGAATTGCAGGAAATGATGAAGGGAATCACGCAAAAATGGCAGGCCCGCAAAGGCTGGTTCAGCGACATATTCCTTAACACCGGACTTAACGAGGGTCAGGAATGGTTCGGCAGTTATCACGCTGGCGGTCATGTTGAGCTTACTGTTTTAGGCGAGACAATAAACTATGCCTCACGCATAAGTGATTTCGCGAGGAATGGATCGGTCTGGGCTACGAAGAAACTATTAAATCAGATACCGAAACAGAGTAGAGACAAGATTAATTTCGGGATCTCACGCAAGACCCAAAACAATGAATCGGTATTCGTCGCCGATAGTTACTCTAGCACCGGCAATCTAATAGATGAAGGAGGCCAGGCAAGCGACAAATTTAAAGATATCGAAATGATTCCGATAACAGAAATCAGGGCGATGGACTAGGCAGCTCTCGCTTATGTAGTATGAGGTCTGCCTAGAGAAGAAACGCGCTAACAAGGAGAAATCCGAACGCCGCTATGCCGCCACTAATCAGCGCATACGGGAGCTGTGTCCTAACATGATCTATATGATCAGTAGCCGATGCCATTGAGGCAACGACTGTCGTATCGCTAATCGGCGATGCATTATCTCCAAATACCGACCCAGACAACACTGCCGCTAGAAACAGCGAGCTATTCAAATCCAGAGGAACAGCGATCTGCATAGCGAGCGGTATCATGATAGCAAACGTACCCCAGCTCGAGCCAATCGCGAAGGCGATAAAGCCGGAAATAATAAACAACAAGGGCAGCAGTAAAGCTAGCGGAATATTTTGCTGCACCAGCTGCGCAACATAAGCACCAGTTCCCAGTAAATTAGCAACGTCACCTAGCGCTAGCGCGAACAGCAGGATCATCGTAACCGGCAATAACCCCCCTGCTCCCTTCAAGAATACCTGCATCAACTCTTCTAGACTTAAGCGACTCTGTTGCAGAGCCAAACCCCATGATGTAATCAGTGCCGCTAATACAGCCCATAGAACGGATGTAGAGCCTGATCCTGCGCTAATGTTTCCATCGCCTGTCACAAATAGGCCCAACGGCATGCTAATAACCATAACAGCAATAGGCACGATCATGAATCGCGCCTTGTCGGCATCAGTGTGCTCAACTTGTTGAGAGAGAATTGATGGATCGACCATCGGCGTCGCATTCGCCCAGAGCAACTCGCCAGCTTCAGTACGCTCCTGCGCCTTCTTCATTGGCCCAATTTCCACGTTTTTCGTTATAACGAAAGCACAAAAAAGTATTACGACAATGGGATAGAAGTTAAAGGGAATAGCGTAGATGAAAATGTCTATTGGGTTTTCGACCCCAGATGAAGCGAGGAGGCTTATGATAACCGCGCCCCAGGCATTCAGAGGAATAAGTACGCAAATAGGCGCAGAAGTCGAATCGATGATATAAGCGAGCTTCTCTCGCGAAATCTTGTAGCGATCGAAAAGCGGCCGCGATATCGCCCCAGCTATAAGCAGTGTGATGTTCGATTCGATAAAGACAACGATACCGATTGAATAGGCCAGCCATTGCGCGCGCTTGCCACTGGTTACCCACTTGCGGTGTTCTAGCAAATGAATGAAGCCACGCACGCCCCCGAGTTTCTCAATAGTCGCAATCAGACCGCCGATGATGAGCGTGAACATCAACACGCGCGTGTCGCCGGCATCTGCGAACACATTCACAATACCGTCAAGGGCTAGACCAATGCCGGCCAGAGGATTTGCGGACTCGAGCAGACAGAAGCCGATCCAGATACCAACACTCAATGAAAGTATTACCTGCCGCGTGATGATCGCCAGCGCAATTGCCAGCAGCGGAGGAAGGACAGACATCCAATTTGCTTCATACATAGTTTAGAACCCTTAGCTCAGACCATTTTTCTCAATCAAACCAAATGCCTGACGACGAAGACTGGCTCGTAGACTACACCAGTATAGGCAATACCCTAGTGATACGAAACCGTAGCAGATTGCTATTATTTTGGACAGAATGAAAAGCAGCCGCGAGAAAACTGAAACTGTGATAATTCTTAGCAGGATGATTAGCAAGAATACAGAAGTGAATAGCTAACTAGTTGTGGTCGAATTGGGATTGTCGAAAAATTACGCAACTCGATAGCTTGAGAGTTGGAAGTAGTTGAGATTTAGATCCCCTAGCTAGCAATTAGTTACAGCCTCAACGCTATTGCCCGCGATAGATATCGCCCCCTGAGTTTGCCGCCCAGGGATAGCCGTCCGGCCCAACGCTTATCTGCCTCGAACTGCCAGAAACGCGAATCCAAGCGGTCCCGCTCCAGCGATAAATGCGATGACCCCCGTCGTCCTCGCTAGTGCCCACTATCCATACGGAGCCATCTCCACCGATGCCTATGTCTCTAGCTTCGCCGTTACGCTGGATCCAACGCCCGGCGATGAGTTGGTGAATATCGTTGGTATGATCGATAACCCAAGGAATTCCATTCGGGTCTACATCTATTCGCACTCCCGAGCCTCGCACGCCTACCCAATTGCCTTCGTCAAAAAGATAGGTACCTCCGCCAGAGGTGACCCAGACACTGCCATCGGCCCCAATACCTATATCTCGGGCATTGCCCCCCATTCGCTGCCACGCGCCATCTTGCAGGCGATAGATGCTATGTGAGTCGTTCACTATCCACGGGATACCATCAGGGCCCACGTCGATACGCAGTGCCCCGCCAGCCACACGCTGCCAGCTGGTTCCTAGCCAGTGATAGATGCCATAGCCACCGCCTCGCTCATCAGTGCCTATTGCCCATACAGAGCCATCCGCGCCCACGCCTATATCCGAGGCATTACCCGGTAAGCGCTGCCACTGAGGCTTTGTGTCGAGGCCCAACAGGTTGCTAGAGACCACGGCAGCATGAGCGCCGAAGTCTAGTACCTCAAACACCGGTGCAGCGCCGACTTCGGACTCAATCAGGACTAGCTCAACCCAGTAGGCAAGGCCGTCTACGTCGATATCAGTTACAAATAACCTATTGTCCTCGAAGGAGCTGCTATTGAGGGAATTTCTCAGTGCCAAGGGCTGTGACGCAATCAGCTCGAAGCGAACAGGATCAGAATCTGGAATAAGGGATAACTCGGCAGAGTACGCTGTCTCATAGCTAACAACATAGGGAAGCGTGAGCACGCCCTCATGCAGGCTTGGGGTTCTATGCTTTTATTTTGGACTTAATGTGGACTTAAATTAGTTTTTTGAAAAGTTGTTTGAAGCTATTTTAACTCTAACCTATTGATTTAATTGGTCAGGTCGGCCGGATTTGAACCGACGACCACTACACCCCCAGAGCAGCCTCGCGAAAACCCTATAAAGTCGCCACTTGCCTTGAGTCAATGTAACAATTAACGAACTGTATCCGGCTGTCCCGAGCACTGATAAGAAGCTGTAACTACCCATAGATTGCAGGTGTAGTTATAAAGCTACTGCAATATAAGCGCCTACACTCCGCCTACAAAACGTATTTCTTAAATTTCAATGAACCAAGAAACCTCTATAGCTCGTTGATTTAAATGGTGCCCGGAGCCGGAATTGAACCGGCACGCTCTTTCAAGCGAGGGATTTTAAGTCCCTCTCGAACCAAATCAAGCAACACTTTACAACAGCCTGCGAAAGCTAGGTTC
>JAQCKF010000008.1 GCA_027592275.1 Pseudomonadota bacterium
CCAGCGAAGTTTGAACAAGACTATTTTTCCAAGCTAGAAAGTGTCTAGTAAAGCCTGGGAAGTCCACTCGAAGATATTGTCGTAGATGAGGAGCTTATCTCGGCGCTCAAAGATTTTTCATCCCGGGGGTTCAGTCTTGCTCTTGATGACTACACATTCACTGACGACAAGAAACCGCTGTTCGACATCGTAGATATAATAAAGATAGATATCATGGGTTGCGATAGAGACACGCTGGTGTCAGATGTGAAAGCCCTTCAGAAATACAACGTGAAATTGCTGGCTGAGAATGTAGAGACTAGAGAGGATTTTGAGTTATGTAAATCGCTAGGTTTTGACTACTACCAAGGCTACTTTATAAGCCGCCCCGAGATAATCAAGGGCCAAGCGCTAAAACCCAGCCGAATCTCTTTGCTCGAAATACTTACCATGTTGGAAGATCCGAATTGTGATATTGATGTATTGGAAGGTCTGATTAGTCAGGATGTGACAATAAGCTATAAGATTCTTAGAATCATCAATTCATCGTTCTTTGGTTTTCGGCGAGAGATAAATTCGGTGAAGCAAGCTGTTGTGTGCCTCGGGATGAAAGCAATTCGTGAATGGTTCATCATACTTGCGTTAACAAGTATCGATGACAAGCCTAGGGAATTGATCACGCTAACTCTGGTTCGTGCTCGAATGATGCAAGTTCTGGCAAAAAAGAAAGGCCTGAATCCAGAGACTTGTTTTACAACCGGGCTATTCTCATCCATTGATGCGATTATGGACCGGCCTATGGATGAGGTCCTGAAGGAATTGCCGCTCTCTAGTGAAATCGGTAATGCGCTAATGAAAAGAGAGGGCGAGGTTGGAAAGCTGCTATCTCTAGTTCTGAACTACGAGAGAGGGAATTGGTCTGAGGTAACAGACTGCGGGTTTTCCGCTGAGAATCTCAGTAATGCCTATTTAGAGTCCATGGCGTGGGCAGCGGAAGTTATGTAGATGTAGCGTTCAGGTTAGCTTTCCTGATCTTTGCTAAAAGGCTGAGTGAGTAGTGAGGAGATGCCGATTGAGCGATCCTCTGAATAGCCACGAATCCCAAACTCGATGAAGTCTTGGCCCCTCGCGGGCTGCTCCTTGTAGGTTTTCAGCAATCTGTCCCACCATGTGAAATTGAATCCAAAATTTTGACTGTGCTCGTTCACTTCCACGGAATGATGTATGCGGTGCATGTCAGGTGTAACTATGAAATAACGAAGGAATCTGTCGAGCTTAGTCGGCAGTTTGATATTGCTATGGTTAAACATCGACGTAGCATTCAAAACTATCTCTGAGATCAATACAGCAACGGCTAAAGGCCCTAGTAGTAGTATTAGTAAAAGCTTGATCGTGGCAGAAATGAATATAGACAACGGGTGAAATCGAACGCCAGTAGAGACATCGTAGTCTAGATCAGTATGGTGCACCCGATGGAGTCTCCAGAGTAATTTGGATCTGTGAAATAGCCGATGTTGCAGGTAGATAGTGAAGTCGAAGACAGCGATATAAAGCGGGATGCTGATCAAGGGTCGAATCTCGAACTGATTAAATAGCCCCCAACTTCTCTCACTTGCCCATATCGCAGCAGCTACGCCGACAAGTGGCAATGCCAGCGCCACAAAAACTGAGCTGAGGGCACTAATGCCAAAATTGCTGATCCATCGCTTTGCTTTAGAGTGCCGAGGTTTGCGCCTGGGTGAGTAGATTTCCAGCAACGCCAAAACTATCAATAGAAATGCGAACACAATTAGGCGAGCAGTGGAGTCAAGTGTGACATCCAGCACGTTCATTTCGTGCTCAATTGAATGCTATTGGCTTTCGTTTGTTCCATAGTTTGCCATGCTGATTGCTACAGCCAAACCTCACGATTGTGTAGCCGGCCGATTTCTCGGTCTAGCGTTAACTGCATTACTTCAGTCATGCCGCATGCATCAAGCAGACCATCGACGCCTGCCTGTTCGGCTGACGGTAGAGCCAAGTAGTGATCTTGTACGCGTTTGAGCAAGAAGAAGCGATAGGGTTGTGCGAGTGCGGTGATCGATTGCCCCTCTACAATAAAGGTACACATGCCTACGCCCCTTTCTGCTGGAGTGTTTGGGGTTAGGTTTTCTTGCTCTTGAAGCCATTCATTAATTGCGCGGCAGGCAGCCTTGGTCTCGGGAACGAAATCTTTCGCGACATGTCGAAGTATCTCGACTAGCGTATCGGGCACTTTGTCCTCTTCGAGGTAGCTATCGCGTTGATCCGGGAATTCACCGATATCTGCTTCCGCTCGGTTCATGCGTTCGACCCAACGGAATAAGCAAATGGCCCGGTCTTGCATTAGCGAAAGCGGTTTGGGATCGCGACCTAAATGGCCATACAGCGGGGCGATCATCCCGAAATCTCCGATACATGGCTTATTACCAAGCAGGTAAGGGTGAGCAGCGAAATGGGAATTCAACTTGGGCAGCAGATCGCAATATAACTTTTCGACCAATTCAAAGGTTTCGGGTATGGCGCCAAAGCTACGGCCGGCTTCGCGCATTTGGTTCATGCGTTTGGACGCCATTTCTTGTTTATTTAGATTAGATGGCGCGAACGTTTCGAAATGAAACTGGATAAACCCCCGATTAAAATCGTCGAAATTCCAACGGTAGTGCATCGCCGGTCTCAGCAATCCCTCCATACCGATCACATCGAAGAGCTTGCAAATAATACTTTGCTTGGCAGTGCCAGGTGAGAATAGATTGCCATTGAGAGATTCATAGTAATCAATAATCGCTCCACCGTCTCGAATGATCTCGCCCGTCGCAGTTTCGATTGCAGGTATGCTTCTGCGGCCTCCCATTTTCGGTAATACAGTTTGCTCGAAGTGCGGGGAATTTGGGAGAACTTCTCTATATGTAAGACGAGACTTGATTAAATAACTTCTAGCTTTGCCAGTGTAGAGGGATAGAGGGGATCCATACAGCGTAATTTCTGACATTCAAATAGAGTCTCTGGAGAATCGAGGTGACCTCGATTGTCTCATTTGGAACGACTCATCAACTTAGCATATCCCGAGAATTTGTTAGATAAGTCTTTCATGCATCGGCTAAGCTCAATATTATGCAATAGAGATTCGAACTTGGATGGAGAGTGAAAGCAATGACTCAGTATTGGAAGGCAAGCATGTTCGTCCTAATTAGATTTGGTTCTTTACGTCAATTTTTGCTGCCCACACTATTGGCTATCTTGCTTACGGGCTGTGCTCTCTCCAACGCACCGCTGCATCCGCAAACTGCTCTCTCTAGCGGAATCCTCTCGGAGCATCAGGCCCTGTTTGATGTGCAGCACTATCGGCTGGAGATTGACGTCGATCCAGAGCGTAAATTTATCGAAGGGATTGTGGTCATGCAAGCCGTGGCGCTGGCCACTCTGCCTCTCGTTGAGCTAGATCTTGATCCGCGGTTTGAAGTGCTTGCGGCATCGATAGACGACCAGCCAGTTAGCTTCCGAAGCGAAGCCGGGAAGCTGATTCTCATGGGAAATGCTGTACCAGCGGACAATAAATTTACTACCACTGTTTCCTATCGAGGCAGGCCCTATGAAGCCGAGAATCCCCCATGGGATGGCGGCTTTGTCTGGAGCGAGACTGAGTCTGGCGAGCATTGGATCGCTACCGCCGTTCAGGGCAGGGGTTGTGATCTCTACTGGCCTTGTAAGGATCATATATCTGACAAGCCCGAGTTAGGTGCGGACATGCTGATTACGGTGCCCTCAAGCCTCACTGCGGTGATGAACGGGGTGTTGCTCTCCCAAACGAGTCTGGGTGAGCGAACCACTTATCATTGGAGCACTCAAAATCCAATCTCTGCCTACCACCTTGCGATCAATATTGGTCCGTTCAAGAAGTATGAGATACAACATAGCAATGCACTTAGCCAGAATCCAATCCCAGTGGTCTTTTACCATGTTACAAATGACATGGATAAGATTGAAAGGTTAATCAAGGATGATTTTATAGCCCAGCTCGAATTCTTCGAGAGAACACTGGGTCCTTATCCTTGGGGAGAAGAGAAGATAGGAATCGTGGAGATTCCCTATCTCGGCATGGAGCATCAGACTATGAATGGCTATGGAAATAGTTATGAGCTAGATCCGTATGGCTTCGACTGGTTGATGCAGCACGAGTTTGCTCATGAGTGGTTCGGCAATTTAATGACTCAGACCGGGAGTGAGGATTTCTGGCTGCACGAGGGATTTGCTAATTACATGCAGCCTGTATACGCGCAGCAGGTAATAGGAGATGCGGGCTATTGGAGCTATATGTGGGATTTCTACAATGGCATGGCAAACTGTAAGTCTGTAGTTCCAGATGAAGCAGTATCGATGGACTATTTCGATTCGAACGACGCCTATTACAAGGGCAGCTGGACACTACATACACTGCGAGGCTTGATAGGTGAGGAGGTTTTTTGGAGCTCGGTGCGTCGGCTCATCTATGACACGGCGGATCCTTGGTCGCTTTCCTATCCAATACAACCTACGCGTCGTAGCAATGATGATTTTGTAAGGATAGCTAGTGAAGAATATGGTGAGGACCTGTCCTGGTTCTTCGATATGTATCTAGGGCAAGCTGCGATTCCGCTTCTTGTTCAAGAGCGCAACGAAGACGGAGTGAGTTTTAGTTGGCCGCACAATCCAGAGGCCAATTTCAATATCCCAATTCTGGTTACTCAGGACGGTCGCGCCACCGAGTATGCGGTGCCATCAACTGGTGAGAAATTTCCTCTAGCGGAAGATGCCTTGCTCCAAGTGGACCCTAGGGTCGCGTTGTTTAGAGATTTTGGCACTACTGAGGCTTGCGTGATTGACTGAACTTACTATCATCCTATCTCTCTAGCAGACGTTCGTCGCCGAAAGTAGGCAGTATCAATTGATAGGCTTCGGTCAATAGATCTATTACATCTCGTGTGTATTGCTGCGCATGGACGTCTTGAATAGCTGCCAAACGCAGATCTATTTCGCTCATAAGGTGGGAAAATTCTGCACTATCGGCGGCGGTATAAGCCACTTCGAAACCGGGTATAAATTTCAGTATTTGTTCGTGCAGGGATGCGACTTCTATCTGCGCTGCAGCGGTGAGTAACTGGTGGTAGGCGCTAATGAGTCGTGTGGCTTCTTGTGCACTGTTTATTCTGTCCCCAATGGGCTCTATAGGCCCAATGAGGTTGCCATCGATCGTGAGGATCACGAACTCATCTTCTGCGCCCTTGGCACTGGCCAAGGCAAACCCGAGGATTAAGAGGATGGATAGATAGCGAGACATTTCGTCCTATCTCCTAAAGGGAAAAGCCTGAAGTGATCTACTTGTCTTCATAGGAGAAAACGGACTTCAACTCGCATTTGCTAATTTTCCAGCCATCATCAGTTAGCTCGAAGTTGTCATGATATTCGCCAATGAGCGCGAAGCCTTCCGTAGAGTTTGAGCCTGCAGCTGAAGTATAGATAGTTGCATAACTTACGCCGGAGGCATGTAGTTCATCGATAGGCTCAATGCGAATCGTGCTCATTAGATGTCGGATAGACCCGCTCTTATCCAGGCCCTCTATTCGTGCGCGAATATTGTTGCGACCTTCCCATGTCTGGTTGCCAACGCTTAGTGATGCTTCGTCAGTAAAGAGGTTTGAGAACTCAGCTGCATCGAATCTATCTCGAAAGTAGGCGTAGTCTGTCACTAGGTTAGCGCAGTCGCGGTAGACATCTGCGGCGTAACTCGCTGGGATTAGACCAATACTTAGTGTAACTACAAATAAGAGACGTTTTATCATTCTAGTGTTCCTGATTAAAAGTAAGAGAATTTCGGTGAGAATTGATCTCGTAGAGACCGATCCAGCAAATTCAAGCTAATCTTCACTAAGCGAGCTCTGGATATCCTGACGGGCCCATCGAGAGCTATTTCAGGTATGCTATATCCGATACGTATTAGGCCACATTGAGTAGAATAAGTTAATGTTATATCCCAGTTTCGACCCACCAACGCCGTATATAAGGAGTCACTGAGACGATGTTCACTGTAAAGACACTATCTAAATGGGCTGGAATTGTCCTTGGCTCAATCCTACTCCTCTTAGCTGTAGCCTATGGTGCTATGCGAATGAACGATGGCCCAGTGGAATTCTATCCATGGTTTACTATAAGCATCGGAGGGCCTTTTCGTAGCGGAGAATTAACGGAGGCACCGGAAAGTTGGGAATTCTTGCGGGAGCGCGAAGAGATCGAGATTCAGACGCTCAAGCCCACCACATCGAGGACGGTCTGGGTGCCGGTAGTCGATGGCGAGCTTTTTATAGTCAGTGGCTATATGAATTCGCCCATAGGCAAGCTGTGGAAACAATGGCCAGCCTACATGGAAGAAGACAACCGAATACTGATTCGTGACGATGGCAAGATATATGAGCAATGCCTACAAAGAGTGCTCAATGATCCACAGAAGGTTGTTCCGGTGTTGGCAGAACTCGCTCGAAAGTATTTCGGTGGCAGTGGCGAACAGATTCCAGGAAGCGAGATCGCAGTTACTAGTGGTTCGATCTGGATGTTCGAAGTTACTGACTGTCAATAATTGTAGAAAGGAAGACTGTATGTTCTTAAAGACACTAGTCGGCATTATATCGCTTGGCGTATTTGCTACTGCAATAGCGCAGACGGATGTAAGTGGCACATGGATGCTCAATGGGCCAGGAACAGAGAGTGAGGTATTACTGACCGAAGAGGGTAAGCGCCTACAGGGTGATTACGACCTCTTAGTTGATGACCCCAGTCTTTACTGCACGCCGGCCAGTTCATCGCGAATCTGGGCGAACCCAGGTGCGCCTATCAAGATAGAGCAAACAGCGACAAGCATATTAATCAGCTATGAGCTGTTTGACCTCAGGCGCGAGATACCCTTGGGGGACGAGTCGACACTAACCGACCAGCCCAGCACCCAAAATTTAAATGGGACGTTCTTTGGAGAGATGGGCTCGTCGTTTGCGAGTTACGAAGGCGAGCGTCTAATTATTGAGTCTAGAAACCATGGCTATGGATATATTCGAACGTCGCGGGGAATACCGCAGGTGCCTGGCACAATCGCTATCGAAGTGTTGGAGGTAGAGGGAGACACACTGCAAATCACCCATACTTATACAGACGAAACGATATTCGAAAAACCTCTGGTGCTTGAATATTTCTTCAAGCGGTCAGACGAAACCGAACTCAATGTGTATGACTGTACTGAAGCAAATTATAATTGGTTCGATGAACTCAATGCGAATTAAAGTGGAAGGATGAAGATGGAAAGAATTCTTTTAATTGCGACATTACTAATTACTTCCTTTCTAGTGAGTGCGCATCATTCGACGAATGCGAATTTTACACAGGAGATCATTTCAGTTGAAGGCACTATAGAGCGCGTCCGTTTTCAGAATCCGCATGCCTCTGTGCTGATTAATAACACCGACGCGCAAGGTAAGGAAACATTCTGGCTGATCGAGTCGGCTTCGAGAACGACCCTGCAGAGGCAAGGAGTCTCCCTAGATATTCTCGAGATAGGATCGAAAATCAAGGCTACCGGAAGGAAGGGCAGACGGGAGTTCACGATGTATCTGCGAGAAATTGAATTCGGGGATGGAACCGTCTTCGTGCCTCAGCCTGATCTGAATTGATTTTGGCCCCCAGCCAAAACCATTAGTAACAGTTTCAGACAGGCTGGTTCTCGATACTATCTCACCGCTATTGTGGATAGGTGATTCTTCCACCTACTATAGTCATCATATTCTCACTGGTGAGTATGTCTGCCTCGGGAATCGTCATAAGGTCGTTGTCGAATACGGTGAAGTCAGCATATTTCCCTATTTCTAAAGAGCCTCGTAGGTCTTCCTGAAAGGCACCGTGTGCTGGCCAGAGTGTGAGCATCAGTAGCGCAGTTTCTCTAGACACAGCTAATTCAGGATGCCAGCCAGCACCCGAAGTTCCATCTAATCTCGTTCTAGCCACCGCCGCAAAAAACTCGATCCGCGGATCGCCTTCTTCAACCGGCGCATCAGAACCGGCCAGTATCATCAAGCCCCTATCGACTAGTTGTTGCCATGGGTAGGCATAGGAGAGTCGGTCGCGTCCCAAACGATCGGGAGCGAAATTCAAATCGCCGATTGCATGGCTGGGCTGCATAGAAGGAAGCACGCCTAGCTCTACAAAGCGTTGTTGGTCTGACGGTGGAATTATCTGCGCGTGTTCCATGCGCCAGCGCAGGTCTTCGCTGGCCCATTGGCTTCTAGGCACGTAGTTGTATGCCTCCTCGTACCAATCTAGAAGCGATCTAACTGCGCGATCCCCGATGACGTGAGTCTCGACCTGAATTCCCTGTCGAAGTGAGGCGTAGAGGATTGGCATCAACTCTTCTTTGGTCGTGCGATTCATGAAGCCGTTGTGATCGGAGTCGGAGTAGTTATCTATTAGTGCTGCGCCGCGTGATCCGAGAGTGCCGTCTATAAACACTTTGATGCCACGCACATCGAACATATAATCGGCGGTCGTTTCGCGGCCGCGTTCTAGCATGATCGCAGCTTCCTGCACAGGAATTGCCGCATACACGCGATGTGCCATGTCGCCCTCTTCATGAATCTCTTTCATTAGTTCGACGAGCCTATAAGACATGCCTGCATCTTGCGTCTGTGTCCAGCCTAGCGAAGCATTCGCGCGTAGGCCGCGTAGTAGACTATCTTTTAGGTAGGCATCGGTTTCTGGTGGCAATATTTCGCGGAAGACATTCATCGCATTGGCAAGTACATAGCCGGTTGGTGTCCCGTCCAATTCTCTCTCGAATCTTCCGCCCTCAGGGTCCGGCGTGTCTCTTGTAATGCCCGCGAGTTCCATCGCTTTCGTATTAACTAGTGCGGATACACCATCGGCTCTCGGCATAAACAATGGCTTGCCGGCAGTAAATGAGTCGACGTCATACTTATTGAGGAAGCGTTGCTCATCAGTCCACTCTCTCTCTATCCAACCTCGTCCTTGAACCCAGCCTCCCTCAGGAATACTTGCAGCCCAATTCTCGATAGTTTGCACGGTCTCTTGCAGCGTAGGAATTCCGAAGAGGCTTAGAGTCTTCGTGCGCTTTCCGACGCCCTCCAAGTGCTGGTGGCTATCGGTGAATCCGGCGAAGACCGTCCTGCCTGCTAGGTCGATAACTCTGGCGGAGTCACACATATACTCTTGCGCATCAAGATTGGAGCCGACGAATACGATTCTGTCATCCTTGCTTGCAACAGCCTCTGCCGTCCACTGATTCTCGTTGGATGTGTAGACGCGCGTGTTGTGAAGTACCAGGTCAGCTTGTGCGCAGTCCGCACTGGCCACTGCGGATTCCATGTTGCTGGTGCTCGAGCTTTCTTCGCTGCAGGCGGCTAGGAGCAATAGGGCCGGGAGAGTCAGATTCAGTGCAATTGTGGGGCGCATTCCAGATTCCTTGGGCATTCGAGTTCTGGTGATTCAAATTGATCAACAAAAGGTAAAGATTGTATCAGATAGCTCAGAATCTCAAGGATTACGGACAGTTAGCAGAATTTGAATCAGGGTATACGGATTGAAACTAATTGGATATTGTTAGTCTTTGTATTTTTTCAACGAATCTATTAATAATCTCTCTCCCCGAACGTCTATCACTAATATGGGGGAACATGCCATTACATTGATTAACGAGCCTCAATCCGATGAAGTCGGGCAGGCACCTACTTTTGATGAGCTATTCAATGCGCATCATAAGAAGGTGTTTCTAGCCGCTTACCGGGTTACCGGCAATATTCAGGATGCTGAAGACGTCTTGCAGGCTGTCTTCTTACGCTTACTAAAGCGCAGCGAACAGCCTGACTATCGTGATAGCTCGCCTGCCTACCTATGCAGGGCAGCAATCAATGGGAGTCTCGATCTTTTGCGGTCTCGAAGCCGAGTGCAGATTGAGAGTCTTAATGAAGAAATTTTCCCCTCAACGTTGGGCGCGGCCGAGAGTGAAACTCGACAAGCCGAGCAACGGCTCAATTTACGCAAGGCAATGCAGTCTTTAGATCACCGAGCCGCGGAAGTATTCGTGCTGCGAGTATTTGAAGATTTTAGCAATGCGCAGATAGCGGTCGTACTTGAGATAACGAGCAACAATGTGGCTGTTATCTATCACAAGGCACGAACCCAACTACAAGAAATTCTAGGTGAACTCGAAGGGGAAAACCCATGAAAGATCGTAATTCCATCGACAATTCCATCAATACAGGCATCAATGATGCCATCGAATCAATACAATCCGATGTGCCTTCCTCTGCTGACATTAAGGCTGCAGGAGAGCGCGTTCGTGCAGCAATCGCCGCACAGGCAGTGGTAGCTAATAGTGATGGTCAGAGCTGGAATTCTATAGACGACTATGTCGCCGCCATCCCGGCCTATCTGGCAAAGCAATTGGGCGAGTCGCAGACGCTTCTCTTCGAGGAGGAGACGCGAAGTTCCATTCCTCTGCGTTGTGCATTGAATGAAGCACGACGACAATTAGATGGCTCTGCGGAAATCTCTGTAGACGATGGTGGCAAGAAGGCACCTGTCTATCGATGGATGGCCGCGGCGGCAGCAGTCGCAGTTATCGCAGTGTCTTTCATTATCGTTGTGCCGGACCTGCCTTCGCTGGATCAGGCTCGCGTAGCGCAAATCGACGAGATCGATGGGCAGCTCTATCAGATAGTAGATGGTAGCTTGGAAAAGCTAGCAGTTGGTACCTGGGTTGATGGCCAACAGCGACTCCGTTCTGCCAGTGGTAGTTCGGCGATAATCACACTCGACGACGGATCTCAGATCGAAGTTGATGAGCGTTCAGAGATCAGCATGACCAGGCGTAGCTCTGGTAATCGAATCGACGTTTCTCGTGGACGCATCTTAGTTGCTGCCTCGCCTCAGGGCTCAGGCACCCTCGATGTGTTTACCAATGAATTTATGGTCTCAGTAACAGGCACGATCTTTGAGGTGGCGCATGGCGCGAAGGGTTCTCGCGTATCGGTTGTAGAAGGCGAAGTGAATGTGTTGCTTGCGGGCAATACCACGGCGCTAACTCCAGGCGAAGCGATGGCTTCACGCATGGACTTTCTGACCTTGAATGTGGAAGACGAAATTTCTTGGAGTCGTGATGCGGATGAATACGTTGCAATGTTGGGGGAAGTGGCCGCCTTGCAGCAAGACTTAGAAGCAATCATGGAGTCACAGCCTCGTTATTCAACGCGATTATTGGATTTGGTGCCAGTGGGCACAGCTGTCTATATAGCGGTGCCCAACGCGCCAGAGAAAGTTGCCGAGGTCTATGATGTTGTACGCGCCCGCGCTCAGAGCAGTGAGTATCTTGCCGAGACTTGGGCAGAACTTGAAGCCGCAACTGAAGGACAGTACCTCGATGAGATGATGTCCTGGGTTCGAGAAATCGGCTATACATTAGGCGAGGAAACGGTCTTCGCTATCACGATGCAGACTGTCGATGGCGAGCCGCTGTCCGTACCGGTTGTGTTGTCCGAGGTTGATGCAGACGCGTTCGCTGCGAATTTCGATCAGCAGCTACAGCGACTGCGTGATGTCTTAGCAGCAGAGGGTCACGACGAGAAATTAGAGATCGCACTGATCAATGATCCTAGCGAGGCGCTAGATGGACAACTGTCGATCTGGTTATATGAAGATATTCTAGTAGCAACTGTCGACGCAGCTACTATGTTGGAGATGCAAACAGCCTTGGAGGATCAGGCAAGCGCTTTCGTAGGTACCGAAATGCACGGGATGTTGCAGTCTTCCTACGACTTAGGCACTCAGATTCTAGGCGCCGTGAACATACAGCATCTTGTCACACCACTAAATTCTGAATCCGAAGGTTTGGAAGAATCGGGTCTAAGTAACGCCGAGTATTTGCTCGCACAGCATCAGTTGGTTGATGGCGAGACAACTATTACAGCGGATATCTATTTCGACGGCGAGACTCAGGGAGCGATGTCTTGGCTTGCTACGCCAGCATCGATGGGTTCGCTGGAATTTTTCTCAGTCGATACAACACTTGTTGCGGCGATGTTGTTAAAAGAGCCCATCTCCATCTTGGATGATGTTGGCGAGATCGAACTACCAAATGAGATAGAGGCTACGGCAGAGCTCGAGTTGTTCTACAACGTGGTCTCGGTACTCGGTGGCGAAGTAGCCATCGGTCTCGATGGCCCAGCCTTGCCGACGCCTGCCTGGAAGGCAGTCATCGAAGCCTATGACGCGGTATTCCTACAAGAAAGCATCGAGTTGTCGGTAGCGCGTTTCAACGAACACTCTCTCGAGAATTCCGTTGGTGCCACCATCGCTTTCGCAGCTGTCGATGTGGCTGGCTATAGCGGTTATGAAATTAAACTGATCGTAGATGACTCCATAGCGATTGGTGAATGGAACAGTGCGTCTTTCAGCTACGCCTTCGTGGATGGTTATATGATCGCTGCTCCAAATGCGGCGTTGATAGATCGCGCAATCGGCTTCTACGAGTCCGGCTCGAATCTGCAGACTGACAGCGAGTTTCGAGAGCTGCTATCACGAGATGGCTACCTGGACTTCTCTGCCATCTATTTCAGTCGTCTTAGCCAGTTGATAGGCGATATCACGAAAAACCTACCGTCCAATCTTACTGAAGAGCAGCAGGCAGCGGTTAGCGCTCTCGATCAAGATGTCAGTCCATCCATGGGCAGTATTCTAGCGCTCCCAGATAAGATGCATTTCGCTTATAGTGGAAGTGCGCAGATGCCACTGCAGATTATGACCCAGCTGGTTACGCTACAGCCCTTGATCGAATCGATGGTTGAGCAGAGTGACGAGCAGTGAGATCGTTGCCCTAGCAAATAGTAAGCTAGGGCTGGGCTAGCGGGAATCGAAAGACTAGAAAGGATTGTTTTTTGACAGAAATTTCAAGCAGTGTTGATAACTTGTCGGTAGAGGATTCTCCTGAAGAGGCGCAGCAACCTCCCGAAAATACAGCGGCCAAGAAGCCTACTAAGCTAAGAGTTCCCGTGCTCGAGCTCGATCGTCTATCTGTGACCTTTGATAGACCGATTCTCGATAACCTTAACGCAAAGATGTATGGCAATTGCATAGGATTATTGGGTCCAAACGGAGCGGGTAAAACGACCCTTCTGAATACCCTGCTTGGATTCAATCGACGGACAACTGGCAGGGCTTCGATACTAGGCCACGATCTTACAATCGAGAATCATTTCGTGAGAGGCATGGTGAGCTACATGCCAGAGCGCGATTCATTCATCTCCGGCATGAGTGGAGTTCGTTTCGTTCGGATGATGGCGGAATTGTCTGGGCTCAGCTCGAAGGTGGCACTCGAAAGGGCGCATGAGGTCTTCTTCTATGTTGGTCTCGGCGAAGCAAGATACCGCAATGTCGAGTCATTCTCGCTTGGCATGAAACAGCTAGTTAAGTTGGCCCAGGCCATTGTTCATGGTCCACGAATACTCTTTCTCGACGAACCCACCAACGGACTTGATCCGCCTGCGCGCGCTAGGATGTTGCAACTGATTCGCGAGATACGCGATTCTGGTGATACTCAAATTATTATTGCATCACACTTGTTACAGGATATCGAATCTTGCTGTGATGAGGTGCTTGTGCTTAAGGATGGTAAGGTCGCAAAGTATTGTAATCTCGAGGAAGAGAGGCGCAGTAACAAACAGTTTCTACTTATTCAGATTCGCGGAGACGAGCAGGGTTTTGTTGAAGGCTTGCGGAAATTGGGTTGCGAAGTTGCTCTTCCAAATCGACGTCGCATAAAAGCAATTATACCTCAGGGGGTAGAAATTCAGCACCTGTATGCCTTGGCGGAAAGTTTGTCGGTGCAGATACGTAATCTGGATTACAAACGGGACTCGTTGGAAGATATCTTCCTGCGGGCAATGGAAGAAGACTAGATGGCGATCTTCCAAAAAGCATATCAGGGTTACAGCGGCCCACTGACGAAACCGATGGATCGTACATTTGTTATCTTCCGCTACGCATTGGCTGATGTATTTCAGTCTCGTTTGTTCTCGGCATTTTTCGCTGTGTGCTTCCTTTTACCAATTCTCTTAATGTGCTTTATCTATGTCTTCTATAACCTCGAGTTTCTCGTGCAAATGGAAGTGGACATAGAAGAGTTAACGGAAATCGACGGCAGCTTCTTTCTGCTTACTATGCAGTATCCGCAGAACTTCATGCTGTTTGTCATGATCATGGCACTCGGCCCAGCGATGATTTCCCCGGACATACGCAATAATGCTATGCCGCTCTTCCTCTCCCGGCCCATCAATAAGCCCGGCTACATCTTGGGTAAATTGCTGGTACTGCTGTTTTTAGGATCGCTAGTTAGTTGGGTGCCTGCATTACCTCTTTTCTTTTGGCAGGGCTATCTGGCCGGAGGCGGGTGGCTTGGTGACAACCTGCATCTCATATTTGCCTCCATCGTTACATCATTTATTTGGATTGTCAGTCTTTCGCTGCTGTCGTTCGCTGTCTCGGCGTGGGTTCAGTGGAAGGCCGTTGCCAGGCTCGTATTCTTCGGTATCTTGTTCTTCGGCTCGGCTTTTGGCGGTGTAGTAACGGAAATATTCGGAGGCTCGGGTGGCCACATGGTTAATATCTTTGCGGGCATTGAAGTTATTATGCGAGACCTGTACCGCGTGGATAGCAATTTGCTTGATTGGCTTGCGGACATGAAGGTCAGCTACGCACTGTTGCAGTTTTTTCTGTTGTCGATGATTTCTCTGCTTGTTCTGACTCGGCGAATTCGCGCATTTCAGGTTGTCTCATGAACAAGGCGCAGACGGTAGATAGACAGCTAGGCGACAGGAATATTGTGCTGCATGACTTGTCGAAGTTCTATGGTGATGTCTTAGGTGTGAACAGAATCGGACTCGAAATTGAATCGGGTATAACGGGATTGGTTGGGCCGAACGGCTCAGGTAAATCAACCCTCATGAATGTAATCGCCGGATTGATTGCTCCAACGCGCGGCCAATTAAAAGTGCTAGGCGTTGGTCCCTCTACGACGGAAAAATTCTTCTCTCAATTGGGTTACTGCACTCAATACGACTCGTTTCCTGCCGGCATCAACGGCTATGACTTCATTTGCAATACCTTGCTAATTCACGGCCACGACAAAAAGATCGCTAGAAAACTGACCAGCCAGACCCTAGAGCAAGTAAGTTTGACTGAGGCGGCGATGCGCTCGGTAGACTCTTACAGTAAAGGCATGCGGCAACGTATCAAACTTGCGCAGGCAATCTGTCATCAACCGGATGTGTTGATTCTCGATGAGCCTTTGAACGGACTAGACCCCATGGCGCGGGCGCAGGTGATTGAATTGTTTCGCGGTTTTGCAGATTCTGGAAAGATTGTGCTTATCTCCAGTCAGATTCTACATGAGGTGGACCTGATATCGGATCGCGTGGTGTTGCTAAATAGCGGCTATCTAGTGGCGGCAGGGGATCTGACGAATATTCAAAGCGAAACTGGCGAGCCGATGAAGATTTTTATTCGTAGTTCCCATGCCAATGATATCGCCGCGCGGGTTTTTGAGTTCGAAGATGTGGTAGAGGCGCAGATGCACAATGACGGCGAGGGCCTTTTTATTCGATCCACGAATGCTGATGCATTCTTTCTAGCTTTCAATAGTCAGGTTGTCGATAAGGGTTGGACGATCGAATCGATGGGCCCAGCAGATGAAACTATTGAAGCTATCTATCAGCATTTGATCGTCGAAAAGCAGGTGACGACATGAGCACGACCGATCCGTCGGCGGATTACATACACGTTCCACAGCTAGCCCCAGGACTGCAGGTGTGGCGTCGGCAGCTGCTGGCGATCTTCAGTATCGAATTTGCCAAGGCAATGTTCTCCAGACGGGCCTTCAGCTGCTACGCGCTTATCTGTATGCCGATAATATTGATGGTTGTTGCGGCGTTCGATGAATCTCGGGATGGATCAGCGGCTTTTTCTACCATTGAGAATGCTCGACGAATATTCGGCTATATTTTCTCCGCACTAATTATAGCCACGGTATTATTTTTAGGAAATGCATCGATTTTTACTTCGTTGTTTAGAGGAGAGATGCTCGACAGAAGTATTCACTACTATATGCTTACGCCAGTGCGCAGAGAAGTGCTGGTCGTCGGAAAGTATCTAGCAGGGCTTTGTGCTGCCATTATCCTATTCGGGCTTTGCACATTGATAAGTTTCTTGCTCCTGTATGTTCCCTTTGGAGTTGAGCAATTCATAACTGACTTAAGCAATGGAATTGTTGCTCAGCAGTTAGGCTTGTATCTAGGTATCGTCGTTCTTGGGTCGATGGGTTATGGCGCCGTCTTCATGGCAACAGGTTTGTTGTTTAAGAATCCGTTGATACCTATCATAGTAGTGGCGGGCTGGGAGATGCTCCACTTCATCCTGCCGCCTGCGCTGAAGGTCTTTAGTATCATCTATTATATTCAGGGCCTTTTACCGATTCCTATGGATCAGGGGCCGCTTGCTGTGATCGCAGCGCCGCCGCCATTGTGGGTGTCGATCGTCGGCATGTTTGGGTTGAGTGCGGTTACGATTGCGATTTCGGTCTTAATCCTGAAACGACTGGAAGTTAAATATACCGAAGAATAGTTAACTGGTCAGAATTTTGTAGATGCAATTCAGCACGAGCTATCCCCTCCTAGAATATTGAATCAATGATTCATTACAATTTTGTAGACATTGAATTGTAATGTTCGTACTGTCACTGCAACTTTCGTTTTCAGGTTCTGCCACGACCAAGGCGCACTCGAACCTCATTCAATGTCCTCATCTGGCAACGGTATGAACTCAGAAACAAATTCTACTGAACGCGATCCCGCTTATGGCTGGTTGATGGTGTTCGTTGTGTTCATTTTGAGCGGGCTTTCATTCGGCGCTCTCGGCGCCATATCGGTTTTCTTAAAACCTCTGTCAGCAGAATTTGGTTGGGGCAGGGCAGAGACCTCCCTAGGCTACACGGCAATCGCATTCTCCTCCGCGCTGTTCGGGATTCTCTGGGGATTTGTGGCGGACAAATATGGCTCGCGCTGGTTCGGCGTTGTCGCCGCCATAACAATGTCTCTTTGTCTGTTTCTGTTGAGTGCACAGACCAATATCTTTCAGTTCTATGCGTTCTATTTTCTGTTTGGCGCGTTCGGCAATGCTATGGCGTCTACGCCATTGTTTGCCAACGTCGGCTTCTGGTTTCGCCACAATCCAGGTCTTGCTTTGGGCCTTACTGCATCCGGTGGTGCAATCGGGCAGGGTGTCGTGCCCTATCTCGCTGGGATGGCGATAACCGCTAATGGTTGGCAGTGGGCCTACCAGGCGATGGCGATTTCCTACTTAGTGATAGCATTGCCGATTGGATTTCTCGTGCGTGAATCTCCTAGGCGTCAGAAAGCGCGGGTATCACCGGAAACTGAAGTGCGGCATTTTCCTCTCTCTGAGAAAGAAGTTGTGATGTGGATGTGTCTAGCCGTTATGTTTTGTTGTAATTGTATGGCTGTGCCGATTGTCCACCTTATACCAATGCTCACCGATGCGGCTTACTCCTTGCAGTTCGCGACTAGCGTCTTTCTCGTGCTGATGTTAGCTGGGGGTGTAGGTCGTATTGTGGGGGGGAAACTAGGTGATGTGATTGGAGCTTTGCCGACTTATATTATTATGTCGATTGGACAGACTGTCTCGGTATTCTGGTTTCCTTATATGGATCAAGCTTGGAGTCTGTACCTGCTTGCCGTGATCTTCGGTTTTACTTACTCAGGTGTGATGTCTAGCATTTTGGTGTGCGTTAGGATGATGGTGTCGGCGCGCTTCTCGGCTAGAGCCATGAGTGTGACTTCGTTCTTCGGATGGACCGGCATGGGATTGGGTGGATTCTTCGGTGGCTTGTTTTACGATATGAGTGGCGACTACAAGCTGTCTTTCGCATTCGCTTCCGCGATGGGTCTGTTGAATATTATTGTACTCACTGCGTTCTACATGCGGGCGAAGGGTCAGCGCGTTAGCGCCTCGCCCCAGCCGGCTTGATAAAAATGTCTAAGTGAGAAAACCAGATGGTCGCTTAGTTCAATTGAACGCCGCGGAAGATTTCTCTCATCTGAATGTAGCCCTGGGGCATGGGCAGCACATTGTTGCTGCTCTCATACGCCTCGTAGTCGGCAAGCATTTCTGCATAGCGCTCGGACTCGATCTGCGCTAGATCGCGTGCTTCTCCAGGATCTGTCTTGATATTAAACAGATGCCAATTCTGGTCATTAACGGCGCTGCGATTGAAGACCAACTTATAGTCCCCCTTGAACAGTGCGCGGTTACCGCCAAGCTCGTAGCCAATGGCTTCAGACTCGCTGTGAATTTCAGCCTCGCTGCCTTGTAGAAATTTAGAGAAATCAGTGCCGATAATTTCTTCGATTGGATCACCTTTCCAGTTGCCGTCATGTTTCTCAGTATCTACTAAACTAAGAATGGTAGGTGTAAGGTCGGTGACGAATACAAACTCGTCGGTCTTTACATTTTGTTTGCTAATGCCAGGGCCAGACATCACCAGAGGTACGCGCAAACCGCCCTCGCTGGCGTAGAATTTATAATAGGCAAGAGGGGAGGCAGCTATTGTCGCGTTGTTAGGTCCTATCGCATTAAAAGAATTCGCCTCGCCTAATGTTTCTAGGTCAGAGTTGTAACCCACTCTATCAAACCAATTCCCCATTCCCAGAGCTGCTTCTCCATTTACCCCGATTAGGTTGGAACCTTCAGCGCCGTTGTCCGAAGTGAAAATGAATAGAGTGTTCTCAAATTCTCCGATTTCTTTTAGGTAGTCCATTAGTCGGCCAATATGCATGTCCATCGCATCCACCATTCCCGCATAGACCTCCATACGTCGAGCATGATGAGTTTTTTGTTCTTCAGTTAGGCTATCCCACTCTAATGTTCCTGGGGTAACTACCGCCTCGGTGTTGCGAGGAACAACACCGGCAGCCTCGGCAGCAAGGCGTCTTTTTTCTCTCATTACGACCCAGCCTTCGTCATATATGCCGGCATACTTATCGGAAAACTCTTTGGGAGCTTGCACAGGCATGTGCACGGCTTGGAAAGGCACGTAGGCAAAGAAAGGTTCGTCATCCGCTTCATTCTCTGCGATGAACTCGATTGTTTTGTCGATGAAATACTTAGATGAATAGAAATCATCAGGGAGTGTGTGTCGTTCACCGTCGGCATACCAATTGGCTTGTTCATAGATTGGCAAGTAGGGACGCTGGTCCCAATTGTCCGCGCCAGTATCTGCCATGGCAATGGTGCGATCGAAGCCTCTCGAAGAGGGTAGCAGTTCAGGCGTATGGCCTAAGTGCCATTTGCCAGTCATGTAAGTGTGATAGCCCGCGTCCTGAAGAATTGTAGACAGCGTTACGACTTTGTCATTTAGCACGCCTTGATAGTTTTCATGCTGCTGCTGTTCAGGTGGTAGCGCCTCTGGGATATTTGGCACACCATTGCGATGACTATCGACGCCAGTTAGCAGCATGGCTCGCGCCGGTGCACAGCTTCCCGCCGTATGGTAATTGGTAAACGAGACTCCTGACGCTGCGAGTTCGGCAATATTGGGCGTATTGATTTCGCTGCCAAACGGGGAGATATCCGTGAAGCCAAGATCGTCGGCGAGTATGAGTACGATATTGGGTCGCGTCTCTTGCTGCGCCATGAGGGTAGTAGAAGTGGTTAAGGCTATTAGCGCCGCAGTTATCATTCTTGATTTCGAAAGCAAAGTGGTTCTCCGTAGTTTTTCATTTCACTAATATGAAGAAAGGCAACTCTAGCCCTTTTCTTCTTTTCCCTTTATTTATTGAATCGCTGCTATCGTGCTGCAACGCAGCGCTCAGGCTGAACAGGTCTTGGCAGGATGAGAGGTGCCGCTATTACGCGTTCTTCGCTAGCGAGTTGATCATAGGCGGCTTGCTGAAGACCCTTCACTTGAGCGCGAGACATGCCTAGCTCAAAGCCGGAACATTCGTTCTCTCCTAGCGAGCGTGGGTCTAGACCGGTGAGGTTGCCGAAGACGACAAGCGCCTCGAGATAGTAGCCATAGTCGCTCGCATGATAGCGATCCCAAGTCCAAAGGTCCATCAGGTCTGTGTCGATTCCATCATAGGGATTAGGGTCCGCAATGCCGCTTTCCATGGCTCGTGTCCAAGCCTGTCCAACACCGTTTACAGCTTCTACAGCAGCTGAGCCTGCAGCGGCGGCATCGTATCCGGCGCGCACGTCTATCGCCATCTGCGCTATAGGCATTCCATTCCAAGGACTCTCAGTTCGATACACAAGATCTGCACGTGACCAGGTCGCAGTGAGATACACTTCAACATCAGGGTTCAGACCTTGAAGGAAGTTCGACATCTGAGCCGTGGTGTCGATGAGTACGGCTGGATCGTTGGGATTGCTGCTGTCTAGCGTGCTGAAGCCGTGCATGACAACTTTATCCCAGGGACGTCGACCTATGACGCCTAACTTATTCTCCAGATGAAAATCCAGACCACTGCCACCCCTAGTCTCGAGATACACATCGTAGTCTAAGCCTGCCTGATCGGTAAAAGATTTAAAAAGCGCGGGGACTCCGCCTATACCTTCGTTGTTCAGATCAGTTACCGAATCTGCTCGATAGAATTTCGCCGCTGAGCCATAGGCGTAAGTGAAGCTGTTTCCTATGAATAGGGTGCTTGTGTCGGCGTAAGCTGTGAGTGATCCAAAAGCTACAACTAGCGCTGTAATTAGGTTCTTCATTGACTGATCCTCCTTTTTTATTAAAATAATGACGTTGCTAGCAAGAATAAAAGCTAACTGCGTCCAAGTCCATGCCTAGAGCGGACGCGGTAGCTTGGTTCTAATTCGCAGCAGCGGCATTCAGAATGCGTAGAAAATTCCCGCTCCAGATTTTGTTGATGTCCGCCTCGGAATAGCCGCTCTCTAGTAAGCCTTCGGTAAGGTTCATCGCTTCGCTGGCGTCATTGTAGTCATCTATGCCACTGCCATGATTGAAGTCATTGCCTATGCCTACATGATCGATGCCAATGCGATCAACGATGTAATCAATGTGCTCGATCATATTGTCTGTGGAAGCCGGCCCGAGAAGTTCGCTAACCGCGGTAGTGAATGCAGACCTTTCAGCGAGATCATCAATCTCCCAATAGAGTTCGAAAGGGTAGTTGTATTCTATAGATATTCCCGCCGCTACCCGCAAGGCTACTAGTTTTTCTATAAATTCGGGCTCAGAGATATTGATAAGATAACCCTTAAACGCAGCAACGTGAATTACCCCTCCATTCTCACCGATGCGATCAATTTCTTCATCGCTAAGATTGCGAGTTACATCTGAAACAGTTTTCGCATTTGAGTGACTCGCAATTATTGGAGAGTTTGTTAATGCCAGTACTTGCAGAGTTGCCGCTTTGGATAACTGTGAAACATCTACCAGTGCGCCGAGGGCATTGATTCTTTCAACTGCAGCTACGCCCAAAGTGGATAATCCGCCGTGTTCTTCAGTAACCTCAAAGGCGCCTGTTTCACCGCTAAACTCTGGTCGTGAGGAATCAGAAAAAGCATTGTGCCCGAGGTGGTTGAGACCAAATATTCGAACACCTTCAGCATAGAATTCATCGATTGCAGAAACATTTCCCTGCAGAGAGCGAGCATTCTGAAATCCTAGAATAAGTGCAGATTTTCCCGCCTCGTGAGCGGCGACGATTTCACTCGAGGTGGTCGCGATAACAACCTGGCCCTGACTTTCTTCTACTAATGTGTGTACAGCGGCTATTTTTTCATCGGCCTCGGCTCTAGCAGCCGCATCGCCTTCCATCGTTCTGGGGCCAGGGCCAACAGCCACTGACATGACCACGGCGTCGACTCCACCCGCACGCATCTTCGCGGGGTCTACCTTCGATGTTCCGTCGGCGCTCATATAAGCCCTCGATGTTGAAGGAATTACGATATCGGCATGCGCATCTAAGACTAAGCTAGATTCATGGATATAGGCAGCCGATGGGTTGGAGCCAGTGCCTCCAACTTGCGTCTCGACTGAGGTGGGTTCGTTATCTTAGCATGATGCTATGCCTGCAAGAACAAAGGATAGCAAAAGGCTTCTGCGAATTAGCCCAGTAGTTTGCGGGTGTAGCATTTATTAACTCCAAAAGTTTCGTAGATAGTGAATTTCTATTCAGGCGCCATTTTCAGATCTTCCCGCAAGGTTCGCGATGCGAGATAGAAGTGAATGGCCGACCAAACATTCACAGTAGGCAGAAGAATCAGCATCGCATAGCGTAGAGATTCAACGCCCATTGAAGGCGCGAGCATGTCACTCAAATAGCCGATTCCGAATGGGCCTAGGCCTAAGCCGATAATGTTGATGACTAGGAACAAAATGGCGGAGGCAGTTGCACGCCAGCGCAGCCCCACGAGTGCATGGGTAGTTGCTATGGAATTTCCTAGGTACACATTTTGAAGTGTGCCTGGAATAAATATAAGCATGAGGGCAACATAGGTATTATCTGTGAGAAAGGCTACGAGCATTGCCGGAACGCAAAGCAATGTTGCTATGCCGGGTATCCATTGATACCAGCGCTTGTCTTTCTTGCCAAGTTTGTCGCCGAGCATGCCGCCAAGCAGCACACCGATAGCACCAAACAATCCCGTTGATAGTGCAAGCCAAGTTCCCAATTCTCCGGTACTCATTTCATGACTGCGAATAAAGAAGGAGGCGATCCAGTTCACAGTACCGTATCCGGCGAAGGCATTAAGTCCGCAGGCAAATGCCATGTGCCGAAACGTTTTGCGTTTCCATAACAAAGATACAACTTCTTTAAAGGGTACCTGAGCCGCAGGCGCAGTTCTATTCTCCATTAATCCTCTAATAGGCTCGCGAACAGTTGTTCGTACAAGGATCGCGAGTAATACACCTGGAATACCAACGACCATGAATGCAACTCGCCATCCAAAAAACTCGTTGAGCCAGCCGCCGAAAAGAAAACCGAACAAGATGCCAAGGTTTACACCGGTGGAATAGAACGCGAGCGCGCTCGCCCGTTTTTCAGGTGGGAAAATATCTGAAACAATAGAATGGGATGGAGGGCTACCGCCAGCCTCGCCTACGCCAACACCGACTCTAGCTGCAAGTAGTTGCCCATAGTTCTGCACTAAGCCACTTAGCGCCGTCATTGCGCTCCATAAGCCAACAGATACGGCAACAATATTCCTTCGATTGCTGCGATCTGCGAATCGTGCGATTGGAATTCCAGCTGTGACATAGAACATCGCAAATGCGAAGCCTGTTAGTAGGCCAAGCTGGCTATCGGATAAGGAGAGGTCGACTTTGATCGATTCTTGCAAGATGGAGAGTAACTGTCTGTCGATGAAATTGAAGGTGTAGACGAGAGTCAGGACTGCCAATGCGTATTTTCGAGCACTAGGGCTTGCATAGGGATTGTCCAGCGGTGGCACGGGAGGAATTTTAGCTGTTTCAGTGCCGCTTTCGATGTGCTCGGTCATAGCAGGCCCTTATTATTTTTGCTTGTGGACTAGGAATTGACTGAGAATAATAGGGCTCAAGTCAAAAATATAGCTAATTCGGAGACTGAATCCTTTTGTACATTGCTCGAGTATTAGGAATAATGCCTTCCAGAGAATAAAACATGCTTATTTATTGGAGTAAAGACGTTGAATCTAAGAGTTCTGCTACAACAATCGCTACTAGCCCTTGCACTATTACCGACGCTGGGTCTGGCGGCTGATCGGGTAGGGGATTTCTCCTTGCTGGATCAAAATGGTTATTTTCATCAAATGAGCTGGTATGACGATAATAAGGCAATTGTCTTACTAGTGCAGGCCACTGGCGATACTGCTGCACAGAGTGTGCTTACTGACTTCGATGCGCTTAATTCCAGATTTGACACACAAGGCATTGAGTTCTTCATGATAAATCCGCTAGGGCTGAAGGACCGCGATGCGGTGAAGGCGGAGATGGTGGCACTGAATATCGATGTGCCAGTGTTGATGGATGATGCGCGGCTGATATCCCAGGCGCTCGGAATTGATAAGATCGGTGAGGTTCTAGTTTATAACCCGAAGTCCTTTTCGCTTGTTTTTCGTGGGCCTTTAGGCGCGCAACTAACGGCGGCATTGACTGACATTGTTGCAGAAAGGGACTTGCAGACTACTCAGATTGCGAGCACTGGCACGCCAGTAAGTTATCCGATCAAGACTGCTCATCTGCAGCAGGTGCCTTCCTACGAGAAAGAGATTGGCCCTATCATTGCCCAGAACTGCGCTGCCTGCCATCGAGAGGGTGGTATAGCTCCTTTCGCACTCGACAGCCACACCATGGTAATGGGCTGGTCGCAGATGATACGCGAGGTATTAATGACCAAGCGTATGCCTCCGGGGCAGATAGATTCCCATATAGGCGACTTCATTAACGATATGGTGCTGGCAGATGAAGACGCGCAAAAAATCGTTCACTGGATTGAGGCGGGGTCTCCTAAAGATGGAATCACAGATCCGTTGACCGAGCTAGTTTGGCCTGAAACCGAGTGGGCTTTCGGTGAGCCAGATTACATTGTAGAGATTCCTGAGCAGAGTATTCCAGCGACTGGGGTTCTGGATTACTACAATGTTATGGTCGAATTGGATCTCGAGGAAGACCGGTGGGTGCGAGCGAGTCAGTACATTCCTGGCGATCACACCGTGTTGCACCATACTCTGCATAGTTTGATAGCGCCTGGTCAAACTCGCGGTGGCTCACTCTTGGGTGGTGAGCCAGACAGACCCGATATAGCGCCGTATATCCCTGGGCAGGCGCCACGCATGGAGCCGCCGAATACTGGTGGCCTGCTGAAGGCTGGCACTAGAATCGCCATGCAGATGCACTATACAACCACAGGAAAGGAATCAGTCGATGCGAGTCGTATTGGTCTTTGGTTCTATCCAAAGGGCTTCGTGCCTGAGGAAAGGATGTCCGGGCAATGCGCCTGCCATTTCACGCCTACATGGGTAAATATTCCCCCGCTGGATCCAGATTATGAGATGACTCAGTCGTTCACTATCGAGAAAGACGCAAAACTGTTTGCCTTCACGCCGCATATGCATTTTCGAGGTAAGCGCATGCGCTTCTACGCTGAGTATCCCGATGGTACTAGCGAAGAGTTAATCAATATCGCGAACTATAATTACAACTGGCAGCTCGCCTATACCTATTCAGAGCCAAAGTCCGTGCCAGCAGGGACGGTTATTACCGCAACTGGCGCATTCGACAACTCACAGCAGAATAAGATGAACCCTGATGCTAGCCGTTCTGTCCCATGGGGTTTACAAAGCTGGGATGAGATGTTCTTCGGTGCGGCCGATTGGAAGTACGTTGATCAGAGCGGAAATTAACCTCCTTTGCTGAGCGTGCGGTGGATTCATTCACCGTGCGTTTCTAGATGGCCCCTTGGGGCCCCAAAAACTCCCCTACAGAAAGGCCTTGAGGCTTAGGCCGCCAATTTGACTTCCTACCTCTAATCGTAATTAACGATGACATCTATCGAAATATGTCGTTATACCGATTGATTACAAATCTGTAACTTAGCCCTCGTACGCTTTACTCAATTGATTTTAACGAGCAGTGACGGAGGAAGTTCCAATGCTTAAGAAAACCCAATCTAGAATATCGCTCGCGTTTGTCGGGCTATTTGCGCTTGCGCCAGTTAATTTGGCCAGCGCCCAAGATCAAGCGCAAGTGGCAAACAATGATTATTGGTGGCCCAATCGGCTCAGTCTCGAGCCGCTTCGCCAGAATTCCCTGGCCTCTGACCCGCATCGAGGCGAATTCAACTACGCAGAGGCGTTCGCAAGCCTGGATTTGCAGGCGGTAACAGCCGACCTAGAACAGTTGATGACCACGTCGCAAGACTGGTGGCCGGCCGACTTCGGTCACTATGGGCCGTTCTTCATCCGTATGGCGTGGCATAGCGCTGGCACCTATCGATCTATCGATGGTCGCGGCGGAGCCGATGGCGGCATGCAGCGTTTCGCTCCGTTGAATAGCTGGCCCGACAATGCCAACCTCGATAAGGCGCGACTACTACTGCTCCCTATTAAGCAGAAGTATGGCCGGAATATCTCTTGGGCTGATCTCATGATCCTCGCGGGCACAGTAGCTATGGATTCCATGGGCTTCGAAACTCTGGGATTCGCTGGCGGACGAGTTGATGCTTGGGAGCCTGAGGAAGTGAACTGGGGTCCTGAGGGTGAATGGCTCGCAGCAGATCGTCGCAATGATCGGGGAGAACTCGAAGGCGCATTGGCCGCGGTACAAATGGGTCTAATCTACGTAAATCCACAAGGTCCTGGTGGAAATTCAGATCCGCAGGCTTCAGCCGATGCGATTCGCGAAACGTTTGGTCGCATGGCGATGAACGATGAAGAGACAGTTGCACTTATCGCTGGTGGACACACCTTCGGCAAAGCACACGGTGCTGCGCCTCCTGAGGAGTATGTAGATGTTGAGCCCGAGGCCGCGAGTATTGAACAGCAGGGTCTGGGCTGGAAGAACAGCTACGGAACTGGCAATGCCGGCGATACAATTACCAGTGGATTGGAAGGAGCCTGGACTATCGATCCGACTGCTTGGACTCATAACTACTTACAAAACCTGTATGGATATGAATGGGTGCAGACTCGCAGTCCCGCAGGTGCGACTCAATGGGAGCCAGCTGAAGGGGCAGCCTCAAGCCTAGTCCCAGATGCGCACGACCCATCGAAGCGCCATGCCCCGATGATGTTCACAAGTGACTTGGCTCTCAAAGTTGATCCGGCGTATCGCGTAATCACTACGCGGTGGTTAGAAAACCCAGAGCAGTTCGAGGATGCGTTTGCGCGAGCCTGGTTCAAGCTTACACACCGAGACATGGGGCCAAACTCCCGCTATTTGGGCGACATGGCACCAAGCCAAGAGTTCATCTGGCAGGATCCGATTCCTGTGGTCGAACATAGTCTTGTTAACAACCGTGACGTGAATACACTGAAACGCGAAATCTTAGATTCTGGTTTAAGCACGTCACAGCTAGTTCGAGCTGCCTGGGCTTCAGCATCTACCTATCGCGATACGGATATGCGCGGTGGAGCTAACGGAGCGCGTGTTCGATTAGCGCCGCAGAAGAGTTGGTCGGCTAATGATCCGCAGGAACTTGCGCGAGTTGTTGACGTGCTAAGCGCAATTCAAAGCGAGTTCAATGAGAGAAACTCACGTAAGCAGGTATCACTTGCTGACTTGATGGTTCTTGCGGGCAATGCGGCGATCGAACAGGCGGCAGAGCGCGGTGGTCATAATGTGGAAGTGGCATTTGACGCTGGCCGCGGCGATGCCACGCAGGAAAATACCGAAGTTGACTCATTCGCGATACTTGAGCCGACAGCTGATGGCTTCCGCAACTACTTCGCCTTAGGCAACTCGCGCTCACCGGCGGAAATGCTTATAGAGAAGGCTGCATTGCTCAATCTGACTGTGCCGGAGATGGCTGCTTTAGTCGGTGGCATGCGAGCTCTCGATGCGAATACCGGACAATCGAAGCACGGTGTTTTCACCGACCAGCCGGGTACATTGAGTAATGACTTCTTCGTCAATCTGATCGACCTCAATGTAGTGTGGAGCAGATCCGCTACTGAAGAAGGTATCTTTGAGGGACGTGATAGAGCAACGAATGAATTGAAATGGACGGCGACACCTGCCGATCTCATCTTCGGCTCCAATTCAGAACTCCGAGCGATAGCGGAATTTTATGCCTCGGAAGACTCTAAGGAGCAGTTCGTGCAGGATTTCGTAAGTGCATGGACTAAGGTCATGATGCTCGATCGCTTTGACTTGATGTAAGCAGCAGCCTTAGTACTAACCTTTATTGGGCCGGTGTTCTCTTTGAGCACCGGCTTTTTTTTGCTCTGTGTTTTTTCAAGGCAGCGCCGCCACTGATCTTGGCGCAAAAAAAGGAGCGCAGAGACTACTTTAGTCTTTCCGCTCCTTGCGTTTTTCTAGAATTTTCTCACCTGTGGGTGCGAGTTATTCTAAATGCTATAGCTCTATATCCAAGCTGTAGCCAACTACGAATTTAATGTCGTCGTTGTCTAGAGCATCAGGGCCGGCATCATCTAGGTCAGTGGAAGTGATCATGAAGCTGAAGCCATCTTTACCAATAGATACGTTGTAGTCCGTGTAGTCGCCTGGTACGCCATTGAAGGCCTCAGAGAAATCACCTTGGTGATGACCAATATGGAAGCCTAGGTCGACACCGTTACCGATTGTAGTACCGTAGTCAGCATACAGATAAGTCGCTTCGCCGAAACCGAAATCCTGGCCTGGGCCTTCATCAGCTTCAGTATTAGCTAGCACGTTCAGTCCAAAAGTAAATGCACCAATACCGATCGAGCCATAGAGTTCGCCGAAGTCGAACTCGGCCTCAGCGTCATAGTTGTAGTAGAGGTAGCCAATATCGTAGCTGATTCCGCCCGCTTCGCCGGAGAAGCCTCCATAGATATCGTTCTCATAGGAATAGACATCGTCAGCTGCATAGCTCACGTTTGAGGCCCAAGTACCTATGTAGAACCCGCTGTCAGACGCATAGTCAATTCCGCCGGAGATAGCGGCTTCGTTTACCGACTGAGTAAGACCGCGCCAGATGTAGTTGTTAGAGGCGCCGAAGTTAGCCGACCATTCATCTGCTTGCACAGTTCCAGCTGAAAGCAAAATTCCCGCCGCAGCGAGTGAGAGAATTCGTGAGTTCATGTCTTGTATTATCCCTTTGTTGAATGTGTGAGGGGTGATCAATGCCACCCGCTACAGGATATTTAGCAAGAGCTGTGCCAATACTGAGGGGCCTCGGAATCTGTGCCTTTTTGAGCCATCCAGGGGCGTTCTTCGACGGAATCGCTCTACATTGGTGCGTTAAAACAGTGCATTGACTCGAAATGGGGCGACGCTGGACGCTGTTCTGGATATTCGGCTTGAAGTCCCCAAAAGCACATCGCGGGGTCAGTGGTGCTCGCGCGCTGGAGGCGCTCTGCGTACCCAGTGGAACTATTAATTTGTTCTAGAAGAAATGCTGGCGTAGATTGAATGAGCGTGTCCTAAAGAATAAGACACGCTCAGTAGGTCTTCAAATCTGCAATCTGCGCAAGTAACTTAGGCTGCAGATTTCTAAAGTAACTCCATGCCCAGTTTGCCGCGAGGTACTCTGTAACCGGCATCCTGTACATAGTCAGGACCGATTGACTCGATAGTCGGCGTGCCGCTACCACGCATGGTGATTAGCAGTTCCCTATTTAGTAAGTCCAGTACTCGCTCAACGCCAGCTTGACCAAACGCGCCTAGGCCGAAGCAATAAGGTCTGCCTATGCCAACCGCCGAAGCGCCCATTGCTAATGCCTTATAGATGTCTGTACCTCGACGAAACCCGCCGTCGACAATAATAGGTATTCGTCCATTCACGGCAGCTACAATCTCCGGCAGGCATTCAATGGTGCCCCGGCCAGTTTCAGTAGCGCGACCGCCGTGATTAGATACCCAAATTGCATCTGCGCCAAATTGCACTGCCAATGCGGCGTCAGCAGCAACTTCGACGCCCTTGATGACGATGTTCATATCCGTCACTTCCTTCATGCGGGAAATAACGCCCCAGGTCATGGCTGAGTCAAACAGTCCAACACCGCGCATATCCAAGCCCTCGAACATTGGCTTGCCTTGTCCGGTGTGGCAGGAGGCACAAACACGCGTATCCTCGCGGGCGAGCACCGCACTAGTCTCGGTGTTGCGGCCACCCGGCAGGTCGATAGTCAGGCAGACTGATGTGCAGCCCGCCGCCTCGGCTCGCTGTAACATGGCAACTGTGTATTCCCAGCGATCAGTGGGGTAGAGCTGATGCCAAATGGGCGCGCCTCTGGCCTCGGCAACTGCCTCTACAGATGTCGACGATTGCGTGGACAAAACCATATGATGGCCTTTCGCTGCGGCGGCTCTGGCCGTGCCGAGTTCCGCGTCTGCGTGGTATGCACCTTGGCTGCCTACCGGGCAGAGAAAAATAGGGGAGCTGGCCTCGCTGCCAAGAACGTTAACCGTGGTATCAGTTTGGCTGACATCAACTAGCCTGCGAGGTTTGATTTGAAATCGAGAGAAGCCTGCGCGGTTCGCTCGCAAGGTAAGGTCGCTGTCTACACCTGTGGTTAGATAGCCTAAGTGTGCTGGAGGGATCCTCTCTCTCGCGATAGCCTCCATCTCGAAAACGTTGATAACTTCCGAAGGGTCTGTAAGTCGCTGGCCCAGCGTTTGTTCCACCTCTTGGGCGAAGGCAGAATAATTTGTCAGTAGTGGGCTGGCTGCTAGAAATTTAAGAAATTCTCGACGCTGGGTCATGCTGATCTCCGATTAAGCTTATTAGTTGGCGATGTGCTGCTTTGAGGATTGCCTAAAACTATCTAGGTTGAGCGCAGTTGTCCAGCGCAGCTGATAGGCGTGCTTTTACATTCATTTTGTGGCGGGACAGCATATTGCCGAGTAGGGCGGGAGGCGTTCTGGTTGCTATGCCCGCATAAGCGGTTATTGGAGGTGTTGTTGGGCTTTATCTACTCCTAGTCTCGTTATACCCTACACTGAACCGAGGCGTATTGAGCGAGGAATTTAGACGGAGTTCCCTAGCTCAATTAAATAGACCTGTGCAGATTGATGATCTGTAAACTGCTCATCAATCTACAATTTATGAAACTTGCAGAACAGTAAATAAAATTACAATAAGTGAGAAACCTATATGAAAAGAATCCTTAACCTTTTTGCCACACTAGTTATGTCACTAGTTATGTCATTCGGTATGGCCTTCACTATTGCCGCAGAAACTTATGAGCCGCCTAAAACGGCGTTCGGCGTGCCAGATGTGCAAGGTATTTGGACCTATGAAACTAGAACTTCTCTGCAAAGGCCTGATATCTATGAGGGTGTGCTTGAAATAGACGAAGAGACGATGCTGGCGAAGATGATTTCTACCGAAGAGTACAATAAGTTTCTCGCAGAGACGGGCGCCGAGGGCCCCACCGGTGGTGCAGTGGGTGCCTATAACGATTTTTGGTTTGCCCCCGGCAACGCATTGGCGATTATGAACGGCATGTATCGGACTTCCTTAATCGTTGACCCAGCGGATGGGCAAATACCATGGAAAGAAGGTGGGCAAGAGATTCGCCAAGTCCAGCGCGATAGTCTGTTAATGGGAAGGGATAGAAGTGATGGTCCTGAAGGAAGAGGACTAGCAGATCGTTGCTTGGTCAGCTATGCATCGACGATGCCTTTCGTGAGCAGCTTCTATAACAATAATATGCAGATCGTGCAGTCGCCTACGCATGTCATGTTGTTAGCCGAAATAGTTCACAATGTACGTGTAGTTCGAATCGATCAAGACTTTCGTGATCTGCCCTTCGAGCAATGGTTGGGAGATTCTATCGGCTACTATGAGGACGATACCTTGGTTGTTGTCACAAGGGATTTTAATCCCTGGCAAATTAAGGAGTATCTAATTTCCGAGAATGTCGCGCTGACAGAGCGGTTCACGCGAATTGCAGATGACAGAATTCACTATTCATTTACCATCGATGATCCAGAACTCTACTCGCAGCCGTGGACAGCTGAGATGCCGATGGCAACTCTGGGTGAGCAGATGTATGAGTATGCCTGTCATGAGGGCAACTATTCGCTACCAGCTATTCTAGCCGGTGCTCGTCGCGAAGAGATGGATAAAAAAGCGAGTCGATAGCGAGCCCAGTTGTCCCTGTGTAGTCCATGGCGTTCTTGGTGTTCGTACTAGTTCTGAGAACTAAGCTAGCTCTAACTTATCGCGCGTGAAGGTTGCTCGATATCTAGTGCTAGGCTGCCTTTTGCGAATTCGACTCTCACCTAGCGAGTGGTTTTCGTAGTTGCCTAGGTTTGCTCCAAGGCTAGATGCTTTTGTCCATGTCTGTGACTGTGACTGTCTAATAGAGTAGATATGTTTCTTCGGAATAACTTCCACGCCCTACACTGATGTCTTCTATCCTGTTAGGTACATTGCGCTGCTATTGACATGATTGCGTAGCTAGCGCTAGGAAAGAACAATCAGAATGGATATCGCTTTAATATAGCCTCGCCTGTCGCCTAACTGGCTGATTTTAGGTAGAATCTTGACCCCACCCAAAGCCTAAATGCAGCACGCTGCCAAGATTTGGTGTAGACAACACGAAGCGTAAAACTCACGGACCTGAAAGACATGAGCAAGCGGCAAATCAAGAAACTACTAATCGCCAATCGCGGCGAAATTGCCCTGCGCATCGTCCGGGCATGCGCCGAAATGGGAATACGCTCGGTGGCCATCTACACCGAGCCAGACCGCTATGGCTTGTTCGTCAAGCGTGCCGATGAGGCCTATTCACTTGGTGAGGATCCTCTGGCAGGCTATCTGCATCCCGCGCGAATAGTGAACCTTGCCGTGGAAACTGGCTGTGATGCTCTCCATCCTGGCTATGGATTCCTCTCTGAGAACCCAGAATTAGCACGGCTGTGTGAGGAGAAAGGCATCGCCTATGTAGGTCCTTCTAGCACAGTTATTCAGCGCATGGGAGATAAGACTGGGGCGCGTAAAGCAATGACGGCGGCAGGTGTGCCGGTAACCCCAGGTACTGACGGTAATCTCGCGGATGTCGATGAGGCCCTAGTGGAGGCGGCACGCGTCGGTTATCCGGTAATGATCAAGGCGACTTCCGGCGGCGGTGGACGCGGCATTCGACGCTGCGACAGCGAGGAAGAGCTGAAGAGCCAATATCCACGAGTGATCTCTGAGGCGACTAAGGCTTTTGGTTCCGCCGAGGTGTTTCTCGAGAAATGCATTATTAACCCGAAGCATATAGAGGTTCAGGTGCTGGGGGATTCCCATGGGAATGTGGTTCACTTGTATGAGCGTGATTGCTCTATTCAGCGTCGCAATCAAAAGCTTATCGAGATTGCTCCTAGTCCACAGATATCTGAAGAGCAGCGACAATATTTAGGGCAGTTAGCCGTGACTGCGGCGAGTTCGGTTGGCTACACGAGTGCAGGTACGGTGGAATTTCTCCTCAGTGGTGAAGACATCTATTTCATGGAGATGAATACCAGGATTCAGGTAGAACATACGATTACCGAACAGATAACCGGCGTCGATATTGTGCGCGAGCAGATACGCGTCGCCGAAGGTCAGGAGCTCAGTTATCGACAGGAAGACATAAGCTATCGCGGCTACGCTATACAAATGCGGATTAATGCCGAAGATCCGAAGAACGACTTTCTTCCTTCGTTCGGCCGAATTACTCACTACTACGCACCCGGCGGCCCGGGTGTCCGTGTTGATACGGCCATATATACCGGCTATGAGATTCCACCTTACTATGACTCGATGTGCCTCAAGCTCATAGTCTGGGCTCTCACGTGGGAGGAAGTCACTGCGCGGGCAGGCAGGGCGATCGACGACATGCGCCTGCATGGTATTAAAACCACGGCCGCGTACTATAAACAGATACTTTCACATAAAGATTTTCAGCAGCCTCAGTTTGATACTAGCTTCGTAGTGGAGCATCCCGAATTACTTAACTATTCCGATAAGCGACATCCTAGCGAAGTCGCTTTGGCGCTAGCAGCTGCAGTTGCTGCCTACTCGGGCTGGTAACAAAAGATTATTGGCAGGAGAAATAAGTATGACCAAGCCTAGACCCATTCAAGTCACCGATGTCATTTTGCGCGACGCGCATCAATCATTGATCGCTACACGCATGCGCACTGAGGACATGTTACCTATCTGTCAGCAACTGGATGAGATCGGCTATTGGTCACTCGAAGTTTGGGGAGGCGCGACGTTTGATGCCTGCATACGGTTTCTAAAAGAAGACCCCTGGGAGCGATTGCAGAAGCTGCGAGCAGCACTTCCGAATACGCGATTGCAGATGTTGCTTAGAGGACAGAACTTACTCGGTTATCGCCACTACGCCGATGATGTTGTTGCGGCCTTCGTGCAGGAATCAGCGGACAATGGTATCGACGTGTTTCGTGTCTTCGACGCTTTGAATGACTTGCGTAACATTGAAACGGCGATGAGAGCTGTAAAGGATGCGGGAAAACACGCCCAAGGAACAATCTGCTATACGACTAGTCCGGTGCATAATTCCGAGCTTTATGTTCAACAAGCGAAGCAGTTGCAAGACATGGGTGCAGACTCTATCGTCATAAAAGATATGGCGGGACTCCTGACCCCTTATGGAACATACGAATTAGTAAAGGCGATAAAAGAGGCCGTGCCTCTAGATCTCGCTATTCATAGTCACTCGACTTCTGGCCTAGCTCCCTTGTGTCAACTAAAGGCCATAGAGGCGGGTGCGGATAGAATCGATACATCTATATCCGCCTTTGCTGGAGGCACTTCGCATCCATCGACCGAAGCGCAAGTGGCCGCCCTTAAAGGGAGCCCTTATGATACAGGTCTGGATCTGAAGAAACTTACCGCGATCGACGATTACTTTCGTGAGGTACGGAAAAAGTACCAGCAATTCGAAAGCGAATTTACACGCGAGGATATCTCGGTGCAAATTAATCAAGTGCCGGGCGGCATGATGTCCAACTTGGCGAATCAACTAAAAGAGCAGAACGCTCTCGATCGCATCAGGGAAGTATTCGATGAGATTCCACGCGTGCGTGAAGACCTAGGCTTTCCGCCGCTGGTTACCCCGACCTCGCAGATTGTTGGCACACAGGCTGTTTATAACGTGCTTTCCGGCGAGCGCTATAAGACCATTACGAATGAAGTGAAGCGCTATCTACAGGGCGGTTATGGTCGGCCTCCTGCAGCAGTGGACGAGAAGCTTCGCAATAAGGCCATCGGTAAGGAAGCGTACAGTGATGAGCGTCCTGCAGATTCTATCAAGCCTGAACTCGCTAAGTTACGCAAAGACATCGGAGACCTAGCGAAAAATGACGCAGATGTTTTGACCTTTGCCATGTTCCCCGACTTGGGTCGCGAGTATCTGCAGCAGCGGGCCGACGGCACATTGGTGCCAGAGGCTTTGTTACCTCCAGATAGTGGGGGCAAGCCAAAAGCTTCTATGGCTACCGAATTCAAACTCGACGTGCATGGCGAATCCTACGATGTGGCAATCACCGGCGTCGGTGAGTCAGGTGCGGGTCGCCGTAAGATTTACCTCTCTATGGATGGCATGCCAGAGGAAGTAATCTTCGAGCCACTTAATGAATATGTTGCCCAGAAGGGCGATAAGAGAAAGAAGGCCACCGAACCGGGCCATGTCACCGCAGCGATGCCAGGCAATATCGTCGATGTGCTAGTGGCTGAAGGTGATTCAGTCAGTGCGGGTCAAGCTGTGCTAGTCACCGAAGCTATGAAGATGGAGACGGAGATTCACGCCAACATCGACGGCAAAATTTTAACAGTGAATGTCGCTAAGGGCGATCGAATAACGCCGGGTGAAGTCTTGATTGAAATTGGCTAGCTTATCCGTTTACTCCTGTCACTAATGCTCACATTTCGCCGAATAGATGATTCTGATCTATGCGAGAATGGCGGGACTAGAAATTTCAAGAAAAACAGGTAGTACGCAAAATGAGTAGACTCAAAATCATCGGCTGGGTATTAGGCCTCGTGCTAGCCTCGGCTGTCGTGTTCTATGTCTATACCGCACCATTCAATTACCAGAGACTTCCGGGCGTCAGGATTGGAGGGCAGCTAACTGAACACCCTACGAATTGGAACACGATCGACGTAGATGGCGTTGTCTATTTGAAGATGGAGGGCTTTCCTCCAGTGGTGGTGAAAGTTTTCTATGCCTCGGACGAAGGGGGTATCATCACCGCAACGCGTCCGGATAATGGTTATTGGGCGAATCGAGTCAGAGGAAATCCAAACGGCTGGATGCGCTTCGGTGACGAAACCTATGCGTTGCAGGCGACGGAAATTTTCGGAGATGCACGACTTCCATTGCTGGAAGCTTACGGAGCAAATAACGGCATGCAGATGCGTTACGATTTCGAGGGTGAAGTAGTCGTCGGGCAGAACGAGCCTCTGCATACTTGGGAAGTGTTCTACTGGACAACTCGTTAGTAGAGAATTTTCTGAAGAGTTTGAAAAGCCTTACTCGTTTAATGAGTAAGGCTTTTTTATTATCAGGTTCTGCTGCTCAAGAAAATCTAGAACGTCGTCTGCACGCTCAGAGTCAAGCGACGATAGCGACTACTGCAAGAATCTTGTATCAATGCAATCGAACCATCGATAGTAGTACCATCGAAGCGCTGTCGAAATCGGCAGCGTGATGCATCCAGCGTATTGTCAGTTTCAAGCCGGAAGGTCCAATCCTCGAACCAGACTTTGGAGACAAACAAATCCAGTGAGCGTTCTCTGTCATTGCGCGTGATTGTCTGAATGTCGATGTCTTTCTGGCCACCCCAAATGGAGTGACTGTAATCAATGCCGTAGCTCAAGCCTAGAGAAGTGATGTCATGTCGAAAATTTAGTCCCACGAAGCCACGGCCACCGAGGCGCTGTTCTGTTTGCAGAAAAGGGTCAATTATCTCTGAGTCGAAGAGACCCACAGTCACGCCTAAGATTGCGTCGGGTAAGTTGAATCGGTTCAGTCGAATGCTCGCTCGGTTAAACATACTCCAGCGCTTGGCTGGTGCTACATTCCCCGTGGCCGAAAGGGGCTGGCTCGGGTCAATGGTGGCATTGATTCTGCCGATGTAGTTGTCGATGTCCGTATAGCCGATGCTGCTAGATAATACGCCGCCGTCGTTAGGTAATCTGTACTCCAGCTCGGCTTCATAACTCCAGCTTGTCTCAGGTTCAAGTTCAGGATTGCCGGCGAGGGCATTGAGATCTCTATCTTCATCGTTTGAGGTGGCGGCGAAGCTAGAAAAACTCAGTTGCGAAACACTTCTCTCTACCGTGGCGCGAAAGCGGAAGTTGTCGGTGATGTTAAAGCGATAATCGAGAGAGGGTCGCCAGAACTGAAAGTCTCTGGTTTTACTTACGGCGCCGGTTTGCGATATTTCCGATGTCTCATACACGATACTGCTTTCGAGTGAGCTACGATCGCTTAGCGCCCAGTTATGAAAAGCAAAGCCCTCGTAGCGAATCTCTTGAACTTTGGTTCCTGGATTGGTGATTGATGTCAGCGGGGAGAGGCCGCCCACACTTTCTGAAGGAGGTTCGGAACCGAAGCTGCTGCCAATTAGTAGGCTGGAGTCGAGCTGTGTGTCGGCTCGCTCAAAACCTACGCGTAAGGATTGCGCCTCGCTCAAAGAAAAGTTGTAGTTGGTCTGCACGATAAATTCACTGATTTCGCGCATGGAATCGATGAACAGATTTTTACTCAAACCTATTTCTGCTGGGTCTGCTTCGAACCGTTCTCTCACGGAGTTGCGAATCTCATTGTTCGCGACAAACAACACGGCTAGTCGTGATCCATTGTCGAAGTTGAATTCATAATCCCCGCCAACTTCCCAATTACTCTCCTCGTTTTCAATCTGCTCTTCCTCAATGCTGTTGACGACTCCAGCCTCGGTAAAGTCTACGAAGTCGCGGCGGACAGGCCTAGGGTGATCTCCTTCGCTAACCAAGGCATTTAGCTGCAAGCGATGAGGGCCAAGACTGTAACTCAGGTTGGTGGAGAAGCTTTGTTCGTCCTTATCACGAATAGTCGTTTCGAATAGGGTGCCTAGTAGCTCGCCGTCGGGTCCTAGCCTGACCTCTCTGTTGTCACGGTTCTCGTAGTTAGGTCGCGATCGTAAATTCACTAAGGCCTGAAAATTGCCTATCTGCTGAGACCAGGCAACGGAACCACCGGTCTCGAACTTGTCGTCGTGATTGAGTCTATTAACTAACTCTACTGTCGTGCTAGATCGGGACTCCACTGCGACTAGGATGACATTTATTACTTCGCTTGCGCCACGTACGTTCAAGGCGCCGGTAGTGTCCCGAATGATCTCTATGCGTTCGACTTCGGCAGCAGTGATACGTTCGAGTTGGTCTGATGCTGAATTGTCTTTGCCTGCTATGCGTTCCCCGTTGATCAATAGATTACCGCCGGTACCAAGGCCGCGATCGCCTCCACCCCCACCGCCGTGACGCAATGAGACGCCGGGAATGCGGTCCAACATGTCTTTGGCTGTAACTGGACTGTATTGAGCAAAGAAATCGGCGGAATATATCACCGTTGAGTTCGCGTCTTCATCTGCATTTGCTGAGGTCTCAACCACGGCACCTGCAGCCAGTTGCGGGCTAGGAGTGATTTCCTGAGCAAGGCTGTTCTGCGTGGCGACTAGTAGGATGAAAAGACTGAGTTGTGATAGCTGCTTCATAATTCTCATTGTGCTTGGTGCCTAGCTGAAAAACATCTGACTCTATCAAATATCGCTTCTATAAAGTGGGATCAAGCCACGAGATGTAGTGATTCGAAGACAGAATGGGTTATTGCAAGTGATTGGAAAGGGATTCTACGTTCTTTAGTTCAATCTTTGCACTAATCGCCTATATGAAGTCTTCGATTCCCAGTCCAGTATTGGTATCTAGAGTACACAGGGAACATAAATTCCCCGGTTAAAACTAGTGTAATTACTAGATAACGCTGTCACTTGATATCTGGATTAGTACTATCTCAATTGCTCTGTAGAAGAATAGAGAAATGTACGAGCTAGCTAGTAACTAGCTGAAAGTATTAATTTTTATAGTATGTGTTCTAGCACCTCTACTTACTTCGGCGCAGTCTCAAAGTCCCGAAACCAATAGATTTCCACGGTTGGCACTACCTGCTATCGCAGACTTGTCGGTTGTCACGGGTCGAGCAAATGGGGTTCCTACCTACCGGTGACCTTCTGCTTACTCAGTGGAAGGGGCGAGTTCGCTTGTGTAGATGTCTCGGGCGACGTAGCTAAAATAGGCAATCTTATCGATAGGTGCATAGCAAGGGTTCACAGGCTGTGCTGTGAGAGCTACTGTGCAGGGTCTTGGATGTATTTTGTCATTGTGGAACCTTTCAGCAAGCAGGGTCGTCTAATTAAATAAGCAACAAATCAAATACCAAGGGATTGCAATTGCACAATCTTGCACAGCTAATTCAATACTGTAGACAAGGCGATGCATTGGCCTGAGAACAGTTGGTGCGTGAGTATCAGCCGAGGATATTCGGTCTTGCTTATTACTTTCTCAGAAACAGTTTTGAGGCACAGGAATGCACGCAGGAGGCGTTTATCAAGGTTTTCCGAGGGCTGGCTGGTTTTCAAGGCTCAGCGGATGAGTTTGTGCCCTGGATGCTGACGATTACTCGAAATTGCTGCCTAGACCGGCTGCGCACGTCCAAGAGGAAAATGGGGGGAGAGGAAAAGGTTAAGCAGGAATTGCAGTTAGAGGACGCCAAATCTGAGGGGCCTGAAGAATTGCTTAATAAAGAACAGATTCAGTCTAGAAAGCGCGAAGAGATTTACTCGGTATTGGATCAGTTTAGCGAGGAAAGCCGAGAGATCATCCTGCTGAAAGATATTCAGGGCCTAAAAAATGAAGCGGTCGCCACGATGTTAGACATTTCACTAGGAACAGTTAAGTCTCGTTCCAGCCGTGCACGTATCAAGTTGGCGAAGGCACTTGCTGGTCTAAACGCAGATGAATGTATGGGGCAGGTCTGATGGATTGCAAAGGGTTCAGGCACCACTTTCCCAAATTAGTTGAATTTCAGCTCTTGACTGAAGACAAGCAGTGTTGTGAGGCGCATCTCAGGGAATGTTTGGACTGTCTCGATTTCTATTTGGCGAATAGTTCGGCACAAGTGCGCGGCGATGCTAAGCAAAGCTCATTAAGTAAACGGGTATTCGATGCGCTAGGTACTCATAGCTGCGTAGAAGCTGAAGAGCAGATGTCTGATTATTTCAGCGCTCGGCTAGAAAGCTTTCAGAATGGTTTGATTCAGAGTCATCTCGATAACTGTAGTAACTGTGAGGCAATGTACGCAGCTTATGAGAACCTCGCGACTGAGTTGAGTTGCTTGCGCGAGCTTGTGCCGGAAGTTGATCTAACCGAAGCTATCCTGGCAAAAACGCTCAGCAGAACGCAGCGCATCCAACGCACCGTTAGTCGGTGGCAGCAACGTTTCTCGGTTCTCACACTAAGGCCACGATTCTCTTTGAAAGCATCAATGTTTGGAACCCTGATTTGGATGGTGACCTTCGGTATTCCGGCAGGAGCATTAGATCGCGATAGCAGTGGGCTCGGCGTAATAGCAGCGATCGAACAGGGTGCGGATAGTGCGCAACGAAGACTCGTCTCGGTGAATGCAAACCTCAATGCGAGATTTGAGAGGGTGCAGCCTCTGCTCATGGAAAGTATGAATGCAGTAGAGGGAGGGAGTAGGAGCCTACTTCGGGAACGTGTGGAACAGACTCGAAATCAAGGTGATGAATTATTACGACGCGTTGAAGAAATAACAGAAAGACAAATTGATTGATAACAAAGTTGAATAAAAGGTGGTGTGATATGTCAGATTCTCAAACAGATAGTAGCGAGCAGCAGTTTGTGGGAAATCAGCAAGCATTTCGTGGCAATGATCCGAGACGAAAATCTCCTATTTTGGCGGCAACGCTTTCTTTTATTCCGGGCCTTGGTCAAATCTATGTCGGATACTATCAGCGAGGGTTCACTCATATACTGGTAATGGGCAGTGTGTTCTCAATAGTGACTACTGCGGGGGATGAATTCGCATTGTTCCCGCTTGCAATCATGTTTATCGTTTTTTTCCTCTTCTACAATGTGATAGATGCGTACAGGCGTGCAACACTATATAACCTAAGCTTGGACGGAATCGCGCAGATAGAACTACCTGATGATTTCACAGCCTTTGATCTTGGTGGAAGTTATATAGGCGGCGTGGCTATAACAGTGTTTGGATTGGTTGCTCTTTCCAATACAGCGTTCGATTTCTCGCTTATCTGGCTGGAGGATTGGTGGCCATTGGCGCCTGTTGCGCTTGGGGTCTATCTCACTTTTCGCGCCTATCAGGATTCTCAAACTAAAACTCTCGAAGACTCCGAGTAAGGATGGTAGCAGGGTCTGTGAATTATTCTCCCGATCTTTGAGCGTAATGCAAAAAGGGTCGTAATAATTAGAACTAAATCCCTACGGCCCTTTTTGTATGCTTTACGAGTTACCAGAACTTAAAGTGCCCTGACTCCATTGATGACTATTATTGTAGTGTATTGATGTAACTCACCACATTAATAACTGCCTGATCGTCTCTCAAGGTTTTTGACATGGTTACCATTTGGCTACCGTAAGTGTCTTCTCGATGCGATCCTCGAAAATCCGCGCGAAAATTTCTTAGCTGGGCAAGCAGATACCAATCATTTTGTCCGGCTAGAGCTGGCGCTCCCAGTGCTTCATTGCCTTGCGCATTAACTCCGTGACAAGCGGCGCAGGTTTGGAAGGCGGTGCGTCCCTGGTTGACATTGCCTTCGACGGTAACTTTTGCAGGCACATATTCCCAGTCGCCTACCCAGGCGACGATATCGGCAATACTTTCATCACTGAGTTTTGCCGCCATAGGGCGCATGGCGATGCCCTGTGTATCTTCCCCATGTGTTCCACGAATACCTGCGCGGAAATTTTCCAGCTGGCGTTTTAGGTACCAAGCTTCAATGCCCGCTAGTCGAGGAGCTTCGATGGCGATGTTGCCTATGCCTTCGACGCCGTGACAGGTACTGCAATAGCGGTCGTCCATTGCGGCAGCAACGCCCACGTCACCTTCAGCTGCCAGTGAGGCCATACTGCAAAGAGCAGACAGGCATAGTGTTGTTGCTGTTAGAAGTTTTTTCATGCTGGTTCCGATCTCACTCGTTGATCTAAATCAGCCAATGCGTAATGCGCAGATTGAATAGCACTTTCCATCCAGGCAGAGTGTTGCGTGCTCTGGTCACCAATTAAGTAGTGACGACCATTCACTGGCTGTCTAAGAGTTTCGTACATTTGCTCTTCTTTGTCGGACCAGCCGCCTCTATTCCGGGCCCACCTAGGCGCACAACCGAGCATATGATTCATTCGATGCCAGGCGACAGTGATGGGTTTCTCTGCCATCTCACGGTAGTTAGGGTGAACTTTCTCACCGTGTTTAAGAAGATCTTCGATCCGATCTTCTTGCGACATTTCAGTGTAGTTGGCACCGCCAAAATTATAGGCAGCGAGTACTACACCTTTCTTTCCATGAATATTATGGGGTGGATACCAGATTTGTTGGGTAGGAGCATTCACCCAACTAATGCCTCCGTAAATACCTTCCTTCTCCCAAAAACGTTCTTTGGCTTGAAACGCGGCTTTATAGGCTTTGCCGCGACGTATGTAATTTAGTGCCTCAGAGTATTCAGCAGGAAAATTGTTGGGTATGCCGCTCATCAGATGGCTGGGAATGCAGTTGAAACAATAATCAGCCTTCAGTACTTCAGTAACGCCGTTTTGCTCATAGGCCACTTCAACGCCATCATCTTTCACCATGACTTCTGTTACTGGGCTACGAAATTTAATTCGATTACCAAGTCGATTGGCGAATGCGTAAATAATGCGATCCATTCCGCCAACTGGCTGCATAAGAAGTGGACCACTGCCTGTTCCTTCCTGAGTGGTGACCATCACATTACGTGCTAATTGTGTCTTTAGTAGATCGCGTAATGCTATTACATCTTTTGTAGTGCCGTGATCGAGAAATCCGCCTGTACCATAACCGGCTCTAGTCGAGCCTTTGTATAGCATGTCTTCATTAAGGTCGCCGAAGCTACGTAGCATACTTAGCAATGTTTCCGATTCGGATTCAGTCAGAGAAGAATCTAGGTGTGAATCGCCCAAGGCTTTAGAAAGCATTTCTGAAATGAAGCCCTGCATGCTCGATGAATAATCGGTGTTACGAACCGGCTTGCCGCCATTTATTGCGTCATCTTGTACCCACGCTGTCTTGCTTTCGTTAACAAATACTTGCAGCTCAACTTCTAGCTCTTTGCAGTATTTCAGCACATTACTGTGAATGCTCGGGATGCGCGCGGCGCCGGCATTAAAGTACAGGTGAGGGTCGTTATCCCACTCACAGCGCTGATAGTTTCCAATTTCGTCGATGACTGTGCCAGAGCGAACAGTGAACATCCGTCCACCCGGACGGTGAGAGGCCTCAAGTACGGTGCAGTCGTATCCGGCTTTGGTTAGCTCCCAAGCAGTCGTGAGTGCAGATATACCAGTACCGAGTATGGCAACTTTCTTGCCATTATTGGCCTGCAACGCTATCTCAGCCGCTTGGCTGCTGGGCATAAACCCTAGAGCCGCACCGGCCTGCAGCACAGTTGACGTGCCGCCATAGGCTCCTAGTAAATTAAGGAACTCTCGCCTGGATACTGGGTTAGTCATTCTATTGTCTCTACTTTTAAGCTTGCCGCCAATACTACAGCTTGAAGGGCCTTAGAGAAAACTGAAAACACTGAAACTTCGTTTATCTGGGGATGTTATTGGATTTGAGACGGCGCGTGGCGTTCGTCAGGGGATATATCGGTTTAAGAAAGCATGGACTCTAAATGAGGTAGCTTTTACTCTTCTCATACTTATGTCTGTTGGAATTCATAGATAGCGCCAAGATGGAGTAGTTGACTTAGTTCGTCCAAAGCCGTTCTTGACTCTAGTAGCAAGCTAGGGTCAAGAAGGTCGCTTATATGTAATGACTCTCGATAATGCCTTTCTATCCACTGTTTCAAATCTTTATACAAGGCCTCATCTAAGAACACCCGCGCCTTGGTTTCTTCTATTTGTTTCTGAGTCATCACAACCCGAAGGCGTAAACAAGCAGGGCCACCACCGTTATTCATACTCTCTCGTAGATCCAGATACTGTACGGCACTAATAGCAGCGTGATCGTTTTCCAAATCATCGAGATAGCCTTTGACTGCGTTGTTCTCGGCGCATTCGATTGGCACAATTAGATTACAACTGGATTGGTCGGGCAGTGACAATAGCTGTGAATTGAATAAATAGGACGCTACCGCATCTTCTAAGGAAACTCTGTCAGCAGGCACCTCGATGTAAGTGATTTCATCATCTCCAGAAGCCGAATCCAATTCTCGGCGCAGAAGTTGAGGTTCTGCGAAGGCAAGCTGGTGGCAGAACAACAGATTTTGATTTGCGACTGCAATGACGTCGTTGTGAAAAACCCCGGCATCGATGGCCTCAGGATGCTGCTTAGCGAATACAGTTTTCTCGGCGCGTAATCCATGGCTGCGAGCAATGGCCTCTGAAGCTTGTCGTGTTTGTCTTGCTGGAAACTTCTTAGGTCCAGACTTAGTGTCGGTTTGACAAACTCCGTAAACGAATAACTCTATACCGGGCTCGCCATAAGAGCTGCACAGGCGGCTATGGTTGGCAGCGCCTTCATCGGAATAAGTTTGTCCTGCGGGTAACGCCGAATGGTGTTGGTATTCATCACCGCGGAAAATGGATTTTAATATTACTGATGTGGTGTCGACTTCGATCGAACGATGAAACATGGAGTTTAGATTCGCCGGCGTAAAGTGTGTTCTGCCATCGAGGGTGTCCGGGAATGGTGAGACTGTCGCTGCATTTGCTACCCACATCGCAGAAGAAGAGCTGACGGACGCTAGAATGTTTGGAGCTTGTTTTGCCGCATGAGCAATGATATCGACGTCAGTTTTGCCAGTAAAGCCAAGCTTGCGCAGGCTTGGTACATGAGGCCTATCATGGGGTGGCAGTACAGCCTGCTTCAATCCTTGGCGGGACAAGCTGATCATCTTTTCTAAACCTTGAAGAGCGGCTTGCTTGGGCGACGATGTTTGACCACCGTGATTCGACGAGGCACGGTTTCCAAAAGACAGGCCAGCATGGTTATGCGTAGGGCCAACTAGGCCATCGAAATTTACTTCAAACGTTTTCATTTTGGGAAACCACTTACGTAATCGGCTTAGAATGTAAACCCAGCCTAGATATTTAGACCCGGCGACTGTTGTGCAGGAAGTTCGACTTCGCCGCTGGCCATACTCGCAATTGGATAGGCGCTGTAGTCGGCGGCGTAAAATGCCCCCGGGCGGAAATTGCCACTGGCTCCCACACCTCCAAATGGAGCCGCGCCACTCGCTCCAGTGATGGGTCGATTCCAATTCACGATACCGGCTCTGATTCTCTCGTAAAAATTATCCCAATCGTTCTCATCATCGCTTAGTAAGCCAGCGGAAAGACCGTAACGGGTATTGTTCGCAACGGCTATCGCTTCATCTAGATTGTCGACCCAAATAACTTGTAACAGCGGGCCGAAACATTCTTCGTCATCAATTTTTTCAATATCCGTCACATCGATAATGCCTGGCTGAATAAATGGTTTGGCTGGGTCCAATCGCAGCGGAGCCAAGACTTCACTGCCACCCAGGCTCATGGTTCTAGCAGCCACTTGCATGACATTTTCTGCTGCTGCATTGCTGATGACTGGGCCAATAAAACAATCGTCGGAAACACCTACCTTGATATTTTTAGTGGCGGTTTTTAACAAGGCCAATATTTCTACATTCTCGGAATTTCTGAGCAGGATCAATCGGCGCGCACAAGTGCAGCGTTGTCCGGCGGAGATAAATGCCGATTGGATAATGTTATACACCGCCGCTTTAGCATTTTTAACTTTCGCCACGACCAAAGGATTATTGCCACCCATTTCTAAGGCGAGCATTTTCTCAGTTTTTCCGCCAAACTGTTTATGAATCGCTGCTCCGGTTTTCGAGCTGCCAGTAAACAACACGCCATCGATCGCCTCATTGGCGGTGAGTAACTCGCCGGTATTGCGGCCTCCCTGCAGCAGATTTAACACGCCAGGCGGGAGGCCTGCTTCGATCCAGCACTTGACCATCAATTCACCTACCAGAGGCGTTAGTTCAGAAGGTTTGAAAACAAGAGTATTCCCAGCCAGCAACGCCGGGATAATGTGACCGTTGGGTAGGTGAGCGGGAAAATTGTAAGGACCCAGTACAGCAAACACACCAATCGCCCGATGGTTCAGAGAAATGCGTAGTCCTGCGCTATCGGAAAATTCACTACCGGTGCGTTGTAAATAGGCTTTTTCCGAGATAGCGGCCTTGCCAATCATAGCAGCCACTTCAGTTTTACTTTCCCAGTGGGGCTTGCCGGTTTCTAAATGAATAGTTTCACCTAGCTTTTCCTGATGGGCTTTTACAGCTTCGATAAAGCTAGCTATGTATTCGTAGCGTCTTTGATAACTGAGACGGCTCCAGCTTGGGAATGCAGTCGTGGCTGCAGTTACCGCCTCATTGACTTGCGCCTGCTCCGCACTATTGCCTTGCCATAACGATGCGCCGGTCGCCGGGTTTTCGGAGACAAAAGAGTCACCCTTCGAAGTTAGCCATTGACCGTCAATATAGTGTCCTTGTTCTAGCTGTGCTGCGATGTCGTTCATTTAACTACTCACTTGGCGTATGGCTGTTACTTTGACTTGCTTAAGATTTGTTAATCTAACTTCTTAGGGGCCTAGGTTATGGATGGCCCATTAGTGACGCATCTGTAATATCTGTATTTGTGAACCTACATCTACATGCAGCATTTCTGCATCTTGAGCCGAAATAATTATTTCATCCTCTATAGGGTTCTCAATGCGGGACGTAATAAGCCGATACTCCGACAGGTTGCGGTTGCTAACTATGCACAGGGGTATTTCGCTGTTGTCACTTACAGAGTCTGAGACCGATTTAATACGAGCTGTGGTTGTGTTCTGTATAGAGCGAATGTTGCCGCGATCACATTCAACAATTGGCCCGGCGTCAAAGATGTCGACGGCGCCATTATAGCTAAAGCCTTCTTTTTCTAACAGGCGTTGCGCTGGGGCTGCGTCTCGGTGCGCACGCCCTATAACTTCGATTGCCTCTTGCGGCAGCAGTTCCAAATACACAGGGAAGCGAGGCATTAAATCTGATATAAACTGTGAGCCGTTCACAGAGCTAATAAAATCAGCTTTGTGAAACGGCAACTTGAAAAACTTTTGCCCCAAATGATTCCAAAAGGGAGAGTCTTCGTTCTCGTCCAGCCAGCCTCTAATTTCTGCGAACACCACATCGTCAAAACGTTCCGGGAAATCGCTCATAAACACAAAGCGACAACGAGATAGAAATTGTCCTGCGCCGTTGCGGCGATACTCGGGCATCAAGAACAGGGAAGTTAATTCTGTAGCTCCAGTATAGTCATTAACAAGGTTTAGCAAGTTACTGCTGCGCTTAATATTTATATCAGGAGATGTTTTAACTTCTTTCGACAGTTTGTAGTTGTAGAATGGTCGGGTATTGCCCACCCCCGAAATCATCCCTGCAGTGCCAACTATTGCGTTATTGCTTGGGTCTTCTAGCACCAAAAGGTAAACAGATTCTTGGTCTTCCTGCGGTTGTCTTGAGATGCTATCGCTAACCAGTTGTAATTTCTTTACCCAGGTTTCTGTGTCGCAAGGCATTGATGTCATGCCAGGGGGGAGCATTGCAGAAAGCTCTAACAGGGTTTCGAGGTCGCTGGGTTTTGCAGTCCGTATAATCATGAGGATTTTCCCGCACTACTCAGTTCGATTAGTTGGTCACCGTGGCTGGCCATTTTCTTGAGTAGTTTGTAGCTCAACTTGGCCCGCTCAGTGAGACTGTCGATCAACATATATTCTTGATCGGTGTGAATGTTTGCGCCACACACTCCCAATGTGTCTACGTTGGGTAGCCCTGCGGCCGCTAGGTTGTTGCCATCGCAGCAGCCCCCAGTGTCACGAAACCGTACGGCAGTATTCAAGGAGTCACCGCATTCTCGAGTCCAGTCCATTAGTAATTGTGTGCCTGGGGAGATAGTCTTCGGTGGGCGTGTAAAACAGCCGCTTAAGGTGAATCGAACGTCATCTCTGGCATTCTGTGCCCCAACAATAGCACCCAGTTTATGCTGAATATCCAGTAACTGCTCAGGTTCTGGGCATCGAACATTAAACTGACAGACAGCAAGATCTGGCACTACGTTCACTGCTGTGCCGCCGGTAATGCGAGCGACATTAACTGTAATATCTTGTTCTAGATTGCTAAGTGCAGCTATCTGGTTGATAAACTCACTTAGCGCGACAATTGCATTTCGGCCCTTGCTAAATTCCCTGCCGGCATGGGCAGATTTGCCGTGAGCTACCAAGGTGAAGTTGCCTGAGCCTTTGCGCGCACCTGCTAAGGTGCCATCGGCCAAGGCGGGTTCGTAGATCATGCCAACATGAGCCTTAGTTGCAGCTTTCTCAAGCACAGCTGAGGAACCTAGAGAGCCGGTTTCTTCATCAGAGCTCAGTACAACCTTCCAGCCAATGGCATCGCTGTCAGGGCTGGATTCGAAAGCCTCTAGCGCGGTTAACATGACCAAAATCCCGCCCTTCATATCAGCCACTCCCGGGCCCTTCAACACGCGGTCGTCGATTTTCTCGGGGCTTTGGAAGCTGTGTTCCTTAGGAAAGACAGTGTCCATATGTCCGCATAGCAAGACCTGAAATGGGGCTGTTCTGCGTTTACTAAAACTAATGATCTTGCCATAGTGTTGGTCAGCAGTGATGCCCAAGTGATCGGTTCGCTCAACGCTTACAGAATCATCAATCTCGACTTCATCTGCCAGCGGAGAGAATAATGAATGCAGAGCGTTCTGAGTATCATGCAATCCTGGCAAATTTCCCGTTCCGGAATTTATTGCTGACAATTGCATCAATGTATCCAGCAAGGATTCCTTGCGAGAATCAATCCATTCTAGGCGCTCAGCACTCATCTGTTATGTAGCCTCAGTATTTTGTAGAACAGTTTCAATGATAGTTAATGCTCGTTCTAGTTCTGCCTGACTTACATTCAAAGGAGGTAATAGGCGAATCATGTTGTCGCCGGATTTTCCCACCAACAGGCCGTGTTCTCTTAACTTCAGCAACAATTTTGTATTCTCTTCCACGCACTTCACGCCCAGCATAAGACCAAGGCCATGAACGGAGGAAATCGATTGAGGGTACTTTATGGTGAGTGCTTCCAATTCACTGACGAGAAAACTGGCCTTACTGTTAACATCTTTGAGTAAGCTTGGTTCCAGAACGAGATCAAGCACGGCATCCGCTACAGCCATAGCTAGCGGATTTCCACCGAAGGTGCTTCCATGACTGCCAAATTGCATGCTGGAAGAAACCGCTTCGTTTGCGAGGCAGGCGCCAACAGGAAATCCACCCCCAAGACCTTTGGCAATAGCCATAACATCAGGTTCTACTGAGTAATGTTCGTGGGCAAATAACGTGCCGCTTCGACCTACTCCACATTGCACTTCATCAAACATCAGTAGTAAGCCATGTTCGTCACATACTGCTCGCAGTGATTCCAAAAATTCTTGGGAGGCAGGTCGTATGCCGCCTTCACCTTGCACTGGCTCGATAATTATTCCAGCGGTACTTTCGTTGATGTGGTTTTTAACCGACTCAATATCTCCCCACTTTGCTTGATCGAAACCGTAGTCAGCGTGAATAAAGTTTTTCATATGCGCTGGATTTCCGGCAGCGGCTAGTGAGGCCATCGTGCGGCCATGGAAGCTGGCTTCAAAACCGATTATGCGATATCGCTCCGGATGATTATTGGCAGCCTGATAAGCACGTATTGATTTTAGTCCCGCTTCCACGGCTTCGGTGCCGGAATTGGCGAAATAGACGCCGTCTGCGAAACTCGACTCGACAAGCCGCTGTGCCAAACGCTCTGCTGCAGGAATTCTGAAGACATTGGATGTATGCCAAAGTTTTGTAGCTTGCTCACTTAGGGCTTTCACCAGATGGGGGTGTGCATGACCAAAGCTGGTAACTGCAATGCCGGACAGAAAATCCAAATAAGCCGTGCCGTCTTCGCTAAATAATTCACTTCCGACGCCGTGTGTGAAAACAAGCTCTGCCGGTGGTTTGTAGTTGGGCCATAGAGCCGCTCTTGGATTGCTCTCTACTTCTGTGCTTGGGGCTGTCTGTTTAGCCTGGGGGGTCATAGCTATCTCCGGCGAATATAATTTAACGTTATGCTACCTCTAGTTCTTCCGAATGAGGTTTCTATGTTTTTAACTTTGATAAATATGATGTTTTTAATAGATGGTTTTCCGCAGATAATTCGGTGTAGAATCAGGAAAATAACTGTGGGGGAGTGTAATTCCTACCGCAATGGCACTAAAAACACGTAGAAATCATTGCTTATGGTCGATTTTAAACTAGATAAGACAGATCTGAAAGTGCTTCAAACCTTGCAGGATCAAGGCCGCATAACCAATCAGGATTTGGCGAATCTAATACACCTATCCCCCAGTTCTTGCCTGCAGCGGGTTCGGCGCCTGGAGAAAGCAGGTGTGATTGCGTCGTACGCAGCAAATCTGGAACTAGGCTATATAGCGAGGCACATTATGTGTATTGCTACGGTGTCCTTGAGAAACCACACCCAGAAAGAGTTTGAACAATACGAAGAATTGATCGCGGCAATTCCGGAAGTGGTGGAATGTTTTACTGTGAGCGGCGAGTCGGACTTTTTCGTACGTGTGATCTGCCCCGATATGAAACGTTATCTGGAAATTAACGGCGAGTTGTTAAGCGCTAACTCCTCCCGGGTCAATATTAATACTTTTGTAGTAATGAAAGAGAATAAACGCTTTCATGGCGTGGATATTAAGACCTTAGTTGAGGGATAAGCAACCCTTCCACAATTTGGAAGGGGCACACAGGGTTTTCCTGGGTTTGATAGCAGGGAAGTATCAACCCGGAATATTAAGCGGCTTCCAAATCCTTTTGTAACTTGCTAAGCAGACTGGCTGATGGCATCGAATAATTTAATGCTCGTTGCACAACAATACAGGAAATAGTTTCGCCAGCTAGAATCACTAAATCTACTGTATTATCACTCGGACCTCGTTTAAAGGTTCTGTCCACCAACCGGTTTCAAAGTCATTGCTCTGTGGCCAAATCTCGTCAAGAGTGTCAGCGTTGAAAACTTTGCCATTCTGAACTACTTTATCGATGGATTCCGTTCTTCTAATGTCTTCAAGAGGATTCTCATTGAGTATAACCAGATCAGCTAACTTACCCACTTCAAGTGAACCCAAATCATCCGGTGCACCTAGTATGTGAGCCCCATCAATAGTTGCCGCCCTCAGAATTTCAATCGGAGTCATTCCGCCCATAGCATAAGCCCACATCTCCCAATGGTAACCCAGTCCTTGTAGTTCGCCATGACCACCTACGCCAAGCAAGCCGCCAGCACGTTGGATTTTTGCAGCCGCTTCTGCGCCTTTATCAATTATAAATTCATTATCTGCGATCCAGCCAGGACGTCTTTGAGTTAGTTCATCTAGTCTGTTGCTGGGATAAAAATGTCGAAGCTTGGGATTGTCATGAATTTCTTCTCGAGTAAAAAAATATTCCGTCATAGATGTCGTATTGTATTGGACGATCAGGGTAGGGGTGTATGCAGTTTTAGTTTGTGCAAAAAGTTGAACTACGTCATCAAATATCGGCACATCAGGAAGGCTGTGCTCATTTCCATGCATGCCATCAATGGCATGTGTTAAGTCAAGTTTTTGATCGCCGCCACCTTCGGTGGTTGGCAGTAAGCCTAGATCTTGAGAAGCCATCACCATCCATTGGCGCTGTTCGCGATTGCCTACCATGTATGACTTAATGTTATTGGTGTTGTAGTGGTCTCGATAGCGGCGCAGATAGCTGTGTACAGCGTCATAGCTGAGAAAATCATTTCGGCCAAAGATGCCAGGGCCTGTCATGAAGGGTCGCTGACCAATAGTTGCGCCAGTTTCCTGCAAGTCTCTATAGGCAAAATAGTCATGGTAGGTGGTTTGCACGTCGAGTCCGCTGGTAACTCCATAGGCCAGGTTGATCGCTACAGTCCAGTTGCTAGGCTCTAATACATCACTTGTTCTAAATTCCCAGTGCGCGTGGGTGTCGATAAACCCAGGAATAATCCATTTGCCTGTTACATCAATTACATGAACGTCTTGGGGCAAGGTGAGTGAGCCTCGAGGACCGATCGCATTGATTCGATTATTTTCAATGAGGATGTCAGTATTTTCTAAAACTCGTCCCATTTCTTCTGTGGAGTTTCCTGCCATAGTAATAACGTTAGCTCCACTCAATAATAAGTTCCCTTGGGTGGTTTCTCTTTCAACGGTGACTTTGAATGGCGTTAGAACTACGGCTTCATTTTCATCAAGTGGAGCAAAGGGTTCTTCAGAGTCCTCTTCAGGCGCGGCAGTCTCTTCTGAGGAATTGGAATCATCAATAGCTTCTCTGAATACAATGCTTGCCAATGGCCGCTCGTAAAATGAAGAGCCTATCGCCCAGTTGACGCTGCTGCTGTCATCAGACCAGCCTATAAAATCAGCGCCGATATCAGTTAATCGTTTTGCGGGGAGACTAGGCTTTCTCACATCCACTTTTGGAACCGTAGCGCCACTCTTAGGAAGGCGGACAACCCATACTTGTTTGATTACATGGGCCAACACATATTGTCCATCAGGGGAAATTCGCACATCTTCGGCACCGGGAGCTTCATCAGTAAAGCTGGTCCCGAGCGGAGCGGAGATATGAATATGATCCCTTCGGTCACCACCGTTCAAATTGATCGAAAAGAGCGTGCCTTCCTTAGCCATATAGAGTCTGTCAGACTCTGGGCCAAAATGAGGCTTTCGCGCATCACCTGCCGGCATGATTGCTCGTTCATTGCCGCCACCTTCATCCAGAGATATAAGTTCCAGCGGAACTCCGATACCAGTGAATTCGCTAAAGTCTTGATGACGCATCCATTCATTGCCTTTTAAGGCCCACAGACGTTCTCCATCTGGTTGCCATACGATGTCTGCATAGAATGCGGCATTTTCTGTTAGCTGCTGGGCTTGGCCTCGGCCATTGGCGCGGATTTTCCAAATATGACCGCCGTCCTTAGCAGTCCAACTTACAAATGCTATCCATCTGCCATCTGGCGAGTAAACAGGTTGAAACGCCCACATATCCTCGGGAGTAATAGCAACTGGTTGTGAGTCTGATTTTTCTAGGGTGTAGAGTCTGGTAAGCACACTTGCCACGAGTGTCTCATTGTCTGGAGATAAATCAGGACTTTGCGCTAAGGTTGCCGTTAGAGGTCCGGTTGGAACGCGCCAGGTGTTTGTAAGATCAGGACCAATATTCAGAGAAACATCTGCGGTAAATGGGATTTCAGTTCTTGCGCCGCTGGCAATATCAATACGCTGAAATTGGCCTCCCGTGGATAGGATTAACGCTTCACTATCTGCGGTAATTGCATAATCCGGCAGCATGCCTCTACTTGAAGGTCTAAAATTTTCCTGAGCATCGCGCTGAATCGGATAGCTAAGCCAGCGATCTTCACCAGTTTCTAAGTCTCTGACTCGCAATCCTGTTTGAGTTTGATAGCGAGTGCCATAGATAAGGAGCTTACCATCGGGACTGATTTTGGGCCTTACCGCTCCGCCTTCGCCGCGGGTGATTTGTAAACGAGATCCGTCATTTAAATTCAATCTGACTATTTGTGTTACAGGAAAGTCTTCTGTGGGGGCGTCCGGTGACCCCAGTTTTTCGGCAAAATACACAGTGTTTCCGTCAGGGGAAAATGCAGCGTCCACAGCGGGTGGGTTTGAATTGTCGTCATCTGCTTGAGAAACAGTCGTACCACTGCCTCCGTCCACATGGTATTGCTTCAGCTCAATCTCTTTGCCTCGCTCGGTGACCGTGACGTAGCTGCTATCAGTCGTCCAGGCTGGACTTAGCATGTGGGTGTAAGTCTCATCGCTTAACTGAATAGGATTGCTGCCGTCGATATCTGCAATCCAGAGATTATTCTTACCATTGCGATCGCTGATAAAGGCTATTTTTTCTCCCGATGGGGATATCACAGGCTGACTGTCGAATGCCATTCCAGAAGTAATGCGTTCAGCACTGCCTCCTGAAATTGGCAACGAATAAATATCTCCTAGTAAATCAAAAATGAAATACTCATTTGAAGGATGTAAGGAAACAGAAACCCAAGAACCTTCATCAACAGTAAACTCAAGCAAATTTGAGGTTTCAGCCAATGGCAGGTCTTCAGCTACAGTAGAATCAGTAGTTAAAGCTAGAGAAAGCGTGATAAGAAGGGAAATCGCTACACGAGAGATGGATGTTTTGGTCATGGCTCATTAGCTGCCTGTCAAAGTTGTAGGGTCAAATTTGCTTGCGGCTTTTGAATTCATTTTGTAGCCGCTAAGCCGATTCTCTATTTTTTGGAGCAATCACACCACTGGTTTTTTTAGTGGAATTCCCACACTATCATGGATAACTTCGAGCTATGCTCATGAATATCTTGGCTTAGGTAAGAGTATTTCCGATGCAGATGGAGTGTCCAACGGGTAGTGATTGTGGCGAATTGGTAGTTTAGCCTGTATAAGGTCAGAATAACTCGAACCTATTCCAATTTCCAAACTAGTCTGACCGAAACTCATGGATACCCAACAATCTAATATTAAATCAGCTCTGACGCCAACCGGGGTTCTCAGATTTATTGTCCCTTCAATACTCAGCCTGATTCTGTTTCTCGTCCCTTTTTCTATCGACGGAAACAACACAATACTGGTTGCTGTGCTGGCGCAATTTCTCAATGAACAGCTGACCCCATTCCTTCCTGTGCTGATATTACTGATAGCTACCAGTTCGGCAGCGCTCGCAACTATCTGCACTTTTCGACGCACCGATACAGGCCTTTTAGGCGAACTGTTCGGGGTCAGCTGGCCGTGGTTATGTTTGCGCATTATTGGAGCGGTAATTGCGGTACTGGTATTCTTTGAAGCCGGTCCGGAAGCAGTCTGGGGAGCGAGCACAGGCCAGACCATGGTTGGGCAATTGGTGCCAACTGTGATGACACTTTTTCTAGCGGTGATTTTCCTTCTGCCTCTCATGACTGAGTACGGCATCATGGAATTTGCTGGCGTACTCTTGTCGCGCTTCTTTGGGTTACTGTTCCGTTTGCCGGGACGCGGTGCCATTGATGCCATGGCTTCATGGCTTGGGGCAGCACCATTGGGTGCACTGGTCACTACACAGCAGTATGAACATGGTCACTACAATCGACGCGAGGCGCTTAGTATCATCTCGTGTTTCTCATTGGCATCGGTGGCCTTTTGCCTGCTAATCGCCAGCATTCTCGATATAACTCATATCTTCCTGCAGTTCTATGGATCCGTAGTCATTGTCTCTATCGTTCTCGCCATTATAGTTTGCAGAATCCCACCTCTAAGTAGGATACCTGCCACCTACAATTGCGATGCGCAGACTAGTGAGCTTGTGCCTGCGGGTCACTCGGTATGGAAGTGGGCTTTGCAGCAGGCGGTGCGAAAGGCAAAAGCGGCTGATCCCTGGCCAACTCAACTGCGTCGCAGTGGAATAAAGTTGCTAGATCTATGGTTTGGCCTTATTCCAACAGTAATCGCCATTGGCACTGTCTCTCTAATAGTGGCGGAATATACCCCACTGTTTAACTGGATAGCTTATCCCTTCAGCCTTTATCTTGAATTGCTTCGCGTACCGGAAGCCTTCGCTGCCGCCCCGTCCATGGTTGTCGGATTTGCTGACATGATTCTCCCGGCTGTATTGGGCAGCGATATTGATTCTGAGTTTACGCGTTTTATTATCGCTGGCATTTCGGTCACGCAGGTCATTTACATGTCAGAGATTGGTACGCTCATTCTGAGATCAAAAATTAACACAACCGTCTGGCATCTCGCCGGCATATTTCTGGTGCGCACTGTCATCGCCATTCCCTTGTTTGTCCTGATAGGACACCTTTTACTGGATTGAAGTATGAAGAAGATAAATCTTTCGAACCCTCATATAGAAGCATTGGAACCGTATATGTCGGCACGTCGCATTGGTGGCAAGGGTGAGGTCTGGCTGAATGCAAATGAGCTGCCTTTTCCCCGCCAACCCATGACATTAGATGTATCCGATTATCATCGCTACCCGGATGAGGGGCCTGACCTGGTGCAGGCAGCCTACGCTGCATATGTCGAATTGCAGCCGGATCAGGTGCTAGCACTGCGGGGTGCAGACGAGGCCATAGACCTTCTGTTGCGTGCCTACTGCCAGTCTGGAACTGACGGCATAATCATCAGCAGCCCCACCTATGGTATGTATCAGGTATGTGCCAATATCCAAAACGCCGATGTAATAGATGTGCCGCTGACGGAAGCTTATCAACTCGATGTGCCCACCATCCTCGCGCAGGAGGGTATAAAGTTGGTGTTCATCTGCAATCCTAACAACCCCACTGGAAGCAGTTTTAATCGCGAAGACATTCTTACTATTGTGCGATTTTTCGAGGGGCGGGCGCTGGTAGTCATTGACGAAGCCTATATTGAATTTTTTCCCTCAGAGAGCCTAGTGTCCGAAATGGCGAATTTCGGGAATCTGGTCGTTGTACGAACAATGTCAAAGGCATTCGGTCTGGCTGGGGTTCATGTCGGTTACTTGCTGGCTAACGAGACAGTTATGGCAATCATGCGTAAAGTGTCAGCACCATACCCTCTGGCTGATCCTTGTGCACAAATCGCACTGCAATCCTTAAATGAAAACGCCATACAGTTGATGAATGAGCAAGTGAATCAGATTAGTCAGATTCGAGATTCCTTCTGCGAAGCACTGGCTGACATTCCAGACGTCACCAAAGTGGTCCCTAGCGTAACCAATTTTGTGCTGGTGTTTTTTTCGAATAATAAAGCGGCTTGGGAAGCGCTCACCGAAGCCGGCGTGGTGGCCCGCCGAATTCCTCATCCCCGACTATCAGAAGCTATCCGATTCACAATCGGAACGACCGAAGAGATGGCAATGGTGATTCAGGTACTCAAACGATTGTCTTAAAAACGCTGCGCATAGAAAACGGAATGAAGTTGCTGATTATTCGGCGTTCTGTGAAGGGGAGTGGCTAATGAATACTTGTGTCATCTTTATGTCCAGTGCTGTGGAGATGGCAGTATTCTCGCCAGTATCCAGACTGGGGTGAGCGTCGGCCAATCGGCGAAGCGCCTTATAAAGAGAGATGCCGGATATTTGGCCGTTACTTAGATGATGAGTTGAGTCATTGCGAATGAGTTGATAGTACCAGGTATCTACATCTGCATATCCGGCAAGTAAACCGGTTGCACCTTGTGCCGTAAGATCGAGTACGAAGCGCGCATCGCGAATGAGCTGTATTGATGGCACGTTCAAATTCTGCCATGGAATGATGAGATCAGGGATAGGTTCGGTAATTAATTTTGAATTTACAATCTTTGCATCAATCTTCCGAATCAGCTTCTGGCCCCAGCGGGTATCAACTCGTTGTGTGCCGCCGGGTACAATCTTTGAACCAGTCGCATCTGTCAGCAGACGATCTAAGCCGCGATAAACTGAGACAGTGACGCTATCGTCGTTTTCAAGGTCATCCACTTCGGTGAGCTCGATCATCATACGGTTGTATCGTTCATCGGCAATGGCTTTGTTTTGGAAGATATATTCCACACCATCAGGTCCCCTGAATCCGATAATACAACCCACTGCACGATACAGTTCATTATCGATGCCAGGTGTTCCGTCCGGGTGGACAAAGTCGTTCAGCCCAACTTCACCGTCAAGGTTCACGCCCCAGGAAATTCCTCCCTCTACTTGGAAAAACTCAAATCCATCAGAATCGGTGGTTGGGTGCCAGGTCTCTATTTCCTGTCTCAGCTGCGTTTCTTCAACAGTCAGGGCTTGGTGATAGGGAAACAGTTGTTCGAATTGTTCGCGAGGGCCATCATTGAATCCTTGGGGGCATTCTTGAATCGCTCCGGGGGTTTGATAAACAGACCAAAACAAATCGGTCATCACATAAGCAATCGCGCGATTGCGTAGCACGCTTTGGTCTGCATGCACGCCGCCACTGATCAATGCAGATGCTACCAACAAGTTACTGACCAAGCGCTGAAGAGTATTCATCAGAGTATCCCGTTCATGTAGTCGTCTCTCAGCCAGAAGGCCTTCAAGCCATTGCGTTGGCCCCGCCATTCGCCTGTGCCACCACCGTTAACATCACCCGGCTGTTTGTCACCTCCAAATGTAGTCACAGGTCGATCTCGATAAGACCAAACCCGGATTGCTCCCTCTTGATCTGGCGCGGCGAAGCGCCCAGTTAGAGGATCGATCAACACAATGCGCCACGTACGATTCGAGCTAACTTCATCATCTTTGGCGATTAGGTAAGGCCAGTGTTGGAGGCACTTCTGTGCATCACCTGCCCCGCACATAGCTAATCGGTATACCTGGGTGTCGTTAGGATGATCACAAGCAAGCTGGTCGGCAGTGTCCTCTCCGCAGTTGTAGCGGTAGATAGTTTTGCCATTGGCATCAGCCAACACATTACCCGCTAAGCTGGCCTGCTGGGTAAAGCTTTCTGGATAAGATGGCGCGTCTTGGGTGAACACGTTGTGCCAGCCTGAACTATCACTACCTTCTAGCGACCAGGAAGATTGATCTCGCAAATGCGTGTAGAGCGGCTTTCCACGAAATGCCCATTGAAGCACACCTGGCGAGCGCTCAAATAGACTCCACTCACCCTGATCTCGTGCCAATGCCGGTGCGACAACTGGACGCCAGTTCGCCAGACATTTGCTTTCACAAGCACTGGAAGTAGCCGTGTCGCCCTCAAAGCTATACACCGATTCATTTTTGTCACTGGTTAACATTCTGCCAATCGATGTGGACTTAATTGCAAAACCAGGAGGCAGGAGCGATGGAGGCCCGACTGGAACTCGCATGGCTGGGGAGTCCCCGCCATATCGGCGCCTGCTTCCTCCCTGAACATCGCCAGGTTGTTGATCACGAACTGAGAGATACAGGGGCTGTTCGTCGTAGGCCCACTGCAAGGTAGCATCCCTGCGCTCGATCACAGTCCATTTACCTATTTCTTCAGCGTTTGCTTCGGCCAGTACTGGTGGCCACAGGTCTGTGCAGCTAAGCCGTGAATCAATCTCCGGTAGCTTTATCCCCGCCGGATACGGACTCATCAGGCCTGCTGTCACCGTGAGAACTTCGTCGTAACAAGCCGGCGAGCCTTTTGCTTCTCCGCTGTAGCCATTGCGTAGCTTATGCTGCGGCCAGCTGTAGATAGTCTTACCGTTAGCATCTGCGAAGACAGGTCCCTCAGGTGTTGCCTCCACGCGGAACTCGAGAGGCATTGGGACATCTCGATAGGCCTCAGTGAATAATTTAGATTCGTCAGCTGCTAGTGACGAAGTAGACGCCGGCATTGCTAAAGCTAGAAAGGGTAGGGCTGATGCGTAATTAAATTTAAACCAGGATTTCACTGATAGCACTCGATGTGTTGTTGCTTTTGTCGCCCCATGACTGAATATCAAGACCCATTAGCTGCTGAGCAGTAAAGCCAAGTCGACATCCTGGAGTACCGCCACCGTCGATATGCAGCCCGGTTTTTATCCGCCCGCCGGCCGTTCCGGCACTGAACATCGGAATACCGTCGATGGCGTGAATTTTTGCGAATGATTGGTCTGTAGTCGCGTATATGAACGCGTTGTCCAGCAAGGTTCCGTCACCCTCTCTGAAGTCTGCCAGCGCTTGCACGTAGTAAGCCCATTCTTCCATGGCGCGACGGGTATACCAGGAAGTATTTGGTTGGTATCCCAATTCCGGGTCGACAGCTTCCTCGTGGGTAGCTGTGTGATGTGGCTTGTCGTAGCCAGGTTTGGTCGTTGCCGAAAAAGCCGATGCATAAAACATGTTAAAAACGCGGGTCTGATCGCACGCCACCGCCATCAACATCAGGTCAGTCATCATTCGATGTCGGGTTGATAGCAAGCCAGCATCGAGCCCAATGGGCAGATCCTGTGGTGCCTGTGTAACTATGCAAGCTTCTCGCGGATCTGGTTTTTTGAGTTGCAGATCGAAACGTCGTTCCAGATCTCGCAAGCCAGTGAAATACTGATCGAGTCGCGCGCGGTCGTCCGCACCAACTGACTTTCCGAGCTTGCGCGCTTCTTCCTGCACGGCCGAGAGTGCACTCTTCCTAATCATCACGGCGGGGTCCGGCGTAAAAGTTGAGGCATTGGGATTCTGAAAATCATCTCCGAACAATCGCTGATAAAATCGCAGTGGCGACCACTCAGGTGTGTTGACGGAATTGCCATTCTCATAACTAAAACTATCGCGCACATCGCCGGTTGCAGTTGCGCTCAAAGATCTGAAACGTGTCGCATTGCCAAGTTGGCGGGCCACGGCCACATCGATGGTTTCACCTGGGCGATTTTCTCGGGTCAGGGGCGCTATGCCCGAACGCAGCACGACCCAACCTGAGTGGTGACAAAGGTTTGGAGCGTCATCTTGAAATACATGAAAATTGGTATACAAATTAATATGTTTTTTAACCGAGGCCAGCGCAGCGATTTCTTCGGGCAGATCAAAATCAGGACCGGTCTTTTTTGGAACAAAAATCGACTTGCTCATGCCAAGGCCCCAGGACCAGGTGCCAAACCGAGTTGGGATAGGCATGCCTTCGGCAAAAGCTGTGCCGTTGTCATTGAGAAAGATATCCAGAAGAGGTAACGCAATGGTGACAACGCCACCGTCAAGTGCACCTTTAAGGAATCTGCGGCGACTTAGTTTTCTCATCAGAAATTCCCTGTTTTGGCTAGAGATGGACTAGACTCTGCAGTGTGAATAGGTGATCCAATAGGTTCGTCTGCGGCAATACTAGCATTTTCTGACGATTCGGCAGTTCTTACTGAAGAGAATGCTTGGCTCAGTGCCAATTCTCGGAGCAGCTGGGGTAGCTGGTAATTCTTATCAACAAACCTATTTTCGAGCCACTTCAGGCTATCTCTGTCATAGCGAAGTGACACTGGTCCGCCAGTACCATAGGCGTACAAGCGGTTCACCAGACATGCAGAAAGTTTAGGGTGATTTCGCATTGCAGTGGCTAAGCCGTCGACGTCGTCGTAGAAGATGCCATCAAGCTCGCCGCTGATGTCCAGCGTGGCACCGTTCTCTATTCCTTTGAAAATCCCAGCGCCATCGAAATTTTCTAGCGTCAGTCCCATAGGGTCAGTAATCAGGTGACAACCCGCGCAGGAAGGATTGCTGTTGTGCGCATCAAGCCTCTCTCGTGCGGTAGTGGCATGTTCGTTTTCTTCTAGGGTTGAGAAGTCCACATCAGGGGGCGGATCGGGCACTTTTTGACAAAGAAAGCGCTCTCGTAACGCCTTACCTCGCAGAGTAGGCGAACTGCGTACTGCATGAGAATTTGCTGCCAAAAAGCTCACATGAGTTAGCAGGCCAATTCGTGGGCTATCATCATCAAACTCATACGGGGTCCAGCCATCAGCTGCCGCGGTGCCGTACAAGGCTGCCAAAGGCATGGACATGAAAGTTTTGCGAGTGGTGAACAGGTCGCGATAATCGGCTTCGTCTACCAGTAGATGATCGATGATCGTGCGCAGCGTTTGCTCGCGAGCGTGCTCCAGCGTGGTACCAGTGACCATCGGGTATACCAGCGGGTCTTTTGCTAGGCTGTTGAATTCATCAAACGCTAACATATCGTCGAAGAATGTACGCATGCCTTCTTCGAGCCGAGTGCTGGCAAGGAGGCGGTCGACGGCGCGTGCCAGTCCTTGGGGCGTGTGCAGTTCGCCATTTTCGGCTGCTTGCAACAATGCATCATCTGGCGCTGCATTCCACAGGAAGAAGCTCAATCGAGATGCTAGGGAATAGCTATCCAAACGCTGCTGTGCCGGCCGTTGTGGATCTGGCTCTACACTATCAACGATAAAAACAAATTCGGGGCTGATGAGAATTGCTTCAAGGGCTAGGGCTAAGCCATCGTAGAAGTCCTCAGTTTGTTCTGCCGCGTAGCTGGCAACGTCAACCAGCTGGGCAAGTCGTGTTTCGTCCATTGATCCTCGTAGCAGCAACCGACCCGTTTGTGCAAGAAACAGTCCGGCACATACTGGATCGGCGGCGATGGCTGACTCAGGACTACAGGGAATGAGAAAGTCGCGATGCTCTTCGTCTACGACTTTCTGGGCCACTGTAGCTGCAGCCAGTTGAATTTGTGAAATCTGATCCGATGTCACACCTACAGATGCCGCGCCTGAAGCGAGAAGACCATCGGTCCTCTCGATCGGAGGAATCGGCGGCAACACACTTTCACTGATATCGGCGCCGAATACCTGCGTGATGGTATTTACATATTGCTTGTCGGTGAGCAATCGAGTTCTTATTGGCGATGCACTCTGCGACGGTTCTGCGGACACCGCAGATTGCCGTTCACAGCCCGTCAGAAGCAAGCACGCTCCTAAGATTAGCAGGCAAGTAAGCGTTCGCTGATGGTTAGGTTTTGGGGCGTACAAGATGTGGCTCTTCTGTTATATGCGTTCTATTTGTAATTTACAGTACTTGCGAGACCGGTCAAGTCCCACATCTACACGGTCTTAGAATTAGATGAGTTTACCTCTGGCGGGCGACCTGATCCGCAGTGACCAATCCAGCTGCGTTCTCCCAAGAGTTGCGGATATAGCTGGCTGCGGCCGCAACCTCCTCGTCATCCAGCAAATATTGAAATTCTTCCATGGGTTCGCGCCATTTTTGTGAGAGACCATGGTTTGGGAGTTGCGGGCCATAAAGGATGGCATTGATCATCGATGCTGGATTGTCAGACTGAACCACAAGGCTTCCGCCATTTAGTCTGGGAGCCATATTAGAATCTCCTTGCCCGGTAGGTAAGTGACAAGTACCGCAATGTAGATTGTAAACTGTACGGCCACGTCCCATTACCTGGGAATCTGGTTGCACAGCGGCGGCCTCATCAACGGCTGGCAGGTTCTTGAGATACATGGCTATGGAAGTAATATCCTCTTCAGATAGATGCGCAGTACTGTTTAGGATGACCTCGTTCATTGGCCCATAGGACTCTAAAAAATCATTGCGTGATGTTTTCAAATAATCTTCCACATCCTGCCGCGACCACAGTCCAAGACCGCGCGAGATCGAGGTGAGATTGGGTGCTGACCAGGGGTAGTAATTTCCGTCTGTTACTCGATCCAGATACTCACCCCCACTCATCGCAAGGTGGCTGCGCTGAGCACCCAATGAATTTCGAGGTGAGTGACAGGCACTGCAATGGGACAAAGCTTCAACCAGATAAGCGCCTCGATTGAGCTGCTCAGATTGAGCGGGGTCTGACTCGAAAGCACCGGAATCAAAGTACAAGGCTTTCCAGAACCCGAGAAGTGCTCGCTGATTAAACGGAAAGCGCAGTGCATTTTCCGGAGTAGTCTGACGCACAGCCGGGATGCTCTTGAGATAGGCGAACATCGCAGCAATGTCTTCATTCAACACTTTGGTGTAGGTCGTGTACGGAAATACCGGGTAGAGATGCTCCCCGTTTGGCCGCACACCGTGACGTAGAGAATTTAAAAAATCCCACTCAGTCCAGTTACCAATTCCGGTATCTGTGTCTGGTGAAATATTGGTGGAATAAACTCTGCCAAATGGCGTTTCGAACGGGAGTCCCCCGGCCATGAATTCGCCGCCGGGGGTAGTGTGGCAGCTTACGCAATTCCCGGCGGTGGTCAAATACTCGCCACGTGCGATTAACTCGGCCTCGCTAATATCGCTTACTATTGGGCCATTGCCAGTAGTCAACTCTGCTGGCAGCAAGATTAGCGCACTGACAAAGCCTAGCAATAGGACAGCCAACAAAGCGAGATAGCGGACCGACACTGGTAATTCGATCATGAGGCCAGAAAAGTTAGCAATGAAAAGACAGTCATAAACTAGATTTTATTTTGCGTGACAAGGGGCAAATTAGGCGTGATTCCGGAGGCGCTGTCAATAGTCATCAATTCCTACTGGCATCGTCCACAATTCAAAAACAAATGAAATTTGGCTTTCAGTTTTGGCATTCGCTGTGAACAAAACTTCACTGACGCTAACGGTAGCATTGTGTTGAGCTTGAGAATTAAAGCAATTGCTACTAATGTTGGTGCAGCACATTAAGGACACAAACATGAAAATGATGAAAACCAACGACGTTGGCAACAGATTCCTGTGGTTATTGCTAGCTGTACTTTCAACAACAACCCAAGCGCAGACTAATTCAACACTCACTGCCCAGCAGGAGGCAGAATTTGCTATTCAATTAGCCGCCAATCGGTCTATTGCAGCTGGCCAGTCTTACTGGATTGAAGAATTGACCTGGATGGAAATTCGCGACCTGATTGCCGATGGCACGACGACTATCATCATCCCAACGGGGGGTATAGAGGAGAACGGACCTTACCTGGCAACCGGCAAGCACAACCTTATTCTGGAGGCGACGTGTCCGGAAATTGCGAAAAAACTCGGCAACGCCTTGTGCGCACCTATAGTAAAATTTGTGCCGGAGGGTAATATCAACCCACCTAGTGGCTCAATGTTATTCCCCGGGACCATTAGTCTCACTCAGGCAACTTATGAAGCTCTGCTGACGGACATTGCCAGCAGCCTCAAGCAGTCCGGGTTTACCGATATAGTTTTAATTGGTGACAGTGGCGGCAATCAAAGTGGCATGGCCAATGTTGCCGCAACACTTAGTGAGCTTTGGAGCAACGAAATTACTCGTATACACTTTGCCAAAGAATTCTACGACCCAGGTTGGGAGGCCACTGAGCAATATACTGAACGGGAACTTGGCATCGCCGAATCTCGTCATGACGGCTATCACGATGATATCTGGGTGACGGCAATGATGATGGTCACTGACCCAGAACAGGTGCGTTATAGACAGCGTGTTGAAGCCGGTTTGGCGTCTATAAACGGTATTGCGATTGAGCCATTAGATGAGGCAGTGCAGCTAGGCAGGAAGATGATCGAGTTTCGTGCTGGATTCACAGCAGAGGCAATTCGTGGTGTAGTTTCAAACTAGATCAGAAGGGCGGGTTGTCGGTGTGTCGCAAATACCAACAGTAGTGCGATTGGCAATCTAGAAAGCCTCATACGCTAAGAGTGCATCTTTTTTGGGGTGTGTGTTAAGAAAAAAAACTAAGGATTACTTCGTGAAACATTTACTTATTGCCGCTTGGGCCATGGTGCCACTGATGGCCTGTTCACCTCAGTCTGTTGATACATCCGCTGTAGCGATGGAACAAACCACGGAGAAACCAAATTATGTGCCGCAGGGCTGGATTGCTAAAACGCTACCTGAAATAGCAGCAGGTGTTAAAGCGGGCGAAGTAAGCTCAGAAGAATTGGTGCAGGCTTATATTGATCGTATTAACCGCGTGGATAGAGATGGGCCAACACTACAATCAGTGCTTTCACTAAATCCAAATGCGCTTGCCGACGCGCGTACGGCTGATGCAAAACGAGCTGCAGGTGACACGCTCGGTTTGCTGCACGGTGTACCGATTCTATTGAAAGATAATATTGAGACGAAAGACCCTCTTGCTACAACGGCAGGCGCACTTGCATTGAAAGATAATATCACCGGCCGTGACAGCCCGTTGGTGGCAGGTTTGCGCGATGCGGGCGCGATCATTCTTGGCAAAGCTAACCTTAGTCAGTGGGCGAATTTTCGTTCCAACGATTCGATGAGTGGTTGGACAGCTCTTGGTGGACAAGTGCGTAACCCGCATATGTTAGACCGCAACCCTTGTGGTTCAAGCTCTGGATCTGGTGCCGGTGCAGCGTCTTCTATGGCGGCAGGTGCAGTGGGTACCGAAACCAATGGCTCTGTTATTTGCCCGTCTAATGCAAACGGTGTTGTTGGTTTTAAACCGACAGTTGGCTTGGTTTCTCAGCAATATATCGTACCGATTTCTTCGACGCAGGACACAGCAGGGCCAATGACAAAATCAGTAATGGGTGCGGCCATGATGATGAACGCAATGGCAACGGGAATTGCGAAGAAGGATTATGTCGCCGCACTGGACCAAGATATATTGCGCGGTAAGCGTGTTGGTGTGCTGCGTTACTCGACTGGCTCTAACAAAGACATCAATGCGCTATTTGAAGAATCGCTAAATGTGCTAAAAGAGGCGGGTGCGGAGCTTGTTGAAATCACTGAAAACCCTGTTCAGCTTAGTGAGTTTGGAGAGTATTCGTTTGATGTATTGCTGTATGAGTTTAAGGCGACATTGAATGAGTATCTGGCCGCAACACCCGATACAGTTAAAACACGCTCGCTCGCTGAAGTGATCGCGTTTAACATTGAAAACGCTGACATTGAACTGGCGTTGTTTGATCAGAGTATTTTTGACGCAGCAGAAATAACAAGCAACTTGGAGGATCCAAGATATATCGCAGCGCGTGATGCCGTGCTCAAAGCAACGCGCGAAGAGGGCATCGACAAGCTGCTAGCTGAACATAACGTCGATGTGCTGGTAGCACCATCAGGCCCTATGGTTCCGCGAGTTGATCCCATAAACGGTGACGTTTGGCCGCCGTTTCCGGGTAGTGGTTCGATGGCCGCAATAGCAGGTTATCCTCACATCACTGTGCCAATGGGCACTATTCATAGCCTGTCAGTTAGCTTCTCCTTCATGGGAGCCAAAGACGATGATGCTAAAGTGCTGTCATACGGATATGCGTTCGAGCAATTGACGAACAAACGTGCAGAACCTCAATATTATACAAATGCTGAAGACTTGCCAGATATTGCTGCGGCAATGCGCGGCCAAAAAAGAGACTAAGTAGTTTTCTTGCGCTAGGCTAATTCTCTTCTGCGCACACAGCAGTTCGATCTTCTCACTATATTCGAGAATAGTGCAGTTTCGGCTGACAGTCAGAGTCGCTGCCAAGCGCAGTGCCTGGTTTGGGCGACGATGTATGCCGGTACTATACCGTCGGTGACTAGGGTTTGCTGAAGAACCCTGGTGAATAGCGCGAATCCAATAGAATAGAGAATGGGCGATGATACGCTACTTGCGATTTTATCAGTGTCCTAGGGTATATCATCGGCAAAAGGATTAGTCGCAGATAATTCGACAAGAGCTGAGTAGGTAGAACTTAATACCGACTATTTTGCATTTTTAGAATTTTATGCTGAGACGCGGTATATAGGCTGAGAATAATGGATTCCACACTATCTCTTTTTATAATTATGCATCAATATCTGCGCTACAGCCCGCATTATTGGGTGCTCCAGCGTTTCTCTTCTCCACTATTTATGAGGGCGCTCGATAAGTGCTGCGGAAGTTGCATCGGCGCAGGTTGTACCTAATAATGCAAAATCGGGTCGAGAGATGGTTTTTTGACCCCAAAAACATAAACACGAAAAATAGTGAGGACCTACATGAAGACTAAAACTCTACGCCAGCATATAAATGGTAGTGCTGTAGTTCTATTAGCGGCTACCACATTGCCATTGTCGAGCTTTGTCATTGCTCAAAGCGATGATCAGATCGAAGAAGTGATTGTCACCGGCTCTAGAATCGCAAGGGATTCTAACCTGACCGGCGCATTACCTGTTCAATCGGTGTCAGCCGCAGATATTAGAGCATCGGGTGAATTTTCACTTTCTGATGTCATTAATGACATCCCGGCATTACTGGGGTCAGTCACATCAGAACAATCTATTGATAGTGGGTTTTCCAATGGCGCAAATGTGCTAAATCTTCGCGGCCTAGGCGCAGAACGTACGTTGGTCTTGGTTGACGGTCGGCGCCATGTGGGTGGCCTGCAAGGTGCTTCGTCAGTTGACATCGGTTCAATTCCGCAGGCACTAGTTGAAAGGGTAGAGGTCCTTACTGGTGGCGCTTCAGCCGTTTATGGAGCTGACGCAGTTACCGGCGTAGTGAACTTCATTCTTAAAGATGATTACGAAGGTTTAGAGATTGATGCTAATTACGGCCTGAGTCACGAAGGTGATGGCGAACAACGTGCACTTTCAGTGTTATTCGGGCGTAATTTTGACAATGGCCGCGGTAACTTCACTGTATCCGCTGATGTTCGGCAAGACGATGGTTTGCAAGTCTCTGATCGACGCAATGGCCTAGCGGCTGGCTCTTCTCGAGATTGGGTTAATCCTGCTTTGCGTTTTCAGCAAGGTGATATTGGCAGCTCAACACCAAACTTTGATCAATATTATAACTACGCCAACACCGGGTTAACCAATTTTGGTCTGCCTATTCCAACAGCTGCTGATTTCGCGACCAATTATTCCGATACATTCGGCAATGCGCCGACCCTAACTGCCGCTGAATCAGCACTAATCGCCCAAGCGGGCAGCGCACCTAAAAGAGCTGTGCTGCCTTTTAGAACATTTCCGTTTACCTCCGGCTATGGCTATATTATCCCGGGTAACCCGTTCACATTTGATGGTTTTGATCCTGAAACACCGATTGATCTAAACGGGAATGGGACACCTGATTGCCTAGATTCATTCACCGGTTATAACTCTGTATTCGGCGCTGAATCATTTGGTGTTGTTGGGGGTTGCTGGAATGTATCAGAGAATGGGCAATACGCGCCGGTCACTGATGGCCTTGTTGCCGGCAACTTTCAAGGGTTTGGAGGCGACTCGTTTAATACTCTGCAGAATCGACGGGGTGATATCCTTCTTCCTGATGAGAAGATTTCACTCAACTTTTTAGGCCATTACGATCTAAATGATCAAGCAACGTTATTCGGCGAAGTAAAGTATGTGACTCAGGAAACTGAGACAGATGCCAGGCCTAACTCGTTTTGGGATCTATTGTTTGGCGCTCCTGATAACCCTTATCTGCCAGAATTCATTCGGCCAACTGCGCAGGCGACTGGCGGCGTGGCCATCACATTGGATCCGCTGCTGTTCAATCAGACACGAAAAACTGAGCGTGATACAGCCCGAGTTGTTATGGGCATAGAAGGGTCCTTCGATAACGGTTGGACTTATGAATTCAGCGGTAACTACGGACGATTTGAACAAGATATCAATCGCCCCCGTAATGTTATCAATGACCGTTTTTTCGCCGCACTGGATGCTACTACCGACGCAAGTGGTTCGCCCGCCTGTAGATCGAGTGTCGATCCAACAGCTGCAGCTCTAAATACGCCGTTCCAGATTCCTGCTTACGAAGAAGGCTACTTCTCCTTCACTCCAGGCGATGGAACTTGTGTGCCTCTGAATATTTGGGCCGGACAGGGCGGTGTAACTCAGGCTGCGACAGACTGGGTAACCACACCGACCTGGGACAATTTGGTGATCGAGCAACTTTCATTTGCTGCAACAATTGGTGGAGACTTCAGTGAGTGGTTTGAACTTCCCGCTGGCGCGGTTAGCTTCGCTACTGGCTTGGAATATAGAGTTGAAGAATCGGAAGCGACATTTGATGATTTTCAGCTAGGTATTCTGCCGCAGGGTACTCCGTTCACACCGGGACAGTTACTAGAAGAAGTTTCTGATAATGCTAACTTGGTATTCAGGCCACAGCTTACTAATAGAAACGAAAGCGGTAGCTACAATACGAAAGATGCCTTTCTTGAGCTCGCGATTCCGCTACTTTCGGATGTAGTAGCAGCAAAAGAACTTACTGTTGATTTGGCTGCACGTTACTCGGACTATTCAACAATTGGTGAAGCCACTTCATGGAAAGTAGGTGTGGTTTGGGCGCCGATCGAAGATTTAGCCTTTAGAGGCGGAATTTCCGAGGCGGTACGTGCTCCTAACATCACAGAGCTGTTTGGGCCTGAGACGGGTGCAACGTTCAGACCGTCAGACCCTTGTGATGCAGCACAAATCAATGCACTGGCAGGAGATCAGCCTGGCTTAGCGGCAAACTATCAGGCCAATTGCGTTGCGCAGCTGCAAGCATTCGGCTTGGATCCATTCGATGCCAATGGTACTTATGAGTTTTCTGACCCTCTATCAGCTTCCTTCGGTGGTGTTCAAGGTGGTAACAGAAACTTGACTGAAGAGACTGCAGAGACAATTACTTACGGCTTTGTGTACCAACCTTCTTTCTTGCCTGGTTTCAACTTAACTGCTGACTACTGGGAGATCAGGATCGATGATGCGATTGAATCAGTAGGTGCTCAGGATATTGTTGACGGCTGCTATCAAGGTGCTGCACTCAACAGTACATTCTGTAACTCGTTTACTCGAAACTCAAATCCAGATTCAGCGCAGTTTGGAGGCTTTAACTTCTTACGTTCTGGTGATGTCAACTTTGCGAAGCTAGAAACCAGCGGCATTGATATTAGTGCGAGCTACACTTTTGATATTAGGGATCACAATTTCGAAGTCTCTGTTACTGGCACCGAAGTCAATGAAATTGATTTCTTTACCAATCCAGCCGACGCCAGTGAAGTGAACCCTGAACTAGGTGAAGTTAACCGTCCAGAAACAGCCGGTAATGTTGGGCTGAGATGGAATTGGGGAAACTTGAGTGTTGGTTGGCAGTCTCAGTATTTGGGCGAGATGTTAGTTAATTTCGTAGAAATTGAAACAGCCCAAACTCTCTATGGCTCTGATGTATTTATGGATGAGACTTGGATACATGACATCAATGCGACTTACATCTGGAATGATTCTTTAACCATTCGTGGTGGCATTAATAATCTATCTGAAGAAGATCCTTTCGGAACTAATCGCGCATTCCCAGCTAGCCCGCGTGGTCGCATGATGTTTCTTGGTGGTACATACAAGATATAAAACAATAGCTAGTATGAAAAAAGGCTCATCTTGATGAGCCTTTTTTTTGTCTTTCTTAAAGTGATGTCAAAAATGCAGCCAGCAGTGAAAAGTTTTCCTATTCTTTCAGTCTCAATGAGCCTGCTTGGACAATCATCGATGCACACAACTAAAAGGGCCAGAGTACTTAGATCCCACGCTACGTCACGTCAGTGGGTCAGCCCAGGTCCGTAACTATGCAAATGTGTTCTAGCCCTTCGCTGCTGTCATCAATGGAGAGATCATCTGCGCCACGTCGCGCTAATTCCAATAGGTAGGATTCACTTAGATCGATGCAGTGAGTCGTTCGTTCCACATGGTTAACCAGAGCGCGATGTAGGTGACCGGCTGTGACACTGCTTACACTAAGAGCGAGCGAAGGACGGAATTAAAAAAAGCGAGAGGGTGCTAAGCATTGACGTTATTCTCCGGTTATCGATAAACGGATTCTGGCCCTCGAGTAATAAAAAAGGCGAAAGGATTAATTATCCTTTCGCCTTTTTTTTCCAAACATACTGTCCTTCGATCAAGGTAGACCGACTTACAGTTTAGTGCGCAGCGCCACCTGTGGCTTGCGCGCCAGGCATTGCCATTGCTGTCAGCTTGGAGCCTGTCTGCAGGATGATGTACTGATGTCCATCGTGCATCCAAGAGCTCATGCCATAGCGGCTCTGTGCTGGTACTTCTATCTTACCGATCTCTTCGCCGGTCTTCTTGTCGATGGCATAGAGCAATGCGGTTGTACCGTCGGAGTCCATGTCTGAGTAGATCAGCATGTTCGCGGTAGTAACCATCGTAATTGCATTACCAGTACCGGTATCCCCTATATCAATTCCTTCTAGAGCAGGACTGTTGCGGAAACGGTCAGGTGTTTCACCAGTTGGAATCTGAAATGCTATATCGCCTGTGTTCATGTCGTACGCAGTAATCGTGCTGTACGGCGGCTTGAAGTAAGGCAAGCCTGAAGCAAGACGAGGTGTGCGAGGTCGGGCACCATTGGCATAGGCTGCGAAGGTAGTTCCTGTTGGGGCATCGATGCGAGCATCAGCCTCTTCACCAGGGATAATTAGTTGCCAGCTACACGCTTTCCTAGAAGTTACATACAGGAAGCCTGAAGTAGGGTCAGCTACGGGTGGGTTATTGATATTTGCACCACCACCGTCACCAGGGCACATAGCTGAAGCTATCTTGCCCGAAGGATCATCCGAATGGATTGGCGGATTAAACAAAGGGCCCATATCGTAGTCAGCCATCACTTCAAGTGCTTCGCGGCGTAGTGCAGGCGTGAAGTCGATAAGATCGTCTTCAGTCAAACCCTGCATTTCGAAAGCTGGTGGCTTAGATGGGAAAGGCTGTGTTGTTGACAGCTTTTCGCCAGGCACCATGGATGCTGGAACAGCGCGCTCTTCCATAGGCCAGATTGGCTCACCCGTTAAACGGTCGAAAGAGTAGACAAAGCCCTGTTTTGTAACTTGGGATACAGAAGGAACTATTCCTCTGCCAGGAATATTTAGGTCTAGCTGAATCGGGGCAGCTGGGTTGTCGTAGTTCCATACATCATGATGAACTGTCTGGAAGTGCCAGCGTCGTTCGCCAGTTTCCGTATCCAGTGCAATCAGGCTAGTACCAAACAGGCCATCACCAGGGCGGAAGCCGCCGTAGTAATCGATTGTGGGTGGATTAGTTGGAACATAAACAATGTTGTTCTCAGGATCGGCTGTAAGCGGTGCCCAAGAAGACACATCTCCTGTCCACTGCCACGCATCGTTTTCCCAAGTCTCATGGCCGTATTCGCCCGGGCGTGGGATTACGTTGAACTTCCATTTGAACGCACCAGTAGTCTTATCGTAAGCGAGGATATCGCCAGGAACGTTTTCGACTCTCGCCTGCAGATATCCCTGCTCAGCCGAGTTGCCAACGATGATAGTGTCGTTAACCACAATCGGTGGTGACGAAGTAGTGATATAGCCAGTCTCTAAAGGTATGCCTTCATAAGGATCGTAGGGATGACCCAAATCAGCAAGCATGTCCACGACGCCAGTAGCAGGGAAGCCATCTACAGGCACCTGTCCACCAAAGCCCTCAAGAGGGGCGCCAGTATCAGCATCTAGTGCTACTAGAAAGAAGCCAGGAGTGGAGATATAAACCACGCCCTTGCCATCTATTCTGGAATAGCCAATGCCTTTACCGTATGAGGCGCGCATGGAATATTCCCAGCGACCTGTGTTTGGTAGGCGATAGGACCATAGGGTCTCGCCAGTCTTGGGATCAATCGCAACCACATTACGGCGAGCACCAGATACGGTGAACAACTTGCCATCTACGTAAGTAGGGGTTGAACGACCAGATTGGCCGTTAAAGCTGGAGCCATCCCATTCCCAAGCAACTTCAAGCTCGTCGAAGTTCTCAGCCGTAATCTCATCGGCTGGGGTATAGCGGGTGTGGGCGTAATCGCCACCGAGGGTAAACCACTCGGCAGTGTCGTCATTGACCAGATTCTGGCTCATGCCAATTTGTGGCAATATGCACAGAACGGTCGCTAAAAAGCTCAAAAAAGTGAGCTTATTAGGCTTTGAGCCGGATATTGTTAAAGGACGTGCTTTCATTTTTATAGCCTCATTAGATGCAAAATCTAGTGGAGGATACCATAGCCTATAGTAAGCAGTGATAAGTGGAACTGTAATAAAGTGTGATAAAAAATACAGGTAATGGCGGGGTATTTCCTATTCGATTTCCCGTTATAGGGGACCGCTGTTGCACCTTTCTTGGGGGTTCGGCGTGAATCGCTGGAAGCAGCTATTCCTTCCACTTGCCTGTCGCCCCTGCTAGTCTTTGGCCCCAGTGTCGAAAATGTCTAGGAGAATTAGCGTGCCGTTGAAGTACCCGAAATCATTATCGTTGCGTGGATATACGCCTTTCAAATTTGCGTCCTTTCTCGTTTCTCTACTTGTTTCAGTGTCACTGATAAATACAGCTTCTGCCCAGCCCAGCGAACCTGAGCTGCCACGGCAGATGGCATGGACGGCTTATAACCTGGGATCCACGGGCTATAACCAAGCAGTTGCCATCGGCGCGATGCTGCGCGACAAATACAACGTCACCCTGCGGGTTATTCCGGGGCAGAACGACGTATCCCGATTACTGCCTCTGAAAACTGGTCGAGTCGATTTCACGGCCAACGGCGTGGCAACCTATTTCGCTCAGGAAGGTATGTTCCAGTTTGCTAATCCGGAATGGGGCCCACAGCCTCTGCGTCTATTGATGACTTCCAATGGCTTGAGCAATCAGGGCGTGGCGGTAGCCGCAGACACGGGTATTACCACCTTCGCCGAGCTACGCGGTCGTCGAGTACCCTATGTGCGCGCAGCCCCAGCACTAAACATTTCTATGGAGGCTTATTTGGCGTGCGGCGGACTAACTTGGGATGACGTAGTTCGCGTCGACTTCCCGGGTTACGACGCGAAATGGAATGGTGTGATCGACGGCGACGTCGATGTTGCCTTTGGTACAACTGTATCGGGCCCGCCATTCAGGTTAGAAGCTTCGCCGCGTGGTATTCACTGGTTACCAGCACCTCATGATGACGAAGGTTGCTGGGAGCGGATGCTAGCTGTTGGTCCGTATTTCACCAAACATACCGCGACGCGTGGAGCTTCTATTGATGATGAAAATACCCATGAGGCAGGCACATACCCGTATCCGTTGTTAACTACGCTTGCTACTCAAGATAACGACTTCGTTTATTCACTCACTCGCGTAATCAACGAAAACTACGATGAGTTCAAAGACGCCGATCCCGGTGCCATCGGCTGGGCAATCGAGTCGCAGGTTTTTGATTGGGTCGTGCCTTATCACGAGGGCGCTGTAAAATATTGGCGCGAAGTTGGGGTGTGGACTGACGAGATTGAGGCGCACAATCAAGCGCTTATTCAGCGACAGGAAGTGCTGGCTGCTGCGTGGACCGAAATGGAAGCACGAGGTATCCGAGATAAGGATGCCTTCGTCGAATCCTGGGCGGAGTTGCGCGCTGAACGTCTGGAGGCAGCCGGCTTCGATCCGGTCTGGCGCTAGTGACTACTCAGACTAGAGAATTACCGAAGTTACTCCAGTGGCTAACAGGCTTTGTCGCCGTTGCTAGTGCTTTTCTAGCGATGGATTCGCTGCGCTTGTTTGCCGAGAGTCCGCTGCTTGATTTTGTGATCACGGTGCAGAACCATTACTACTATGCGTTGATGGGCTTGCTATTACCGCTTTGTTTTTTAATCTATCCCTCGTTTCGTGGCCCCAAGAGTTACTGGCTCGATAGCATTCTTGCTCTGGCAACATTTGGAGCCTGCTGTTTCTTTTTCTTCAACGCAGAAACGATGCTGGACTATGGCTGGGAGTTTTTAGCACCGTCCTATGCGGTATGGGTAAGCTATCTGCTATGGGCGTTGATTATGGAGGGCGTGCGTCGCAGCGGCGGTTGGGTGCTGTTCTTCCTCGTATTGGTGTTCTCTTTCTATCCTGTCGTGGCTGATAAATTACCTGGGCCTATCTCTGGCATGTCGTCGACCTTATCGGAGACGGCGTCTTATCACGTCATGAGTATCGAGAGTATTCTCGGTCTACCGTTTCGCGCGTATGCGCAGCTAGTCATAGGTTTCCTAATCTTCGGTGTCGCGCTGCAGCATACCGGCGGTGGTCGCTTTTTTATCAACCTGGCATTCGCGACGTTCGGTCACGTGCGCGGCGGCTCGGCCAAGGTGGCGATTGTTTCCAGCGGGCTGATGGGTTCCATGAGTGGCAGCGTAATTACCAATGTACTGACGACGGGGCAGATGACGATTCCAGCCATGAAGAAGAATGGTATGGAGAAGGAGTACGCAGCTGGAGTTGAAGCCTGCGCTTCGACTGGTGGTGTGTTACTGCCACCTATCATGGGATCGACCGCGTTTGTCATGGCGACCTTCCTCAATGTTGCCTATACCACCGTGGCCTTAGCTGCGACGATTCCCGCTTTGTTGTACTTTTTTGGATTGTTCGTTCAAGTAGACGCCTATGCGGCACGTAAAGGATTGGTAGGTACGCCGCGTGAAGAACTACCTAGTGTGAGTGAGACAATGAAGCAAGGTTGGTTCTACCTAGCGGCATTCGCGGTATTAATATTTCTGCTCGTCTATCTGCAGCGCGAAGCGGTAGCTCCATTCTATGCCACGGGCATGCTGCTAGTGCTGAATCAGTTGTTTCCGGCTCATCGTTGGAACATGAAAGAAACTGGTGCATTTCTCGTCGCGACCGGCAAGTTGCTAATGGAATTGCTGACCATCATGGCGGGTGTCGGCCTCATAGTAGGCGCGCTGTCTGTGTCTGGGTTGTCGGGAACTTTAGTCAATGACTTGCTGTATCTCGCCGGTGATTCCACGCTACTACTTCTATTGATGGGAGCGTTCACTAGCTTTTTCCTCGGCATCGGCATGACTGTGACCGCCGCCTATATTTTTCTCGCGATTGTACTTGCGCCTGCTCTGATTCAGGGTGGTCTGGATCCAATGAGCGTGCATCTGTTTATTCTCTATTGGGGAATGCTGTCTTTCATCACTCCGCCTGTCGCGCTTGGAGCATTCGCTGCGGCGAGCATAGCTGGCGCATCGGCACTGTCTACCGGATTCAAGGCGATGCGACTCGGTAGCGTGATCTATTTCATTCCGTTCTTCTTCGTGTTGGAGCCGGCGCTGATTATGTCGGGCACCTGGTGGGAGACGCTGTTTGCAACAGCAAAAGTTGCGGTAGGCATAGTGCTGATTGCTGGCACTCTGCAGCAGTATTTATTAGGAGTGGGGTTTCTCGATCGCAGTGGGCCGCTAGGTGTTGCTGGTCGTGCATTGGTGCTCGTTGGTGGTGGCCTGATCGCCTTGCCGACAACTGAGGTTATTGGCATTAATGTGAGTGACGCGACTCTTCTTATTAGTGGTGGCACTATGGCGATTATAGGTGTGTTGCTGAGTCGCAGTGCCGCTGATGATTTAGATACACAGACACCGTTGGTATCCGGCACCCAAATCTGAGAAAGACATCATGTTAGTAGTCGATCCAATAGATGCTCCTTGCGGGGCAATAGTTAGCAATATTGATCTTTCGTCTGACATTTCTGAACAAACTGTGGCACAGCTACGTAAGGCTTGGCTGCAGCACCATGTGCTGGTTTTTCCCAATCAAGTGCTTAGCCCTGCAGATATCGAGCGCTTTACCCTAAGCTTTGGCAATTTTGGTGATGACCCATTCTTCTCTCCTATTGAGGAAAGCAGTCACATTGCGGCCATAAGTCGCGGCGCCGATGAGACTACTCCTCTTTTTGCCGAGAACTGGCATACGGATTGGAGTTTTCAAGCGAAGCCGCCGATTGGTACCTGCCTATACGGTATAAAAATTCCACCTGTTGGTGGTGACACGCTTTTTTCGAATCAGCACAAAGCCTATGACGAATTGCCTGTCGTACTTAAGAATAAGATTGAGCACTTAATGGCGATTCATTCGGCTGAGTCAGCCTATTCACCCGATGGTGTTTATAGTGACAAACACGAGAAAAATATTGGGCGTAGCATGAATATAGTTGTATCGGATGAAGCTAGGCGATCACAAAGCCATCCGTTTGTCCGAGCGCACACAGAAACTGGCGCGTTGGCTCTCTACTCCACTGCAGGCTACATTCAAGGGTTTTCTGGTATGGAAGTACAAGAGAGTAAAGACTTGTTGCAAGAACTCCTCCAATATCAAGGTTCACCTCAGTTTGTGTATCGCCACAAATGGCAACCCAATATGTTAATTATGTGGGATAACCGTAGTGTCTTACACAAAGCAACCGGAGGTTATGATGGTTATGATCGCTTGCTGCATAGGACTACGATTTCTCAATTCGACTGAAGGAGAATGTTAATGAAAATTACCAGATTACAGATTCTATATGGCGTGCTAGCTATCGTTGGAGTATGCGTTACCTGGTACTACAATTTGCAGCCAATGGAGATGAGCTACTTCGCGGGCTTGTATGCAAATCCTGCCGCGTCTTCCTTTACCAATGACCTGATCGTTGTTGTTACTGCATTTCTTATCTGGTCGTTCGTAGAGACAAGGCGCCTCAAGATGTCTTATGTGTTATGGGCAGTGGGTTTCGTTCTTACCTTCGTTATTGCGGCCGCGATGACCGTGCCTCTTTTCATGTTGCTACGTGAACGTCACTTGATTGCAATGACGGAATAGTCTGCTGGAGACTGGAGTCGGTAATGCGTCGGTGCCGTGTCGGGCACTCTTTGCGTTTTCATTTCTGCTGCTGATTGCGAATTTCGGCTAGCAGGCTTCTCTCTTATCTACGTCTTTCATATGCGCGAAGTAACCCTAAAAGTCCACCAGTGATCAAAGCGCTCCTGGCCCAAGGGCGGTCGCGGCGTAACCATGGTTTCGATATCCGTAGTTTGTAGCTTAGCAACTCGAGCCCGAAACGCTCTGTCCATAGTTTCGGGGTCGGTTTCTCGATTCAGCAGTACGGGATAGACAAGATCTCCCAACCGGAGAACTGCTTGCTCATCGCTGCCTACTCTCGCTGCCCAGTATTTCCGATCACAGACAGAGCAACTCAGAAACAATTCGCCCTCAGGCGTGGCCATGCAATTAAGATTAATAGAATGGGGGCGAACGCCCGCCCAAATCTGTAACTGGCAGAGATTCTCCTGATTGGCCGTCGTTGTGTTCCAATCGCCAATGGGTGTATCTACCCGTTCACCAAACAACAGCCCACCAGGAGTCAGCGTGCAGGGACAGATGCTGGAGAAGATCGTAAACCCGACTGCAGTAGTCAGGAGTAGTACAAACACTCCACCACCAATCCACAGTTTCAGATTTGTATTGCTGCCGACCACCGCTTTTTTCACTGTTTAGGCCTCCTGTAGTTAACTATCGAATCTGGGCACACACTGCGCTCTGAGCCTAGTTAGAATAAAAGCTATAGTCAGCTAAGTCTATTTCTACGTCGGCCGCCAAACTACGTTTATTCGATGTAGTACCAGCGCCAGAAAATATCTCTATAGTTTGCGCGGCAGAATGTTGAGCATTTCTGTACTACTACAAAATAACTATTTACTGATTTCCTCGAGCCTAGCGTTTAGAACGCGGGCGATAGTGTTCAACTCGTCATAATAATTGTTCTCTTCTCGCAGTGCCGCTATCGCTTCGCTCAATATCTGGTGCTCATCAGCAAGCACTCCTTGCAATTGGCGGGGAGTCAGCAGTGGATTAGCTCCTCTGCGAGCACTTCTCGAATTCGCGGTTCTTGTGCTGATAGTAAATTGCGGCTCGCATACCTCTCTTAATCAAGGAGCCGGTAGGCGAATAGTCATGGCAGACAATCTTAAATTGATCGTCTTCGCCGGATGCGTTAAACACTTTATAAATCTCTTTCTGAATTTTATCAATCTGACTACGTAGCTGAGGTAGCGTCAAATCATCGATGAAGATCTGTTCTTCAGCCGCATTTGTGAGACTTGAAAGCAAAGGTAGTAGTAATGCGCTCAGTAAGACAAGAATCGGCTTGTTCATGTATAACTTCCGTCAGGGACTAGGTTTTAACTTTGGTGGGTCTCCGTTCCTTTTGCACTATCCTGCTCGTAGTTAGTTGATTTTCACTAGACCTATTTGATTCGAACTGCTCTGATGGATCAATAAGTTTCCTGCCTCTGTCTTCCAGACGTTTCGCACGATGCCGACACCCGATGGGATCGCCCAGCTCTGAAAAGATTCACTCTCGGGATTAAAGCGCACTAGTGCATCGGGCCGCATGCCGGATTCGTTATACCATATGACATCATCTATGACTGCAAGTGCATAAGGATGAGAGGAGGGGCCGCTGGGTGAATCCCATTGTTTGATCGCGCCCGTAGCTGGGTCTAGCCGACCGATCTTTCCTTGGGTCGAATTGACGAACCAGACCATGCCCTCGCTATCCAAATCGAGCCGACGCACGCGAGTTCTTTCGTTCGGTATCTCGTAGTACTTCACTACCATGCTGTCCGGATGCATGGCGCCTATCTTGTTCGTGCCGTTATAGGCAATCCACAGTGTGCCGTCTTGTGCCGCCTTGATGCCGTAGGGGCGGGGCTGTGTTTCGATTTCTTTTAGCTCGCCAGTGTCTGGATTCAAGCGGCCGAGCATGGCCGCGCCCTGGGCGGTGAAATAGAGATTGCCATTGGGATGAAACGTGGCCGAGTGGGGGTCGCGAGCCTGTGTTTTGTATTCGGTTACTTCGCCGCTTATTGGGTCGAGCTTGCCTATGCTGGCATTGCTGTTACCCGTGTACCAGATGTTTCCATCGGCATCGGGCAGTATTGTATGTGGCCTGGAGGTAGGAGGCAGGCGATATTCTTCCATGACTCCGGTCTGGGGATCTAAACGGCCGGTTAAACTAGCCCACATACCGGTCCACCAAATAGATCCGTCAGGTGCCTCAATCGGGTCGCGTACCCGCTGGCCGAGTGTAGGTGCAGTCCATTCGATAATGTCTATTTCCACATCCCCTGCAATCAGGTTTGGACGGCGCGAGGTGTCTTCTGGGAAATGCTCGGCAAGGTAGGCGGCAATGGTATTTGCCTGGGCAGAGGGCAGTTCGATCATGGTCGAGAACAAGTCATGCCATTGCTGCGCCGTGCTGTAGCCGGCGGCCCGAGTAATGGAGGCGACGCTGTGACAGCTTGAGCAGGTATTCTCCACCAGTGCCTTGCTCGGCCCGTCTGGCAGGGGCTGGCCTCCACGCGATTGCGCCAACGCGGATGTTGAAAAAGGGAAAACACAAACAATGGATACGATGGTCAGCAGTTTTTTCATAACGATTACTCTGATTAAGCGGCCCAGAGGCGATTGGCTAGATACTTCACTCTATCTCCTATAATTCGGGTGGGCAACTCGGTTTTTCGGGAATAGTGCTCCTACTACCACTTTCTGCGAGCTTGAGCTGAAGACAACAGGATGTGAAATGCCTTAAAGTTAGATGCGGCTCGCTAAAGGCAGTTAGGAACAGACAATGACGAGAAAGATTCTAGTAGTGGCGCTTCAGATAATCGTGGCAATGATTACGATTCCGGCGGTGGCGCTGGCAACCATGAGCTTCGAGAACCGTAATAACGATGGGCCTTCAATTGTTTTTCCCGGAGGTGAGCTAGTATCCGGAGAACTGTATTCCGGTCCAGAACCCGATTGGAGCTTCACGAATGAAGTGTCAACTATTCACCTGCAGCTGGACAATCCGCTCAGCTCTAGGCTCATCTGGATCGAAGAGAGCGATGGCAAGGTCTATATTACCTCTGACTATATGAGTACCTGGCTAGGTCGTCGCTGGAAACACTGGGCAGTTCAGGCTTACGAAGGTGATGGTCTCGCGGTTGTACGCATAAATGGCATTCGCTATGAGAGAAAGCTAGTTAGGGTTTTCTACAGTCCGCTGCTTGAAGGCGTCATCGATAAGAAAATAGCAAAGTACCGTTCAAGAATAACAAGAGAGGCGATTGAGTCGGGTGAGACTTGGGTGTTTGAGTTGGCGCCGCGAGAGGGAGCGTAGTTCTATGAAGTTGAAAACTTATCTCACTCTTCTGATTGCGATTTCTCTACTTGTTGCGCTATCAATTCTCTTCGTGCCAGGGCTGGCAGAATCTATAGAGGGCTGGATGCTCGGCTTCCTGGCCAGGAATGCGGCAGCGTAACTTAAGATTAGAACCTAAACGTGTAACGAAACTTAAGACTCAATTCAGAGAAAGCCGTATCGAATCGATTGTCCTGATCGAAGTCCTGCATATTATGGTTTAGAACGATAAATGCTTCCTGACCCGCGCGCGGAACCCATTGCAGGCGCGTATTGATGCCGATCTCTTCAGAAATATTGTCGTACTGAATCAGGCTGATCCAATAAAGGTTGGGCGAGAATGCCACTTGGGAGTTCACGCTGCTTAGGCGTGTAGTGAAATCGCCCTGTGGAAGTTCGATGTCATTCCAGTCGTAGCGCAAAGACATGGAGAAGTTACGTGACTGATTCCAAGTAAAGCTTCCATTGATATTAACGCGCTCGCCATTGAAGAAATCACCCGTACGATAGTTAACGCCACCGGAAAATTCTCGTTGCCCCGCTGTGTTAAAACCAATCTGCGTCTCACCGAAGTCGTAACTTCCTGGCTGAATAGATATCTCGTTGCCGGTTTGTCGAAATATGGCGAATGCGTTGAGTACTACTTCTTTGCTTTCGAAACGGTTCAGCGATATCCGATCTCGCGAAGTGGTTTCAAGTTCAAGTAGCCGATAGTTAAGTACTTCAGTCTGTAGGCCGCCGTCGATTACTTCGATGCGCTGCATATCGATGCCGCCGAACGCAGTTTGAAAGATGCCGCGCTCGAAGAAGTGGGTATAGCCAACATCAGCCGTGAGGTCTTCGATGTTGGATCGATTTACAAAGCCCATGGCCGGATTGAAATTATCTTCGACTACCTTGTAGCCGACACGCGTACGAAATCCTTGGCTGGATGAAAAGGCTATGCCGAAACCATAAGACGCATCGCCACCGCTCAGGCCAGGCGTATCGGACTGCTGAAAGAATACGTTGCTTTGTAAGCGGCGACCATTGCTGAGCTGATTATTGATGTATTGAAAGTCGACACCAGCAACACTGTTGTCTATGCCGGATGTTGGATCGCCATCGGTATAGATGAAACCGATGCGCGAGTCATCCAGTACATTGGCAGAGACGCGAGTGATTAATAACTCGGACGCATCCACTCCCGCATTCTCATCCTGCTTGATAGCAAGGGCGCCGATGTTAAATCTGCCAACACGGCCACTGATACGGCCCCCGTAATTGATATCGACAGGGCTGCCATCTGCTGCTAGGCCGAGCTTGCGGGAGAAGTATGGTCGTGCGTTCTCGCGACTGCCGCCGGTGGATGCGCTATTACCGCCGGCCATGTTGCTGATGCCGCCGAACTGGAACAGATCTGAGTCGTTATTAAAAAAGTCTCGCCTCTCGGGAAAGAACAGATTGAAACGGCCGAGATTCACTTGTCTATTATCGACTTCAGCAGCAGAGAAATCGGTATTGATAGTGAGTGCAGCATTTAGCGAAGGCGTGAGCCGGTAGAAAGCATCTAAGGAGGGCTCATAGTTCTGCTCGCTGCCTGATGGGCTGTATTCGCGTTGACGAATAGCTGCAAAGCTAGGCACGATGTCGAGACCAACACCTTGATCCATCCCTTCCATGCCGCTCATCTCACCCATGATGGTTGGATTGTAGGAGCGGTCTAGAGAGACCCAAGCCATTTCTTCGTTGCGACGACGAATGCCGCGGCCGAAGTTAAACCCTCACGTATCCAAGTTCGGATCGAAGGGCAGGGATTTGAAAGGAATCTCCACTTCTGCGATCCAGCTTTTGCCATCGACACTGGTGGCGACTTCCCAATTCGTATTCCAATCTAGTGTAAAACTAGTTGGAGTCGTATAGAGAGCATCATGTCGCGCAGCATTGAGGTTTGTTTCGAAACGGAAGCCGGCTCTGCCTTGATTAAACGGGTCGAGAATGATGACCAAGCGATCGTCGAAGGGCATGCCCTGGCCATGGCGTAGCGTCGGAGCCGCGATCTGATCGGGCTCGCTATCGAACATTCGCGCACCGATATACAGTGCGTCCGAGGTGTAGATTACGTAAAGCTCTGTGGGCTCCGATGGTGTTGCATGATCTCCCGGGCGATTCTGATGGAAGTCGGTAACAACTTCCGCGTGTCGCCATACTGGATCATCGAGCTTTCCATCTAAGATAGGTGCTGTATTCACTTTAACCGCTCGCAGGCTCTTCGCCTCTACCTGCTGAACCTCTACCGACTCCTGTGCGCAGACGAAGCCAAAACTAGTTGCCATAGTAAAAATGATAGAAAAGGAAATTAAAGTTCTTTGTTTGAAAATTGAATTACTTCGCAAAATCGGTAGCCTCATGCTGCATAGGGTTTAAGACAAACAGGGCCTATGATCAGCGGCGGATTCTAGCAATCGACAGAAATGGATATAAGAAGCAGACACACAATGTTTCAAAACAGCTTTATGTGGGTATAGCTAAAGCAGTGGAATAACTGAACTTACAACGAGTTTGCTCAGAACTATCGTTCCGAGTGAACCGCGCTAAATTCTAACAATACTTCGCTGGCGGTGGGGCCAGATACAGAAACACTAAAGTCGAAGAAGTTCACCCGACTCTCCGCGGCGATAGCTAGATCGAGCGGCGTTTGTCCTCGAGCATTGAGTGCATTCACATCGGCGCCTCGCTCAGCCAGTTCTCGTACTATGTCCGGAAGTTTTCTGTCTGCTGCATCGTGTAGGGCTGTCGACTTACTAAAGTCACGATGATTCAGATCAACGCCGTGTTCGACAGCGGCTAGGACTGCGGCTAGCGCAAGCTGCTGTTCGCCAACAGGGTCTGGGTTAGGCTGGACATAATAACGGCTTCGGGTGCTGTCCCCCCGAATGGCAGCCTGAACGCTACTCTCGAAACCGCTAACTACTTTTGCCGTGTAGGATTCACGATCTTCCCGATTTCTCGGTATGCTCAATCGGCCTTCATTGGTCGCAGAGGGGTCTGCCCTACCCTCAACTAGTGCGCGCATAATATCGGCTTCGCGAAAACTGGCTGCTAACCAATAGGGAGTGGCACCAACCATTGGTCCCTTGAGAGACCAGTCTTCGCTGGCGCGCTGCACAGGGTTAGGTCTGAGGAGTCGGGCTTCAGGATCGGCACCGTGAGCCAGTAGTGCGTTCACAGTTTCCAAATCGCCACGCAGGATCGCTGCATGCAGAGCGGTGTAGCCAGCGCCAATTGTATTTGCATTGGCTCCGCGCTCGAGCAACAGCTCTGCTAGAGCTGGGTGACCGCTATGTGTGGCTATAACCAAAGCGCTAGTTTCATTTCCTGCAACGGCTTCGATATCCGCCTCACTGTCGAGTAAGAGGCGAGCCATATCAACATCGCCACTGCGTGCTGCAAACAGCAATGCTGTAAACCCACCAAGTTGTTCCATGACGCCCTGATCGAAGGCGCCGCCATTTGATCCGTCGGCATACATGAGCCGTGGCCGTAGTTTCGAGCGTGCCTCCAAATCTGCGCCCGCGCTCACAAGTAAGCGCGCTACACCTACGTGTCCTTGAGCGCTAGCCCACATGAGTGCTGTTTGTTCGCGTGACTGCTCGCTAGCGTTAACATCCGCGCCTGCTCGTATCAACAGCTCAACTCCGCGAGATGTGCCTGCGCGAGCGGCGGTCATGATGGCTGTCTCGCCCAATGGCATCGCCACATTCGGATTCGCACCTGCTTCAAGTAGCTGCTCAATTAATTCTGCATTGCCGCTTTTTGCGGCTAAATAAAGGGGTGAGGCACCTAAACGATTGACGGCGTTGACGTCGGCATCGGCCGCTATGAGCAAGGCGAGTGCTTCGACATTCTCGTTGTACACAGTCCAGTGTATGGCAGTTGCGCCATCCGCTTGTCGCGAGTCAGGATCGACACCGTCACTTAACAAGGTCTGCATCATAGCGGCGTCTTGATACCTAGCTGCCTCGATCAGAGGAAGGGATTCGGCACGTGCGGCACTTGTCGCAATAAACGCTGCCAATGTAATCGCTACTATTCTCGTCCCTTTTGTCATCTTCTGCCTCAAATCACACGTCACTCAAAAGATCGAGGTGCCCCGTGCTGTTGGACATTCGATCCATTGGTATGCCCATTCTCTCCAGCATCGTTAGGTGCAGATTGCTGATCGGTGTGCCTTCGGCATAGCGCAAATGGCGCCCACCTTTCACTGTTCCAGATCCGCCGCCTAGCAGTACCAGTGGCAGGCCGGTATTTTGGTGTCGATTACTGTCTGACATTCCTGCGCCATAGAGCATCAGCATATTATCTAGCAGCGAGCCGTTTCCGTCCGGTGTCGCGTCGAGTTTGTCGAGGTAGTAGGCGAACAGGCTAGTATGAAATTCATTGATTTTCGTAACCTTCTCATACAATGCAGGGTCATCGCGGTGATGTGAGGTTGGGTGGTGCGAATCGGGAACGCCGATCTCGGCGTAGGTGCGGCCACTTAGTTCTCTCCCTAACATGAATGTTATGACACGGGTCAGATCTGTCTGATATGCCAGCACCTGCATGTCGAACATGAGCTTGGCATGTTCCTCATAGGTGTTAGGTATGCCTGCTGGCTGTTCTATTTGTGGAAGTTCTCTGTTGTTCTGCGCCTCCGCCATTTGGATGCGCCGTTCAACATCTCTAACGGCATCTAAATATTGATCGAGCTTGGCACGGTCGCCAGCTCCAACAGTGCGATTGAGTTCGGAGACGCGTTCGGTAACCGAGTCGAGCAAACTTCGATCTTTGCGAATGCGTTGCAGACGTACTGCCGGATCGGTTGTGCCGGTGTCTCCGAACAGTCTCTCAAACACTACTCGCGGATTAGTCTCCATTGGCAACGGCGTGTAGGAGTCTCTCCAGGAGATTGTGCTGGTGTATTGGCAGCTGAAACCGATGTCGCAGGAGCCGAACACATCGCTTTGGTCTAACGCTAATTCCAGTGAGCCGAGTTGTGTTTGGCGGCCGAGTTCGCGCGCGACTAATTGGTCAAGCGAGACAGACGCCTCGAGATCGGATTCTGTGCGAGCCGGAATTGTGCCGGTGAGGAAGCGAGTGGAGGCGCTGGCATGCACGCCTGCGTTGCTTGAAGTTCCATTAAGCCCGGTTAACACTAGCATTCTGTCCCGGTAAGCAGCCATTGGCTGCAAAATTCGGGTCATCTCAAAGCCTGCACCTTCGGTGGCTGGCGTCCAGGATTTCATAGCCATACCGTTGGGTACGTAAACCACGCCGAGCCGCTTTGCCGGTTGGGCTTCAAGCGCAGATGACGAAGAAAGTGCTGGAATCATACTGTCCAGCAATGGCAGGGCAAGACTCGCGCCTAACCCTCGTAATACGGTACGGCGAGGCAGGGTCTTTTTGAATATATTCATAGCTGTGTTCTCCGCATTTGAAATGGCGTACTTTCAATTACTCCAAGAATAACTGAAGACCAGCGATAATCGTCTTCAGCCGCTGTGCGTACGATCGCCCGCACCTGGGGCATGTCGTAGTATTCGAGGCTGCGTCCGAGAGCGAACCTCAATAGTTTTTCGGTTATCGTGCCTACTAGATCATTCGGTCGCTCTAGCAGGAGATCGCGCAGGCCGTCAGGTCCATCAAAGGTGTTGCCGTCGGGAAGTAGACCAGACGCATCTATCGGTTGGTCGGCAAACTCGAGCCGCCATTTTCCGATAGCGTCATAATTCTCAAGTGAGAACCCGATAGGGTCCATAGCGGCGTGACAGACACGGCAAGCTGGGTTTTCTCTATGCTGAGCCATTGCCTCGCGCATGGTGAGCTTCTTGCCTTCACTCTCTTCCACGAGCGCCGGCACATTCGGTGGCGGCTCAGGAGGAGGCCCGCCTAGTAAATTTTCGAGTACGAATTTGCCTCGCAAGACAGGAGATGTTCGATTCGGATAGGAAGTCACCATCATGATGCTGCCATGGCCTAGTAGTCCGCCACGCTCGGAGCCCTCGAGAGTTACCTTACGGTAACGGTTTCCATAGATTCCGGGTATGCCATAGTGCTGCGCGAGCCTCTCGTTGATGAAAGTGTAATCGGCACTTAGCAGCTCAAGCAGACTCTTGTCGGAACGGATCTGATCGTCGATGAATAATTCTGTTTCCCGCTGAAACGCTGCGCGCAAGTTCTCATCGAACTCGGGGAAACTTGCGGGGTCGGGATAGATGCCGTCGAGGTTCCGAAGATATAGCCACTGTCCGACAAAGTTCTTGATGAAGGCATCAGCTCGCGAGTCGGCCATCATCCTTTCTACTTGTTGTTGGAGCATGCCGGGTTCGCGTAAGTTGCTGTGCTCGACCAGATCTAATAACTCTTCGTCGGGCAGACTACTCCAGAGGAAAAACGACAGGCGAGAAGCAAGTTCGGTGTCACTAATAGCATATATGTCTCCGGGCTGGGCATCTGGTGGGTCTTGTTCAATGCGGAATAGGAAGTCAGGAGAAACTAGAATGCGTTCGAGTGCAAATTGAATGCCTTCTTCGAAACCGCCATCTAGCCTGCCTGCATTATAGAATTCAACCAAGCCTTCAATATCGTTCTCGCCAATCGGACGGCGATAGGCGCGGCGTGCTAGCGAGCCGAGAATCTCTCTTGCGCACGCAGGTTCTTCGTCTAGGCTTGCCGGGGTGCAAGTGAAGATTTGTTGTCGGCTGGGTGTGTTGCCGGGGCCTGCTACTGAGAGCGGTCCTTCTATTTGGATGCTGCCTATTCCCGGATTGATATCGGGCAGTTCAGTAACGGCCAGATGGTAGCCAAACAATCTGGGTTGTTGTATTCCCTCGTTCTCCCACATCTCGCGAGGAAACGTTGCACCAATGATGCGCGGACCTGCTCGTACCGGCAGCACTAGTTCAAAGCCTTTGTCGGCGAAGGCCATCATGAATTCTTCCCAGTCATCGCTGCCGCGAATATTTCCTGCGTAGCTGTAAGGTGCGGGCACACCGGGGGCGTCGCCACCGAAGGTTGCGGAGTCGATCAGCTCTCCGTCGAGGCTGATCTGCAATTCGTGACGGGCGTCGTAACCGCGCACGAAATCCACATAGTTTGTTTGCAGTTTGACAGTAATTCGATACTCGCCATCAACCGGGAACATGTGTTCGATAGCAGTGCCCCCTCTGGAACCGAAAGGCAGTTCCTCGCTCAGTCGATCATCCTGAATAAGATTCAGTGGAACCTCGTAGCTCTTAATAGAAGCTCCACGGGGTGTCGCACCTACTGCAAGTTCGGCCACTCTATGTGCAGCAGAAACATAGCGCTCAACCAATGCCGGAGATAGAGCTAACACATCGGCATTGTTGTCAAAGCCGTATTGATCTGGCGAGTCAGCAGGGATCAAACCAGCGACATCGATGTTGAGGTCCAGCAGGTCGCGGACTGAGTTTTTATATTCGGTTTGATTGAGTCTGTGAAATGCCTGAGTCCGGCCTGGATTAACTCGCGCCGCAGCGATTTGATCGAGTTCATTTTCGAGCCAGCTCCGAAAGCCGTCGTAGCTTAGCTTGTCCGGACGCGGATAATTAGGAGGAGGCATCACGCCCACCCGAAGTTTGTTAACAACCTTCTCCCATACCTCAGGATTTTCCGCCAAGTTGGAAACATCTTCGGTATCGAGTGTTAGGCCTAGATTACGAAGCTGGGTAGTCTGCAAACCTTCGTTGGCAGTGGCCACGCTGTTAACGACTCCTTGGTTGTGGCAGATGACGCAGTACTGATCGAGCAATGCACGATTCTGCGAATCGACAGTTATAGACTCCGCGGCCCAGGATAAGCTTGTCGCCGCCATGGCTAGGCAGATAATGAGTATTCTTTTCATATCATGTTCCGATCGAAACTGGAGATTTAGTTGTTGCGCCCGGTTGGGTTCTCAACTGTGCCGCATTCATCGCCGAGATAACCATTTCCACCACAGTAGCTTAGATCTTGGAGCTGGATCAGTATACCGTCTGGGTCCGTGAAATATAGCTCCGGCGTGCCCTCGGCTGCACCACCTCGGTCCGATCCGCGCATCGTTACGTAGGCCTGCAATGGCCCATCGGCACCTGATGCCCCCTCCAACACGGTCAAGCCGTAGCCTTCCAACACTGAGAAAATGCGATCGACATCAAAATCAGCCACCGCCAGTGAGGCGTGGTGTATGCGGCCAGCTAGGGGAGGCACCGCCGGCATGGCTAGGAACTGCTTGCCGGAGCCAATTCGCATCACCGGCAGAGCACCTTGATAGGTGTCTACTTCCATGCCGAATAAGCTCTGATAGAATGCCATGGAGCGCGCCTGATCAGATACAAATAGAGTGAAATGATTGAATTCATGCAGGGTTAGTAGCCCCGAACTGGGGGCGGGCTCAGGTGTCGCTAGGCAGTCTTCGCCTAGCAAACCGGCACCCCCGCAGTAGCTCGTATCTTGCAATTGCACGACAATGCCATCGCGGTCGCCGAAGTACAGCTCCGGTGTGCCACTGGGTGCGCCACCAAATTCCTCTGTGCGCATTCTTACGCGAGACTGCATCGGGCCGGATTCAGTAGTCGCCGCGACGCCGTGTTCAGCAAGGATTTGCACGGTTCGCTCGTCATCGAAATTTTCAACCGCCAGGCATAGATGAGTGATGCGCGGATTGTCACTAGGCGTCCCGCCGATAGCCATGAATTGCGGGCCGTCGCCGACCTGTAGCACGATGGTGTTGCCTTGCCGCGCAGCGATTGGCATGCCGAACAGGCCCTGATACCAAGCAAGCGAAGCGGCCGGATCGGACACGCTAATCGTCATGTGATTAATCGATTGCACGGGCAGAGGAGGGCTGGAGGTAGTGGCAGCACCGCTGCTGCCGGTCACTGCTAGTGCCGCGGCTGAACCTAAGAAAGTACGGCGACTAAACTGCTTGGTCTTTATGCCGCTGATCAATCGTTCGACGTCCGCCACCATGGTTTACTCTCCTGAGAATTGCATCACTCTTATTATTGCGACTTAGCTATAGATGATAAATGTAACGGTTGATTCACCTGCTGCATAGTCGATTTTAGAGCGATTTTGAAATATGTTACAAATAGAGAGGCCAGTTGTTAAGAATAATGATACAAATTGAGGCCTCAAGATCACTGGTTTGTGACTTATAACTACGCTCTTACAGAACAGTGGCCAAATAATAAAAATTATCGCCTGGAGATCCTAATGTTCTCGCTTGAAAAATCACTAATTTCGCAAGACTCCCGATTTCAACTGTTTGGACGTGCTGCCGGCGTGGCTCTGCTAGCGCTGCTTGCGCTAACGGTATCTGCGCAGCCACAAGGTGGCAATGGCGCTATAGAAGGCATTGTGCAAAGCAGCAATGGCAGCGAGGCGGGAGTTTGGGTAATTGCGGAGACGGATGACCTGCCGACGCACTTCATCAAAATAGTGGTTACGGACGACGAGGGTCGCTTTGTTCTGCCCGAACTGCCTGATGCCTTATATAAGGTGTGGGTGAGAGGTTACGGTCTGGTTGATTCCAAGCCGGTATCCCTGCGAGTAGGTGCCGACGTTACTCTGAATACGTTTATTGCAGGATCTCCTGCCGAGGCCGCACAAGTCTATCCAGCAAACTATTGGTATTCCTTGCTCGAAGTGCCCGATGCCAGCGAGTTTCCAGGCACCGGAGATAACGGAAACGGCATCTCCGAGGGCATGCGCAGCCAGGCGCAGTGGATCGACATGACGAAGCAGGGTTGTCAGCTGTGCCACCAACTCGGCAACAAGCTGACGCGCTCACTTGATCATCTTGACCATCTTGGCTTCGAGACCAGTGTCGAGGCTTGGCATTACAGGACAGCAATTGGTATTCGTGGCCCGTTCATGAGCGCCTTTGCTGGTCGTTTCGGGCGTGAGCGCGGTATTCAAATGTACGCTGACTGGACCGACCGCATCGCAGCTGGCGAAGTGCCATCTGCTCCGGAGCGTCCTAGCGGTGTCGAGCGCAACGTGGTGCTTACTCTGTGGGATTGGGGCAACGAATCCTCATACATTCATGATGAGATTGTCACCGATAAGCGAGATGTATCGATGAACGCAGGAGGCAAGGTCTACGGAGTCGACGGCGGACATGGGACGCTGATCGAATTAGATACGCAAACCAATGAATACCGCACTATCGAAATTGCGGTAAAAGATAATCCAGACAATCCGGCGGTGACGCGCTTCGCTCAACAATTTCCCGTTCCTTCGGTTTTCTATGAGGATGAAGCCCTGTGGCAAGGACCGGCAGATCCACACAACCCGATGATGGATGAATTAGGTCGAATCTGGATGACGACAAAAGTGCGCGGTGATGTATTGCCCCAGTGGTGTCAGCAAGGCTCGTCCAATAAATTCGCTCAATACTACCCAACACGAAGAAGCTCTAGGCAGGCCTCCTATTATGATCCGGCAACTGAGACTTTCGGTTTGATCGATACCTGCTTCGGCACTCACCATTTGCAGTTTGCCGGCGATGAAGATCGAACACTGTATTTCAGCGGTGGTGGCGATGTGATGGGTTGGATAAATACCAAGCTCTTCGATCGCACGGGCGATGAGCAGCTGTCTCAGGGTTGGTGTCCAATGGTAGTAGACACAAATGGCGATGGCCGCATTACCAAGCCGTGGAATCAACCAGTCGGTGCCCTGCGTAGCGTTGGCGAAGGCGGCGGCGGAGAAGTTCTTACAGACATCGATCCTACTCTGGACACGCGCATGAGCCCTGGCAGTTACGGCGTCATCGTCAACCAAGTTGACAATGTGGCATGGGGCGGTGGCACGGAGTTTCCCGGTCGTATTTACAGGTTCGACAAGGGGGGTAATCCGCCGGAAACATGTATTACGGAAGTGTATGAGTTGCCAGTCATCGATGGAGAAGTTGAAGGATTTGGTCCGCGTGGGATTGATGTCGACAAGAACGGCGTCGTCTGGACAGCGCTATCGGGTAGTAGTCATTTGGCAAGCTTCGATCGCAGCAAGTGTGAGGTGATGAATGGTCCAACGGTTGTTGATTCTCAGCATTGTCAGGAGGGCTGGACTTTACATGAAGTGCCTGGTCCCACACTTAAAGGAACCGACGTCAAGGCAGACTTTCATTACTATAACTGGGTAGACAATTTTAATACGCTAGGGCTTGGTGAGAATTTGCCGATCGCTAATGGTTCAGGCTCCGATTCATTACAGGTTCTAAACCCGGAAACCGGCGAGTGGGTCATCATGCGAGTGCCTTACCCGCTTGGATTTTATTCTCGCGGGCTAGACGGTCGTATCGATGATCCTGATACAGGGTGGAAAGGCCGCGGCGTGTGGGCAAACTATGGAACCAACTTCAATTGGCACACGGAAGGTGGCAAGGGCACGACCAGCAAGATGGTCAAGTTTCAAGTTCGGCCCGAACCTCTAGCTCAATAGGCTTGAGATCGAGTCCCGAAGAAAGGGAATAGAATCGAGTTGGAATGCCGTCATGTGTTTTTAGTCGGTCACCAACTGATTGCAGTTTCCAAACCAGCAAGATAGCTGGCAATTGTTATTACGGAGATAGAACCATGTCTAAATCGGCTAGAAGAATAATTCTGATCGTATCATTACTGGGGCTGGTGCCGCTGTTTACCGCGACATCGCAGGCGCAGGTCGTTGAAGCTAGAGAGGCTGAGACCGAAAAGTTAATCTCACTTTCTAAGCGTCCTACTTCTACTATGGATGGGCCGTATGAGATGGTTGAAGATTGGCCGACCTTACTTCCTGGTCAGGAATGGGGCGCAGCTATTGGGCTGATTCCAGATGACACCGGTGGGCTTTGGATGCTGTTTCGTTCCGAGCCACCTATCAATTACGTCAATGCTGAAGGACAGATCACCAAGAGCTTCGGCGAAGGGATGATTGTTCAAGCGCATGGGTTCTGCATGGACAATGACGGAAACCTCTGGGCAGGAGACAGTGGCCCATTCAGGGATGACCCGTCCACCACAGGTCGCGGGTTCCAGATGCACAAATTCAGCTCCGAGGGCGAGCATTTATTGAGTCTTGGACAGGCCGGTATATCGCAGGCAGGAACAGAGACATTCATTGGTCCCACTGCGTGCGCATTAATGCCTGATGGAAATATTGTAATCGCCGACGGCCACTGGCCACGCCCTTCCAATGCTCAGCAGGATGGTGACCGTTTGGTGGTTATAACGCCGGCGGGCGAGTTTGTCCGAGAAGTCGGAAAAATGGGAGCTGGCCCGGGCGAGTTTATGGGGCCCCATGCTCTAGCCTACGATGCTCAGGGTCGTCTCTATGTGGCAGATCGCTCCAACAACCGCGTTCAGATATTGGATGAGAACCTGGAGTTTGTAGATGACTGGAGACATTTTGGTCGACCCAGTGGTCTCACAGTTTTGAATGATGGCACGTTCGTCGTCGCTGACTCAGAATCTGGCGCACTTCTTGGGGGGCCGTCAATAGCTCCAGAAGGAGGAGGGCGCGTAGCACGAAACCCTGGCTCTCAAGTTGGCATTCGAATCGGGCAGACCAATGGCTCATTGCAATACTATATTCCCGGTACCCGACCAGAGGGCATGGCCGCGGACAATCTGGGGAATATTTTTGCCGGTCTTACCGGCGGCTGTGACGTGAGCCCCTCGGGCGGATGTTTGCAGAAATGGGTTAGAAAATAACTTATTGCGGGGTTCGTAGAATAGAGTCCTAATAAAATGCAGTACGGCAATCTGGACTAAGATCATGCAGGCGCTCACTCGCGCTAAGACCTGCTCTCTTGGGATAATAAGCTGAGAAATCATCGGAGCCTTAAAAGAAGAAATGAAAACTCCTCCATACACCTGTGCAATTCTCAGTCTGTTCTTAGCGGTTAGTCAGGCGGTTGCTCAATCGTCAGACGATACGGATTCTATTGAACAGGTATTCAACAATGTGCGCATCATCATCGGTGATGGCACAGTAATTGAGCGGGGGTCTGTGCTGATTCGCGGCGATACTATATTGGCTGTTGGGCCAATGTCAGGCGGCGATGTTTCTGACAACGCAGTTAGTCATGATCTTAGTGGGAAAACACTCATCCCCGCGCTCGTTAATACCCATGCCCATCTAGGTTGGGAAGCTTACGGCGATTGGGGGTCTAATTTATTTACCGAGGATAATCTCACTGATCATCTGTACCGTCACGCCTACTACGGTGTAGGTACGATCATATCCACGGGCAGCGATAAAGAGGACGTCGCTTCGCGAATAAAGCTGGAACAGTTGCGGGGCAACATCGGAGGCGCGCGCTATCACCAATCGCCCGGCATGGGTTCTCCAGGCGGCGGACCCAATCCGCGTTTTACCGACGATCCCGATTACTGGGGGGTCAACCCGGTTGCCGATCCGGAGCAGGCGGTCAGAACAGTCAAAGAGCTAGCCGCAAACGGGTATGGAATCATCAAGATATGGGTGGACTCGAGAGACGAGCGTCGCGGTGCACAAGTAAAACTCGCACCGGAAATCTATACGGCGGTTCTGGAGACCGCTTCGAACTACGACATTCGAATCATCGCCCATGCCACCACGCTCGCGGATCACAAGGCGCTAGTTAATCTAGGAAATAGGCGCTTTATTCATATGCCCTATGATAGGGATGTGGACGATGAGTACTTGGAAATGGTTCGGGAGAATAATGTCTATATCGTTCCGACACTGGGTATGATTACCAAACGCGAGCCCTACTATATTCCAGCTTTTCAGGATCCCTTCTTCTACGATCAGGTACCCGCGTCGGTGCTTGAGTCGCTTGATGACAACTACAGCGCACCACCCGCTAATCAGAACGCAGAGTCGCAGCAGCGCTCAGCTATGCTGGCTAGAAATCTCGTAAAATTGAAGGATCACATAATCCTTGGAACCGATGCGGGAGCGGTCGGTGATTATTTCGGCTACGCCGATCACGTTGAGCTGGAGCTATTCGTGCGCATGGGCATGAGTCCAGCTGAAGCTATCGTGGCGTCGACTTCGCGCTCTGCTGAAGCATTCGGGCTAAATAGCGTAGGTAGCCTCAAGGCGGGGAAGGCAGCAGACTTCGTTATCCTCGATTCCAATCCGCTTGAAGATATTCGCAATACTAGGCAGATCTTTGATGTATATCTGCGCGGCGAAAGAGTAGACCGGGAAGCACTAAAACAACAATGGGGTCAGTAAGATGAATAGTTCACGTCACAATCGTCATAGGGGATTAAGAAGTACGCTAGGCGCATTAATTTTCCCTATCTCTTTGATTGCTTTCGGGCAGGATGGCAGCGGCAACGGAGAATGGCCCAGCTATGCTGCCGATTCCGGCTCTACCAAGTACACCAGCCTTAGCCAGATAGACGAAACTAATTTCACTGATCTAGAAGTCGCCTGGCGCTGGCAATCCATCGACGGCGAGTTGGACTTTGAGGCCCTGTTGGGTCCCGATGCAGAAGTAGGATTTGGTCGACTTCAGGCGACACCACTTATGATTGATGGGGTGTTGTATTTGCTGACTGCCCTAAACCAGGCAGTTGCCCTGGATGCGGTTAGTGGTGAAGAGCTATGGCGCTACGACCCCCAGGTTTATATGTCAGGTGTTTCAAACAGCCCGCTTGGTTTCCACCACCGGGGAGTAGCCTGGTGGAGTGACGGTGATGAGTCACGAGTGCTAATGACAACCAATGACGGTTTTATCATTTCTTTGAATGCGCAAACGGGTGAACTGGACACGAACTTCGCTGGCGGTCGCATCGATATGACCAATGATATTCCGCGAGCTGAGCGAGATGTGCTCGACTACACGGGGGCGCAGCCCCTAGGCGGAGTGTCGCCGCCTACTGTTGTGGGAGATGTATTGGTAGTACAACACATCACCTCAAATCGTCCTCGCTTCAAGGAACGTCCTCCCACATGGGTGCGTGGTTACAACATCCGTACCGGTGAGTTGATCTGGACTTTCCATACCATCCCGCAGGGGGGGGAATTTGGCGTAGAGACTTGGCAGGAAGAATCGTGGCGCTACACCGGTAATGGTGGTGTATGGACACAGATGAGTGCGGATCTTGAATTGGGCTACGTCTATCTGCCAACCGAAGCATCGACGAATGATTTCTACGGTGGCCACCGGCCCGGCGACAACCTATTCACACAAAGTTTGGTAGCTCTGGATGCCAGCACTGGGGATCGAGTCTGGCATTTTCAGATGGTTCACCATGGCCTGTGGGACTACGATACGCCAGCGGCTCCCAACCTGATCGATATCACTGTCGATGGGAGAGAGATCAAGGCAATAGCACAGGTAACCAAACAGGGATTTACCTACGTATTCGATCGCGCTACAGGTGTTCCTGTGTGGCCCATTATCGAACGCGCAGTACCTGCGGGCATCCTTCCGGGGGAGCGAGCCTCCCCAACTCAACCCTTTCCAACCAAGCCGCCGGCGTTTGCTCTGCAAGGGCTCACCGAGGATGACCTTATCGATTTCACCCCCGAGCTTCGCGCAGAGGCAGTAGAACAATTGGAAAATTTCACCTACGGGCCTCTGTTCACTCCGCCCAGCCTGCCAGAGGGCAACAAGCGTGGAACGATATTAATGCCTGGTGCAGGTGGTGGCGCCAACTGGACTGGAGCGGGTATCGACCCTGAATCCGGAGTGATGTTTGTTCCCTCCAGAGATAGTGCGACAGTGCCACGTATGGGAACCCTGGATGGGGATGAGTCAAACTTCAATTATTTTCGATTGAACTTTTTGGGTGTAGCGGGACCGCGAGGCCTGCCACTATTGAAGCCACCCTATGCCACAATTACTGCATTCGACATGAATAGTGGAGAAATACTGTGGCGAGTTCCAAACGGAGCCGGTTCGGCGCAAGTTGAAAACAACCCGGCATTAGAAGGCATCGACCTTCCTCCACTTGGTGGTGGCGGGCGTCATGCAGTACTCGTTACTTCGAGCTTACTAATTCATGGACAAAATGCTGGCTATGGTCCTTTGCTAGTTGCTCGCAACAAAGAAACTGGCGCAGAGATGGCGACAATTGAAATTCCAGCCAATCCAAGTGGCGCACCCATGAGTTACTCTGTTGATGGTCGACAATATATTGCGATTAGTGTTGGCAGTACGCCGGTGCCGGAACTTGTTGTTTATGCATTGCCGTGATCGTTTAAACATTCTTCAATAGCAAGCGATGTCTAGTAGGTAGCTGATGTCGCCCCTTTTAAATTCTTAAACACCTGTCTGTGCGCTCTTTTTATTTCGTATTGAGAGGCTGGCTTGGGATTAATGTCTGAGCTAAGCTGAAACGGTTCGATACGAATCTTGATCAAATAAAAACAAGGAGCTTTTCATGAGCACTTTTACTAAATCACTGCTCGCTGTCCAGATTGGGCTAGTTGGCGCAATCGCAGTGGCACAGGATGACGAATCTTACGCTACTTACATAACCGAAGAGCAATGGCAGATGGTGAACGAACTTCCTGGAGTAGATCGCCAAATTGTCAGCCGCAACATCGGCAAGTTAAATCTCTCTGTGGGAATTATCCATCGAGGACCAGTTGAGCGGGCGAGTGGTCAGTCTACACCTAACCCAGATCGTCCCTGCGGTGTAACAAGCAGCAATCGCAACAGTAGTGCGCGCGGCATCATGCACTACGATCAGACAGAAACGTATTATATCGCCTCGGGTTCTGGCACCTTGGTCACTGGTGGCACTATCCTCAACGGCAATGGATTCGCGCCTGATAGCAATGTCACTACTGTCCTAAATGGCCCGTCATGCAGTGGTGTGATCGTTGGAGATTGGATAGCCAAGCATGTCAAAGAGGGCGACATTATCATTATCCCGGCTGGCACTCCCCATGGTTGGTTAGAAGTGCCTGTGCATGTTGATTACCTGTCGGTGCGTCCAGATCCAGACCGCGTTCTCTCCGATAACTATATAAATCCAGCATTGGGTGATGAGTTTAAAATAAAGACGGAAGAATAGGGCTTATCCCGAATCGACGGATAAGCGGACTGGTTCCTCATTTTGCCGCTTCGAACAGCACTCAAAATGCTGGACAAGAGGCCATAGGTGAGGATACCTTCTGTTCGTCTTATATGCAGGTGAGATGTCTGCTACTTATGTACAAAAACCTGTCCAATTACTTAGTGCCCAGCACGGGAGAGAAAAATGAAAAGAAAGTCCCTACTTGCCCTGACGCTCACAGCAGCGCTTGCGTTTTTTGCCAGCTCAGCCAGCGTCTTCGCCCAAGATCTAGAATCGGTTATGCCGTTTAAGGTTGGAACATTTGCCATCGATGGCATACCAACAGTTGGCCTAGTTGTGCAGAACGACGAGTTGATCGTCGATCTTGCAGCCGCTAACCGAGCGTTGGAGCTTATCCCCCGTTACGCCGCGTTAACTATACCCAGCGATCTGATCGGAGTGATCTCACAATACGAATACGGCCTTAAGTATCGAGTCTACGAAATCGTAAACCATCTCGTGGCTGAGGATTTGTTGAATGGTTCCCTGCCACACTATGTACACCCAGTTGCTTCTGTGGACATCATGGCGCCGCTTCAATATCCGAGCAAACTCATGAATGCGGCTGTTAACTTCTACACTCACGCCTGCGAAGGCTGCAACGACGATGAGCAAGCAGCTCAGACTCTTAATCGCCAAGTGAACCGCGGCGTTCCCTATCTGTTCCTGAAGCCTACACGCGGCGCAATCATCGGTGACGGTGATGACATTCTCATGCCTTTCGGCCGTGACCGCATAGAGTGGGAAGTCGAGATGGCTATCGTGTTTGGCCGTTCAGGCAAGTACATCTCAGCAGACCGCGCCTACGATCATGTATTTGGTTACATGGTAGCGATGGATATCTCTGATCGCGGTGGTCGTCCACCTGGTGGCTACGGCTCCGGTTCGGATTGGTTTGTTGGCAAAGGGCACGATACGTTTGCGCCACATGGTCCTTGGATCGTGCCAAAGGAATTTTACGGTGATCCTATGGAGCGCCTACATCAGACTCTGGTTATCGACGGCGTGACCGTCCAAGAAGCTCGAGCTGGAGACATGATTCACAACATTCCTGAGCTGATCGAGTATGCTTCCTCGCTGATTACGATCTTCCCAGGCGATGTTATGCAGAGTGGAACCTCTGGCGGAACGGGAGCGGGCCGAGTTGAGCGCGCGACGGGCTCCGGCTATCTTGTTGATGGAGAGTCTATTGAGGCCAGCATCGAGGGCATCGGTACGCTGCACCACACGGTTAGAATTGAGAGAAGTGTTCCTGATGACTTGTCTGGTTCACAGTTGCCACCGGTTAGCTCTTATAGAAACTAGCTAGTAGTAACTTAAGCGCTGTTAAGTGCTTAGAATACAAAGAAGGGGCGGAATTCATTTGCAAAAATGAAGCCGCCTTTTTTTTTGGCAATTATTCTACAGACGAAGAAAGCTTGATTCGATGAGCGCAGTGTACAAGACGTTCTATAGAGGTGGCGTAGTTAAATTGCGTATCCGTACTTGCAGCGCCTTAGCCTTCGGTTCTAGTTCCGCTATACGCTCAAAATAGGAAAGTAAGCCAGCTTTGGTATCTGGTACTGGTATCTCCTGTTCACGTTGAAGCGTTGTTGCTTCATTTTATTTCGCAACGATTTAACAGAAAATAGGGCTCAGTCGATTCAAGTATTGGTATTGAACGCAGACGGCCATCAGGTGATGGCGGGTTCCGAAGTGCGTGTGTTTAGAGCCGGTAGCGACGAGTTGTTGGGCACGCGGTTAGTGGACACAGGTAGTGGTTACAATTCCCAGAATTCGAAACCGGTGCATGTGGCGACTCTGGGTGCTGAATCAGTAGACATTGAAGTGACAACGATGTCGTTAGATGGGCGAAAACTAACTTACTTTCGCTCAGTTGACGTTAGCGGTCTTTCCAACAAACCGTTTCAGGCGAGAATTCTGCCCTAGAATAGCAATTGTGCTGTTCTCGATGTAAAGAAAGCGGCGGCCACACAGGGATCACGTAAGCCGCCGTAGAAGTGAGTAGTGCTGGCTAGGTTTTCACAGTGACTTTAAGTGTTGCAGCATAGTGTCTACGTCGCTGCGTGCAAACGGATCATCAGGACAGTTGTCGACCTTGCCGGCCTCGTCGAAAAGTGCGGCTACCTCGCCATCCTCAACCAACATCGAGTAGCGCCAAGAGCGAGACCCAAAGCCAAGGTTTTCCTTTTTCACTAGCATTCCCATCTCGCGAGTAAAGTCGGCATTGCCGTCTGGCAGCATTTTCACGTTTTTGACGTTTAACTGTTTCGCCCATTGAAACATTGAGAATGCATCGTTGACGCTAACGCAGTAAATCTCATCTACACCCAGTTCTTTCAACTCAGCATAGTGCTTCTCATAGCCGGGTAGGTGGGTGCTGCTGCACGTCGGCGTGAATGCACCCGGCAGTGCAACGACGATTACGCGTTTGCCCCTGAAAATCTCGGAGCTCGTAATGTCCATCCAGGTAAATGGATTTTCGCCTTCCACGGATTCATCGCGAACCCGAGTCTTAAATGTCACTTCTGGAATATGAGTCACTTGATTGCTGCTTGCTTGCTGTTCCATGTTGCCCTCTTAGTACATTAAATAGGTTCTATGAGGCAAAGATACGCAGGATTAAATCATTGGTAAAACAATTTTTTTCAATCACTATCATTGGAAAAAACGATTGTTAGCAGGTGTAGGCAAGGGAAGTAAGGGCGTTTATAAGAGGGGTGCAATAGGGCGGATTAGAGCATCTCTAGAATCGACACCAACTCCTCCATAGTAGCCGGCAGTCTTGGTTCCAGTAGTTCCGACTTCGCCAGTGTGTAGCGCTTCTGAATATTCTCTAGCGTGTTTGCATTGCGCGTTGTGCGGTAAGTTTGGATATACATGCAAATCTCGACCATGAATGTGCTGCGACGAACAACGATAGTCTGCTTTTGTGCACCGAGTGCGCTGCGCACAGCGACTATTGCTGCATCCTGCAGTGCCTCATCCTGTCTTAGGAGTTCTGCTAAGGATGATTGTGCGGATATAAAGTGAGACGTCGACAGAACAAACAGCAAAGATAATAAGATTTTCGAATGTGCATTAAGCATAAGCAAAGATTACTCCGAACCAATCAGAGACTCTACATAAAATAGTTCGAGATCATTCAGCAAATTGCTGGCCTCATCACAGCCATACTCACAGACACGTTCCTCGACAGAGTTTCGAGACAGGGTTTTTTCTGTGGTGACCGGTTGAGAGAATACGATCTAATCTACACCGGTAGAGGCATGCAGCATCATTCGCCGATTGACCGAGATCAAGGCGCGCCTGTGTGGCCCTGCAGCACGAAACCTACGAGCTGGGAACAGGCATATTGGTAATGGGTGCTATCCCTCGCTCACGTCTGTCCGAGACATTAATCGGCAGAACGGCGGAGAAGGCCCTAGACTTGTTGAGGACGGACGTTTTGATAATTAAGCCGAACCAGGTGTAAGGGGCGATCTCGATATTGATTGGCGAACGGAAGATGCCGTCTCAATATGGATGCAGCGCCACGGTGGAATAACTATAGAAGCAGCATTCACCAACACGCCTAAACTAGCGCAACTCTATTTCCAAGTGAATAGGAAGCCTTAAGCAAGCTTCTGATAAAAAACTGATCAGAGCAAAATACAGTTGTGTAGTATTGTTCTGATCTGATCCTATTACTGCTATTCACTCTTTGATAGGGACTGGCTTTTAGTTTGAGAAGGCTCTTTGCTAACGAAAAGGAATTCACGAGCCGAAAGATATAGGCCTACGATCATTAGACTAAAAACTAGCATAGCGATATAGAACAGCGTCATAGAGCTCATGATTTCGACCCCCCTATCGCCATAAGTTTGAAATAGATCCCGAAACACAATATTGAAGGTACCCATACTGCGGTGAAGAGTCCTTCCTCATGCTGCCCTGAGAACCAAAGGAAGCCAGATACCGCAAACGATATTGCTACGGCCAGTAGTATAAAAAAGTCAGATTGTTTGAACATGTTCTTTCCTCTATTATTCGTCAAAAAATCCAATAGCAGCAAGTAAACAGCCTACAACAGCGATACCAGCGAGAATTCTTACTCCGCTGTGACCCAAAATTGCGAATGATTCAAGCTCGAAAATACTGAGAGCTATACTCGCCGCAAGAAAGATCGAGAGAATCAGTAACCCAATACCAGAATATACGCAGGCTTTCTTTGCTGGACTCAGATCCCCAGTGTGAAAAAATTTAATCATATTTTAATAGCTCGCATAACATAGAAACTAACGTCTGCTTTGACGCTTTGGATCTATCCCATGAGAAATAAGAGATAGCTGAGATTGAGTGAAATACCGATAGGCTAAATGGTGAAGGCGATCAAACTTCTAAGGACGAGGGAAACCCTAGAACGGAGTTAGTGCCGATTGCGAATCAACAGAGAAAAACCACGAAACTTCTCAGTTTAGCAGTACAGTTATTTCTTCTTCGATAAGATTTTTATCCAGCAACTCATCATATAGCTCATGTGGGATGTTGTTCACCGCGAGACCCAAAATTGCCCCCAGTACAGTTCCACGATGCACGTTATCACCACCGAGGTTAGCATTCGCCAGTAGGCCGGCCTTAGGTTTTTCTGCATACTTGTAAGCGAGATAAAGTACGCTGGGCCAAGAGTCACTTATGTAGCAGGCTGAAGAGAACAGGCGGCCTACTACGTCATTGTCCGAATGTACTTTGCTTAGTAACTCGGGCATAGCCATCCCAATGCTACGCTTTGCCCAGGTAGCTATGATTTCTTGAGCGGAGTCCGCTTCCAGTCGAAACAGTAGTGCATCTAGTAGTCCTACATAGTCACTGCAAAATTTTGCCAAATATTCATCTGGGTGAGTAAGTTGCAAATGCTTGTGACAGATGGTTTGGACGATTTCAAGTGAAGTGCCACGCAACCGTTCAGATATTACAATTGGAGCGATTGTTACTAAGCCCCCGATAGATGCCGTATCATGGGTCACGGCGCCGCATTTGTTACGATTTTTACCAGCATACAAGTTCGCAAAAAATCCTCGATGATAGGATTCGGCGTATGTATCTGGATGCAATGCCGGGTCGGCTGTCATTAGTTCGATGTAGGCATCAAGAAATAGGTCCTCATTGTAGTGCCCGCCGTTAGCGGCGAGAGTTCGCATCGTGGCTCTAGCACAATGTGCATTAAGCGTATTCTCCCCAGCGCGCATACCCTGATGATAGTGTTGATTTGATTGATTCCAGAACTGTCGCTTACCCTTGAGTATCACGTCGCCCACAATTTCGGCCTGAGATCTATTGGAATGACGTGCATTGCGCCCGCCTTGCTTGGTGGAATGAAGTGACATGATCGATGAAGGATGGTGCTTAGGAGCGGCTTCAAGCTTGGTGATCCCGCCGGAGAACTGCTTATAAATATCCATTAGGTTGTAATACCAGTGCACAGGCATGGCTAGAGAGTCTCCTATAAACATGGATTGCAATGAGGCTGCTGCGCGCTGCTGAGTTGTGGATAAACTGTTCATGCTATTCCCTAATTTATTTCTAGCGATTGCTTTTGGTATGTAAGTAATAGAAGTGATACGTCCTGTAAACAATTATGGATTGCCGTAGCTGAATCTTTGGCATGCTGTTAGGGTTAAACTCTTCGCACTAACAGAATATATGATCTGGGCTATTGGTTCGCGCCCATAAGTCAAAATAGTAGAGTAGTCGTATCATGGCATCATCAAAACTCAGTACGGCACAATTGCAGGGGAATCTGCGTCGCTTTATTATTTTTCGTCTGTTCTATTCCGCTCGTTTCTACTATCCAGTGTTTACCGTGTTGTTCTTGGACTATGGGCTGACACTAGAGCAGTTTGCCATTCTTAATATTGTATGGGCACTTACTATAGTGCTGGCAGAAGTGCCCTCCGGTGCGTTGGCTGATATCGTCGGTCGTAAGCGCTTGGTGGTTTTTGCGGCGATCATGATGGTGGTCGAGATGGCTTTGATCGTATTTGCGCCGATTGGTGCATCGCCTTTTCTATTCTCGCTGTTTCTCGCTAACAGAATTTGTTCCGGTTTGTCTGAAGCCGCTGCAAGTGGGGCCGATGAGGCATTGGCCTATGACTCGCTAAAGGCTTTGGGGCGCGAAGATGATTGGGCGAAAATTTTACAGCGCACGACACAAGTTGTTTCCGTCGGGTTTTTCATGACAATGATTCTTGGGGCATTCGCCTATGATCCGAACATGGTGAATGGTTTGCTTTCGGCCATAGATCCGCAATGGCAGTTGTCCAACAATCTCGTTATCCGTCTGCCGATAATATTAACGCTGATCACCTCGTTTATCGTTCTCGGCACCGCTTTAGGGTTTCATGATATTGATGTCGGTGAGGACGAACCCTCCGACTCGCAGCACCTGACAGGGAATTTCCTATTAGATCCTTTTCGTAAAATAGTAGTTGCCGCAAAATGGACGATTAACCATCGGTTTGTGTTGTTTGTCATACTGGCGGCACTGGCCTTGGACAGCGTGGGTAGACAATTTGCGGTGCTTGCCAGCGAATATTACCGCGTAATAGATATACCCGTGAGTTGGTTTGGTTTTATCGGCGCGGGTATGTCACTGGTCGCTATGGTGAATGCTATATTCTCCCGCTACTTAGTTGCCAACCATTCGCCGCTATTTAATTTTTTGACACTCTCACTCATGTTAATGACCGGCCTGATTGGGCTTGGTTTCGCTATTCCTTATTACGGTGTCATCTTCGCTGTGGGCGCGTTCGCGATGATGGGGATGGTGCAGTTTCAATCTAGTTACTACATCAATAAGGAAGTTGATTCTGTACATAGGGCGACGGTTCTCAGCTTTAAGGGACTAGCCTTAAATTTGGGGCTCGGATTTGCGAGTCTTCTATACACTGCTTATGTGGCGCTATTGCGATCGCAGCAAGAAGGCACAGTGCCCGAGGAGGCCCTTCGTGATGCCATATTCTTGGATGCTCTGCGCGGCTTTCCTATCTACTTTTTGGCACTCTTCCTAATTGTCTTACTGCTAGGCCGAGCATTGATAAAACCTCTAAGCGCAGTTCTCTCCAGACGTTAAAACCCAGTTGGAAATAAATAATGTGCTTGGCTGGTCTGAGCGGCTAGTTATGGCGTATTACAGGGAGTCTTTTTAATAATAGGTGAAACGTGCAGTTCCTATCGAGTAAGCAAGCAATATCGTATGAAGTTCTACCAACAACCCGTCCAATATCCCTCGACGGTAAAGATGTCGAAGCCAAGCGGCAAGAGCTGTTAGGTTATTTCGTCTTTACTTGGGAGCAGTATGAGGCTCTGTTCTCTGCGCTTAAGGATGAGGCCTTGTACACCACAGCGGAGTCCTTGCGGCATCCTCTGATCTTCTATTTCGGGCATACGGCTACGTTCTATGTGAATAAGATGATATTGGCTCAATTTACTGACGCGCGTATAGATCCTGAATTGGAGGCCATGTTCGCCATCGGTGTCGATGAGATGTCCTGGGATGATTTGGACTCCGCTCACTATGACTGGCCGACAAGAGAGGTCGTTAGAGAATACCGAGACAAGGTCAAGGCGCGAATCTGTGCCTTCATCAAATCCATGCAGATCACGCTGCCTATCACTCAGCAATGCCCGGCATGGTTAGTCTTGATGGGCATTGAGCATGAGCGGATTCATCTTGAAACCTCGTCTGTGATCATGCGTATGTTGCCGCTGGATCTTATCGATGCGAAACGAGCCGAATCGTGGCCAGTTTGCACCGAGGCAGGTATCGCGCCAGCTGTGGAATGGTTGTCGATACCTGCGACTGTGGTAAAGCTAGGCAAGAGTGACAGTGATCGTAGCTATGGTTGGGATAACGAGTACGGTTGCGACGAACAGAAGGTAGAGCAATTTAAGGTCGCTACGACTTTGGTAAGTAATCAGGACTTCCTCAAATTTGTGCAGGCATGGGGCTATAAGAAAGCTCGCTACTGGACAACAGAAGGGAGGCAGTGGTTGCACTACACCCAATCACGGCATCCAAAATTCTGGCGAACTGGGCTGAGCGGGAAATATCTGCAGAGGAATCTGTTCTCGGAAATGGCCTTGCCGATGGATTGGCCCGTCGAGGTGAATTATCTGGAGGCGAAAGCCTACTGTAATTGGATGGCCGAACGCATTGGTGAGCCGGTGAGATTGCCAGTGGAGGCTGAATGGTCTGCGCTGCGTCAGTCAGAATTAGGAGAGGCTTCCGGCGAGGGCAATATTAATTTAGACCAGTATGCCTCGTCCTGTCCAGTGACGGAAAACCGGCATGGAAGGCTGTATGATGTCACTGGCAATGTCTGGCAATGGACAGAGTCACCTATCGATGGCTATCCAGGCTTTAATGTACATCCTTGGTATGACGATTTCTCGACGCCGACTTTTGATGGCAAGCACAACTTAATTAAGGGTGGGTCTTGGATATCTACAGGAAACGAAACCCTTGCTTCATCGCGTTACGCATTTCGCCGACACTTTTTCCAACACGCAGGATTTAGAATGGTTATATCTGAGCAAGAACCTGAAACACAAGTACAAGACAATGTGTATGAAACCGATAATTTGATTGCGCAGTATTGTGAGTTCCACTATGGCAACGAATATTTCTCAGTTAAAAATTTCCCAGTCGCGTGTGTGCAGGCAATCATGCCTCATATTCAAGGCAGCAATGTTGCGGTAGATCGAGCTCTCGATCTTGGTTGTGCCGTGGGTCGTTCCTCTTTTGAATTGGCGAAGAATTTTCAACATGTCGATGCGATCGATTTTTCTGCGCGTTTTGTGCAACAGGGAGCGAAGCTGCAGGTACACAACCGTCTGCGTTATACAGTTCCGGTTGAGGGAGATATTGTCGAGTACCGTGAAGTGTTGCTGGACAAGCTGGGTTATGAGGAGGTGAAAGATCGTATCGATTTCCTACAGGGAGATGCGTGCAATTTGAAGCCGCAGTTTACTAACTACAATTTAGTGTTCGCCGGGAATCTGATTGATCGGCTATACGACCCGACGCTGTTTCTAAATGGTATCCAAGAACGAATACTACCTGGCGGATTATTGGTATTGACTTCGCCTTACACGTGGCTGGAAGAATATACCGATAAGAACAATTGGTTAGGAGGAGTGAAGGTGAATGGTGAAAACTTCAGCACTCTAGACGCGCTGAAACAACAGCTCGCGGACAGCTTCGATTTTGAAGAGGCGGTGGACGTGCCCTTCGTAATACGTGAGACTGCTCGTAAGTTTCAACATACCGTTGCGCAAATGACCATATGGCGTAAGCGCTAGGACTAGCTGAATGCAATTTCGTGCCATGAAGCATCATGATTTTTATGAAAGCCTCCCCAGGCGTGCTCGCTACAACCTAAGCGATGCCTGTGGCGCGACCGCGACTCTGCAAGATATTTTGAGTGCTGATGAAATCGCGGCTGTAGCCTCTGTGCCTTTGATCTACGGTAGTGTAGAGGGCAGGGATGATCTGCGCTCTGGTATCTATAACTTGTATCAGAAACTCTACCCTGAACTGGGTGTGGATCACATCACCGTGTTGAGTGGCACAGAGGAAGGTCTATTCTCTATTATGGCCTGTGTCCTGGAACCTGGCGACGAGGTCATCGGAATGCTGCCCTGTTATCCGTCACTCTCTGATCTACCCGCGTGCTTTGGTGCGGTGTTCAAGTCCGTAGAGCTTAAATCAGAAAACTGCTGGCAGCCTTCCATTGAAGACTTCTCGGCGCTAATCACCGAGCGTACGAAAGCGATTGTCATTAATTCTCCACACAATCCCACAGGCATGCTGCTAGATCAGGATTTCGTAGATAGTCTAATTGCTCTTTGTGGGCAGCATGGGTTGTATCTGATTTCTGACGATGTATTCGCATTCTCGGATTTTTCCGAAATTGGTTGTCAGTTCAATGTACTGAAGTACGAAAAAGCCATACTAGCGAACGTGCTATCGAAGACCTTCGGATTACCTGGAGTGCGTATCGGCTGGGTTATGACAGGCAATGAAGAGCTAACTAAATCGATTCGTCATCTGAAAACCTACAATAGTATCTGTCAGTCGCAGCTCGATGAGCAGGTAGCTTGTTTTGTGATGCAAAAAGCTGATGCAATCATCAAGCGTAATAATGAAGTCGTGCGCCAGAACATTGAATTGTTTGATAGCTTTGTTGCTACCAATGACTACTTGAGTTGGCATAAGCCCGAAGCGGGGATGCTGGGATTGGTGCATTCAAGCGAGCCTCTCAAGCCGCTGCTGGATTTGTGGTTCGAAAAGGATGTGCTAGTTTTGCCTGGTAAGTTATTCGGTATAGAAGGTAATTACTTTCGAGTGGGTTTTGGTAAAACAGATTTTCCAGAAGCTCTCGCGCGCATTTCTGCCGATTAGCAAGTTTAATGCTCTGTGAAAAAAAACGCCCAGACTAAATTTTCCTAGCCGAAGGCGTGAGAAGGCTTTCAGCTTAAGGCGTAACTGTTACCGGTATGTAGGCGTTGGACCAACAGCGCTGATTGTCGAACTGACTGTCAGGTGCTTCGAAATTATCAACGCGCAATCGTATGATGTACTCACCGGGTTCCCAGAATATGGCTTCTGTCTGCACCGTCGTCCAATCGTCACTGCCGCCTTCGCTGCCTTTAGCTCGGTCGCGGCCGGTAATTTTCTCGGAGGCGAATTCAGGCATGGCTGGACCCTGGCGCAGAATCCACTCTGAGCCCAGAGGAAATATCAGCTGGTCGAGCTCTTCATAGTCAATGCGGTTGCCGCGATCTTGTGTGTATGCAGTCAAGGTCACTGGCTTGCCAACCGGCGCTGTCAGCGTTTTAGCATAAATGCCCTCGCGGTCGTTGCTTTCGACTCTCTGCATGTCGAATCGAATGGCGTGGTGTGTTGACCCATGCGCGGCTGCAGAAGGCGGCGTTTCCACTGCCTTGATGCAGCGGCTGGTTGTGATTCCTGTCGGAACCTCAGGCTCCCACCGCAGATCTTGTCCCGCGGCGGGAACGTCCCACGCCGTAGATTGAATGATATGATCCGGTGGGCCTAACTCTTCACCCAAACGCCATTCGCCGACGGCAGGATATTCCTTTGGCAGCGGCAGGTCTTCGAGGTTGCCCATTGGAGAGCCTGCGTCTACCCATGCTACTAGCGTGTTGGTATCTTCTTCAGACATTCGCCGCTCATCTTTGAGTTCTTGAACGCCGATATCATGATCGTATTGATAGGGAGGCATCTCGCGTTCCATTACCTTCAACCGAGTCAGAGGAGCCCAGGGGCGGATCTCTTCATAGCTGGTGAAGGACATTGGTCCAATCTGGCCTGGTTGGTGACAGATTTGGCAGTTGTCTTGAATGATTCTCGAGACTTCCTTCGCATACGTGGGATGTTCGCTCGCAGGCTCTGCGGCAATTGAAAGCGCTGGCATCATGGCCATCGCTGAAAACACCCTGATTACAACGGTTTTTTTCATGCTCCTCTCCAATAAAAAATGCCAATTAGAAAAAAATAAGTACTGCTACGACGCCAGTGTTAGGCGCCTCATATAGGTATAAAAATCTATTTTCTTGGAGTTAGTGTATTTCTCTGAGCGGACCCTTTATTGATTTACATCAGGGTGTTTCGATGCAGGGCGTTTTCATTTGTAACAATGTTTTACAGCAGGGTAAAGGGTTGGGAAGTCATGGGTAGCACGGCTCATTTTCGGGGTATTACTTTTGTCTTCGCACTTGATACCCAGCATTGCTAGGCTGCATTGGACAAAACCATAAATTGGATATACTGTGCATCCTTCTGCACATAATAAGGAGAATTCGCAATGAGCAAGCCTAAAATCGTCGGGATCGCAGCCGGCCTATTACTACTTGTGGTAGTGGTAGGTTGGGCATCTACGGCTCCCTATCTGAGCAATCAGGGGCTTGGCCGTACGCCGGGCATCTTCATAGGTGGAACGATCACTCCAGCTCCGGCGGACTTCTCGCCGCTTAATGAGAGTGTTCGCGGTCCTATGATGTTCAAGCTCAGCGGTTTTCCGCCATTCGTTAATTACCTCTCTTGGGTAGGTATGCCAGACGGCGTCATCACGGCGACCCGTCCTGATAATGGCTACTGGGAGCGACGCGTCAAAGCAAATGGCGGTGATGGCCTGTTACGCATAGGCGATGCGACCTATGAGATGACGGCTAACGAGGTTGTAGGTGATGAGCGCCTTGCGATGATGAGACTGTGGGCAGCCAAATCGGGTGGAAGAACGCTTGATGAGCCAGCCTACCCAGGCTCAGAGCCACTTCGCGATTGGAAAGTGTTCTTCTGGACTCCTAGACCTTAGGGGATGCCGCGTTATCAACAATCGGGTCTCTAGTAGATTGCTTGACCCGCTAGTTTATTGGGCCGCAGGTCAGAGCTTTTAAGATTTATTAAGTCAGTGTTGCAGACGAGATTGATAACAATCCAGATCTCGTCTGTAGCGATGACTTTACTTCAAGCTTCCAGCCACTCTACCGCTTCGTTTTCTTTATCCAAGTCGAATGATTTCATCTTCAAGCCCGGAATGAGCTTCCCTTCGATCTCGGCCCCAGTTTGTATCCAAGTTTGATTACAAACAATGGCAATTCGATCAATTTTTTGAACCATTCTAAATATTTTCGGCAGGTTCTTCAGCTCCACAACTATAGCTCCCAAAGTAGGCATTTGTAGTTCGCCGACTCGACACAATAAGAGACCATGCTCCATTTCCTGGATCGCTGTCGATCTTGCCACTAAATTCTACATCAACTCGATTGCTGCTTACTTTGGTAATGTTCATGATGGTTACGCCCCCTAACTAACTGGTAGACTCATTTTAGTCACAGAAGTTTGCTTTCCAATTGAGGCATATCAATCATAACTGATTGAGAATCAGGGAGAGGGAGACGAGAATTGAAATGCAGTAGGGTAATATTTATCTGGCAAATAGCGCCGACTTCACTCAGTTTAGAATCGATTATAGGCCGCATGGCTGCGGTGAGAGCTGGACTCATCTCACTGATGGCATCTGCGAATATTGGCTTTGCAGCTACCATTGATTCTTCGGCTGCTTGATTCAGCTTCAATTCCAGCTCTGCGGCGACGTTCTCGGCGCCAATTTGTAGTGCCTGTTTTAGGCCCGCGGAAACATCTGCAATGCTAAGCTCAGCAAGAGACTGAGAAGGCTGCTCATCTTGTTGCTGATTAGCATACACGAAACAACGAGCTAAGTGATTTTAGCCAAAAAATGGAGAGCTGATCTGAGCAGTCATTAGGGTGCTACTTATTTCGCAAACAGCTGGCTTTCGATATCTTTAAATGCTTTGAATTCAAGAGCATTTCCCGAGGGATCGGTAAAAAACATGGTGCCCTGTTCGCCGGCTTCACCCTTGAAACGAACATAGGGCTCGATGATAAATCCGTCGATGAATTCAGCCACTGTATCCGCCAACGCCTCCCACTCATCGAAATTTAGTACTACGCCAAAGTGCGGCACGGGCACGCCGTGCCCGTCTACTCCATTGGCGATACTAGGTACCTTGCCGGATTTTCCAAGAGCAGGGTTAAGGTGAGTGACCAGCTGGTGTCCGAATAAATTGAAATCGATCCATTCCTGCGCGCTGCGGCCTTCGGGCAGGCCCATTTTTACACCATAAAAATCCCTAGCTTCATCTATATCGCGTACCTGAATAGCTAGATGGAAAGGGGTGAGTGGCATAGAGTCTCCGTAATTGAATTTGGGCTGTGACATATTAGTTTCATCGTCAAAATACAGTAGTTTCATAGCAGTGAAAAGTGCTGTTTCTCCTCTCGACTCTACCGCCAAACACATTCGAGGGAGCAACAGGATTTCGGCGAATTCGAGAAGAGCGATCGACAATGCTCCAATTTTATCCAACTGAATGCTGAAACTGCTGTATTTTTGCTCTGACCCCGTTTATTTTACACAGGATACAAATCGTGCTTGGAGATTCATAAATGATAATAATAAAACGACAAATCCCGCTAGTCTTTCTAGCCTTGAGTGCGCTCGTCTGCGCTCCCCTAGCTCTGGGCCAAACCGGTACCAGCGTGGCAGAAGGAGACTGGCCGTATTACCACGGCAGTGAAACCTCTCTTCGTTATTCGCCTTTGGATCAAATAAACGCCGAAAATGTTGCCGATCTAGAGATAGCCTGGAGATTCTCCACGGAGAACTTTGGCCCTTCAGCAGATTTCGTGAATCCATCAACACCCCTAGAAGTTGATGGGGTTCTCTATGCGAACATCGCTAGTACCCGCAATGTAGTGGCGCTGGATGCCACGAACGGTCAAGTACTGTGGTTGTGGAGATCTCAGGAAGGCGATCGATTCGACAATGCGCCGCGCAAAGGTTCTGGGCGCGGAGTTGCGTTCTGGAGCGACGGTGACAAGTCGCGAGTAATAGACGTTACACCTGGGTATCAGCTGGTGTCACTAGATGCCGCGACCGGCATTCCCGATCCAACTTTTGGCGAGAATGGCATCGTGGACTTGTATTTGGGTTTGCGCAACGCTGACGATCCGCGCTATCCCTACCCAGATATTGGGCTTTCTGCGCCACCCTTAGTCATGAATGATGTCATCGTGGTCGGGGCTGCACACAGAACAGGCGGTCGACCGCGATCTAAGTTCAACACTAAAGGCGATATACGTGGCTTTGATGTGCACACCGGCGAGTTGCTGTGGACCTTTCATACCATTCCTGAGCGGGGCGAAGTTGGCTTTGAAACCTGGCTCGATGAAGGAGTCGAGTTTACGGGCAATTCCGGCGTATGGGCTCCTATTTCCGGTGATTCGGAATTAGGTATTGTCTATCTGCCAGTTGAAGACCCCACTGGTGACTACTACGGCGGCGACCGACCTGGCGCCAACCTATTTTCTAGTGGCTTAGTGGCGCTAGATGTTAGAACCGGTGAGCGGAAATGGCACTATCAGTTTATCCATCATGATATCTGGGACTGGGATGTTCCCTCAGCTCCGTTGATTACCGATCTGCCAAACGGTCGAAAGGTAGTTATGTCTGTCACAAAGCAGTCTTGGGTCTACACCTTCGACAGAGAGACTGGCGAGCCTATCTGGCCAATTGTAGAGCAGCCAGTTCCAGCAGGTGACGTGCCAGGAGAATGGTATGCGCCGACGCAGCCTTTCCCGACTCATCCAGCTCCATTTGATCGACAGGGATTCGGCGAAGATGATCTTATCGATTTTACGCCTGAGCTACGTGCTATGGCGCTGGAAGCTATCAAAGACTTTCGTCTTAGCCCAACTATATTTACGCCGCCATCTCTAGCTGATGGGCCGGACGGTACACGTGGTTTGCTTAGCTTGCCTTCCTCCACGGGTGGTTCCAACTGGGAGGGCTCTGCTCTCGATCCAGAGACCGGAATTCTGTACGTACCCTCAAGGACCCAGTTACAGGTATTGGCATTGGCAAAGAACGAAGAATCTGACATCGATCTTAGTCAGGGCTTCGGCGTTCGCGTGCCACGTATAGAAGGGCTTGAGATCGTCAAGCCTCCATACGGCCGTATAACGGCGATCGATATGAACTCGGGCGATCACCTTTGGATGATTGCGAATGCTGACACACCAGATCGAATAAAGAATCATGCATTGCTGGAAGGTGTTGATCTGCCGCGCACAGGCGTGCCGACGCGATCGGGTATCTTTGTGACTAAGAGCCTGTTGTTTCAAGCTGAGGGTACTGGAGCGGACGGAGCTAGTCCGATCTTCCGAGCCATCAATAAAGAAACGGGTGATATTGTTGCCGAGATTGACTTGCCGTTTAATCAGACCGGCTTGCCATTTACCTACGAGCACGAAGGGAAGCAATACATTGCGATGTTTATGGGTGGCGCAGGAAATCCTGCGGAGCTGGTGGCATTCGCCTTGCCGGACTAATTCAGATAGTAAGCGAAGTGCTCTCAGCCTGAGCTGCAGTTAAGAAAGGAAGTATTGGGAAGCCTATGTTGGTTTCACAGTGCTTCCTTTTTAGTTTTTGGGTATCAGAAGAAACAACAACTCCACTGTGAGCCCAAAAACTCGTCCAGTCTGTTAGACTCTGTGCCGATGCCCTTACTTATTCTTCCTTCAAAGTTTGGCCAATGATGCAGGCAATTCTCTCCTGTGCCGTTATTGCAGTGCTGGCCGCTTCCTCAATATTGGTATGGCGCTGGGGAAATCTAATCCTAACGGGTCAGATGCCCATTCGTTTTTTTGCTTTCTTTTCCATTTTGTTTACGTCTGGTCTGGATGTGGGCTTGATCATGTTCCCGCTCACAGAATTTCCAATTTATGAGACAGAGGCGGCCTATGGCTTCACCAATCCTCTGGCTATCGAATTTGGTTTCTGGGGATTTCTCATTTGGTTTTTCTATTTCTTAACCACCTGTTATTTCTGCATCATTGAGCCACGCGTGAAGATTTTTGAGATTCCTTGGGTAAAGTTCGTGAACAATGTAATTATCATTGCCACCTGTGCGTTTACGGGCTTTCTGCTTTTTCAGTACCTGCCTGACTATATTGTCGGTATCACGCCTTTCTACCGATTCGCTCTCGTGGCACTTGTCGTATTGGGAGCTGTGTATTCCAGCACTGATATTCGCTATGTAAAAATTCTAAGTTTGTCCTCTACTTGGTTGTTCTTTGCGCTCATCGCAGTGATGTGGGCTTTCGGAGGTTTGGGCTTGAGTGGCCTAGCTACAAACCTATTTCAGATTGGAGATTACTTCACGAATATCCATCGTTTCGTTCTGCCTTTCTCTGACTATCATGCTTTCTATCTGTTTTGGTGGTTTGCTTGGAGTATTATGATTGGACAGTTCGTTTCACGTTTCGTAGATGGGCTGCGAACTTGGCAGCTTCTTCTCGCGCTCTTGCTAATACCATCCATACCAATCTCACTATGGTTTTCGGTGTTGTTTGGGGTCTACGAACAGGGCTTGGATATTTCGGGCTTCATGAATAGTTTCATGGTACTGGTAGGAATTATTTTTGTTGTGAATTCCCTAGACTCACTAACGAGGCTGTATACCGAGAATCTTTAACTCACGGTCGAGCGTCTCGGAAAATTGAAATACATCGGGGTGCATTGGCTGTTGTTATACAGTCTAATTCTCTTTTACCAATTTACGCCGCTGCAGATTGAGTGGATTGGTTTGGTGGTCATAGGGCTCTACTTGGCCATTACGATTTTGATCATTCTTCGCAGACAAATGCTGGTCGATCCAATAAACGGATAACGTAAAAAGTATGGACGAATTTGATTACATAATAGTAGGTGCTGGTTCAGCAGGCTGCGTATTGGCGAATAGGCTTTCAGCGAATTCCGGCAATAGCGTGCTGCTGGTGGAAGCAGGCGGCAGTGACCGAAATATTTTCGTGCAAATGCCCACGGCCCTGTCGTATCCAATGGCGATGGACAGATTCAATTGGGGGTATCACTCCGATCCAGAACCGGGCTTGGACGGTAGGCGAATTTCTTGTCCTAGGGGAAAGGGCCTAGGAGGCACCTCAACAATAAATGGCATGGTCTATGTGCGCGGCAACGCTCACGACTTTGAGGAGTGGAAAACGCTAGGAGCCAAAGGCTGGGGTTATCTAGACTGCATGCCGTACTTCAAGCGTGCCGAATCATGGATTGGAGGGGGCGATACCTATCGCGGAGGAGACGGTCCCCTGGGCGTGTGCGGCGGCAATGAGATGCGCTTGAATCCCTTATACCGCAGCTTCATCGATGCGGGTGTAGAGGCCGGCTATCCCGAAACCAAAGATTACAATGGAGAGTATCAAGAAGGCTTTGGTCCTATGCACATGACGGTGCGAGGGAGCGTGCGGGAATCTACGGCACGGGCCTATTTGAATCCCGTCATGCATCGATCGAACCTCAAAGTCATCACTAATGCCTTGGTGCACCGTGTTGAATTTGATGGAGAACAGGCTACCGGTGTTTCTCTAAAAACCAAGAGAGGAATTGACTCTATCCGCGCAACGCGAGAGGTGATTCTGACAGCCGGTGCGATCGCTTCACCGATGCTGTTGCAACGCTCTGGTGTCGGCAGCGAAGAAGTTCTCGATGCGGCAGGTGTAGAGTCAGTGCATAGGCTTCCTGGTGTTGGAGAAAACCTGCAAGATCACCTCGAAGTATATTTTCAATTTCATTGCAAGCAGCCTGTAAGCCTAAACAACAAGCTGGGCCTAATCAGTAAGGCGCTCATAGGCGCCAGGTGGCTTTTGTTTAAGGATGGGCTCGGTGCTAGCAATCATTTCGAATCTTGCGCATTCATTCGCTCGAAGAGTGGCTTGAAATCGCCGGATATTCAGTATCACTTCTTGCCTGCCGCGATGCGCTATGACGGCACGCCCTCTATCCCTGGGCACGGCTTCCAAGTGCACGTTGGTCCAAACAAGCCCAAGAGCCGAGGCCGCGTGAGAATAAAATCATCCGATGCCACAGAAGCTCCGAGTATTCTCTTCAATTATTATCAAGCTGATGAAGACATCGAAGCCTGGCGGCAGTGCATTCGCTTAACCCGTGAAATCATGCAGCAACCTGCCATGGACCCCTATCGCGGCGAAGAGATCCAGCCGGGTCTCAACGTTAGCAGTGATGCGCAGATAGATGCCTGGGTTAAACAGAATATTGAGAGTGCATACCACCCAGCCGGCACCTGCAAGATGGGTGAGGCCAGCGATCCCTTAGCGGTAGTGGACAAGGACTGTCGCGTGCATGGACTGAGTAATCTGCGAGTTGTGGATGCCTCAGTCTTTCCCAGTCTACCCAATGGCAATATCAACGCGCCGGTAATCATGGTGGCAGAGAAGATTGCTGATGTGATTCTAGGCGTTGGTCCGCTGCCAGCGGCAGCGGTGTCTATCAATGTGCCCAGGGATTGGCAGAACCAGCAGCGTGAAGGAAGCCCCGTAAGAGACGTTGAGTAACATTCAATAGAGTCGGAGATGCCAAGTTGGCTTACCGTCTCAGTAATTGAATCACTCTGTTAATGAGGTAGAATCAATGGCTGTTATCTAGTGTGCGGTGGAATTACGCATAGAAAGATAGCCCAGACCCGTAATTCAGACCTTGTGCTATTTATAGTGCCCGTAGGAGACGCCTTGAATAATTCCACGCGATACCCCAAACCTCGTTTTCTTTCAGTAGTCATTGGTCTCATAGGCGCTCTGTTGCTGTGGATGGGAGTCTTGCTAATGGCAGCTGGTGGTTCGCTCTACTATGCCTTTGCAGGTGTTGTGCTGTTAGGCAGTGCCGTTTTTCTATCCCGAGGAGATGTACGAGGTGCGCAGCTCTACGGAGCATTCCTGCTTTTTACCTATCTTTGGGCACTGTACGAATCCGGTTTGGATGCCTGGGCACTCATGCCGCGTGTCGCCATGTTCAGCGTGCTGGGTCTTTGGTTTGTTCTACCTCGAGTCCGCAGAGGATTATTGCAATCGACGCCTGCTCCCTTGTTCCAGCAACGATCAACTCAGGCCACGTTAGGAGGTTTGGCGCTGCTAGTCGTCGCCTTGTTTTTCAGTGCGGGTTTTGAGGTTGGCACGCCGAGTGCAGCCGGCACTGGACAGGTAAATAATGCGACAGGAGACTGGTCTAACTATGGTTCCTCTAAGACGGGCACGCGCTATGCCGCAAGCGATCAGATAAGTCTTGAGAACATAGGCCAATTGGAAAGGGCGTGGGAAATTCGTACAGGTGTTCCCGGCGCGTTCAAAGGCACGCCGATTCAGATCGACGACGGTCTCTATATGTGCACGGGGCAGAACATAATCCTGGCCCTCGATCCGGACACTGGCGAAGAACGCTGGCGTTTTGATCCCGAGCTGCAGTCGCCGAAGATTGGCTTCTGGGATACTTGCCGTGGTGTGACTTACTACGACAGTCCTGAGGCTAACCCTGCCGCGGAGTGTGCTGAACGGATTCTTACGGCGACTACCGATGCGCGTTTGATTGCTGTTGATAAGAACACAGGAATTCCCTGCAGCGGCTTCGGCGTTAATGGTGAGATCAGTTTGCTTGGCGGCATGGGCGAAGTCGTGCCGGGATTCTATTTTGTGACTTCACCGCCAACTATAGCCAACGACGTATTGGTGTTAGGTGGTTGGGTACTCGACAATCAAATGACGGAAGAGCCATCCGGTGTAGTACGTGGATTTAATCCCATGACAGGCGAATTGGTTTGGGCGTGGGACATGGGGCGCGAAGATAGAACTGGTTTACCGGCCCCCGGCGAAAACTATACGCGCGGCACGCCGAATGTCTGGAGTCTAACCAGTGCCGACGAAGAGCTCGGTCTTATCTATGTACCTACGGGCAATGCCACTCCAGATTATTTCGGCGGACATCGAAGCGAAGCCATGGAAAAATACGCGAGCTCTATAATTGCACTCGATGCGCGAACGGGTCGAGTTAGGTGGAGCTTTCAAACAACGCATCACGATATCTGGGATTATGATGTTCCAGCACAACCCACGCTGGTAGATATTCCGGTAGATGGTGTTGTACGTAAGGCCGTTGTAGTACCGACCAAGCGCGCAGAAATATTTCTACTCGATAGAGAGACTGGAGAACCAATCGCTGAGGTGGCAGAACTGCCAACACCACAGACAGATATTCCAGAAGACTTCACAGTCGCTACGCAGCCGTTTTCGGTTGGCATGCCTTCCTTCGCCGATCAGCGCCTAACCGAGGCGGACATGTGGGGCATCACGCCATTCGATCAGGCCGCTTGTAGGCTGCAATTCAAGCGCATGCGCTATGAGGGTCCTCTCACTCCGCCGACTACAGGCCATGGTTCGCTTTACTATCCAGGTGTTGCTGGCGGAATGAATTGGGGCAGCGTGGCTGTGGATGAGGTGAATCATCTGATGGTAGTCAACACCATGAACAACCCCTCGGTAGTACGTCTTATTCCTAGAGAAGATGTTAGGGAAAATGAAGGATACGGTATTGGAGGAGCACAGTCTGGCACTCCCTATGCGGTCTATTCTTTCTTTTTCCTCTCACCTTTATTCGCACCTTGCATCGAGCCGCCCTATGGTGAGATGGCCGTAGTTGATCTCGCATCGCAGGAGCTACTATGGCGACGACCGTTGGGGACTGCTAAGGAGCAGGGTCCGCTGGGCATTCCCAGTAGATTGCCTCTACCTATGGGTATGTTCTATAACGCAGGTTCAATCGTCACCGGCGGTGGCTTGATCTTTAATGCTGGTGTTGTTGATAGTACCGCTCGTGCTCTAGATGTATTCACTGGAGAAGAGGTCTGGACTGATAGCCTTCCCGGTTCGTCGACGGCCACACCAATGAGTTATGTGAGCCCGGCTACAGGCAAGCAATATGTTATCGTTACCGTGGCTGACGGTGGCGGGGAGTTACGACTTGAGGCGGCAGTTGACGATGATGTTGAAACCGGTGATGTGCCAGGCGGTTATGTAATCGCCTATAGCCTGCCTGATTAATAGAAACAGGAAAGTCGCGCAGGTTGGCGAAAAAATTTAGCTGCGCTGGATGGTGTATCAAAAGTCGATACTGAAATTCAGATTCAATATTTTTATTCTGGGGGAGATGTAAAAGTTATGCGACAACTAGTAAACAAAAACTGGGTGACAATACTCAGCGGGTTCTTTTTTCTATTTAGTGTTTCACTAAGCAGTGCAGACATAGACCAGACGCGCTTGGATGCTATCGCGGCGGACATGCAATCTCGAATAGATGAAGAGCGTCTATCCGGAGCAGTCCTAATGATTGCCCAAGATGGTGAGCTGCAGATGAACAAGACTTTCGGTCATCAGAATGTGGAAGACCAAGTGCCTATGGCTATGGATACAATCTTCCGCATCTTCTCCATGACTAAGCCGATTACCGGCACTGCGCTGATGATTCTTCATGATGAAGGCAAGTTTCAGCTCAGCGATCCTGTGTCCAAATACATTCCTGAGTTTGCCGATGTAAAGGTTTTCACGGAATCCGATGCCGACGGCAATATGCTGACTGAAGCGGCCAATCACGAGATGACTGTTCAGGAGCTGATGACTCATACCGGCGGCATCATGTATGTTCCGCCACTATCGAGTGGACCGGTGGCTCAGGCCATGATTGCTGCAGGTATCATGAGACCTGATATTTCATTGGCGGACCAGATAGACAGTCTCGGAGAATTACCTTTGGGATATCAGCCGGGCTCGCAGTGGGAATACAGCTATTCTGTTGATGTTCAGGGATATCTTGTTGAGGTCTTGTCAGGTCAGACTTTCGATGACTTTCTAGAACAGCGAATTTTCGAACCGTTGGGCATGATAGACACAGGCTTCTTCGTGCCAGCTGATAAAGCTCATCGTTTCGCGAGACAGTACAACCAAGCTGCCACTGGTGGTCTTACGCGTACGGATACGGGGCAGTTTTTAATCAAGCCGAAGTTTTTCTCTGGGGGAGGTGGACTCACCTCAACCGCTAGCGACTATATGAAGTTCGCGCAGATGCATTTAAATAAGGGTGAGTTGGATGGCGTGCGAATCTTGTCTGAAGACGCGATTGCGATTATGCGCAGTAACCTGCTGCCTGAAGGTATCGACAATATTGCCAACATCTATCCGGGTAATGTCTTCGGTGTCGATTTTGCGGTCGTGAGTGATTCAGAAGCTTTCAACGGAGCTCCTGAGGGCACGCATTGGTGGTGGGGCATTGCCGGTTCTTGGTTCTGGGCTGATCCAGTTCAGAACATAGTGTTCGTAGGTATGATCCAGAACGACAATATATTATATTCTATTCAAACTCACGCCGCGATGCGCGAGCTGCTCTACAACTAAAGAAGAAGGGCTGATGGGGATTAAAATTTAATCCCCATCAGCCCGGTAAGCGCTATTTTCGTATTGCCATTTCTAATTTAGTGAGCAACAATCATCCACGGCAGCACTATAAGGAACAGCTATCATGAGCAAAGGTCAAAATAGTAAGAAGGAAACAAAAAAGAAAGCGGCACAGACACCGAAAGAGAAGAAGGCTGCAAAGGCTGCTGCCAAGCAAGGGAAGAGTGGTCTAGGTAACTAATACCCGCGAGCCCAGAGATTGGCTGGAAGGGGCAGGTATAGCCACAGTGCTCCTATAGTGGCGCTGAAGGCTGTGCTTTTTTTCTTAGATCTCAACTGCCACTTTGTAGGTAGGATCTTCGATGATGTTTACATCGATGATCTTCTCGGCGTTTTTCAGTAGCTGCAAGCAGTCAGGGCTAAGATGGCGCAGATGTATCTCTTTGCCAGCCTTGAAATAGCGTTCTGTGATTTTATTCAGAGCCTCTATTCCCGACATGTCATTCACACGACTCTCTTTAAAATCGATGATCACGCTATCTGGGTCGTTTTTGACGTCAAATTTCTCTGCAAACGCCTGTGCTGAGCCAAAAAATAGCGGGCCATAAATTTCATAGTGTTTGACGCCGTCTTCATCAATGTATTTTCTGGCGCGAATGCGCTTGGCATTCTCCCAAGCGAACACCAATGCGGAAATGATTACTCCTATCAATACAGCCAAGGCCAGGTTGTGTAGTAGTACGGTGATTGCCGCTACTATGAAGCCTACTAGGTTGTCACGATTTGGCATCTTGCCGATCGCTCTTACGCTGGCCCACTCAAATGTACCGATAGCAACCATGATCATTAAGCCGGTCAGTGCTGCTATGGGCATTCTTTCTATGTAGTCAGCGCCAAACATGATGAAGACTAGCAACATCACGGAGGCTACGATTCCCGACAGGCGAGCTCTAGCACCCGATGATATGTTGATCAGGCTCTGGCCGATCATTGCACAGCCGCCCATGCCGGAGAAAAATCCAGTTACGAAGTTAGCCAGGCCTTGGGCAACAGCTTCCTTATTACTTTTGCCACGAGTTTCAGTGATTTCGTCGATCAGATTTAGCGTGAGTAAGCTCTCAATCAAGCCAACTCCTGCCACTATGAATGCATAGGGGAAAATAATGACCAGTGTGTCGAAGTTAAAGGGTAGATCGGGTATATGAAAAGGTGGGAAGCCACCTTGGATGGAGCTGATATCGCCAACGTTGCGAGTGTCCAAATCGAAGCCGAGTACGATTGCCGTTACTACTAAAATGGCGACCAATGATGCGGGTATAGCCTTGGTGAGTCTAGGCATCCCCCAAATAATTACCATAGTGAGTAAGACTAAGCAGAGCATGATGTTTAGTTGGGGGCCGGTCATCCAGCCGAGCTGGCCGTCGGCGTCCATTACTTTGAAGGAAGCCACCTGCGCCAGAAAGATAACGATCGCAAGTCCGTTAACGAAGCCAAACATAACGGAGTGTGGGACCAGCCGAATAAACTTGCCCAACCTGAGAAAGCCGGCAGTCATCTGAATAATGCCAGCCAGTATCACAGTAGCGAATATGTATTCCACGCCATGACTCTGGGCTAGGCTGACGATCACCACGGCAATAGCGCCAGTTGCTCCGGATATCATGCCGGGTCGGCCTCCAAAAATAGAGGTAATCAAGCCGATGCTGAATGCTGCATAGAGTCCGGTTAGCGGAGAGAGCCCAGCGATCAGCGCAAAGGCGATAGCTTCGGGGACTAGTGCGATTGAAACGGTTATGCCGGATAGGACTTCGATTAGGACATTGATTTTTTTCGAGCGGTCGTACAGGTTAAACAGGTATTTCATCTAGGTGTGTTTCTTAATCCAATAGTGTGCGCCACCGGAAGCATCGTGCTTCGAGTAGAAGGGGTACTTAAAATCGTTAGGGTAGACTGCGGCCTTTCGGATAGGGAAGTACGGCAAGGGCGCGCACTTTACTATATCGAGCAGTTGAAGAGAACAATAAAGAGGGCTAAAGCACTAAATCACCGTATTTTTGCTGCAATGAAGGAAGCAGTAGTTTACCTTCTGGGGATCTGGCTAATTTCACCGCTAAATATCTGCTATGATGCGCAGCCCAGATCATCAGGCTACTCCAATGAATGCCGCTGCTTTTACAACTCTATCCCTTCGGCCCGAACTCCTAGCGAGCATCGCGACGCTGGCCTATGATTCGATGACGCCAGTGCAGGCGCAGGCTCTGCTGCATCTGCTCAGCGGCAAAGATCTTATCGCGCAGGCCAAGACTGGTAGTGGTAAAACCGCAGCGTTTGCAATCGGTCTACTTAATAAGCTCGACGCGCAGTTGTATAGCACTCAAGCGCTAGTTCTGTGCCCCACTCGTGAGCTGGCGGAACAGGTCGCGGCAGAGATTCGCAGACTTGCTAGCGCTATTCCCAACATCAAATTGCTCACCCTGTGCGGTGGCAAACCGATGGGTCCGCAATTGGCCTCTTTGCGGCGTGATCCGCACATCGTTGTAGGAACGCCAGGGCGCATCCTAAAGCATCTCGAGAAGGAAACCTTACATCTCAATGCAGTAGAGACACTCGTGCTAGACGAGGCTGACCGCATGTTGGACATGGGTTTTCTCGAGGATATTACAAAGATCATCGATAAGACCCCTGCCTCTAGACAAACGCTGTTGTTCTCGGCTACCTATCCTGATGGCATAAAGGGAATAAGCGGCAGCGTGCAGCGTGATCCAGTTGAAATTCGAGTAGAGGATAGTCACCATAGTCCAGACATCGAACAAGTCTTCTTCAGGGTCGAGAAAAGCGAGCGAATACAGATGCTTTTCAATGTGCTTGCGCACTATCAGCCAGAGTCGACTCTCATATTCTGCAACACTAAACAGCAGTGCCATGATCTAAGCGGAGAATTACGTGAGCTTGACCTACACGCACTGGCCCTGCACGGAGATCTGGAGCAGTTCGAGCGCGATCAAGTTCTTGCCCAATTCTCTGGTAAGAGTAGCTCGATACTTATCGCCACTGATGTGGCTGCGCGTGGCCTCGATGTTAAGGAGTTGGCTGCTGTCATTAATTTCGAGCTTAGTCGCGACCCTGAAGTACATATTCATCGTATAGGACGCACGGCTCGGGCAGGCAGTAAGGGGCTCGCGGTGAGTCTGTTCACCGCTTCGGATAAACGGCATTTGCAAGCTATCGAAGAGTACCAAGGATCGCCTGCGAAAATAGTGAGCACGACAACACTAACTGCACCTGCAAACTTCAAGCTGTATCCGCCCATGGTCACGCTATTCGTAAATGGCGGACGTAAGGAAAAAGTTAGGGCAGGAGACTTGCTTGGTGCGCTGACCGCAAGTGGTGAAATCACCGGCGCTCAGATTGGAAAGATCACGCTGTTCGACAAAATGGCCTACGTCGCCGTAGAGCAACAGGTAGCGAAGCTGGCAGTGACGATTCTTGCTGATGGAAAAATCAAAGGCAGGAAATTCAGAGTGCGCCGATTGCGCTAGTTGTAACTCAGTATTAGTAAGCTCTCTTAACTGGGTATCAGTTTTCTATTGTTATGGTTGTGCTGGGAATAAAGCCGATACGATGCGCAATTGCCAGCAGCCTCTGATCTGTTTTTACCAATACTGGATTCAGATAGATTTGCCATGTAGTTCCAACTTCATCGCCCTCGCTTAGCAGTTGATAACCAATGCTGGCTCCCTCGGTTTCACTATGCAGTGTTATAAAACCATCGTTCCCGGATTTTTTTGCAATGGGAGCTAGCGTCGCAGGTTGAACTCCGTTCGGCCACATGCTTTCTATTAGTTCTACTTCGGGCATCAATCCTTTGTCATCAATGAAGCTCATCCAACTATCCATCTCTTTCCTGAGCTCGGCCAATTTGTCCGTATAGGCAGGGTCTGCGGCAATATTGTTTAATTCATAAGGGTCATTGTTAACATCGAATAGCTCTTCTCGCTCTTTTGATGTTCTAAACCACTGTGCTTGGGCCGGACTCAACTCGCCCGCATCACGCATGCGCAGAAGCTCTTGCATAGCTGGCATCTGCTCGCGGTAGGGAAGCGGCAAATAGTAAGGTTTTTCGGGGTTGAAGTTTCGTAAATACTTGAAACGATCGTCTCGAACTGCCCGAATCATGTCGTACTTAGAGTCAAAGCGATCGGCTGCGCCATGTACATAATTTCGAGCAGCTGTGGTTGCGTATTCGCCTACGAATGCCCTTCCTGAATCGCTATCAATTCTCTAGACACTTAGCAGCCTCTGTTGATAACGCTCTTCATACTTTACAGGCGACAGCTGATTATTGG
>JAQCKF010000009.1 GCA_027592275.1 Pseudomonadota bacterium
TGTGTACCGCTTCTTCATATCGAGATCTCCATCCTGTTAGATTAACTGGAAATCTCATCGTGGTCATGGTTCTAAAAATGGGGGATAGGTCAATGTTAATCGATACACACAAGACAAGCGCTAACTACCATCACGGTAATGTTAAAGAAGCGTTGCTAATAGCTGCTCAAAGTCATATCGAGAATAATGAAGGCGAGATGATTTCTCTGCGGGCGCTTTCTAAAGAAGTTGGCGTTACACCTTCTGCCGTTTACAATCATTTCGCTGACAAAAGCGCGCTCATACTCGCTATAAAAATTCGCATCTTTCAGAGCTTTAACAGATTCTTTGCAGCGAGTTGCAAAGAATCTGAGAGCCCCGATAAGGCGCTGCTGGAAATGTGCCTAGCCTATTTCCATTTTTCCAGAGAATTCCCTTCGCAGTTTCGTTTCATTTTCAGCTCCTCCATCCCCGTAGAGTGGTCCACTCAGGAGGTCGTGGATGTATCCTGCCGCTGCATAGTTAGAGTACGGAGCCTTGTTTTTGCAATACATAAAAAATATAAATTGCACTGCAGCGAAGAAGAAGTAGTAAACGCAACACTTTTAATATGGTCGCAGTTACACGGGATTGTAACTCTGCGAAATTCTGGCTTGATATGCGCCGCGGTCATTCATCAAAAATGGCCTGAGAAGTGCGGTTTGACCGATAATGCGCAAGTGGAAAAACTAATAAAGGATCATGTGCAAATAATGATTAATGGCATGCTTAACAGCTCGCGAGGGAGGACAATCATTAGTTCTCAAATAAAATTGGATGCTCCTTAACTATCGAGCCCCATTGCCTTGCGTATTATCTGATTCTTGATCGGCGTCAACTTATCTGCTGCGTTCATCCCGATGTTACGTAACCAGCGTATGCTGAGATCTTGTTGTGCGAATAGCCGCTTGAACCCCTCCATTAGCCACATCATCGAGAGATTGTTGCCTTTACGTCGACGTTGGTAGCGAAGCAATACAGTAGGATCAGAGACAGATCGACCTGCCTCGATACCGCATTGCAATTCCTCTGCCAGTGCCTTCGCATCCAACAGACCCAAATTCACACCTTGGCCGGCAAGAGGATGAATTGTATGGGCGGCGTCTCCTACAAGCACAATATTTTCCTTCACATAGTCCAGGGCATGGCGTTGCCTGAGAGGAAACACAAAGCGTCTGTCGCTCCACTCAATAGTACCGAGCTTAGACTCTAACGCTGCAGCAAGTTCTGCATTGAATTCATCCTCATTCAAAGACATAGCCCGCTCTGCTTGGTCTGGCAGCATCGACCAAACTATTGAACAATAATGCTGAGCGTCATCCTCTGTCGCCGCACGCAGCGGCAAGAAGGCGAGTGGGCCTGTTTCCATGAAACGTTGCAGCGCAGTGTTGTTATGTGGCAGTTGTGTACGCACCGTGGTTACAAGGGCGTGCTGTTCGTAGTCCCATTCTCGGCACTCGAAATTGGCCAGTGTCCTTAGTTTTGAGTTTGTGCCGTCCGCTGCGATGACTAGTGATGCGCGAATAACCTGTCCATCTTCGGCGTTTAGTTTCACGATTGAACCATCTTCTCGCTCAATGTACTCGAAGGATTCTATGGAGAATGGCGTTATTGGAAATACATTTTCAAGCTGCGCAATCCGCTTGTGTAACGCTGCGATGATGATCGAGTTTTCTACGATGCTACCTAGTTCAGGTTGATTGATTTCAGCCGCAGAAAATTCGATCGAACCGGTTCCCTCAGCGTCCCAGACTTCCATGGCAGTGTAGTTACAGACGCGGGCAGATTCCATGTCCTCCCACACTCCAAGCTGCCGAAAGAGTTGTTGCGATGCCCGGCTGATTGCACTGACTCGGGGGTCGAACTTATCACTAGGCAGCTCTGGGCTATCGTTACCCTTGCTTTGGACAAGAGGGTTGCGATCTATTAATGCGATGCGCAGCGAAGACTCGGCAAGTAGGCAAGCAAGACTGGCCCCAACCATTCCCGCGCCGGCTATGACTATATCGAACTCGTTGATTTGGGCATCAGACATAGCGACCTATTATAGGCTTTGTAAGGCATATTCCCTAGGGGCCTCTGATCGAGCCTGGACCCTTAGTTTCGGGATTTCATATTTACTGCTAGACTGCTGCGCTTGTGGTGATTTACAGAACCCGTATCAAGAGTGGAGAGTCAAATGAGCAATATTGTCAGCGTCGATCAGATCGGTAATTACTTAGGTCAAGAAGTTGGGGTCACAGATTGGATTGAAATAGATCAGGATAGGATTAACAAATTTGCCGATGCGACCGGCGATCATCAGTATATCCATATCGACCCAGAGCGAGCCGCACAGACTCCATTTGGCACCACGATTGCCCATGGCTTTCTCACGCTTTCACTGATGAGCATGCTTAGCGCGGAAAATGGCGGAATCAAGCTCGAGAACGCAGTAATGGGGATCAACTACGGATTGGATAAAGTACGCTTCATAAATCCTGTAAAGGTTGGCAGCAAGATTCGCGCTCGATTCCAACTGGTCAGCAGTGAAGAGAAGAAACCCAATCACTACTTGATCAAGCACAACGTGACCATTGATATTGAAGGCCAAGACAAACCCGCCCTAATAGCTGAATGGTTAGGGATGACGGTCATAGGTTAAGGCATTACTTATTAACATCGGAGGTCTAGCTTGTTTCAAGGGCCTCAAAAAAATTGAAACTAGAGAGTTCGAATCATGAAAAAATCACTACTCGCCCTGCTCCCCTTTCTCACCGCTTGTGCAGGAGAGCCGCCGCAAGATATTGGCGTTAGAGATGGCAGATTAATTGCCTGCCCTGAATCACCAAACTGCGTTTCGAGTTATGAAAGCAGCGAGGAGCACTCAATCGCAGCCCTAGATGGGAATCTGAACCAGATTCAGCAGATACTCCTGACAATGGATGGAGCCAATATAGTCGAACAGTCCAGCAATTACCTCTACGCAGAGTTCACTAGCAGCCTTATGGGCTATGTTGATGATGTGGAGTTCTTGTACGATGCCGCGAGCAATACGACTCACATCAGGTCCGCCTCTCGGGTCGGCTATAGCGATATGGGTGCAAATCGCGGTCGCGTTGAAGCAATCCGCTCTCAGCTGTAACACACTGATTTAAAACATTTATATTCCCACCCTCTCTCTTCGACTCAAGTCGAGGGCGATCCTGCTTGACTTTTGGGCCGCAGATGCTATTTTTATCGCATGGTGCTTTTTTTGTAACACCAACTAACACTTAATTATCCAAAGGAGAGGCCAATGCCATTGTCTTCACAGCTCAGCCGCCGCGAACGTCAAATCATGGATATCGTCTATGAACTAGGTGAGGCCTCCGCCAAGGACATGGAGGCTCACCTGGCCAATCCTCCAGGCTATTCAGCGATTAGAGCCACGATGAATAAACTCGAGACCAAGGGCTTTCTCGCTCACCGTGAGAGAGATCTAAAATATGTCTACTATCCTCTGATCGATCATCAGCAGGCCAGAGAATCAGCTCTACAGCGACTTCTCAAGACATTTTTCGAGGGCTCAGCAGCCCAAGCTATGAGTACTCTACTGGATCTGAACAAAGACAGCGTTACCGAAAAAGAATTGGACGAACTAAACAAGCTACTAGACAAAGCCAAGAAAGAAAAACTGAAGAAGTGAACAGCCGTGACTTAAGTAGAAAAACAGATATGTAGCAATAAGCTAGGAAGGAAAAAGAGTCGGAGAATAACAATGACAGCACTTACAGTAATCGCTGCACTCAATATACTCGAACAACAACACGCGCTGTTGTTCTTCCTTATTGACCTTAGCCTTAAATCCTCACTGGTTCTGTTAGTGGCATTCGCAATCCAGCTTCTTATTAAAGAAAGATGTCCCACTCCCTCTACAAAGAGCGTCATCTGGATGATGGCTTTCGCGGCTCTAATCCTGTTCCCATTTTCCATGAGATCATCCCGAAGATATCATTCTCACTAAATTATGAAGCAGCCATTGCGAGCACTGCGGGAAGCATACAATCGCCTGCAGATTTCTCCATGCTAGTAGATTCTATGGCGGCTAGCTTCTTAGGCCTGGGCATAGGCTATTTACTGGTATGTGGACTACTTATTTTCTACCTGGTTTCAGGCATTTTAAAAGTCGTCATCCTCACTCAACTTGCTAGGCCGTTTAAACACGAAATAGCGCTACAGAAACTACAGCATTTACAACAGATTAACGGCTGCGATCGGCCCATCGAATTACTAGTAAGCCCAAAAATTTCCTCACCGTTGACCTGGGGAATGTGGCGCCACAAAATTATCTTCCCATTGGCTGCTTACGGTTGGAGTGAAGAACTACTCCAACAGGCCATCAGCCACGAGCTAGGACACGTGCAGCGAGGAGACTGGGTTCTACAGATAGTCGCAAGAATCGCTATCAGTCTCTATTGGATCAATCCTCTCGATTGGCTGGCACATAGAGAATTACTTATTGAAACCGAGAAGGCCTGTGATGATGTGGCCGTAGAGAACTCGGGATCACCATTGTCTTATGCACAAAATTTGCTAACACTCGCCAACACTTTCAACTCGCAAAATTCATTGGCAGCACCTGCACTGCTAGGAGTCCGGTCCAGTTTATCTCATCGCATCAGACATATTCTAAAACAAGAAGTTAACGGACGCAGTAGTGACACCAGCAATATTTTACCTAGCCTTTTTATCGCGGCAGTACTCGTGGCCCCATTTTCGGCGCTGAGTATCGATCTTCAGCAATCCGAATTTACCAGCTCCATTCAATTTAGCAGCCCAATTATTTCGGTATCGTTTTTCCCGAATGATTCCAAAGAGCATGACTACCTGATGGCCGAATTTAGATAATTCGGAGAAAGTTCAAAAAAATAAAATTGCCTAAACGCACCGAGATAAGGAGAAGCGACATGACAGCTATTGCCCAAAATTCCGTCAAACTCAATGCCTCAGTAGTCTTGGCAGCCCTAATTACCTTTCTATTATTTTATTTTATGCAGTTTTTAATTGAGACAGAATCGGACACGCCGCAGACTATCAATGTAATCAGAATAGTAGATGCTACGGTCCCAGAATTCGAACCTGTTCTCGACATCAAGGAAGAAAGGCCCGAGCCAATCGTTGAAGAAACCGTTCCGATCGTAAGCGAACCGAGCAGAACTCAAGAATATTCTGGCGGACCTGTGATCAATATTTATAAAGAAGAGCTCGCCATAGACACAGCACCTCAGAACGTCTTGCCGATGTCGAACAACATCATGACCCCCGCTGATACGCACAACACCGAACTACCCGAGCCGAGCATTGCAACGAGGGCTGGAAGGGTACGTGGAGTTGTCATTCACTGTGAGTAGATTTGGCAGCGTCATCGACCCTGTAGTCATCAACGCGGTGCCCGAAGGTGTTTTCGACCGAGCCGCACTGCAAGCGATCAGTAGGTGGAAATATTCTCCGGCGATGAATAATGGACAAGCTATTGAAACCTACGACGTACGCCATCGCATAGTATTTCAAATGGACCCAAGTTCCCGGTAACTGACCTTGCCTCTTATGTCCACGGATGGACAATTTTTTTCAACTCTTACTCAGACCCATGGCACGTTCAGCTAACCCGCGGCGCAACGTAGGTACTAATTCGATTGCCACTAGACCAAACTTTCGTAGCCATACTTTCGCCTCATTGTTACTGGAGAACAACTTGGTGATGTTGTGAGTGAACGCAGTAGTTGTTGCCTGATCTGCTTCTTGGCGCGCTACGTATTCCAGCAGTACATTCATCTCGCCTAGGCCTAAGCCCTGCTGTTTCGCGTCAATCAGCACATCGACTAAAGCCCGCGTATCTCGCAAAGCTAGGTTCAGCCCCTGACCAGCGACCGGATGGAGTGTATGCGCAACATTACCCAATAAAGCCAGTCCCGGCCGCACTTGCTCCTTAGCAATACAGAGGCTTAATGGATATACAAACGCCTCGCCGATCTCTAGAATTTTCCCGAGCTTATAGCCGAAGCGTTCTTGTAGTAGAGGAAGCAGTTTCTCTTCGTTCAGCTCCCTATACTGCGCCGCTTGTTCAACAGACAATGTCCAAATGAGAGATCCCCTATTCTTTCCATCTATCGACTGCAGGGGTAAAACGGCAAGCGGACCAGTGTCGGTAAATCTTTCGAACGCAACGTGCTGGTGTGGCTTCTCGAGAACAATATTTGCAATGAGCGCATGCTGATCGTAGCGCTCAATCGATTGTGCTATGCCTAACTGCTCACATACTGGAGACTTACCCCCGTCTGCCAACACGACCAGAGATGCATCTACATTTGTTTCGGTATCTCCGTGATTCAGACCAAGCTGCATACCTTTCTCAGTTGCCTTCACAGAAGATACTAGCGCGGGGCACAGCAGGCTTATTTTTTTTGATTCGTTCAATCTTGCATTAAGAACCTGACCCAGACGTTTGTTCTCAACTACATAGCCAAGGGCTTCTACGCCCTGCTCATCTCGATTTATTTCAACGCAGCCGAGGCGCCCGCGATCGGAAACCTGAATCTCATGGATAGCAGAAACAGCATCGTCTAGCTCTTCCCATAAACCGATGCCTTCAAGGAATTTTCGCGAACCAAACGAGAGAGCAGTAGACCTTGCATCGAAGCTGGACTGCTTCGCAGTATTAGCGTTTGGCGATATTGCCTCTATGACCAAAATCGAGAGAGAAGTGTCACCCAATGTCTGCTCAAGTGCACAGCAAAAACTTGCGCCCACCATGCCACCGCCAACTATGACAAGATCGTAATAATTGTCTGGCTTCGATATTTGCATCTACTAGACTGCGCTCGACATAAATGACTCTATTTCTTCTACAGTCTTTGGTATTCCCTTGCTTAGGATCTTATTCCCATACTTGGTAACCAACACGTCGTCTTCAATTCGAACGCCGATTCCACGCCAGCGTTTCTCAACTTTTTTATTCTCTGGCGAGATGTAGATACCTGGCTCTATGGTCGTCACCATGCCTGGCTCAAGCAGTCGCCAGTGGTCATCTATCTTATAGTCTCCAACGTCATGTACGTCCATACCAATCCAGTGGCCCACACGGTGCATGTAGAAGTCGCGATAAGCCTCCGCCTTGATGAGCTGACTCACTTTGCCTTTCAACAGTCCTAGTTTTACCAGACCCTGCGTTATAACTTTGACCGAGGCATTGTGCGGTTCGTCCCAAGAGGCGCCAGGGGCAACTGCATCTATCGCAGCATCCTGCGCAGCCAATACAATTTCATAGATGGCTTTTTGCTCTCGAGAAAACTTTCCCGTTGCAGGAAATGTGCGTGTGATATCAGAGGCGTAGTACTCATATTCACTACCAGCATCTATAAGTATCAGGTCGCCCTCTTTTACCTCAGCATTGTTGGCGTTGTAATGCAAGATGCACGCATTCTCTCCCGCCGCAACTATCGAATTATATGCTGGCGCTCGACTTCCGTTGCGAGTAAAGGCATAAAGTAGCTCCGCCTCCATTTCGTATTCTTTGATTCCTGGCTTGCAACAAGCCATAGCACGCTTGTGCCCTTCTGCCGAAATCTTAGCAGCCTGTTCCATTAACTTGATTTCGCTGGCGCTCTTGAAGAGCCGTAGTTCATGCAACAGATGGTCGAGTACGAGAAACTCACCGGGTGGGTGCGCCCCCATCTTTGCCTTGTTTCGAATGACTTTGACCCAGTCCATTACCTGATTGTCGAATTGGTCATCTTTGCCCATTGAGTAGTACACACGATCACGCCCTTCGATCAGCCCCGGCAAGATGTCATCAATATCACTGATTGGAAATGCATCATCGATTTCCAATTCCTCACAGGCCGCATTGGGGCCCATGAGAATGCCAGTCCAGAGCTCTTTCTGCTTATCCTTTTCCTGACAGAACAGTACGGCTTCGCCCTGTTTGCGCCCCGGTATCAAAGCCAAAAATGCGTGCTCTTCGGGGAAACCTGTCAGATAGTAGAAATCGCTATTCTGTCGATACAGATACTCGGCATCGCCGTTACGCAGATGTGTCGGCGCCGATGCTAGCAGCGCGATGCTGTTTGGTTCCATCTGTGCCATTAGCTCCTTACGACGGAGCTTCATTTCACGGTATTTACTGCTCATTTCAACCTCAGATACCTGTATTTAATTTCAGGGCACAAGCATATAGCTGTCTTATAAGGGAACCAAGTAACAATTTTTGCAATTCCATTATTGACCCCCTTCCAACTCGGCTCTATAGTTAGGGCATTGTTAATGTAAATCCTAAACTAACGCCAATAGTGCGTTGCGGGCATTGAGAATTAATACCCCGTTAGGAATATCAGATAGTCATAAGAGAATCAGCAAGATGAGCGAAGACAGATTCCTAACATTAAGCGAGAAAGTCGATGACCTAATCGATCTCTGCGCTGACATGAAGCGCGAAAATCAAATCTTGAAAGCCGGGGAGAATTCCTGGCAGAGCGAACGCAAGCAATTGATGGATAAGAATAAAGATGCCAAGTCGAAACTGGAATCTATACTCGTACGCCTGAAAGCCATGGACCAATCCTAGGGATTTCCCCCTCTTCTGGCCCGTTAGTCATAGCGCCGTTTCGAATTTTAGCCTTAGAGCCGTTTTGATTTAAAGTACAATTATTTAGGTAATGAAATGAGCGAACAAAGTACATCAGTACAAGTAAAAATCTTGGACAAAGAGTATCAGGTAAATTGCCCGCCCTCCGACCAGGAGGCTCTGATTAAGTCCGCACGTTACCTAGACGAAAACATGCGCAAGATTAAGGGTCGTGGAAACATTCACGGTGTCGAAAAGATCGCCGTAATGGCAGCGCTGAACATTACCCACGATATGTTACGCAAGAATCGACTCATCAATGAAACACGCCATTCCACAGCACAGCAAGTGCAGGGCATAGAAACCAAGATCGACTCAGCTATAATAGCCCATAGTCGTCAGCTAGAGATTTAACGCAAACATCTGTCTTTCAACAGACGTCCTGCCTCTGTGGGCGATGCAGCAACGACCTAGCCTGACAGACAGAGGTTCCTGCCCTCTTTCCTTATTGTGACCCCCCGATATATACTTAACGCGATAGTTCCCTAGAGCATTTGCCAATCAATACTTGTTCTTGAGCCGATATCTTTATCACCGGAGGCAACCCGACAGATGTTGTTGTGCATGTCCGCTAGTCGGAAAGCCTTATACATCGCGGGAGCCACCACCTGAGCCATTGGGTTCAGGGCAAATTTGGTAGCGGTGTTCCGGGGGACTTGACAGTTTTAAATCCTAATTCATTATCCATCTTATATGTCTGATACGCGCGATACACTGCGTTCTTCTCTCCGCGAAAAGCGTCAGGAGCTGAGCCCCGAGCAACAAGAGACCGCCGCGGTCTCCTTGTTCAGCATGCTCGGAAATCAGGATTTCTTCCGTGTCGCCCAGCGTATCGCGTTCTATCAGGTTGCAGACGGCGAGATCGACCCACGCATGCTGCTCGATTTAGCTCTAAGCGAGGGGAAATCCTGTTTCCTCCCCGTCATTCAGCAAGATAATCCCGAGTTCGTTTCTTTCGCCCCTTATGACGCCAACACCGAATTAGTACCAAATAAATGGGGAATAGCGGAACCGCCAGCAACCGAGGTCATCTCTCCAACCAATTTCGATGTGGTTTTCGTGCCGCTAGTTGGATTTAGTAAGAATTGTTTTCGACTGGGAATGGGTAAAGGCTTTTACGATCGTACTTTCAGTTTCAAGATCTTTAATCGCCGCAGCAGCCCTATGCTTGTGGGCCTCGCACACGAGAGTCAGTTAGTCGATTCTTTTCCGGTGGAAAGCTGGGATGTCCGATTGGACGCGGTTGCCACCGAGAAAAAAATATACCGCCCCGATATTACGTAGGACGGAATACTGATAACGGCCTATCCTTGGCCCACCTTCCTTTTTTGTTATCTTATAACTGGTATTGCTCAGCTTAGATGCCGCTATCGCAGTAGCATCTACCTATCTATCTGATCAATTTCTATAGCAATGCGCTTTGAGCAACGCCGCTAGCCAGCACGCCCACTACAAATAGAGTGATAACAACTATAACCATATCTGGCTTTTTACTCATATTCGTCTCCATGCCTTTTAACGCTCAAGAGATTTAACGTCTATTATCCCCGAATCTTTAATTTCCTCGAAAAAACAACTGATTAGCGATGGAACCTCCGTTCGATTATCGAAAGTTCAAAGTTTCTATTGCGCTTAAGAAATTGCTGTCTATAATACTGTATATCCATCCAGTACTATTTAGGTTGAGCCGATAATGACTACTATTCAAAACCACTCAGACACGCAGTTGCCATATCAGAACCAATACCCCTCAACACAGGCAGATGCCTTTCATGGTGCGGGCTCTAGCGACATAGATGAGCTAATACAAGGCAATCCAAAGCTATGGCGCGGCTGCGATATGGCCGGTCAGAGTATGCATGGTCGAAGCACTGGTTTTACGCAGCTAGATGCCATCCTTCCCGGGCGCGGGTGGCCCGAGAAAGGTCTAATGGAGATCATCACACCTCACTGGGGCATGGGCGAGTTACAGCTTTTGATTCCGCTTATGCGCTCAATCGTTGAACAAGGGAAATGGATTTTGTGGATATCGCCTCCTTATTTGCTTTATGCACCTGCCTTGGTACAGGCGGGAATTAATACCGACCAGGTGCTGGTGGTCAAACTAGATACCTCTTGTAAGGACGCTTTATGGAGTATGGAAAAGGCTCTGCAGACCGAAAATTGCGGTCTGGTATTGGCCTGGCAGAACTGGCTACCGACTAAAGTATTGCGCCGCCTACAGCTAGCAGCGGAGACAGGAGACACTCTAGGGGTATTATTTAAGCATCATGATAGTGAGCACTCACCATCTCCAATACGCCTTAAAATACAGGACTCTTACTCTGAAAACGCGGGTTTTAATGAGTCTGAGGTGACCGTTATTAAGGCTAGGGGTAATTTCCGCTCACTAAGCGCGAATATTAACCTCTACCAACAAGCCTGACCTGTCTGGAGCAATGCCTTGAAAGACCCAGACAGTGAGGCACAGCTCCCTCTGCCGTGTATAGCGCCTGAATCTGGCGCTCAGATTATCCCACTTCCCGCACGACCCAAAAACTTAGCGAAGCAGTGGCTCTCCAAAACGGCGACGGATGAGGTGCGCGCCAAACCCATCGCAAAGCGCAGCAAGTCTAAAAATCTATGGTATGCGCTCTATCTTCCTCAACTTAGGGAGCTAGACCCAGCGCAACAGAAGAAATATCTCGATCAACTAGCCGGCCACATGCAAAGTGTTAGCTCCACAGTGAGCTTTCATCCCCAGGCATTAATCTGCGAGATACGCAGTAGTTTGAAATATTTTTCTGGCATCGATGTTATTCATAAAAATCTGCAGAAGCTCATAGAGAAACAATTACAGCAGTGGAATTTAGCAGGTGATATCTTTTATGCGGCCAGCCCCACTGTCAGCGGCAGCTTATTATTAGCCAGATCCGGAAACAATATACTGGTCTATCGACAAGAAAACTTACGCTCAGCGCTAGGGCAACTCTCCACGGATGTACTAGACCTAAACAAGGAGCAACGTCGACGACTTCTTAACATGGGTATTCGTCATTTAAGGGATATCTGGCGCTTACCTAGCGACGGTCTACGAAAACGCTTTGGCAGCAACTTCGTCAATCAGCTAAACATGGCCCTAGGAAAAGCAGCCGAGCCAACGCACAATTATATTCCTCCGCCTGCCTTCGTTGCATCCTATGATCTACCTTACGAGATTGAAAATCTCGACCGACTACTACCGATTGCCGATGAGTTATTAGCGCAACTTTGCGATTTCCTGCGACGACGAGACCTCAGCACTAGCAGCCTAGTTTTATCCTTGTTCCATGAGAAGCGCGACAGTACCGAAATTAATATCGGATTACGCATGGCAAGTCGCTCGCAACAACATCTCACGCTATTACTGGAAACTCATTTCGATAGATTATCTATTCCAGCTCCGGTAGTCGCCATCAAGATCGAAGTAAAAAAATTTGACGCCTTCTTTGCCAAAAGTGATTCTTTGTTAAAAGATGAGGCGTCAGGTTCCGCGTCTTATAGTGATAGTAATCTTAATCAGTTTATGGAACAGCTGCAGGCAAGACTCGGCGAAAATCATGTAAAGAGTGTTAACAGTACTACTCAGCATTGTCCAGAACATGCGAGCTTGCAGCTTGACTACAAAGAGAACCCAAACAGAGGAGGTAGGGCAGCTATATCTACAGAAGTTTCTGCAAATCCCAGGCCCCTGTGGTTACTGCAGGAGCCTAAGCAACTCAACATCAACAAAGGCAGGCTTTTCTATCGCAAGCCTATTACTATCGTAAGCGGGCCCGAACGAATAGAGACGCATTGGTGGTCAGGAATCGATGTGTGTCGAGATTACTATGTTGCTAGAGAACATAGTGGCAGTAGGCTATGGATATACCGTGAGAAAAGTGGCCAAAGGAATTGGTTCCTACATGGTTTCTTTGCATAGGTAATTGGTTTTTATCAGGAAGACTAGATAAAGTCTCGTGACGACAAATTCATCGCACCCAGCCAGTGGCTAAGGTCGACCAATTCTCTCGCGATGAGATGAATTACTCCATCGCTCTTCTGCACATGACCTACTACACCTATTAGCACTGCCCTTCTTACAATGGGCCGCTGTTTCTCTCCTAGACTTGGCCAGACAACCACATTAACGAAACCACTCTCGTCTTCTAAGGTTAAGAAGGTAACCCCTGCCGCTGTCTGTGGTCGCTGCCTACTAGTAACTATACCCACCGCCTTAATAAAGCTTTCGTTGTGTATCGACACAAGACCACTGGCGCTCGTTACCTTGTACAAATCGAGATGCGGGCGCAGCAAGGCCACCGGATGTCTGCGCAGGGTAAACCCGGTGCTAGCGTAGTCCGCCATTATATTATTAGCTTCAGACGGAACGGGCAGGAGTACATCTACACCAAAGTCACTTTGTTCTATTGTGAGTGCCTGACGATCTGACTGACTCTCGAAAAAGGGCAGGGGCTTATCCGCCCCAGCCACAGTCCAGAAAGCTCGGTGCCTATCTCCACTCAGAGTGTTCAGTGCGTCTGCTGCGGCAAGGCTTTCACTGTCTTTCTTATTCAATGCCGCTCTTGTCAACAGATCTTGCACCGATGTAAATCGACCCGAGTTTCGCGCCAGGCAGATTGATTCAGCTCCTAGTACAGACAGGCCTTTTACTAGAGAGAAACCCAAACGCAGAGAAGGTTTATCGAACATATTTTTCCCGAATTCAAGAGTCGAGTCATAACAGCTTTCATTCACATCGACGATCAGAACCTCTACGCCATGACGCCTAGCATCTTGTATCAACTGCGCAGGCAGGTAGAAACCCATAGGCTGACTATTAAGCAGAGCACAGCAGAACGCGGCGGGGTGATAGCACTTCAACCAGGAAGAAACATAGGCAAGCAGCGCAAAGCTGGCCGAGTGCGACTCTGGAAATCCATAGTCACCGAAGCCTTTAATCTGACTATAGATGCGCAAGGCAAATTCTTCGCTGTAGCCGCGAACTCCCATGCCGGAAACCAACCTATCTCGAAACGGCTCGAGGCCTCCTTTCTTCTTCCAAGCTGCCATGGCCCGTCGTAGCTGATCAGCTTCGCCCGCTGAAAACCCAGCGGCCACCATGGCCAGCTTCATGATCTGCTCTTGAAAAATTGGCACGCCCAGTGTGCGCTCCAGCGTCTGTCTCACCGCCTCACTCTCGTACTTGACTTTGCTAGGGTTCTTACGCCGCTCCAGATAGGGATGCACCATGTCTCCCTGAATAGGCCCGGGCCTAACGATCGCAATTTGAATAACCAGATCATAATAACTGCGAGGTTTTAGTCTGGGTAACATACTCATCTGGGCGCGAGATTCGATCTGGAAAACGCCAACCGTGTCAGCCTCACAAATCATGTCGTAGACTTTCGAGTCCTCCTTCACAGAGATGCTATCCATACCTACTTCTTCGGTGGTGTAGCTATTCACCAGATCTATCGCCTTGTGAATCGCGCTCAACATACCCAGCGCGAGCACATCGACTTTAAGTAGGCCTAAGGATTCCAAGTCGTCTTTGTCCCATTGGATAATAGTTCGATCAGCCATGGCTGCATTCTCGATAGGAACCAGATGCGTCAAGTCGCCCTGACTAATAACGAAACCTCCGACATGCTGAGAAAGATGGCGGGGAAACCCCATCAGAGATTGGGCGAGATTTATGAGGGTCTTGATCTTTGGTTCGGTATAGTCGATGCCCGAATCCGATAGCTGTTCTTCCAAGTCGCTGCCCCACCAGAAGATCGACTTAGCAAGACGATTGATAAGCTCATCATCGAGACCCAATGCCTTGCCCACATCTCTAACGGCACTACGAGAGCGATAGGTAATGACTGTGGCCGCGATCGCCGTGCGATGACGTCCGTACTTCTGGTAGATGTGCTGAATCACTTCCTCGCGGCGGCTATTCTCGAAATCCACATCAATGTCTGGTGGTTCAGAGCGCTCGGGAGAGAGAAAACGTTCAAACAACAACTCCGCATGATCGGGACTCACTTCTGTTATCCCAAGGCAGTAACAGACCGCGGAGTTAGCGGCTGAACCACGACCCTGGCAATAAATGTTTTGATCAACCGCGAAGCAAACGATCTCATGCACCGTCAAAAAGAAATGTTCATAAGACAGCTGTTTTATTAGCCTCATCTCATGTTCGATAATCTTTTGATTCTTTTGTGAAATTCCCTGCGGCCAGCGCTTCTTAATGCCTTCTTTAGTTAGCTGCCATAACCAGGAGTGAGCCGTATGTCCTTTCGGCACGAGTTCGGATGGGTATTCGTAACGAAGCTCATCGAGAGAGAAATCGCAACGGTTAGCGATATTGAGCGTCTCTTCGAGGAGCTGTACTGGATATAGCTTCTTAAGTTGCTCGATGGAACGTAGGTGCCTTTGTGAATTTGGCTCTGCCGCAAAGCCAATTTCAGTCAGCGGCTGACTTAAGCGTATTGCCGTCAATGTATCTTGCACGATACGTCGCCCGGCTTCGTGCATATAGACCCCGCCCGCTGCACACACAGGGATATCGAAGTTTTTACCCAGCTTTCGCAAACGCTTTAGTTTTAGCCGATCGTGTCCGTTTAGAAGAAGCTGCGCAGCGATCCATAGATTGCCTGTAGTTAGTAGTCGCAGATAGCCTGCCTGCGATTCTATGCATGCATCTGATTGCTTAAGATCGGGAATCCACAAGAGCGCGCAATCAGTAGGAAATTTTTGCTGCAACAACTCGCTATCGATTCGATACTCACCCTTATTCGCTCGTAGGCGCGCACAACTTATTAGGTGACTGAGTTCGCCATAACCTTTCCGATTGAGCGCGAGCAGCACGATTCGCATTCCGTTGTTCAACACATTCAGATTTTCAGTAGGAGGGACATCGAACTTTTTTCGAATCGTCTGCTCATCTTGCAAAACCTCGGGCGGCGTATCCCTCAGCACGAACTCACTACCGATGATCAATTTGATGCGTCGCTCTTTAGCGGCCATATGCGCTCTTACAACACCGGACAGAGAGCATTCATCGGTAATAGCAATAGCGCTGTATCCAAGCGCCTCTGCTCGCTCTACCAGCTCTTCAGGAAACGAGGCTCCCCGTAGGAATGTGAAGTTGGAAATACAGTGCAACTCGGCATAGGACTGCACTGCTGCGAGACTAGTCGTAGCACCCCTGTCTTTATTGCAGGGGCTAAGAGTCGCGCCTGCCTCCGCTAGAAATGTTCGGTTGCGCGCTTTTGGGTGGTTTTGGGTCATGGTATGCTGGGATTTTTATACTGTATATATATACAGTATTTTGAGAACGGCTGAAAGTCAACTCATTGAGCTATACCGCCGTCAAAAAGGAGCTAATACAAGGGAAGCACAACGAATAGGTTAGTTGTGCCACTGTGACAAAGGAGGAGGGAATAAAAACGGCCCCCGCAGGGCCGCTTTTAAAAATGGAAAATAGAGCGCTTAGTTGGCGCTAGATTCCTGTGCCGTTTCCTCGGCAATACGCTCGCCGCGCAAAATATTCTGCATGCCATAGTTGCCTTCGTGACAGGCGTACTCATAAAGCTGACCCGCAACCTTCGTCATCGGCACAATCGCGGTGATCCTATCTGTGAAAGTAGAAGGATCATCTAGTGTCCACTCGTAGTTTACTGTGTAAGGATCTACACGATAGAACTTCTCGATGAGTAGCTTGTCCTCGGAATCACCAAACACACTATAGCTCTGCGTAAGGCCATTGAAATTACGCGTTTCTACTACCAATGTGTCTCCTTCCCAATAACCTCTTGAGTCACCGGTCCATAACCCAATCTTCTCATCCAGAGGGGGAAGTTCACCAATCTGAACGATACGGGCATCGTGAATCATCTCAGTAACGATTACCGCCGTGTCCTTACTTTGAAAGATCTGTACGTTGTTGTTATATAGGCTTGGCACGAAAGGCGGCCCCGAATTAAAACCGACGATGCAGCGCTCTGAAAGGCCTCTATCTTCAGGGCCATTCTTCGCGATGCCGCCCACCGTATAGCGGACGGGTCTCTCGCCAGGAACATCATCACCCAGACCCCCAAAGGCAACAGCAGCGCCTTCGACTCTGCCGGGTAGGCGACCGTTGGTCGGATAGACGATATGCGAAGTCCGTATCTGATCGGTAATGCCCGCACTCTCTACCCAGAAATCATTGTAGCCGCCAGGACCGCCTTCGACCTGTGGAACGGCCTGATCCGAAGCAGCATCTCTCTCTTCGAGTCTAGCGCGCATCTCTTCCACTTCTTCGACTGTCATAAATTCTCTATCAGCGAAGTGCTCTGGCCGTTGCATGGGCACGTTAGAAGAGAAATTCCATACGCCTTGGAGATCGGGTTGGCCCCACTGCGTTCTCGGTGGGGTATAGTCTTCCGCGGCTAGTGCATTGAGGCAAAAGCTCGAGCCTAGAATGAGAAGACCAAGCTGTAAACTATTTTTCATGACTGTTCCTCGAAGAATCAGTTGTTATTCGCCTGCTTAAGCAATAGCGCATTGCTACTCTCTGGAAAATTACTCCTTTGTTTTGACGCAGGCAATTTCCAAATCGTCACCGAGGAATACAGAAAAGGATACCTAGAGAGCATCTCATCAATGCTAGTAATCGATCAACTTGCTGGGAGGCCCGATTGTCTGAATACCTGCATATCCTATCCTTCTTATAATCACTCACCCCAACTAACAATCATACTTGGGTATTCTTCTCATTTCGGTGTAAACCAAATTCCTTCTTCTGCGTTTGAAGTAGTTAACAAGATTCGCTATTTATAAAAGAAATAAAGATGCCAAACAACAATTCTCGCGCACACAAACACGGCATCTCTAGTTTCATCACAGTACTATTTTTAGCGTATTCATCGATGACGTTCGCTCAAGGTGACGGCGGAGGCGGCCCTGGCGGTCCAAACAATGACGGACAGAGTCTCCAACCTCTTGGTGATGCTCCCGCGCCAGATGAAAACCCTATTACTGAACCCAAGCGCGTATTAGGTAAGATCCTGTTCTGGGACGAACAACTCTCAAGCGATGATACTGTGGCATGTGGCACCTGTCATAAACCAGCCGCAGGTGGATCTGATGCCTGCCTTGCTATCAACCCTGGCTTCGATCAGATCTTCGGTAGTGCTGACGATGTAGTCGGTTCACCCGGTATTCGCGCACTCGATGAGAACGGCCTACAGTTAAATGATCCGATGTTCGGACATGATCCACAGGTTACCGGCCGCGCTACTCCTTCCTTCTTTACCTCTATGTTCGCGGATAACAATTTCTGGGATGGTCGGGCCATCGATGAATTTGTAGATCCACTAAATCCTAACAACACTATCATCGAGGAAGGGGGCTCTCTGGAGAGTCAGGCCGTTGGCCCCATACTAAGCACGGTTGAAATGGCACAGCAAGGTCGTGATTGGAATGACGTTGTCGACAAGCTAGAGCAGGCAACTCCCTTGTCCCTCGCATCTAATATACCTGCCGACATGATAGATGCCCTGCAAGGTGGTACCAACTACCAGCAACTCTTCAGTGCAGCCTTCGGTGATTCTGAGATAACTCCTGCCAGAATAGCTATGGCAATCGCTACTTATGAAAGAACATTAGTACCCAACGGAACTCCCTGGGACTTGTATATTGCAGGCGATAGCAATGCGATGACTAATGATCAGATCCAGGGCTGGGACTTGTTTAACGATACTCCCTGTGCAAACTGTCATGAGCCACCTCTATTTAGTGATAACAATTTCCGCAACATCGGCTTGCGTCCTGCGAATGAAGATCTAGGGCAATTTGAAGTATCAGGACAGAATAATGATCGCGGAAATTTCAAAACTCCCTCGTTACGAAATGTTGGCCTACGCAGCGCACTTATGCACGTGGGCTGGATAACCGATGTTTCCGATGCGATCGATTTCTATAACGCAGGAACCAATAACACGGGACATGTGCAATTCACTCAAGATCAATCGGGCGTACCCGGCACCAATGTCGACATAGATGAGATCGACGTATTCGGCGACGACCCGGTTCGACGCGGACAGGTCATCGAATTCCTGATGAATGGCTTAACTGACCCGCGCGCCGCCTCCGAGACGTTTCCATTCGATCGTCCTACGCTCGCGAACGAAACAGATACTTCGGCACTTAGTATTAATACAGATATCGCTGGCCTGAGTTCTCAAGGTGCAGTGACACAAGCAAGATTCAGCGGGTCGGTGTTCAGCACCGATGGAAGTAATAGCAGCGGAACATTCAGCTCATCTGAAGTGCTCGCCATAACAGCCAGAATCGAAGTCGACCCTGCGGATGTTGGTAACAGTGGAAACATTTACTGTGTAATCGTCTACCAGGGCGCGTACTACGCAATAAACGGCAGTGGTGATTATCAAGCATGGAATGGCGATCCCGCTTCGTTGCCCTCTCTGGAGGCCAAGGTATTCGGTAGTATTGAGAACATCTCGATAGCTGAGCAACTGACCCAGGCCAGCGGAGAGTTTGCGATTTACATTGCCTACGATACTAACGATGGCGTTCTGCGCTATAACTCTGCGCCAATTCAATTCAGCGTCAACTAACCGCTAACTTTCTCCGATCCGAGTCACTAGCCAATGACCGCGCAAGGGGCGTATTATCAGCCCCCTTGCGCGGTTTTTCTTTGTCTATAGCCCTTCTAAATTGGGATGTATGATTCCGCCAGGCTGGGAAAAATAACACTACTAAGAATATGTGGAGAGCTGGAAATGACTACGTTCACGCTGAATAACTGGCACAAATCACTACTGACGATTGCGGTCAGCCTTACCCTTTGCACTGGTGTTCAGGCCGATACATCCTGGCCACAAGCGGAGGCAGGTGCTGCCGCCGCAGGCTTTACCGAAGAAGGCATTCAGGCTTTAGACGCCGCCATGGAAAAGATCGTTGCGGATCAAGATGTGGCAGGCATGGTTTGGATACTTGCTAAAGATGGTGAAGTTGCCACCTTCGAGACGACTGGCCTTGCCAGAGTCGATGATCAAGCTTCAATGCAAATGGATACACTCTTTCGAATTTATTCAATGTCCAAACCGGTGACCGGCGTTGCATTGATGATACTCCACGAACAAGGCCTTTGGGATTTCGATGATCCAGTTAGCAAGCACGTTCCAGAATTGGCGAACCTGCGCATCATGAGCAGTTATAACGATGAAGGCGAAATGGAATTGGTTTCCGCAGCGCGCGAACCAAATATGCGCGAACTGCTCAACCACTCCGCCGGATTCGGTTACGGCTTAGGCGGTAGCGACCCGATCAACAACAAGTTTCGCGACACAGAAGTACTAGCCTCTTCAGACCTCGACGAACTTATCGAGAAAGTTGCCGATATACCCCTGCTGTTTCAACCCGGCGAGCAGTGGTCGTATTCGATCGCCGTAGACATTCAAGGCTACATTGTGCAAAAGCTTTCAGGGCTCAGCTTCGGCGATTTTCTGCAACAAAATATCTTTTCACCTCTGGACATGACTGACACCGGTTTCTATGTGAAAGCCGAAGACGTCAGTCGCTTTGCCGAAGTTCACAATTGGGATTCCGAACGCAATCGTCTGGTACAAAGACCACACCGTACCGATAGACCCAGCTATCTCGACCCAGAACGATTAGAGTCAGGCGGCGGTGGACTCGTTTCATCTACGCATGACTATGCACGTTTTCTTCAGATGCTAGTTAACGAAGGTGAATTAGAAGGCCAGCAGATACTTTCGCCTGAGTCTGTGCGGATAATGCGCACTAATAGCTTAAAAGATGAACTGAATCTGCGCGGCACTGCCTCGAATGAAGGTCAGGCTGGCCAAGGCTTCGGCGTTGATTTCGCGGTTATCTACGACCCCGAAAAGGCTAATACGCCGGCTAGCCCGGGCACCTACTACTGGTCTGGCGCCGCCGGCACTTGGTTCTGGGTGGATCCGGTTGAGGATATGTTCTTGATAGGCATGATTCAGGCGCAGGGTGCGAGACGCCCCGGTGCTGCGAATATGAGAAATGTATCCCGCGATATTATTTATGACAGCATTGTCGACTAGGCACTGTGTTCACGAGAGTTAGGCTCTAACGCCTAACTCTCGTGATGCTTTATCTCCACATTGCCTACTCATTGCCTATTCGGGCAACGGCACTTCCAATACATCCGGCACACCATATCCCTTCTGCACCGCCGGCCGGCCCGCGATATTAAGATACCAGCGCTTCAGGTTAGGGTAGTCGGATAAATTCATCTGCTGAAACTCGAAGCGTGATATCCATGGCCAAGTTGCGATATCGACTATCGAATACTCGTCACAAATAAACTCCCTGTCCTGCAACCTATTCTCCAATACCTGATAGAGACGCGCATTCTCCTTAGCATAGCGTTCCTCGGCATAAGGCGACTTACCCGGGTTAAATTTTACGAAATGATGTGTCTGCCCCAGCATCGGACCAATTGAAGCCATCTGCAGCATTAGCCATTCCATCTGCTCCCAGTACTTATCACCGATTGGGCTTAACAGCTTTCCGGTCTTGTTCGCCAAGTACATTAAAATTGCACCTGACTCCATTAAATGAATTCCTGCATCATGATCGACAATGGCGGGAATTTTATTGTTAGGACTGAGCAGTAGAAAATCCGACTGGAGCTGATCGCCCTTCGTGATATCGATGGGAATAACGCGGTAAGGCAGACCGATCTCTTCTAACATGATGGACACCTTACGCCCATTCGGCGTATTCCATGTATAAAGATCGATTCCCTTCTTGTTCTGGCTTGTGCTCACATCGTATCCTCTGGTATTACATTCAATTCACAGATAGCAATTCCAATTCTATGCCACTCGATAGGTCCATTCTGCGTGTTAGCAGTCCATCATCAGTTCCCGGCCATACCATGCATGGAGATTGGGCCTTGCCTGAAAGTGAGTATAGCTATATTGCCTTATTCGATCTCGCAAAAAAGCACATGCTGGGAAAGCAATCCGAGACAGTTCGCTTCAGCGACATCTGCGCGAAGCCTGGAAACTGGTTTGGAGGGGATGATTTTACTGGAAAGAGGTATGAGGATGCGGACGTAAAGTACCCAGGGATGTTGATTCATGTCATGCCGAACCCCTGCGATCTTCCTTATCGCATGGTAGATGGGCGACGCCGCATGGAAAAACTAAGGCGCAGCGGACTCGATGCCGGAACATTCTATGTGTTCGAATTTGAGGACTGCAAAGAATTTATTTCCGATTTCCTGATTGAAGAAAATTCCTAGTCATCCATGGCTGAAGCGGTGGCTACTAATCACCACCGCTTACTATTCCACACTCTCTTCATACTAGCCAAATATAGAGGATCGCCGACAGCATGACTGCATGGTAGGCGGGAAATCCCCAGACATATTTCTGATCACGAGAATTATCTGCTAGCTCACCAAACTCATCCCAATTCTTTGCCATTAGCATCTCAGGATTCCGATAAAGGAAGTAGAACACAGAGGCTGAAGATATACCTACCATCGCACCGATGTAATCCTAGTTGATAAACGTGTATAAAATGGCAATACCTACCGAGAGTGAACACATCACTAGTATGAATCGTTTGGCAATTTTGAGTGTCATCTTTCGTATCCTATTACGCGAATTAGGATAGCCAGTCGTAAAGGGCTGACCCAGCCATAAACCCAGCCCCGAAGGACGCCCCAAGCGCCGCTCCACCCAACCCGCCGCGAGCAGCTCCAGCCATCGTGTTCGTTGCAAGCGTTCCGACAATTGTTCCAATTGCTCCACCATTTGCCGCAAAATCGCCTAACCCGCTGCCACCACTAACCCGTTCTATTTCATCTAAAGTAAGTTCTCGCATTTCTATTCTCCAAGCTAAGTAATATGAATATTCCTTTTGTACGTAGGAATAATCTAAGCCTAGTTTGGATTCGGCGGATCGCCAGTTTTATTGATATTTAGAATGTAACGGCAACTATATTGCGGCAATAGTTTACAAATGGTTTACACAGGGAAGGGGCAGTGCAGTGGGGCGTCTTAAATAGACGCCCCGTTTAACAAGGAATAGAAACTAGCAATCCCGAATAAAGTCGTAGTCAATCGGCTGTCCAAGATCGATCTTATGATGGGTAGACGGCATCGGGTATTTTAATCCCGTGGCACAGTTAAATAGCATCACCTGCTCGTCCGCTTTAATGCGCCCACTGACCAGCTCCTGTTTAAGCGCAGCGAGCGTCGCCGCACCCTCTGGGCAGAGCAGGATTCCTTCCTTGCGAGCACATTCCTGATGCGCTTCAATTATTGACTCGTCGCTTACCGCAACCGCAAAGCCATTGCTCTCACGCACAGCATCTAGAATCAGGAAGTCTCCAACAGCCACCGGCACACGAATGCCTGACGCGATTGTATGTGCATCGATCCACGGCTGGGCGTGGCGCGTTCCTTCGTCGAACGCCTTCACGATAGGCGCACAGCCCTCGGCCTGCACCGCTACCATGCGTGGCCTCTTAGACCCTATCCATCCGATAGCCTCGAGCTCATTGAAGGCCTTCCACATGCCAATCAGGCCTGTGCCTCCGCCGGTCGGATACAGAATGACATCAGGTAGGTTCCAGTCTAATTGCTCTGCCAGCTCCAATCCCATGGTCTTCTTACCCTCTATACGATAGGGCTCTTTCAGTGTGGAAGCATCGAACCAATTCATGATCTCTTTGCCTTCACCAACGATGCGACCGCAGTCATTAATATAGCCGTTGGCGAGGAATGTCTTGCCACCCTGGAAGGCGATCTCTTCGATATTTACCTTAGGCGTATCTTCAGGGCAGAAAACATAGCTCTGTATATCAGCAGCAGAACAATACGCGGCGAGCGCGGCGCCGGCATTGCCGTTGGTGGGCATCGCCATGCGCTTGACTCCGAGCTCCTTAGCCATCGCAACGGCAAGTGCTATGCCTCTCGCTTTAAACGAACCAGTTGGCAGCCGCCCCTCGTCCTTGATTAGGATTTCGCCGCAGCCATACTCGTTCTGCAATTTTTCAGCTGGTAAAATGGGAGTCATCAATTCGCCGAGCCGAACGATGTTGCTCGCCTTACGAACCGGTAAAAATTCGCGGTAACGCCAAAACTCAGGCAGTCTTCCCTCGAGATCTTCCTTGTCTACCGCTTTCGCTAGAGCATCGAGGTCGTATTTGACCAAGAGAGGTTTACCTGCTTCCGACAAGCCGTGAAGTTGATCGGCCGGATAAATCTTGCCCGTGTAGCTACACTCAAGATGGGTTACAAAAGTTTGAATCTCTTCCATTCTTTTTTCTCGACTTGTGTAATTTTAAATTTCTTAGTTAAAAATCTGAGTTATCGCAGCCGAAACATTTTGTCGATTGCGCCATCGTTGCCAATTCCATGATAGATCGCGGCGCCGATGTGCAGCACAAGCAATCCTAACAACACCCAACAACTCCATAGATGGACCTCGGAGAATAGGATGTTGAGATCATCATTCTCGGCTGTCATTGACGGAATGTCGACAAGCCACCATAAAGTAGTCGTCCACCCGCTGTAGGAAGATGACATGTAACCACTAAGACAACAAACCGTCAGCAGCGTATACAGCAATATGTGATCCACCACTGCCAAACGGCGCAACCAACCTTGAGGCGGGCTCGCCTCTCGCAGCAACGCTCTAATACGTATTGCAGCCATCGTAATTACAACAACAAAAAGGGTGATGCCGATGTTCTTATGCAGTTGAAATGGCAGCTCGCGGTAAGTAAATTCGGCGGAGGGGAGCGGTAAGGACAACATCCACCAACTCGAAACGAAAAGAAAGAAGACAGAAGCTGCCAGCAACCAATGTAGAAGTACCACCAGACGCGGCAGGTTCTCACTTTCAGATTCCGCTGAATTCCTAGTTTCCAACATCAGCTATCCATCTCACTTTGCTGCGCTAAACGGATGATCGCGGCTAACATACTCAGATGGATGCATATCCAAATTAACAGCGGCCATAGATATTGCGCACGCAGCAATGGCCCGGTATTAACAGCGGCAACGAAGCCCGCGACATCGATGATGAGTAGCAATGCAGTGCTCACGATAGCCAAGCGCAGCCCAGGGCTGTGTCTATTTATCAAGCCGAAGGCGGTTACCAGAGAAAATAGCGTCGCCGCTATCCCTAAGCTCGAGAGGGTTAACTGATAGGAGCGATACCACGGGGGACTCGAACTCAAGATGATGCGCACATTGCTCACCATCAGCTGACATTCTTCAAGGGAGAGTTGTTCTTCTTCTAACTCGTCCACTCTACAATCCGCAGCGAAATCGAGATCAGCGCTGCTGCCTGGGCCAATTACCGTCTGCTTGAGTAACTCATTGCTGTGGCTAGCTAACAACAAAAGGCCGAACAACATGATGATGACTGCTAGCCATGACATATTAGCTTTGGCGATTTCATTTTTCATAAAGATTGATCGCATCGGAGTAGTGAGAATTAGAGCAACCAATGTAATGCTGTGTTTGCAGCGACCACAAAAATTCCTTCTCTCCTACAAACCTTGATGCCTCCTATAATAATCGCTGATGCTGATAGCGCTTTATCTTACCCACATCTTCTAGCAAATATAAGAGCAGGACTTTTTCTCGATTTATCTGCAATTTTCCTCTTTTTTAAATCAGGTATACTTCTTTGCAATAATGCTTATTTGACTAATTAACAACCATTGAATACCTATCGGAGATTCAACATGTCGTCACTCATAAAGATCTTTTTCACTACCTCATTTGCAATATTAGCTGCCTGTTCAGCGGAAGAAAGCACAGTAGGTTCGGTACAAAGTGCTGCGGAGAACCCTGCCGCTGAAGATCTTGAAGTATTGACTGCCGAGATTGGAAGCTTCGGCATAGATCTGTCTCATCAGGATCCGGATACTCGAGCTGGCGACGATTTCTTTCGCTTCACTAATGGCCAATGGCTAGATACCTATGAGCTTCCTGCGGATCGAAGCAATTATGGTTCGTTCTCTGTTCTCGGCGATCGCTCCGATGAGAGAGTACGCACGATCATTACCGATCTAACTTCAATCGAGCCAGCTCAGGATTCGATGGAGCAGAAGATCAGCGATTACTATCTCAGCTATATGAATACCGATGCACTGAACGAGCGGGGCATCAGCCCCCTGCTACCGGGTTTATCTCAGCTTGCCCAGATCGACACAGCACAAGAGTTGGTTGCCGCTTTTGGCCGCTCTCGCATAGATACCACGGCCAGCCCAATTAGCTTCGGCATTGGTGCGGACCGCAGCAATTCCGATCGCCACCAACTCGGGGTGTCTATTGGCGGAATAGGGCTACCTGATCGCGATTATTACCTCGAGGACACTGAGCAATACCTGAATGTCCGCGCAGAATACATGGCACATATAGAGCGCATACTAGATTTCGCCAACATCGAAGACTCCGCCGCGAAAGCAGCAGCCGTGTTAGCGGTTGAAACTCGAATTGCCGAACACGTCTGGCCAAGAGCCGAGCGACGCAATCGCGATCTCACCTATAATCCAATGAGCTATGATGAATTCACTGCCACCTATCCAGGCTTTGATTGGGATGCCTACTTTTCCTCAGCGGGAGTTCAATCTCTGGAGGATCTAAATGTTTCCTACCCTAGTGCCATGGCGCCGATCATCGATCTTATAGCTGAAATCCCAGTAGCGAACTGGAATAGCTACATGACCTATCACTTCATCTCAAACAATGCCGGGGTGTTATCTGATGAGATCGATCAAGAGAATTTTCACTTCTATTCCACAATACTGAACGGCGTACCTCAGCAGAGGGAACGTTGGGAGCGAGGCGTCGCTCGCGTGAGCGCACTCAACAGTCTCGGCGAGGCGGTTGGCCAGGTTTACGTAGAGCGACATTTCCCAGAGTCTGCTAAACAGCAGATGGGGGATTTAGTTGAGAATTTGCGAGCCGCTCTTGCACAGAGCATCGAGCAACTCGATTGGATGGGCGATGAAACAAAGGCAGAAGCAATATTGAAATTGAATGCCTTTCGACCCAAGATCGCGTACCCCGATGAGTGGACAGATTTGTCTTCGATCGAAATTGGCCGCGACGATCTATTTGCAAACGCGCAGAGCGTGCGGGAATTTAATTATGAGGATAGCCTGAGTCGATTAGGCAAACCTACCAATAGAGAAGAATGGGGCATGACACCACAAACAGTGAATGCCTATTACAACTCTTCTTTTAATGAAATTGTATTTCCAGCTGGAATCCTACAGCCGCCCTTCTTCGATCCAGCTGCAGATCTAGCCGTAAACTATGGCGGCATCGGCGCTGTCATCGGTCATGAGATGGGCCACGGCTTTGACGATCAAGGCTCCAAGTCGGACTCTATGGGCGTACAGCGAAATTGGTGGACCGACGAAGATCGCTCCAACTTCGAAGTTCTAACCACAGCACTTGCCGCGCAGTACGACCAGTTTGAACCGGTAGAAGGATATTTTATCGATGGTAATTTCACGCTTGGGGAAAACATCGGAGACGTTGGCGGCCTATCTCTCGCGTACCGAGCCTATAAAATGGCACTCGGCGGTGAAGAAGCACCTATTATAGATGGACTGACAGGTGATCAACGGTTCTTCCTGAGCTGGGCACAGGTTTGGCAAAGGAAGTATCGAGAAGATGCGCTGATTCAGAGACTAACATCTGATCCTCATTCGCCATCGGAATTTCGTGTCAACGGCGTGGTGAGAAACTTCGATGAATGGTACGAAGCTTTCAACGTTCAGCCCGAAGATGCCTTGTATTTATCTCCAGAAGAACGCGTTCGAATTTGGTAGCTTAAGAAAAAGATAATAGGAGTTTAGTTATGATAGTCAGAAATATTTTATTGCTACTAAGTTTTCTGGCTATCGGCACAAGCGCCGCACAGCAAAACTTCGATGTCCTCATTCAAGGAGGGCGCATCATCGATGGTTCGGGCAATCCCTGGTATGAAGCTGATGTTGGTGTTCGAGGAGAACGTATTGTCACGATTGGCGATCTATCCAACGCAACCGCAGGCCAAGTGATCAATGCCAGCGGCCTGGTTGTTTCCCCAGGATTTATCGATCCTCACACTCACGCCCTGCGTGGCATCTTCGACGTACCTAATGCCGAGAGTTCCTTGTTGCAAGGTGTTACCACACTCACCGAGGGAAACGATGGCACCTCTCCCTATCCTATCGATGAGCATTATCGCGCCATCGCAGAAAAACAAATAAGTCCTAACTGGGCCGTGTTTGTCGGTCAAGGAACCATCCGCGAGATAGTCATTGGCGAAGATGATCGAGCGGCAAGCCCTACCGAATTACAACGCATGAAGGACATGGTCGCTGCGGCGATGGAACAAGGAGCCCTAGGAATTTCAACAGGCCTATTCTATGTGCCCGGTAGTTTTACTCCCACTGCAGAGGTTGTCGAGTTATCGAAGATCGCAGCCGAATATAACGGAATCTATATCTCTCATATGCGGGAAGAGGCGGCGCAACTTCTCGACTCGGTTGCAGAAACCATCCAAATTGGTGAGCAGGCAAATATTCCCGTACAGATTACGCATCACAAAGTAATCGGTGTTGAAAACTGGGGAGCATCTGTCGACAGTCTGCGCATGGTCGACGAGGCACGAGCGAGAGGCATCGATGTAACCATAGATCAGTATCCTTACACTGCTTCGCAGACTGGCATTACTGCACTAATACCACAATGGGCGCAGGAAGGTGGCGAAGAGCGCATGATTGCTCGCATCGATAGCCCTGAGACGCGCGGTACGGTCAAGGCTGCAATAGTTGATAAAATTCTTTACGACCGCGGTGGCGGCGATCCCAAAAATGTTTCCATTTCTCGCAATCCTCGCGATCGTTCTATGGAAGGGAAGAATCTCGCACAGCTCACCCAAGAGCGCGGCATGAGCCCCACACCCGAAAATGCAGCTGAAGTGGTGATGGATATCGTAAAAGCTGGTGGGGCGACTGCCGTCTATCACGCTATAGGTCCCGAAGATGTGGATCGCATCATGCGCCACCCGGCTGCGGCGATCGGTTCCGACGGCCCTCTGTCAGTGTTTGGAGTAGGCGCGCCACATCCACGTCAGTACGGCACTTTTGCGCGAGTTCTTGGTTACTATGTGCGAGAGCGCGGCATTATCTCCTTAGAAGAGGCGGTTCGTAAAATGAGCAGTATGTCAGCACAGCGACTCGGCATTCGTGACCGTGGACTATTGGTCGAGAGTTACTTTGCGGATATTGCGATTTTCGACTCAGAAGAAATAAGCGATATGGCTACGTTCGAAGACCCACATCAATACGCGGTAGGCATGAAATATGTTTTGGTCAACGGCGAATTGGTGGTTGAAGAGGGCAAACACACTGGGCGGCACCCCGGTAAAATTCTTCATGGCCCTGGTTATATTGCAAACTAAGTGCAGATGGTAATCTGCCCACTAGGTGGCTACACAGCCGCGGACTGGCGAAATTCGCCATTTTTGGTGATTCCCCCTCTATCCCATCCTCTGAGAATCTCCTAACACTCTGTTTTTTATAGATTTGTTAAACTGGCACAATATTCGCAATACATATTAGGCTACTACCTAAAGTGGCATTTTTGTAAGGCACAGAAGCCGAAATGGAGTAATGTATGAAGCTATTGTCGAATTTCCTAGTCATCGTATTGGTCATCATTGGCGTAGTCGCCGTATTGCCTCTACTCTCCTTTGGCTTTGCCCTCTTAGGCGGCGCGGCGGTCTTAGCGATTTGGGTGCTTCCAGTCTGGATTATCGCTACCTCGGATAAGACCACGGGCTATGAGAAGATAGCTTGGTTGCTAGCGATGTTCTGTCTTTCTTGGTTTGCCTGGATATTCTATTTCTTCCTGGCCCCGATCAAGCCCCGCGAGCGCCAGTATCACTACTAAGTGGCCTGCCCCGGCCTCTGGCTGGGCTGCATCGCATTGTGAAGCCTGCTTTTAATGCCGCTGAGTTGAGGTATGATGTTCAGCTGCAATAGCCGGAAGATCGCATGCCAATTATTGAAGTAAAAGACCTCGCGAAGAAATATCTGCTTCCCGGTAAGAAATCTGAATTCTTTTATGCCGTCGATGGTATTTCACTGCGCATCGAGGTCGGAGAAATCTTCGGCATCCTTGGCCCGAATGGCGCAGGAAAAACAACCACATTAGAAATGTTAGAAGGATTGACTGACATCGATGGCGGTAGCGCAACTATCGACGGAATCGATGTTGCCTCGCAGCCCTATAAAGTCAAAGAAATAATTGGCGTGCAATTACAGGCCAACGAATATTTCGACAACGTTACCCTCAATGAACTACTTACTCTCTTCGCCGCTCTCTATAATCGAGAAGTCGATACCTCCGAGCTATTAGGCAAGGTCAATTTACTAGATAAGGCGCAGGCTAAACCAGGCAATCTCTCCGGCGGGCAACAACAACGTTTTTCGATTGCCTGCGCGTTGGTCAATAGTCCAAAGGTTTTGTTTCTCGATGAGCCGACGACAGGCCTCGATCCACAAGCCAAACACAATCTGTGGGACCTTGTCCGTGAACTGAATGATGCAGGTATGACTATTGTGCTGACCACTCACAACATGGAAGAAGCCGAATCACTGTGTGAACGTATTGCCATTATGGATCACGGCAAATTAGTTGCCGAAGATACCCCGCAGAATTTAATTCTGAAACATGCGCCAGAACCTCCACAAGCACCCATGCATGGCAATATAGAAGACGTATTCCTTGCGCTTACTGGCCACGGGCTGAGGGACTGATGCCAACTAAACTACAACTACATCTAGCCAAAATATTCCTGAAAATTTTCTTGCGTGACAGGCAGTCTATTTTCTTCAGCCTATTTTTCCCAATTATTTTTATGACTGTGTTCGCTTTCGCAAACAACGGCGAAGTCGATCCCATCAAGCTCGGCATCGTAAACAATTCTTCTAGCGAAGTAGCATCCGATTTTTCGCAGATGCTGAATGACAATCCGCTATTCAATGTCACCGGGGGGGAAGAATCAAACCTGCGTACAGAGCTCGTAGATGGCGATCAGACCATGGTACTTATACTACCCGAGAACTTCGATGCGCAAAGCGATGGAGCTGAGTTGCAACTACTCGTGGATGCAGCGCAAGTACAACAGCTAGGCCTAATCATGCCGCTGCTCGAACAGACACTAATCTCTATCGAACGCGAGTTTAGAAATATCGAACCGATGTTCACACTCACGATTGAGGATGTGAAGGCGCGCTCTCAACGTTATCTAGATTTTCTGTTGCCGGGTTTGATGGCTTTTACCCTCATGCAACTTAGTATTGCTGGCAGCGGGTTTAATATCGTTGAGTTTCGCCGCAAAGGCATTCTGAAGAGGCTCTTTGTCACACCGATCAAGCCTCGTGATTTCATTACTGCTATCGTGCTCGCCAGAATGGCAATCATATTGATACAACTCACGGTGCTAATTGTTTTCGCCGTGACCATCCTCGATGTTCGTATTGTCGGGAATTTCGCCTCTTTCTACTTAATGATTGTTCTAGGCACTTTTATTTTCCTCTGCTTAGGATTCTGTCTGGGCAGCATAGCTAAGACTCAACAAGCGGTTATGGCGGTGGGAAATATCGTGATATTCCCCCAGATATTCTTGTCTGGCGTGTTCTATCCAATAGAGTCTATGCCCGAATTGGTCCAACCTATCGCGAATTTGCTACCACTGAGCTTCGTGTCCACCGCCATGCGCGAGATCGCAAACAATGGTGCAAGCTTACTTGAAATCACGCCTACCTTAATTGGCATCGCGGCCTGGTTTGTAATTGCATTTATGTTGGCGACGAGGCTATTTGTTTGGAAGGAAGTGGCAAACTAGTCCGCCGGGAGATCTCTGGGTAGACTCGAATGAAATGTATCATTGTCTGGCCTTCTATAAGTAGTAGGATTCTGCTCGCGAGTTGCTCCTGTGCAAAAGATTTCGTCCAGCGGCAGTGACATTCACAAATTACTTGTAATATAGTCTGCAACTGCAGTTTTGCAGACGGCGAGTTTTAGGGCCCTGCTGCCAACCACTCGGCTAAACGAATTAATTTAACTAGCAATATCCTATAAGGGATCGGAGATATAAATGATCAAAAAAGCACTTGTACTAATTTCTGCTTTAGCGATGCTTGTTTCGGGCACACTGTTTACAGCGTCGGCTCAAGATGAACCTACACCAGCACAAAGAGCAGCAGGGGCAGCTGAAACGCGTCAGTCCGTGTTCAAATTACTCTACTTTAACCTCATTCCTATCGCCGGCATGGCACAGGGTGCACCCTTCGATGCAGAGCTCGCAGAAAAGAATGCGCGTAACATAGCCGCTCTTGCGCCGATGATCCCCGACTTGTTCTCTGCGATGGACACTCGCGATTTCGACGTGGAAACCGAAGCCTTAGATGTGATTTGGGAAGACTCTGCAGGATTTGCCGAAAAGGCTCAGGCATTATTCGAGGGAGCTAATGCTTTCGCGGAAGTAGCTGCCGGCGGTGACATGGCTGCGACCCTAGGTGCATTCCGCGGACTCGGTGGTAGTTGTGGAAACTGTCATGATGACTTCAGAGTAGACAACGACTAACTAGTTTCGTTGTAGGAAATTGAAAAGGCAGCCTAGGCTGCCTTTTTTGTGACTGAATACTTAACTGAGATTATTCGAGTTGCTTGTGCCGCGTAAAGAATGCCGCTAGCGCGTCTCTGTCTTCATCGCTTATCTTGCTGGTATTGTGTTCGATAACATCGTTCATGTCGCCACCAGCAAAATCACCATCAGGTTTCAATCCTATAAAGAGAAAGACGTCAAAATTATTCGTGGTCCACTCACTTAACGCTTCTGCATTTATTGCTTCGATAACTTCCTCGCCCAAGGTCGCACCTGCAAACTCTCTGCTAGCATCGAGAATTCCTACTGCATTTCTTGGCGTATGGCATTCGCTACAATGTCCAAGGTTTCGCGCAACATAGGCCCCGCGCGCAACTAATTCGTCTTCGAATATTTCAGCATCGGCTTCGGCCATGTCTGCCAATAAGTTCCACCCGGCCATTGCCCAGCGGTTTAACCAGACCGGCGTTTGGGCTTGAGGAACCGCATTGTTTTGCGGCTCTAGACTCATAAGGTAGGAACCGATATCCAGCACATCTTCGTCGCGCAGACCTGCATAAGCGCGATACGGGAAAGCCGGATAGTAAAAGCTACCACCAGGCTTACGGCCGTGCTGCAAAGCGAGCAGAAAATCCTTCGCTTTCCAATTACCAATCCCAGTCTCCATATCAGGTGTTATGTTTGGAGCATAGAACGTACCAAAATCTGACACTAACGCGAGACCGCCGACAAACGATTCTTCATCATCTTCGCCGCGGTGGCAGCTAATGCAACCTCCCGCTATGACTAAATACTCGCCGCGCTCGATAGCCTCTTCGGATTCAGACAGTTGAGCGGAACCGGAGACAGAAGGTGGCAGGAATAACAGCAAAGCCATCAACAACAGCAAGAAGAAACTACCAATAAGGAAAATCTTTACCTTTGATTGGGTGAACTGCATCATTTCTTCAACCCCTTGTTCTAGCCTTCTAAAAATCTAGCTCGAATATGTAGTCTAATCAGTTCTCGCAACTTCTATGCAACTAGGCGAGCTCAGTTAACTGTTCTTTACGGAAAGTCTCAATCGAATCCATATCATTATTTTTTACTTTGTTGGCCCAATCAGGGTTCGCTATCAAAGCGCGACCCACTGCGATCAGGTCAAACTCATCGGCTTCCATGCGGATCAGTAGCTCATCGATCCCTGCCACTTCCGCAGAACCATCACTATAGGTCGCAACGAATTCTTCGCTTAAACCGACACTACCCACACTGATTGTTGGCTTACCAGTTATCTTCTTAACCCAGCCCGCTAGGTTCAGCGAAGAGCCATCGAATTCTGGCTCCCAAAATCGTCTCGTGCTGCAATGGAAAATATCTACACCTGCCTTGGAGAGGGGGCTGAGAAATTGTTCCAGTTCACCCGCTGTCTGTGCCAGTTTCGACCCGAAGTCCTGTTGCTTCCATTGCGAGAAGCGCAAGATCACAGGAAAGTCGTCGCCTATTTCTGCACGTATCGCCTGCATGATCTCAACAGCGAATCGCGTGCGGTTTTCAAGAGAGCCTCCGTATTTATCTTCTCTTTGATTAGTGCCTTCCCAGAAGAAGTTGTCGATCAGATAGCCATGCGCTCCGTGTAACTCGATGGCATCGAATCCAAGGCGAACGGCATCGGATGCAGCTTGGGCATAAGCTGCAATCAGTTCATCGATCTCGGTCGTGGAAAGTGGCTCTAGTACTTTTTTATCTGGTCCTAACAGCCCGGAAGGTGTCGCTGAGGGATAGTCTGGATATGGCCCTTCGCCTGGTTTTCGAATCGAGCCCACGTGCCACAACTGCGGTGCTATCTTGCCGCCCGCAGCGTGTACGGCCTTGACGACTTTCCCCCAACCTTCTAAGGCTTCACCGTGGAAACAAGGTATCTGCACCCCAGAGGAAGCGGCCCTGTGATTAACGGTCGTGCCTTCAGTAATGATTAGTCCGACACCGCCTTCGGCGCGCTTTCTGTAATACTCTTCGACATTGGTATCGGGTATGCCATTAGGAGAGAACTGTCTCGTCATAGGCGCCATGATAATGCGATTAGGTAATTGTAATTTCGGGTGATTGAACGGCTTAAAGAGTACGTCTGAATTCATTGTCTATCCTGTTAATTTGTTTGCCAAGCGAATGGCGTGCATTCTATTGCTTGGGTCTGTGTCTGTCGACTTATCAAACCTTATCAGTAGCTACGGAGCCCATGCAGCACGTGTCGCTGCGCGCCTGAGTATGTCGCGATTCTCATCAGATGCAGCGGGCTCTGACTCGCCGAATATTGCACGAATCCAATGACCGTCGGTAGGATTCGGAAAAAGGATATAGTCGCGGCCATAACGGTCTTTATCCTGCTCCATAAGACTCATGCGCTGATCTACATCCGTGGAGTAATAGCGACGCGCGAAGTCATTAAGATTGTCACCCAACAGCGCGACCACTTCATAGTCTTCTCTTATCTGCTGCTGCACTAGTTCCTTGTTGGAACTCTCTCGTAAGACTCGCATGTGCGCAGTGTCTACGAGAGGAAAGCCAACGGCGGTTAAGTTTTCAATCGCCAGCTGCACTGTGGTCTCGCCCTGATCACGGTTGGTCACATAGAAAATTTCAACTGAATTGCTCACGCAGAAATTTAGAAACTCCAATGCTCCCGGACTTGCGACGGCGCGATTCTCCTCGATCCAGCGATCCCAGGACGCATCGTCGAAAAAATCTTGTCCCTGAGTGATGAGATAGCCCCAGTAGTCATTCGCGAGCAACAAGGTTTCATCGACATCACTAATTATCGCGAGTGGCAGAGAGTCGTCTTGTTTCTGCGCCAAGGCAATCTCGACGCGCATGCGAGCAATATTGAAGCCTTGGTGGTAGAGCGCGCGAAATTCGGCGGCGGTCTGTTTCCATGCCATCGCCATCATCAGGTTATTCTCGATGATCCTGTCGTTGCTGGTTGCGCTCTGTCCTAACGCCGGCATCGCTGCGGCCAACGTCATGGAAATCGCTAGAATCTTTACTAGTACTTTTACTGTCTCGCGCATGAGCAAATCCTAAGGGGTGACTAGCTATAAATTGTACGGGCTAGTCTGTATTATAGACGATTGTGTTGTTAGCCAATCCTAATTCAATTCCGCCGACAACAATACTTCATAACAACTAATTGCGATAGTAAAGCAATATTAGAGGAATAGATGATGCGACCAATAAACGGCTCCATACGCTTCTCCCAATTTGCGGCAGCGATTGTACTAACCTGCTTCAGTGCAGTAGCGTCGGCTCAGTCCTATCGCATACTGCTTTCAAACGATGATGGAATAGAATCTCCACGCCTACATGCCCTGCATGCAGCTCTTTCACAACTAGAAGGTGTAGAAGTAGTTGTTTCCGCGCCAAACGCAAATCAGTCCGGTGCCAGTCAATCCTCTATAGGCTCTATAACTGTCGACAACTTTGAGCAAGATGGTCGCTTCTTCGGCTACGCCATTCACGGCAGACCGGCCGATGCAGTGCGCTTCGGCATAAAGGAGCTAGGAAAAGATCAGCCCTTCGATATCGTCGTGTCGGGTATAAACCGCGGCGCAAACGTTGGCAACGTTTCACATCTGTCTGGAACGGTTGGGGCAGCGATGGAGGGCTTGTATCACGGACTCCCCGCAATCGCCGTCTCGGAAGATCCCAATAGTGAGAATACCGCTATCACCGCAAAGTTCACTGCCGATCTAGTCGATCGATATCGCAGGCTTGGCGCGCCGCGTGGCACGATGATTTCTATCAACGTCCCAGCCGGAGAGCTGAAGGGAGTGGCCGTAAGACCTATGGGAGATTCTTACCTGAGCACCGCTCGTTATGATCCGACTGTAAGAGACTCCATGACCACAGACTATGAGAGTGTACGAATTATTGTGGATTCCGAAGACTCTACCACCGACACCTACGCCTACCAACAGGGCTATATATCGGTGACGCCGCTTAAATTCGATTGGACCGATTTCGAAATGTTAGATGAAGTAGAATCATGGAACCTACAGATAGACTAATCCACATAGTTTATTAGACGGTGCAGGAGAACGTATTGCTAGAGCTTGAACACATTATTCAGGTCAACGATCTTACGGAAGAGGATTTGCCAATTCTCACGCGAACCCAGCTCTGGGAAGGCTTGCTGCTGCGGGCGAGGCGCCCAGACACATTCAACAGTAGTTTGAAAGTCACGAGCACAGAGTATGGCGAGGATGAATTCGAACGAATCATCGAGGTAGGGGAGCACAAATTTCACGAGCGAGTGATGCTCTATCCGGATGAGAGAATTCATACTCAGACCTTGGAGGAGTACGACCAGATCTTTGCGGAGAGTGTCACTCACCTAGAAGAGCCGGAAGAAGGCTACCTGTTCGTGCGCTTCACCTATCGGCGCGAACTAGAGGAAGACGGTTCTGTTGATGTTGGAGAGCACTTGCAATCTGCCTATCTACAGACCGATCGTGATGCCATCGCTCTGATCCGCTCGCTTGCCGAAAGCGGCGTGTTCGGCTAATAGACTGATTAGAGGCTTCTTACCTACGGGCTATAGCGACCCACGTTCTCCATTAAATGCAGACCGTAAGCTGTCCACCTTTGATATACGAGGCGGAATTGGTTTATTCTCTGAGGCCGTCTCAATAAACCGCTGCCCTTAGGGGTAGGAGAAAACAACAATGAAAGCACTCCTGCAGCTAGCACTGATAACACTCACCCTCTCCACCGGCGCGCTCTGTTTTGCAGATCGCCAAGAGACCGATGACGAGCAACATATTGATGATCCTCGGGTTCAACACCGAAACTATGAATTTCCAGGCACGGGCGAATCGATTCCCTACGCCATCTTCGTTCCTTCAAGCTATGACAGCAGTCAAGGCGCCCCGCTGATCGTTTCCCTGCATGGCTTAGGCAGGAGCCACGACTGGCTGATGGGATATCACGGGCTACTGGATCAGGCTGAAGCGAATGGCTATATCGTCATCACACCCCTCGGCTATATCCGCCGCGGCTGGTACGGCTCAAGAGAGCTCGATGACATGCAGGACGCGCAGCGTAGCGAACAAGATGTCATGAATGTCTTACAGTTGATGCGCGACGAATTCAATGTCGATTCAAATCGAATCTACCTCTGGGGCCATTCCATGGGTGGTGCAGGCACCTATCATATTGCGGCTAAGTACCCGGACCTATTCGCCGGCTTGGGAGTGGCGGCGCCCGCACCCGAAGCGAATGCGCCTATGGATAATATTCTGAATAGCATCAAGCATCTGCCCATTTTCGTTCTACAGGGAGACGAGGATGCAGCCGTGCCTGTGGAGCGCACCCGCGCGTGGGTGGCGAAGATGGCAGAGCTAGGTATGCAGCATGTCTATGTCGAAATTCCAGGCGGTGATCATTCGCTGCTCATCTCCCAGGATGCAGTAAACATGCAGAAGTTTGTCGACTTCTTCAACATAGTACGCAAACAGTATTAGTCGTATCCGGATTACAGACATGACATCAAAAGTTTTACTTACAATTGCCTGTGCATTCTTATTTTTTCCAGCATTCAGCGCTACCGCCCAGGACGACGCCTTCGATGCAGAGCAGACTTATCAAGCGACATGCTTCGCCTGTCATGGCACAGGTGCAGCTCATTCGCCTGAGGTAGGCGATCAGATCGAGTGGGAGATTCGTATGGAAAAAGGCTTGGATACACTCGTTCAAAACACGATAGCAGGACTCAACGGCGTCATGCCGCCGCGAGGTTTGTGCGCAAACTGCAGCGATGAGCAGTTAAAAGCCATCGTTGAATTTATGCTGGAGAGTAGTCTCTAACTACTCCATCAATTTACTAATTTTCTGTAGAGCTATTTTGCAAAATAGCTCTAGTTAACAACAAGGGAGCACGAACAATGTTGCACTCAAGACAGCTATCGATTCGAACCTTATTCCTCATTGTCGGCCTACCACTTCTCTTGATTGGCTGTGCTCCCGAGAGTGATTCTACTTCTATAGAAGTTGCAACGAGCAGCAGTACTACCGGCGGTGAAGTTGAGCAGGTTGAAGTAGCATCTGCACTACGCCCAAGATCATCTGTTCAGAATATGGATTGGCGTCTGCACAATCTCGACCTCGCCGGATCGCGCTATGCACCTAGCGACCAGATTACTCGCGACAACGTCGCCGAGCTAACACCAAAATGGCTATTCCAACACGGCGTCATCGATGGAGTAAGTAACCAGACCACTCCTGTGATTGTCGGCGACATAATGTATGTCACCGACTCCCGTGGCAGCGTCTACGCGCTAAACGCAGAAGACGGGCATCTACTATGGACCTACGACGTAACTCGTCTATTGGGTGGCGGTCGACGCGAGGGCTATATCTTCAGGCATAGGGGCGTAGCGTATGAAGATGGCGTTGTGTATTCCGCAGCTGGCTCATTTATCTTTGCGCTCGATGCCATTACAGGCGAGCCTTTAGAAGGCTTCGGAGACAAAGGACAGGCGCCGGTGATTCTCGATGTGCTACATGAGAAGAATCCTGATATCGAAACTGCTATTTCGGTTGGCTATTGGTTCACCACAGCCCCGCAGGTCTACAACGGCGTCATCTATGTTGGCACGACGCGAAGCGAAAGCCATATTGCCGGAGGTTATGTGTTGGCAATCGATGCCAAGACTGGCGAAGGCATTTGGAACTTCAATACCGTGCCGCAGGATGAAACTGATCAGGGCTGGGATATCGCAGGACCAACTTGGGTTGGCGGCGAACGTAACGGTGGTGGAATTTGGGAAACACCAGCGATTGATCCCGAATTAGGCATGGTCTACGTGGCCGTCGGCAATCCCTTCGGCGACAGCACGAAACGCGACGGCATGAACCTGTTCAGCGACTCGCTTATCGCTTTGTCTGTAGAAGACGGAAACCTGGAATGGTACTACCAACAAGTGCATCACGATGTGTGGGACTACGACTCTGGTAATCAACCGGTATTGTTTGATATGGAAGTCGACGGACAGGACATCAAAGCTCTCGCACAGGCAAGCAAGAACAGCTGGCTGTATATCCTCAATCGTGAAACTGGCGAGCCAGTGCATCCGATCATCGAAACGCCAGTCTCAACCGTTACCGATGTAGAAGGCGAGGTCCCCTATCCAACGCAGCCGATTCCGCACAAGGCGAATGGCGAGAGAATGGAGCCGGTGTCGCCAGTTTTCCCAACCGACATTCCTGCACAGCAGATGGAGGCAAATGTTCTCGTAGAGCAGTTTACTCCGATAGGACCGAACCAGATTTTTTCTCCGGGTTATGGAGGCGGCGCAAACTACGCGCCGATTTCCTTCAGCAAAGACACGGGCTATCTTTATATCAACGCGATCGATCAGCCGTTTAATTCCGGACGCGACCCGAAGGGGTATTTCTCTGCCTATGACCCAACGACGGGAGAATTAATCTGGCGGCAGATTTTCGAAGGGTACGGACAAGCCGGGTCGGTGGTTACCGCCGGTGGCATAGTCTTCGTTGGAGCGGGCAGCAATACTGCAGGTTATTTCTACGCCTATGATGCCTATACTGGCGAAGAGCTATGGAAATTTAATACCGGGGCTGGCGTGTTTGCCTCACCTTCGATATATGTCATCGATGGTCAAGAATACGTGACCGTTGCATCAGGGGGAGGATCCAGAGGACGAAGAGGCGGTGATCTAATTCTCGCCTTCGCCCTTCCTGATTGAGGCCGAGGGCTTTCCAACTAAATACACACCTAAGCTGGGCAGATTTCTTCGTGTTTGTTTGGCTACTTCATAGTTAAACGACCACGAAGAATCCGTTCACTTTTCTGTAACGTACGTTATTGAATCTATAGAATGTCGCGCCCCCATCTCGGACTACTCTGTAGCCCCTAGGCAGTGCAGCCACTCGAAATCCAGCCCGCGGCTTAACTAACACGTAACCGTGTGGCTTCTTTTTGTAGTAAACCCCATCGCTGTAGTAAAAGGTTTCGTCATCGTGTAGAAAGCGTACGTGCCCGATTGGCAGGCGATTCAGTCCTACGGCGGCAACTGTTGTAATCGTTCGAATCGGCGCGGGCTTGGCAACCACAACCTTATTCGCAACTGAGTGTGTAGGTACTACGACGTGCTTGTGATTGCTCTTATGTGAGGGCTCGGCGCTCGCACTCGACGTTGTTAGCAAAAGACCACAACACAAGGCCGCTGTCATACTAGAAGCAGAAAATAATTTCATGAGATTCCCCCATTCAACAAAGCGAAAGTACCTAGACTATTTCGCCCAACTTTCGAAATTAACGGCACAAATCTGTACCACTTGTTAGGTAGAACGCTTAGACAAGAGATCGGTTTACAGGAAATGGGATAATAGAACTTCGTTGGCTCAGCGGAAATCGATTATGGCTTGCTTATGACTACGCGGAAACCGATGGTGTTGTTACGTACGCTAGGATCGACACCGCCGCGCACCGCCGCGCGCACATTGCCCACTCCATCGGAGAATGATCCTCCGCGCATCACCCACAGCGCATCCTCGGAAAGATTCTCTGCATCATCGTTAGGGTCATAAGGATAGGCCTGCAATGGGCTGCGTGTAAATTCCCACACATTGCCGCTCATATCTTGCAGGCCGAAGGAACACTCGGCACAGGGCCGAGAGCCTACTGGCAGCATTGTGCTTGAGCCATAGTTTGCCAACTCCGTTGAGGGTGTGTTTCCCCACGGAAAAATTCGACCGTCCGCACCGCGCGCCGCTTTTTCCCATTCAGCCTCTGAAGGAATGCTCACTTTGCCGCCCGCTGCCAGATAGCGAAGTAGCTCTTCAGGAGTATCCGAAGAACTTTCCAACTTCTGCTGTAGCCAGCGTGCGTAGGCTAGTGCCTCCGGCCAAGTAATATTCGTAATCGGCATATCACCTTGAATGTCTGCTGCCACCTCATTAGCGAGCTCCGGGTGCTCTGCTACGAACACTCGGAATTGAGCGGCGGTGACCTCAAACAATCCTATATAGAAGTCGTCGACCTGCACCGTTCCCTGACGCCGATTACTCGACCAGCGCTCATTCTCGTAGGCTAGACGATCTAATGCCGGATTACTTCCCATGGTGAATGGGCCCGTGGGTACTTGAACAAAGCCCAGCAGCGGCTCGTCCGGGAGAAACCAAGCATTGGAGAGGAAACCAGTTATCACTACTTGCGCGGGGGAGGACAACTCTGTTGTTTCTGAATCTATTTGCTGCTGTGATTGAAGAGCCATCCATGCGGCCACGAAGACGATCGCTAGGCACATAATGGTGAGACCCACTGTTCGATCTGGCACCTGTTCACTATCAGGATCTTTGCGCTGATCCTCTTGCTCAGATTTAGGCTTAGCTTCAGTTTCGCTTTGAGGCTTGCTCATATCTGAGCGCCATTGTTCTCACAGGCAAAAGCCCAGTCGTGTTCACAGGCTCGCTCGATTAACTCCTGCTCAGAAAGTGTCATCAAGTTCTGTCCACCTTCTCGCAATAGCAAGCGCAGATCCAATTCATGTGGCACTTCGCGAGCCAGCAGTTCTGTGTCTAGAAGATTTAGACACGCCGCTTGAAACTTCAACTCGCAGCCGCGTGAGAAATAGGCCATGGATAATTCTTGATTGGATTCAGTAATTATTCCCTCGCGGTAGTGGGCGCCTATTTCATTACACGCCCAGGCCGCGTTGTCAGCACAATAAGTCGCCTCCAATTGCAGCATACGACCACAGGCATTGGATAAGTCAGTCGCGCAAGCTTGCTCCCAGAATGGCAGGCTATCGCCCTGATGCTTGCTGTCGGTTTTACCTAGCAAAGACATCGAAGCGAAAATCACTATCCAGATACTCATGTGCGCTAGATTAGCTCGTCCACCGAGCCAGTTTTCGTTCCAGACGTTAAGAATAGCTGTCGAATGGATAGATCGAACCGCTCTATCAATAGCGATAACACTCAGATTCAGCAGCGGCACGACGAGCAGTTTGTCATAGAACGTTGGCTCGCCCATGGCGCCTAAAAGGGTATAGAGGCCGAACACCCCGAGGCCGTAGAGCACTCCAAAAAACGTCTTCCCTAGTGGCGTTCTCGGCGAGGTAGAGGGATCGGTAATCAATAGATGCAGCCCCAGGAAAACAGCGGCCGGAATCTCTGAATCGAAGAAGTACGGAACACCCGTACTAGCGGAATACAGGGCACTGACTCCAAACAAAGTAATCGCCGCCATACTGGCAACAAGTGTTATGGAGAAGAAGTACATGACAATCAAGCCAACTAAAAAGAGGAACGTATAGATGTTCGGCGCCAGAGTAAGAGTCGATGCAATATCCTGACCCCAGGTCAGGCCAGTCGTGTTGGTAGCGATCAACACGAGGGAGAAAAGGCCTAGGGCAAACGCGGAAGGGTTAAATATGTGCATGCTACGTCCGTCTCGATTCCAACGCACATATTCCTTGCCCATGAAACCGACGGCAATCATCACGAATTGCATATAAAACCAATCATCCCTAAACCAGAGAAACAGATTGATGCTAAAAATAATCGGAACGGGACCAAAGCCTAAGCTATATTCACGACGCCTCGACCATGCCAGCAACATATCGAAGGTATAGGCAAATAGCAGCTGCGCTAACATCAGCCAGGCATGATCGTATACCGGTCGCCAGTAATATCCCCAATAGGCATAGACACTGAACTGAACCATGGCTTGGATGTAGTGCTGTGGACGCAACACTACGCTGAACACATGCTCTTCGTTCTTGTTTCTAGCATTAAATAGCAGATACGCTTGCCACAACAGCAGCGTAGCGGCAGCTCCCCAAAATGACCAAACTAGTGCGGAATTGCTCTGAACACGAGGCACGAAACTTAGAATGATAAGAGATATGGATATTACAAATGGAAACTTGAACGCTCCCATTGAGGAGAGCATCTGCTTATCAGCAGAGTTCTTGCTATCTCGGATACTATTCTTGGAACTGGCGGAAATGGCCATCAGCATGCTCTAACGGGAAAATTCAGTCGATGGCAAGAATAAACCACCTGCTGAATCAATTCAATTTGACTGGCTAGAAGCTAGGTCTTTACTGCCGTTAAAGTTAATTCGCAGGCTGTTAGCTAGTGCTCATCGACATGCTGCTCTTGTGCATGTCCCGAGTGAGTATCCTGGTGTTCAGAATGTTCGGTGTCATGCTCGGAATGATCATGAGTGTGCTGGCGATCATGATCATCATGGTGACCTCCCCCAACAGCAGCATTGGCCATCCTAAAGGGTGCGGCAATCACCGTACCTCTAGTGTCAGCAGCGACACCGACCACGGCCCCAGCGATCTGGAATGGTGCCTTAATCACTGCCGTTGTCGTATCTACCGCCACTCCGATCACAGAGCCTATGCAGCCAGTCAGCGATAGCGCCAATATCAGGCTGACTATCAATTTTGGGTATTTCATTGCTTTCTCCTGATTATTCTTCTCCTGCCCTTAGGTAGGAGGGAAGCTCTACAATAGTCTGATGAGCCTGAATCTTAGCTGAATTGTAGCAAGCAGACTGCGTTAGTGTTGGCTGCCATTCTTGCGAGGTTTTTCCCAGTGAAGCACCTATATTTAGCCTCTAGCAAGGCCCGAATATCCTTGAAAATTCGCCTAAATACGCGTAGCTTTGATCAGTTATTCTACCATCTCACTATAATTAGAATACCGTTGGAGATTTACATGCACAACAGAACACTCACGAAACTCTCTTTAGCAATAATTGGCCTGATAGTCGCGCCACAACTGCTCGCGCAGTCGCCAGATATGCCACGCACCGAGTACGGTCAACCAGATTTTCAGGGCACCTATACCTTTAGGACGCTAACTCCGCTTAACCGCCCGAGAGAGCTCGCCGATAAGGCCACTCTAACTGCCGAGGAGGCGCTCGAGTGGGAAGCTTTTGAGAGACGTCGCCAGAACCGCGACCTGATCATCGATTCAGTGGGTGGCGCCGGTTATCCGCCGGGCGTGATTTCCTATAACGAATTCTGGTACGAGCGTGGCGTAGAGACCATCGCCGACCGTCGTACCTCGTTAGTCTATGATCCACCGAATGGCCGCGTGCCCGAATTGAATGCCGCTGGTCGCGAGCGCCGTGCCATCTATGGTCAGATGGTGTTTGAGAGTGCTGGCCCAGAGGGCAGAACAACAATAGACCGGTGTCTAGTCGGTTTCGTCGGTGGACCGCCAATGATCCCTGGCTCCTACAACAACAATATGCAGATAGTGCAGACCAAAGACACTGTCATGATCTTGAATGAGATGGTGCATACCGCGCGCATCATTCCGCTAGGTAACGAGCACAGCACGCAGCAGCTGAAGTGGGAAGGTGATTCAGTTGCACATTGGGATGGTGACGAGCTGGTTATAACTACGCAGCACTTCTACCACGACTATAATCTGCGTGGCATGTCGGATCAGGCCGTGATTTCCGAACGCTTTAGTTGGATTGATGGGGACACGCTCGATTATGACTTCACCGTGGAAGATCCCTTGTCTTGGGATGAAAGCTGGTCCGGCAGAGTACCGATGCGCCGCGCCGCCGACCCAGTCTACGAATATGCCTGCCACGAAGGCAATCATGGTTTGCAGGGTATCCTCGCCGGCTGGAGACGCTATGAGTCTATGGGTCTGAACGGAGACGGCACGCCTAAGTCTGAGACTGGAACTGTTGCCACGGAAGAGTAGCAAGTTATTCAACCACTCAAAACCTGATCTCACTCGCGGGTTTTGTGAAATTCAAAAAAAACCAGAGTTGGGCTACTATCCAACTCTGGTTTTTTTGTTCATCGCGTTGTAGGGCCCCACCTCCATTGCTAGCTTTGGGTGCCTCAAAACTATTTTTGGATCGAATCACTCATGTTTAGAAAACGATTTCTGTCTGCTTGCATAAGTCTTTATTCACTCTTCTTGTTTTCGGGCAGTGTGACTGCACAAGTGAATTCTGTTTTTATCTCCTCCACTTTAGATCCGAATGCGATCATCATTACTGAAGTAGATGTGATCTTTATCTACGATGCCGAAACGGCTAGCAATCTACCCGACACGAAGTCTGCCTGGTACTCGAATAAGCGACAGTTCACACGAAATGCCGGCAATAAGATAGACATCGTAAATGTATTCATACCTCAGGGTTTTGATACAGAAATGACTAGCCTGCCCGCTCGCCGCGCCGCTGCATTGAAGGTTGTAGTTTATGCCTATCATGACGACTCCAAAGCCGCTCCACGCGATATTACCGACACGGCTAATGTGCTCGTCGAAATAGATCCTTTCGGTATTCGAGTATCCAGCAGAGACTGAATAGAAAAGTCGTGAGGGATCATTGACATGGAACTCGGGAAGATAATTTCTTTTCTTTTGGTGTCAGCCATAGTTATCGGTGTGCCGGGGCCAAATGTAGTACTGATCGTTGCAACTACACTTGCATCAGGAAAACGACGAGGCTTGCAGACAATAGTAGGCACAACTCTCGCTATGATAATCCAACTGGCTACTGCAGCGTTGGGAACCGCTATGTTCCTCGCTGCGCTTAGTCAGGGGCTTATTTGATTGAAGTGGTGTGGTGTTGTCTATCTATTTTTTCTTGGCTTCAATTCACTCTACGCTTTCTATACACATAAGAAGTCCGAACGGATCAGCGCCACTGCCACGATGCAGCGAGGGTTTTGGGTGCACTGACCAATCCGAAAACGATCTTATTCTTCAGCGCTTTTCTGCCGCAGTTCGCAAGCCCTCACAGTTCTTACCTGCCGCAGATAGCTATTCTATCTGGCTGCTTTTTGTTGCTCGCCGTAACTATGGATAGTTGTTATGTGATCTTGTCGGCTAGACTGAAATGGCTTTTGGCCTCAAAAGATATCGATAGAATTAGTAACGGTGTAAGTGGCGCCTTATTTATTGGCGCAGGAGGATTGCTAGCTGCTACAAATCGCACCTAGCACTACAAGCAACAGTATTCGAGACTAAACCTGGACTAGTTGAATCCAGTTGCCGCAGTCATCGTCGAAGATTGCAATCCAAGCACCACCATTCTCAAGCGGTTTGTCCTTGAATGAGACGCCCTTCGCTATCAGTCGCTCATATTCTGCGTGAATATCCTCGCTGTGGAAAAGAGTTGCCGGTATGCCATCGGCATAGATCGCTTCCTGATAGGTTTTCGCCGCTGGATGCGCATTGGGCTCCAGGAGCAATTCTGTCTCCCCAGAACCATCTGTCGAGACCGTGAGCCAACGAAATTCACCCAGATCAATGTCGTTGATCTTCCGAAAGCCCAGTAGTTCGGTGTAGAACGTCAGTGCTTTGTCTTGATCTTCTACGAAAATACTCACTGTCTTTATATCCATATGCGTCTCCTCAGGGTGTGTAAAACAGCCCGTATAACACTGGCACACTATTACAATTGAATTGCGAAAACCCCTAGTCTATTCTTGTATCCCCCCTAAAGAGCAACGAGAGTTCTAGAAGATGACTAATAAAAACATAAAATCGGCTTTTTTCGCAATTGCGATAGCCCCAGCCTTGGCTTTTGCTCAAGCTGATATGCCTCCTACAAACGATCTGGAAAACCCTTATAGCACCCAATCTGGCTATTTTAAGATGCCTGCAGGTCGCGATTGGGGCTCATCTAGCACAGTTGAAATTGATTCCGATGGCGAAAGCATCTGGGTCGCAGAACGTTGTGGCGGCAACGCAAATGCCTGCGTTGAGAAACCTGACACAAACCTAATTATGTTGTTCAGCAAGAACGGCGACATGGTTCGTAGCTTCGGCGCGGGTTACATTACTTGGCCTCACGGCATTCACGTCGACCACGACGGCAATGTCTGGGTCGCTGACGCACGTGGCTCAGAGCAGACACAAGGCTATGATGGCGAACATTATGGCCACCAGGTCCACAAGTTCAGCCCCACCGGTGTGCACCTGATGTCGATTGGCAAAAAAGGCGGCGGACAGGACGACGAATATTTCTACACGCCAAATGACGTGCATGTTGCCCCTGACGGGTCCATTTTCGTTGGCGAGGGACACTCCAGCGCTGAAGGTTCTACCAACCGCGTCCATAAATTTGATGCAGACGGAAACCACCTTTTGTCGTTCGGCGAATGGGGTACTGAGCCAGGTAATTTCCGCCAGCCACATGGCCTCGCTATGGATTCCAAAGGACGGCTATTCGTTGCAGACCGCGGTAATGACCGTATCCAGATCTTCGATCAAGAAGGCAACCTACTCGATGTATGGCATCAATTCAGTCGCTTGAGTGGCATCTACATCGACGAAAATGATGTTCTTTATGGTGCCGATTCAGAATCAGGTTCGGTTAACCCCGATCATGGCGACTGGCTTCGCGGTATCCGTATCGGTAGTGCTATTACCGGCGAAGTAGAATTCCTGATTCCTGACCCACAACCAGATTGTCGTGGTACTTGTACTGCTGAAGGTGTAGTAGCCGATGCACACGGAAATATCTTCGGCGCCGAGGTTGGTCCGGTTGGTGGAGTTAAGCGCTATATTCGTCCCATTAAGTAAGCACACTCCTGACCAAGTAATTGGATAGAAGAGAACGAAAAGCCCATCGCTAGCGATGGGCTTTTTTTTACCAAAAAAAAGTGAAATCATGCCACCACTAAATGATCTGCTGCTATTCACCGCAGCTGCCTTCATCATGAACCTCTCGCCAGGCCCTGCAAACTTCTATGTGATGACGCGGACTCTTGCACAGGGTACGTCCGCTGGATTCTCCGCGATTGCAGGATTAGCGTTAGGCAGTTTGCTCCATGTAGTTGCCACCGTGTAAGGACTTTCCGTGCTGTTTAGTTGCCCTCCTGTAGCCTACACTTTATTGAAAATAATTGGCGCAAGCTATCTTGTGTATCTGGGCTTAGGGTATTTCGGAATTCGATTTGTCAGAGGAAAAAATCAAGAAGAATTTGAAGGCAATGAGAGGACGCAGGAAATATTAGCAGTGCTCGATACGAGAAAAATCTTCGTTCAGAGCGTGATCATCGAAGCAAGCAATCCGAAAACTGTACTTTTTTGCTGGCATTATTACCACAGTTTGTTGTGGCAGAAGCAGGACCAGCAGCGCCGCAGTTTCTATTACTTGGTTTGATCGTAACGTTGTCAGCTATTCCCTGCGATTTGTTCGTTGTATTTTTCGCAGATAAGGCAGCAACTGTGATTCGAGGGAACCGAAATTTTAGAGACAAATTGGACAAAATTTCTGGAACTATTCGAATCAGCCTTGGCGTTTATGTTCTACTCGCCCACAGAGATTAGGAAAACTAATTCTTACTGGCTTGATTCGCCTTGCACGGCATCATCAATATTCATGGAAAAATTTCTCTCTACAATTTTATCGTACAACCCAGGGGAAATATCCTGGAACGATTCTACTTGTTCTCGACGTTTATGTTTAACTCGCCAAGAGTAAGTAGATAAATTGAAACAGCTTACACCGCCGCGATTATCGCATTTAGCGTAGCGCTAGGGCGCATAGCTGCAGATGCCTTAGCCGCATCCAGTTTGTAGTAGCCGCCGACATCCATGGCAGGTCCTTGAACAGAGTTCAGTTCATCGACGATCTTCTCTTCGTTCTCAGTCATTGCCTGAGCAACCGGTGCGAAACGCGCCTGTAGTTCAGCATCATCGCCTTGTTCCGCTAGAGCCTGAGCCCAGTACATGGCTAGATAGAAATGACTGCCACGATTATCTAGCTCGTTTACCTTGCGTGACGGCGACTTGTTGTTGTCTAGAAAGGCTCCCGTGGCCTTGTCCAATGAATCGGCGAGAATCTTCGCTCTTTCATTCCCTGTTACATTAGCCAGATGCTCAAGCGATGCAGCCAGTGCTAGAAATTCACCTAGCGAATCCCAACGCAGGTGATTCTTTTTTTCGAATTGCTGAACATGCTTCGGCGCGGAACCGCCGGCGCCGGTCTCAAATAGACCACCGCCTTTCATCAGAGGAACAACGGAAAGCATTTTTGCGCTGGTACCGAGTTCCAAGATTGGGAATAGGTCTGTTAGATAGTCGCGCAGCACGTTACCGGTTACAGAAATTGTGTCCAAACCTTCTTTCGCCCTGGCTAGCGATAGGCGGGTTGCTGCCTCTGGCGTCAGGATACTGATATCCAAGCCATCGGTTTCATGATCAGCAAGATAGGTATTTACCTTCTTAATGATCTCGGCATCGTGGCTGCGATCCTTATTCAACCAAAACACCGCGGGGAGAGCTGATAGTCTTGCTCGACTCACCGCCAACTTAACCCAGTCTTGAATTGGCGCGTCTTTAGCCTGGCACATACGCCAGATATCGCCTTTCTCTACCGCATGCTCCAGCAAGGTATTACCTTCACTATCGACAACCGTTACTGTGCCACTAGAGGCAAGCTCGAATGTCTTGTCGTGCGATCCGTATTCTTCTGCTTTCTGTGCCATAAGACCTACGTTAGGTACGCTGCCCATAGTCGCTGGGTCGAATGCACCATTCGTTCTACAGAAGTCGAAAACTTCCTGATATACACCGGCGTAACAACGATCTGGAATCACCGCTTTCATGTCTTGCAGGTTTCCATCAGGACCCCACATCTGTCCTGAGGTTCTCAGTGCAGCCGGCATGGAGGCGTCGATGATTACATCGCTGGGGACATGCAGATTGGTAATTCCCTTGTCCGAATCTACCATCGCCATTTCTGGTCGGCTCGCATAACAGGCCGCAATATCTGCCTCTATCTCTTCACGCTGCGCGTCTGACAGAGACTGAATTTTGCTGTAGACATCTCCGATGCCGTTGTTCGCATCGACACCTAGCTCGGCAAAAACAGCCGCGTGCTTGTTGAATGCTTCTTCATAGAAAACCGTAACCGCATGCCCAAAAATTATTGGGTCTGACACCTTCATCATCGTTGCTTTTAGATGAAGAGAGAACAGTACACCTTTGCTCTTCGCATCGTCTATCTGCGTTGCGAGAAATGAACGGAGTGCATTTCTATTCATCGCCGACGCATCTATTATCTCGCCAGCAAGCAAGCCAATGCCCTCCTTGAGGACAGTCACATTGCCTGCACCATCACGGTGCTCAATCTTTGCCGTTGTAGCTGCCCCAAGAGTTGTCGATTGTTCGCTGCCAAAGAAGTCACCCGACTCCATATTGGCGACATGTGATTTGGAGTCCTTGGACCAGGCACCCATAGAATGAGGGTTCTTTTGCGCATAGGACTTAACGGAAGCTGGTGCTCGACGATCAGAATTACCTTCTCTGAGCACTGGATTTACCGCGCTGCCCTTTATCTTGTCATAGCGTGCCTTGATGTCGCGCTCTGCGTCAGTGCTAGGGTCTTCGGTGTAGTCAGGCAGTGCATAGCCCTTGGCTTGTAGCTCCTTGATCACCGCCATCATCTGCGGCAAAGAAGCTGAGATATTGGGCAGTTTAATGATGTTAGCCATTGGATCTTGTGTCATTTCACCCAACTCAGCCAGAGCGTCGCCCTGCTGCTGATCAGCATTCAGGAAGTCTGGAAAGCTCGCAATTACGCGCCCGGAAAGGGATATGTCGCGAGTCTCGACGGCCACATCGGAAGCATCTGTATATGCCTTGATGATAGGCAGTAATGAATAGGTGGCTAAGGCTGGCGCCTCGTCTGTCTCAGTATAGATAATCGTAGATTTGTTGTCTGACATCGTAGTTCCTTGTATTGACTCATTCTAGCCAGGCTAGCGCTGTTCTCGTTGCTTACGCCTGATGTATAGACCTTTGTAGTCACCCTGCCTTGGGGCAAAAAGGGCGCATATTGTAGCAGTCGGAACCCAACACTTACAGAGCCAGGCGGATGCTCTAGGGCGCAGATGTACTGTATAATCGACCGTCTTGGCTATGCTTAATCGCTCATCATATTTACAGACCCATGATTTGATTAGAGCATTATTGCCACTACCCTGAGAATGAACAAAAGAGAACAATCTATGAAACTAGCCACCTGTGTCCCAGATTTTACTATTCGTTCGGCTACTGTCGATGACTGCACACAAATTCTAAGTTTCATTCAGGAACTGGCAGACTACGAAAAACTGAGTCACGAGGTTGTCGCCACCCCCGCAACGCTCGAAGAAACACTATTTGGGGAGAAGGCTTACGCCGAGGTTTCGATTGGAGAGTATCAAGGAAAAGCTATAGGCTACTCGCTGTTCTTTCACAATTTCTCTACCTTCACTGGCAGGCCTGGCATCTATCTTGAAGACATCTATGTACAACCATCGATGCGCGGCAAGGGCTGTGGAAAGCTGATGTTAGCTTATATCGCCAAGCTAGCCGTACAGCGTAACTGCACCCGAGTAGAATGGTCGGTGCTAGATTGGAATGAGCCTTCGATTCAATTCTATAGATCGATAGGTGCGGCGCCCATGGATGGCTGGACTGTGCAGCGCCTAGATGGCAGCGAGCTGACCGATTTCGCAAAACAATTTAAATAAAAGAGGTACAGCTTGAGTAGAATCGTATATGTGAATGGCGAATACGCCCCTGAAGAGGCCGCAAAGATCTCTGTATTCGATCGTGGCTTTATCTTCGGTGACGGCGTGTATGAAGTTGTGCCGGTTGTTGTTGGCAAGTTAGTTGATCGGGACTATTTTCTAGAGCGCCTTGATAGATCTCTCTCGGAGCTGAGCATTACCTGGCCATGTTCCAAACGAGAGTATCTCGACATCATGCAGGAACTTATCTCTCGCAATAAATTGGAAGAAGGCTTCGTCTACTCGCAAGTAACAAGGGGTATTGCCGACAGGGACTTCGTCTTTCCAGTCGATACCGCACCTTCACTGGTAGCGTTCACATCGCAGATGAATTTGCTAAACAATCCTTTAGCCGAATCTGGTATCGCGGTTTCTACGAGTGAAGACATACGCTGGAAGCGACGCGACATTAAATCAGTGAACCTACTTGCCCAGTGTCTTGCCAAACAAGATGCTCATAGCAAAGGGGCGAACGAAGGATGGATGGTTGAAGATGGCTTCGTCACCGAAGGCGTAACTTCGAGCGCCTACATCATCAAAGAGCGAAAGATCATTACGCGCCCGCTTTCAAACTTCATTCTTCCTGGTATTCGCCGGCGCACACTTATCGAAATTGCCGAGCGAGAAGGCATAGAGTTAGAGCAGCGATTGTTTACGGTCGAGGAAGCACTGCAGGCCGATGAAGCCTTTATCAGCAGTGCTACAACGATCACCTTGCCAGTTGTGAGTATCGACGGCAAAAAAATAGCAGATGGAACACCTGGAGAAATTACATTAAAACTCAGGAAATTGTACATAGAAAGATTGTTAGAAGAGGCAAGCAACGCAGAATGATCGCTCTACGCGCGCTTATCCTTAGGCGCGCTCGCTATCGAAGCTAATTACTTCGCTGATGTTTTTAGCCTCAACAAGCAACATTAGTAGTCGATCCACACCCACAGCAACACCTGAACAGCTAGGCAGCCCGCTTTCTAATGCGGCGATTAGCTTCTCGTCAGCATCATGAGTCTGCAGTCCTTTCTCCTTTCTTGCCGCATTGTCCTTCTCAAATCGTGCGCGCTGTTCAGTGGCATCACTAAGCTCGAAATAACCGTTCGCTAGCTCCATCCCATGACCAAATAATTCGAAACGTTTCGCAACGACGACACCGTGCTCGTCAGTCGCAAGAGTAGCCAGCGCAGCCTGCTCTGACGGATAATCATAGATAATGCAATATGGCGGCAGCTTAGGCTCAATGCTGTTGCTCAGCAATAGCTGCAGATAATCAGTCTTGCTTAAGTCGCTACCAATCAAATCAATTTCACTGCTTGCCAGCTGCTGCAATTCTTCTAATGTAGTTTCATGTGGATCAATTTGCAGATGCTGCCGAAATATTTCCCGATAACTGAAGCGCGAAATCGGACCGCAGTCGAGCACCTCTTGGACTAGCTGTTCCAATTCCGACATCAATTGATCTAGAGAATAGGACAGCCTATACCATTCGAGCAGGGTAAATTCGATGTTGTGTCTTGCGCCTTTTTCTTCCTGCCTAAAGGCCTTAGCGATCTGATAGATTGAGCCACTGCCACTAGCCAGCAATCGCTTCATAAAAAATTCCGGAGAGGTTTGCAGAAAATTCTGGCGGCTCGAACTGCCTTCCGTCACTTCGGCAGCAATTGATTCTATGTAGACATCGGGCACAGTTGTGCTAGCCAGTAGAGGAGTCTCCACTTCGAGAATATCACGCTCGGAAAAGAATCGTCTGATTCTGGCAAGAGCATAGGCACGCTGCTGTAAATTTTTTATGGACGCACTTGGTTTCCAATCAACCATATTATCATCCTTCTGAAATCTACGGAGTGTTTAGGAGGTAGTGAGAAAAGAAATTCTATTTGGTAACGCGATTTTGGTATTCGGAGTTTCGCGTATCGATCCGAAGTACATCGCCAATATTAACGAACAAGGGCACCTTCACTACTGCACCTGAACTTAGCGTCGCCGGCTTGGTGCCACCTTGTGCTGTGTCACCCTTCAAGCCAGGGTCAGTATCTGTCACTTCGAGTTCGACAAAATTTGGCGGAGTAACCGAGATCGGCGCTTCGTTCCACAAGACCATCGTGTACTTGTCCTGCTCCTTCAACCAGATTTTCGCATCAACGATAGCATTAACATCGGCAGCAACTTGCTCGAAGCTGTCATCGGTCTTCATGAAATGCCAAAACTCTCCATCCTCGTATAGATACTGCATCTCCAGTTCCATGACATCAGCCACCTCGATTGATTCACCGGACTTGAAGGTGCGCTCCCAGACTCTCCCATTGACCAGATTGCGCAGCTTCACGCGATCGAATGCCTGCCCCTTGCCGGGCTTTACCTTTTCAACTTCGATCATCGAGCAGGGTTCGGAGTCAATAAGGACCTTAAGCCCTGATTTAAATTCACTGGTGGAGTAAGTCGCCATTTTTTCCTCTTAACGCTATTTGTGTGCAAGCACGTTGTTTCTATTCGCAGTGATGATCGAAACCACGAACAAACAGGTATCGAAGGCTGCAGCCTTATCTTGCTATGATGTGGCAACGGATACTAGCAAGTGCCCTTATAAAATCAAACACTGTTTCGAGTTACAAGATGACAAACCAAGCTGTATCACTTATTCAATCAGACCGCGCTGAAACGTGGCAGGAGATTCTATCCGATCTAATAACAGATCCGCAGGAATTATTGCGCATATTGGAACTCAATCCGGACACTAGCCCATACAGCATGGAGGCACTCGCTCAATTTCCCTTGAAAGCGCCCAGACCCTTCGTGGAACGAATCGAAAAGGGCAACTGGCATGACCCGCTACTACTGCAGATCTGGCCCTCGGCATTCGAGGAGAACCAAGCTGTTGGCTTTGTTACAGACCCTCTCAATGAGGAAGAGTTCAATCCGGTCCCGGGACTTCTACACAAGTATCAGGGACGAGTACTGCTAACTGCCGCACCGCATTGCGCGATCCATTGCCGTTACTGCTTCCGGCGCCATTTCGACTATCGGGCCAACTCCCCCAGCAGGACTCAATGGGAGAAGGCATTCGCCTATATAGCTGCAGATAACAGTATCGAGGAGGTCATCCTCAGTGGCGGTGACCCACTGGCGATATCTGACAAGCAATTTCACTGGATGCTCCAGCAATTATCGAATATCAAAGCGCTTACCACCGTCAGGATTCATACCCGTATGCCTATCGTGATCCCGCAGCGGATAACTAGCGAACTACTAAGTTGCCTGAAGGAGACCCGGCTACGTGTCGTCATGGTTGTGCACTGTAACCATCACCAAGAGCTAGATAGTGCCGTTACTGAAAAATTCGACGCATTAGTCGACGTTGACGTCACAATGCTCAATCAAGCAGTTGTTTTAAAGGATGTTAATGACAACGCCGATGCATTAATCGATTTGAATAAGGCGCTTTTTCAGCACAATGTACTACCCTATTACTTACACATGCCCGATCAGGTTGCCGGCACCGAGCACTTCACTGTGACCGACGAACACGCCACTCAACTGATTAAGACCCTGCACGCTTCATTGCCGGGATATCTAGTTCCAAGGCTCGTAAGAGAGAACCCCGGGGAGCGAGGCAAAACCAGAATAGCTTAAGGACATCGCCAGGGATGGAACGTCGACACACACTAGAACCCCTTCAACACTCGCTAAACTCTCTAGGCGACCCGCCACTACCCGAAAGTATTCGCAGCCCTAGCCCCCAGCAAGACAAGCGCCTGAACAAGATCGACAAAAAAGCGGCCTTTAGGAAAGATGCTCTGACGGGCCTGCATGGTCAGAGATATCTCTGCCACATGATCGACGCGTGTCTGGAGCAGAGTCGCCAGCGCAATCTCACGGCTACACTCGCGTTGCTGCAGCTTGAAAATTTCTATGAGATTCGCAGTTGGGTTGGCTTATCCGAGGCCGACCTGCTGTTGAGCGATATTGCACAGCTGTTAAAGACCTCTCTCCCGAAACGCGCGCTGCTTTGTCGTTGCCACAACTTTGAATTTGCAGTGCTTCTGATTGCCAATTGCAGCGTCAACGCACGGCTGATAACAGATAAGATCAAACATGCTTTGCTAAGTGCAGTTTCACCCTTATTGCCACGGCAGCTCGAGCTCAAGTGCGGCGTTGGCTTGGCCAAACTCGAATCGAATATACCTTCCTGGCCCGTAGTATTCGCCAGGGCCCTACACAATCTGAGCCTCGCTCACCATCACAGGGAATTGCCGGCACATCTGGTCTCGATCGGCCCGGACGTCGCTCTTAAACATTTGCATGCGGCCCTATCATGCTCCGACCTCGAACTTAATTTTCAAGCATTCGTAGGACTCACAGAAGACCCGCTGCAGCACTATGAAGTGCGCTGTTCACTCGCACAGAACGAGCAAAGCCTACCAACTCGCCTGCTATTCGAAACGGCGGCGAAAAACGCGCTAGGCGAGGAACTCGATCGGCGCATAATCGAACAAGTGATGAGGCGGCTTTCTAAAGACGCGATAACCAAGCGGCGTCTCGTGGTAACCCTGAGCCACAACTCTCTCGTAAGCGTCCCTTTTCTGCGCTGGCTCGAAGGCAGACTCAGTGGAAGAAGGTCTTTAGCCTCGCAGCTCGTCTTGCAGATCAGCGAGACCGACGCGCTTATCGCGCAGCATCACTTAAGCACCTTCTGTGCGGTCATTGAAAAGCTAGGCTGTAAGCTCTCTCTGTCGGATTTTGGTTGCACGCCGAAGCCGTTGCGCTATTTATCCCTGGTGCCTGCAACCTACGTGAAGTTAGACACTGGTCTCTTAAGGAAGATCGATATGAATCAAGCCAACTTGGAGTTCTTAAGCTGCATGGTAGAAGAGCTACATGAAAGAGGGATAAGTCTAATTGCTCCTCGGTTGGAACAACTTCCTATTCTGCCACCTCTATGGCAGGCCAATGTCGATTTCATGCAGGGGAATTGTCTCCACCGGCCATCGAGCTCTATGAACTTTGAATTTATCGAGACACAGACGGTCAGTTTTTCCTCTCGCTAAGCAGGCCTCATTGGAATTTTATTGGGGATGCACGCCTGTAACTGCTATTCTTAAGACTCAGAGCCATCAAAGTCACCAACAGAGCGGTCGCGTTGCAAGAAGATATCCCCCAGAATAGCTCGCCCGCCGGGACAAGCTCGGCGTCCGCGAAAAAGAATTCTCAGATTTCCCGAAAGTTTGCCACTGCGGTCTGCCTGCTATTGTTACTCTCGATGTGCGTTTTCTGGCTGATCAGCAACTACAATACGCAGAATATCTTACGCCAGCAGGCTGATAATCTCGGAAATATTCTAGCCCAGCAAACCGCCACACAGCTCACCGAGCTGGTGCTAGCAAATGACATGATCAGCATGAATGTCATACTAGGCAACCTCGCTAGAAATGCATCAATAGGCGAAATCGCTGTAGTCAATATCGACAACGAGATCATCGCCGCCGCTAGAAGCCAATTGAAAACACCCACAACAATAATTCCCCTGCCTATTCAGCTCAATAGAGTTCAAGCAAACTACCAAGCCCCGATAAATGTTGCAGGCTCAACAGCCGGCTATGTGCGCCTTAGCCTCGATCTGAGCTATATCGAAACTGGAATTGTGAACAACTTTCTATTCGTTGTGGCTGCAACGGTTCTACTGCTAATAGTTGCTGTCACACTTACCACAACTTATTTTCAATACCTCATTAGTTTCCCCGCAAACCTGCTTGCCTTTGCTATCAGCAATATAAGAAAGGGTGAGATTGAAACCTGCCCAGAGCCTAGCAACAACAACGAGCTCAGCCTCGCCATTCGACAATTCAATGCTACCGCTGAATTCTTGGCGCAGAACACCTTCTTAGATAATTTTGGACATCGAAAGCCGGAGACCGATCCCGAACAATTTACACCCAGTTACGGCACACAGGATGTGACTCTGCTATCGATCAAGATGGCCAACTTTCACTATCTCTCCTCTACACTTAACGAAGGCACTTTGGTTAATCTGTTGAACAAGTATTATTTCTTCGCCGGCAAAGTCGCGCAGCTGTACAACGGGAAAGTAACTTACTGCTCAGAAGATGAAGTTGTTATTAATTTTGCTTCCGAACAACTAGAAGAAGAACAGGCTTTCTATGCCATCTGCTCCGGACAATTGTTTCTGCAATTGGTAGGCGATCTGAATGATATAGAGGGTGAGCACATAGCCGCAAAATTTAAACTTGCCGTACACAGTGGGCCTGTCGTCAGCGGTTTGTATTCGCCGGTAACACAAGAAAAAAACAATCTGACCGGCAAGACACTCGATGCAACTAGAAAAATTTGTGACGAAGCACCAAATAATTCACTGCTGATCAGTGAACACTGCTTCGACCATGCTGGCGCCGCAGCTCGAATCGATGCCCAGGAATATTCGGTCATCGACGATGGCGTAGAAATGAAGACCTACTTAAGCAACGACCCAATGTCAGACAACTCCCTCCTACTCGAAAGACAAGCCATGCAATTGGCCACGCTGTACTCTGACTAAGTTGTAAAAATTAGGACTTGACGCGTCAGTGTATCTTGAAAAATTGAAAACAGAACCAAGCTTATGAACTCATTATCACGGCGTTCGGCAAGATCAATGCAGTTAGCGATGTAAACTACAGGAGCGACTCATGACCATGAAGCTAGCACTATCCATATTCCGCCCCCTCTCACTAGTTTTGATAATTAGCGCTCTTAGCTCCCAGTTATTCGCTCAAAGTGAGAATGAGCAATCACCAGTTGATGGGGTCAGTTTTCGTTTTGTCGAAAGTAATGGAATTACTATGCGCATCGCCGAGATGGGCAAATCAGGTCCTTTGCTTTTACTGGCACATGGCTGGCCAGAGTCCTGGTATTCCTGGCGGCACCAGATTGTATCTCTAGCCAATGCCGGCTATCGCGTCGTAGCTCCTGACATGCGAGGCTTTGGTGAATCTGAGGCCCCACCCAATGTTGACGACTACGATGTGATGCACACATCCGCGGACTTGGTCGGAATCTTGGATGCGCTGGGGGAGGAAACTGCTGTTCTGGTGGGCCATGATTGGGGAGCTATCGTCGCCTGGCAAACAGTACTGCTAAACCCTACTCGGTTCACGGCACTGATTAACATGAGCGTCCCTTACCGGGGCCGACCGGCACAATCGGCCATGGAGCGTATGACACAATCCGCCGGTGATAATTTTCACTATATTGTCTACCACAATGAGCCAGGTGGCGTAGCAGAAGCTGAATACGACGCGAACCCACGAGGCCTGATTAGCCATGTGTATTTGGGTATAGCCGCAAACTCCGAAACGCTACCCCCTAAGGTGACTGATCCACTGCGATCTGCCGGGGGCTGGATAGATCGACTCGGCGCACCTATTCGGTTGCCAGATTGGTTAACCGAGAACGACCTGAATTACATCGTGTCTCAGTTTGAGAAAGCTGGCTTTCGCGGCGGCGTAAATTACTACCGAAACTTTCACCGCAATTGGGTGATCACCGAGCACCTCGCCGACGAGAAGATCAGCATACCCACTCTATTTATTGCTGGCGAGGAGGATTTTGTGATCGGCGGCTCTACCAAGGAACAGCTCACTGCATCGATGAGCGGCGTAGTGGAAGATCTTCGTGATGTAGTGCTTATTCCAGATACTGGTCATTGGGTTCAACAGGAGGCTCCTGGTGAAACAACTGCAGCCATGCTGAAATTTTTGAATGGCCTATAATTTGAATAGCCTATAAGAAGTTGACGATCGCTTGTCTACTTTCAGACAGATTGTGCTCTGTCCTGACACTGCTTGTCAGGCCAGAGCATGGCCTATACAACTAAGTAGTGAAGATAAATTTCTAATCGCTCTGCGGCTCTGTCTTAGAAACAACTTCAATCCGATCTACATTCTGGAATCCACGCGGTAGCTTGTTTCCACGTCGCCCCCTCTCACCTTGGTAGTGTTGCAGATCTGTAGGCTTAAGATTGTGGTGTCGTTTCCCTGCATGAACAGTTAGGGTGTCGTCTGCCGTTAAGACTGTTAGTGCAACTATGAATTCTATCCGCTCTGCGACACGCGCCGTGGGAATGCTAATGATCTTGTTGCCTTTACCTTTGGCCAAGCGCGGTAGTTCTGCGATCGGAAACATCAACATGCGACCTTCGTTGGTAATAGCTACGATTAGGTCATTCTTGTAGTCATTTACCATTCGCGGCGCCAGTACTTTTCCACCCTTTGGTGCTCTAAGCACAGCCTTGCCCGACTTGTTCTTGCTGATCAGGTCGCCGACCTTGCCAACGAACCCGTATCCGGCATCACTCGCGAGCAAGACATCTTTATCGTTCTCTCCTATCACCACACCTTCGAATGTTGCGCCCGAAGGTGGATTTACCTTTCCTGAGATTAGCTCACCCTGACCTCGTGCGGACGGCAGGCTGTGTGCGGGTAAGGAATACGCGCGTCCAGTGGAATCCATGAATATGGCGAGCTGATTGCTCTTACCTCGCGCTGCGATCTTAAAGGAATCCCCAGACTTGTACTGTAGCGATGCCGGGTCAACTTCGTGGCCTTTCGCCGCGCGCACCCAGCCTCTATCGGACAATACTATCGTAACCGGTTCGGTAGAGATCAGCTCGGTGTGGGCAAATGCCTTAGCCTCTTCTCTGATAACAAGAGGAGTGCGGCGATCATCACCAAATTTTTCGGCGTCGGCTTTTATCTCACTCTTGATAAATGTCTTCAATCGAACGGCGGAACTAAGCAATTGCTCCAAGCCCTTTCTCTCAGCGGCTAATTCTTTTTGCTCCGCGATAATTTTTATCTCTTCAAGCTTCGCTAGTTGGCGTAATTTTAATTCTAGGATTGCTTCTGCTTGACGATCAGAAATTTTAAATTTCTTAATAAGTGCTGGCTTTGGCTTATCTTCCTTACGAACGATCTTGATAACTTCATCGATATTCAAGAATGCAACGAGCAGACCCTCGAGGATATGCATGCGGTCAACGATCTTGTCCAGACGAAACTGCAAGCGTCTACGTACAGTTTCGGTGCGGAATTGCAGCCATTCTTTAAGCAGGCTGAGGATGTCTTTAACTTGTGGCCGCTTGTCGATTCCAATCATGTTGAAATTTACGCGGTAGTTCTTCTCTAGATCAGTCGTGGAATAAAGGTGCGACATGATGGCATCGATATCGGCACGGTTCGATTTGGGTACGACGATTATACGAGTGGGATTCTCGTGGTCCGATTCGTCACGCAAGTCGACGACCATCGGCAACTTCTTTTTCTGCATCTGCGCGGCGATCTGTTCCAGCACTTTTGCGCCGGAAACCTGAAAGGGTAGAGCGTTGATGAGTATCTCGCCGTTCTCTTTGATATAGGTCGCACGCGCCTTCAACGAGCCACGGCCGGTCGTGTACAATTCTTCAATATCACTCTTTGGGGTTATCAACTCGGCTTCTGTTGGATAGTCCGGCCCCTTGATGATCTTGCATATGTCTTTTATCGTCGCCTTAGGGTTATCCAAGAGATGGATGCAGGCTGCTGCGACTTCTCTTAGATTGTGAGGAGGAATGTCAGTCGCCATACCAACCGCTATACCGCTGCCTCCATTGAGCAAGACATTGGGCAGTCTCGCCGGGAGAACTTCGGGCTCTTCCAGGGTGCCGTCGAAATTAGCCTTCCAATCGACAGTGCCTTGAGCAAGCTCACCGAGAAGTACATCGGCGTAGCCCTGCAATCGAGATTCGGTATAACGCATTGCAGCGAATGATTTCGGATCGTCTTGCGAACCCCAATTACCCTGACCATCTACCAGTGGATATCGGTAGGTGAAGGGTTGGGACATCAATACCATCGCTTCATAACAGGCCGCGTCGCCATGCGGGTGGAATTTACCGATCACGTCGCCAATGGTTCGCGCCGACTTTTTAAATTTTGCGCTTGCCTTAAGCCCCAGTTCGGACATGGCATAAACGATTCGACGCTGCACTGGTTTCAAACCATCGCCAATGTTAGGCAGGGCGCGATCATTAATTACATACATCGAATAGTTCAGATAGGCCTGCTGCGTGTAAGTCTTTACCGCAATCTGTTCGACGCCATCTTCACTAATTGTGATTTCTTCGTTCATTAAATTCTCGGTTTCTGTTCTCTAATAACTAATCTACTTTGATACTAGGGCGCAGCGCCCTCGTAACTATCTATTCGGCATAGTCCGCGCGGCTGCCGCTGGCTTCAAGCCAAGCTTTTCTATCTGCCGATCGGTTCTTGGCGAGCAGCAAGTCCATCATCTGAAATGTACTGGTCTTCTTCTTCGCCGTTGGGTCTTCTTCCAGGGTCAATTGCACGAGACGTCTAGTATCTCTAGCCATCGTTGTCTCACGCAGCTGTAAAGGATTCATCTCACCTAGTCCTTTGAAACGCTGTACGTTCACCTTGCCCGGCTTCTTCTCTGCCGCAATACGATCGAGGATGCCATTCTTCTCATCTTCATCCAGAGCATAGAAAACCTCCTTACCAACATCTATACGAAACAGGGGCGGCATTGATACATAGATAAATCCACCCGCCACTAAAGGTTGGAAGTGTTTAACGAATAGAGCACACAACAAAGTGGCAATGTGCAAACCGTCAGAGTCCGCATCGGCCAGGATGCAGATCTTGCCATAGCGCAATCCATCGATATCGCTACTGCCCGGATCGACACCCATTGCGACTGCGACGTCGTGCACAGTCTGCGAGGCGAGGATCTCACTCGAGTCTACCTCCCAGGTATTGAGAATTTTCCCTCGCAGCGGAAGTATCGCCTGAGTTTCTCTGTCTCGTGCTTGTTTCGCAGAGCCGCCTGCCGAGTCTCCTTCTACAAGAAACAATTCTCCAGACATGACATCTTGGGTTGAGCAGTCGGCCAATTTTCCTGGCAAAGCGGGCCCAGACGTAATCTTCTTCCTAGCAACCTGTTTACTGGCCTTCAGACGCACCTGCGCATTGCTAATACAGAGTTCGGCAATCAACTCCGCCTCATCTGTGTGCTGGTTTAGCCAGAGGCTAAAAGCATCCTTGATGATGCCGGAAACGAACGCAGCGCATTGCCGTGATGAGAGTCGCTCCTTAGTCTGACCCGAGAACTGCGGATCCAATAGTTTCGAGGAGATCACATAGCAGCATTTATCCCAGATATCGTCTGAGGTGAGCTTAAGCCCACGGGGTAGCAGATTTCGAAATTCACAGAACTCCCGCAGCGCATCTAGCAGGCCCGTACGCAAACCACTAACATGGGTGCCGCCCAAAGGAGTCGGAATCAAGTTCACGTAACTCTCCCCGGTCGTCTCACCTCCTTCAGGAAGCCATTGGATCGCCCAATCGACTGCTTCGTCGCCCCCCTGCACCGAGCCAAAAAATGGCTCCTTAGGGAGCGTTTCATAATCCGCTGTAGCCTGGGTTAAATAGTCGATCAGGCCGTCTTCAAAACACCACTCTTCGCTCAGAGACTTTTCGTCGCTGACAGTGTTGTCGACAAAGGTCACGCGTAGTCCAGAGCAGAGAACTGCCTTGGCGCGTAACACATGCTTTAGCCGAGGTATGGAAATCTTGACTGAATCAAAATATTTCCCATCTGGGAGGAATTTAACCGTGGTGCCGGTGTTTCTCTTTCCTACGGTATCGATGGCCTTTAGCTCTGAGGCTTTCTCGCCACCCTTGAAAGACATGGCGTAAACCTTGCCATCGCGCTTTACGGTTACCTCTAGGTATAAAGACAGTGCGTTGACGACTGAGACACCAACTCCGTGCAAACCGCCGGAATATTGGTAGTTCTTATTGGAGAATTTACCACCGGCGTGAAGGCGGGTAAGAATTAGCTCTACGCCACTCACCTTTTCGCCCTTGTGCTTATCCACAGGCATGCCGCGGCCGTCGTCACTCACCTCTACCGAGCCGTCTTTGTTTAACTGCAAAATGAGGTGGCTCGCGTGGCCAGCCAACGCCTCATCAACACTATTGTCGATCACCTCTTGAATAAGGTGATTCGGGCGTGTCGTATCGGTGTACATGCCGGGCCGTTTTCTTACCGGGTCTAAGCCCGTAAGTACTTCGATGGCATCAGCGTTATAAGTGTTACTCATGAACTAATTCTCATTGCGTATTGGCTTCGATTGCTGCCTGTTAAAAGGTATCTGGAAGCCCTGAATTTCTCTGTGACCCAATAGTATTTTATCGCTTATCTTAGCCAATTCTTGATAAGAAGAAATCAAACATGTCAGGCAATTCTTGCTCAAAGTCATCATAGCTATGGCTACCATTCTCATGCACTACGCATTGGCCTGCCCCAAACTTTTCAAGCGCCTGCTGGTAGTCCAATACCTCATCTGATGTCTGCAAGAAGACTTTGAAATTCTTCGGCTTGGACAGCACAGGAACATCGATCTGTTTAAGCTCTTCAATATGTTCTCTAGTGACGACATGAATCTTGCCTGAGTGATAATTTCTATTCTCGCCTAGGCGAGATTCCCATAATTCATAGGGCCTTACCGCTGGATTGATCAATACGGCCGGAGCCTCATAGAACTCCGAAAGGTAAGTGGCATAATACCCGCCAAGTGAACTACCCATTAGCACTAGATTGCCTGCGTCATTCTCGTCTATTAGTGCATGTAGCGCAGCGATGGTCTCTGCGGGCCCATGGTTCATTTGGGGAATCGTGATGTTTTCCCTTAGGCCAATCTCCGAGCAATAGGCCAACGTCTGCTGCGCCTTGAGTGACTGGACAGAGCTCAGGAAGCCGTGCAGATATAGCACATGGGGTTGAACAGGCAATGTGTATTGATTCTCTGTAAAGCGTTAGTAGCCGGGGCTATTGTAGTCTGCTTCGAAGGTCTCGCCGGATACTCTTCTAACTTCTGATTCGATACTTCCGTCGGCAAATAGTCGTAATGATCTATATCCCGGATTGACCCTGTCTAAACAGAAACTGGTGACTTTCGGTTTAAACTGGATGCAGGTTGAGGGGGTACATAAACAACGAATGCCCTCGTGCTCAAAATCCAGTTCCTGATGGATATGACCATACAGCACACATCTTACCTTCTTCGATATCTTGATGGCTTCAAAAAACTTCTCACCATTCTCCAATCCAATATCTTTCATCCATGCCGAATTCCCCGGCACCGGATTGTGATGCATGGTTATCAGACAGTGCTCGATAGTGTCATCCTTCTCTGCAGCACGCAAAACGCTGGTCAGAAAATTAATCTCTGTCTTCGCAAGCTTTCCGTGTACCTGGCCCAAGATGCTCGTGTCGAGCAAGATGATAAGCCAGTTATTTAGCTGTGCGGTTTTTTCGCTGGCTCCAGTTCCCTCTGCAATTCTGTCCATGACACTAGCATTGTCATGATTTCCAGGGATCCACCTGAAGGGCGAATTCAATGAGGCAATAATTTCAAGAAAGTTGGTGTAGGCCTTTTCGGAAGCGTCTTGTGCGATATCCCCAGTAGCCAACACGAGATCAATTTCATCCTCGTTCGCCTTCACCAATTCCAACACATGACCTAGCGTATCACTGGTATTCATCTTCAAGAGGGTGCCAGAAGGCGTACCGTATAGATGGGTGTCAGTGATCTGAGTAATCTTGATCGGGTTCTGTGTGATCAATGCGGTCATGAATGCCATTGATGATAATTATTATTAGGTTTTAAGTGGCACTTACCAATTCAGTGCTTCTTCCCACTTTAAGACTGTGGGTTAGCCATTCACCAAGGAACATATTCACTTGCATCTTCTCATCTGAATGGTACATCTTTGCATTCGGCTGCTCATACCTCGGCTGTAGGTTCCTATGCCCCTGGTAGGATATAACTTCAGCCGTGCTCGCATCATGGTAAACACGAACCAACATCGAAGGATTTGTCATCCATTCTTCGAGAACAGGCTTCTGTCTGATTTCTAAGGTTGTGGTGTATTTAAACGCCTCGACAATTTCAATCTCAACCGTAACCCTACTGCCAAAACTTGTCTCGTCCGCAATGCAAAACTCAACGAACAAACCTTCCAAAAGTTTTTCGGGTTCATCACTATTTTTTAATTGCTCAACAATATCTTTTTCAGGTCCTGTGTTATTGAGCAGCGCCATCTCTACAAAAGACTTATCGCGATAGGCTTGTAAATGGGGTACTAGCTTAAGCAAACGGATATAGTTAGCGTCACATTCGGCCATTATCTTAATCAGATCTACACTATAGCTATTTTTTGCCATGTTTTCTCAAAGCTGAGATCAGATTCACAACGTGCGAATCCCCGCTCTTTCCAATGAAATTCGTTAGAGTCTTAACTATTTTCGATCAGTGGCCGTTCGACTTGACCATCCACGTAAGAATGCTCAATTGTAACGTTTTAAGGCCTTATTGCGAGCCAATTGACCCCGCAAACCCCTAGAAGTGATCAACATTTGTACAAATATGAGGTGGGTATGCAAGATATACCAAGATTAGCCCTGACTAGGCCCTAATTCCAGCTGTTGAGGAGCTCCTGACGATGCAACTGCAACCATTGCAGAGCAATGATAGTCATGGCGTTGTTGATCTCACCGGTGTCTATAAGAGCCATGGCATCGGCGTAGCTGCGCACCTGCACTTCGATGTCTTCGTGTTCCTCGACCAATCCGTACACACCGCCTGCATTTCTGCTGTCGATGCGCCCGCAGAAAAGAATGATCTTCTCGTTGCTGCCACCGGGGCTATTGTAATACTCGCAAATCCTAATGAGGTCGGTTGGCACGCAGTTCGACTCTTCTTGCGACTCCCTGAGAGCAACTTCCTCGTATTGCTCCCCGCTATCAACCATCCCTGCCACTATCTCCAATGGCCATCCTAAGGTTTCATTACCAGACCCAACGGTGCCGCTGAACATTCCAACCCGAAACTGTCGCACAAGTAACAACGCATCTCGATCTGGATCGAACAATAGCACTCCAACGGCTGGGGCTTTTAGTTGTAGCTCTCTCATGAAGACTTCGCTCCATTCACCCGAGAAAAGGCGATGACGAAGTTGTAAATGCTCGATTCGCAGAAAGCCATCATGCTTAAGAGATCTGGAAATTATTTCCACATCCTTGTCATCGAATTTTTTTGAATTTTGATTAGGTTTTTGAGTCATTAGATTGGCAGCCCAGCCTTCGATTACTTAGTGAAGATCACTATCTCGAAAACTAAGCCACTCTTTGTATCGATTCCTATCTTGTAGAATGCCATAGATAGAATTTACAAAAATTTAGTCTTCGCGACTGGTTACTTCCAAGAGGTGATAACCGAATTGCGTTTTCACAGGTCCCTGTAAAGAATTCACTGCGGCGCTAAACACAACTTCATCGAATTCTTTTACCATCATTCCTGGGCCAAATTGGCCGAGGTCGCCGCCCTGTGCTTTTGAGGGGCAGTTCGAATGTTCTTTCGCTATATCTGCGAAATCTTCACCAGCATCTATTCTATCCTTCAATGCGTTACAATCGTCTTCTGTATCGACAAGGATATGGCGTGCACTTGCTGTAGTCATTTTGTCTCTCCTGAATAATCTAGTCGACCATTATGCCCCAAATGACGGAGCAGAGCACACAAAAATTCCGTCTTGAGTTATACTGTTACCTCGCAGACAGTCGGTCACAGACCACTGCAACTACTCTTCAAGCAGTAACTGCGAACTACTATTTACGCTAAAGAACCAAGGCCCTGTTATGCCATTGCCAGAACCTACCGCCCGAAAACACGTACATACACGTGCCATAGACTATCGAGGCTATGAGCGTGAAGATGGACTATGGGACATCGAAGCACACATGACCGATAAGAAGACTTATCAGTTCCACAATAATTGGAGAGGAGAAGTCCCCATAGGTGAGCCACTACATGAAATGCTGCTCAGAGTGACCATAGACGACAATTTTGTTATTCAAGATGTCGTAGCGGTAACTGAACACAGCCCGTTCGCTATGTGCCCGAGTATTACTTCTGCCTACAAGTCAGTGATAGGCATACAGATGGGCGCAGGATGGCGCAAGGCTATACGAATGAAGGTAGGCGGAGTGCACGGCTGCACGCATCTGACCGAACTACTGTTTCCAATGGCAACGGTTGCAATGCAAACAATCTGGCCACTACTCAGCCACAAGAAGAACAAGGCAGATTCCGATGTCGGCACTAGTGACAAGCGGCCAGTCGTATTGAATACCTGTCATGCCTGGTCAACCGATTCCCCCGTTGTTAAAGAAAATGCGATAAAATACTACACTGGAGAATAAACACGCTGCTCGCAGTGACTATTCAAAGTTATCTTAGCGCAATCAAAATGCTATGAACCAGTGATAGAACAGAATAAACACGCTGCTTGCACTGACTATTCAAAGTTACCGTAGATCAAGCGATCTGCTTAGAGTCAGCGATAGAACAATGGAATAACAACCGTTATTGCCACGCCTTCCCTGTCCTTCCTATTTTCTGCACGAATTTGCCCGCCATGAAATTCGGTGATTAGCCTAGCGATATGCAGGCCCATCCCCAAATGCGGTTGATCTTGTTTCTCCTGTGGTCGCACGGAGATCATAGATTCAAAGAGTCTGCCCTTCATTTCTTCTGGCAGAAACGGTCCTGCGTTAGATACCTTGATAATTGCGTGATCACGTAGTGCGCGACTGAATACTGTGATCGATTGGTCCTCGTAAGAGAACTCAACGGCATTTGCGATTAGTTTGTCTAACAATTGTGCTATGTATTCTGGCACGCCGTCAATAAAGATTGGCTGCGGGCTAACATCGAGCTCGAATCGAGTCTCGGGATAGGCGAGCTTGTATCCCTCCACGCATCCCGTAAGCACCTTGCTTAACTCTATCTTCTCCTTCTCTGATGTTTGTAACATCTGCTCCAACCTTGTCGCCTCGCTCATGTTGGTGAGAATTAGGTTGAGGCGCCTAATGCCTTCTTCGGCACGCTCAATATAGACCGCGGTCTCGTGGTTAGGCGCAGTAAGACTAAGGTTCTCGAGAGAGGAGCGCACCACGGTTACTGGCGTACGTAGTTCATGAGATAATCGAGAGGACATATTCTCCAGATAGTCAGTGTATTGTGTTAGTCGCTCAACAATAGTGGAAAAGCTGCGCGACAAATCGCCGATTTCATCTGAATTTCGGGTCACGACGATTGTGTTCTGTATCCTGCCTGTCTCGCCGATAATGCCTTCAGCCTGATTTCTCAATGAGCGTATGCGCGAAGATATCCTCGAGGCGGAGTAGAATAACCCGAGCGTTACAATCAGCATCACCGCTAGCATGGTATTGAACAACATCTCCATCGCTTGGTTTCGGAATGTTCTGAGGCCATTCATATTTTGATCGACCACCACCGCACCCATGATTTCACCGTTAGCCAGTATTGGATGTGCCGCCTCTAAGAGGCGCGTGTCGGAATCCGCGAGTATGCGAAACTGCGTTGTGGCCTCGCCCTCCAGCGCCGCATTAATATGCGCTCCCTCCCGTGTCACATCTGAATACAACTCGTCGATAAAATTATTACTAGGCTTGGTTAGAAATTGATAATAGAGTGGGTTCAGAATCTTGTTCTGCATATAGAGCCAATACTTATTGATAGGAGTCTCGCCAGGTGCCGAGCTGAGCAATAGCCCGGTTGCTGACTGAATATCACCCACCGATTGAAGTACCCTGCCATTTCTATCCACAACCTGAATACGCGAGTTGTTGTGCCCCATTCCAGCTACGATCCTGTCGATCTCCAGCGTGGGTAGACGGAGGGATCCAAGCTGCTCGGCATCAGCCACCTGATAGGTTGCCACTGCAGTTTTCACGTAGCGATTACTCTCATCGTCTACATCGAAGATCGCGAAGCCAAGTCGATCTCCCAACATGTCCATGGGAATCTGCAGCTCGATCTCATAGCCTTCATTAGATTCGTACCACTGGCCACTGATCCTCTCTTCATGAACCGGATTGCTATAACCATCGGCGACCTGAAACGGATAAAGAAACTCTGGCTCATAGGGGGCTATGACATAGCGCTTAATCTCATTTCCTTCTTTCGAGAGCATGGTAATTTCTAAGAAGTCGCTACGATGCACGCTAAGCGCATCGCGACTACGATAGACAATTTCATCATCTACGACTTTAAAATAGGCATACAGCGACCCATTGTGTTCTCCCACCATGTTGCGGAAACTTAAGGTTTCTTCTTGGCTATAGTAACGAGGCGGAATCAACGGGGTGCGTAGCTGGTCCTTGTCATCGAACTTAACTTCATATTGCTGGTATTCGTCCCAATCAGTCAGCGAACCATCGTCCAGTGCGAGCGCAGAGAAAATGGGATAGACGTAGAGATCCTCGCTGCGCCTCGCCGGTGAATAGCTTCCCTCGTCGAAGAGTTCAGGGCGTTCATTCAATGCAGTTGCCAAAGCTTGTGCCGTACCGAGAACAATTTGTTCCTGCCCACGTCTGAGCACTTGTTCCATCTCAAGAATATATTGATAGCCAAGCCAAGGTATGACCAACAGAAAGCTGGAAAGAAATACCAGCTTGAATCGAATCCCAAATGGGTTTCTGTATGAAAGATTCATAGTTTATTAAGTTGCTGCTTCAGGGGTGATGTTCCAGCGGTAGCCCATTCCATAGACAGTCTCGATGCAGTCGAACTCTTCATCTATCATCAGAAACTTTTTACGAATTCTTTTTACGTGCGAGGTAATCGTGCTGCCATCAACGAATATCTTTGATTCTTGCATTAGTACCTGACGACTTTTCACATGCCCTGGGAATTTGGCTAACGCATGAACCATCCAGAACTCTGTTACCGTAAGTGCAACTGGCATCCCGTCCCACTGAATAGTAAGACGACTGATATCCAGCGAAAGCTTTCCTCTGTGTAATAAACTTTCCGGCGAAGGAGGCTGATCGATGACATCTAGGCGACGAAACAGAGCAGCGATTCTAGCCATTAGATGCGGCAGACTAATATCCTTTGTTAGATAATCGTCCGCGCCCATTCGTAGTCCACTCACCGTATCAAAATCGTTATCTCGCGCCGTAAGAAAAATAATAGGCAATGTTTCTGAGAGCGATCTAAGCGCCTGACATAGAGTGAAACCACCATCTATCTCGTTCTGCAGACCGATATCGATTATCGCTAGACTCGGAAGGCGAATATCAAATGCTGACATCGCGTCTTTGCGATTCGCGAAAGTCTGTACTTCGTAGCCCTGCTTGCGCAGCACATCCGCATAGTTCTCACGAATTGCAGCTTCGTCCTCGACGATAGCTATTCGCCTACTCATTTCGCTCTCTTTCTATACATGCCAATCTCTGTAAGTCTTTGTAGGTAAAGGATTTAAGGCGACTATACCGGAATTGCCTAATTAAACAGAGCAACAATTCTCACTCTGAGTTGATTGCCATGATTCTGCCATATTTAATCACTACATGGCCTTTTTCCGCGCCTTCGGGAGCTATAACTGTTCTGTTTAATAGAATCATTGGCGCCAACTTGGCTAGAGCCGCTGGAAGTTCCAAAACCACGTACATAGAACCTTAGACTTCATTAACCCAAACTTTGTTCCACCTAAACACAGGATTATCGAAATGATTAAGCAAATCTCTCTCGCTCTCGTATTCACAGTAGCTTCAGCCACCGCCGCTGGTGATTCGCACCGTGCTGATTATCAGAACCCTCAATCGAAGGAAGAAAACGTTGGAGCAATTAGCGGCGCTATTCTCGGCGGCCTCGCTGGTGGCCCCCCGGGCTTCATTGTTGGCGCCGCTTTTGGCGCTTTGTTCGGCGAAGGATGGCACGCCAAGTCAGAGGTCGGCGAACTTCAAGCAAACCTCTATGAAAATCAGTTGCGTTTAGCCGCGCTGCGGGAGGAAAGTCAGGCTATGCAAGCCAGACATCAGCTGGCCGAACAGCGTCTCGAGGAAAATTCACTCAACCGCGCTCGAACTTATCCTGCCAATATTCAATTGCCAACCGCGGCCTGCTGCGACAATACGGTACTCTCTCTGAATTTCCGCAGTGGCTCCAGCGTTATAGAAACGCACTACGAAGAACAGCTAGCAAGCCTAATCAAGATCGCTGAACAGATGCCAACTGCCAGTGTCGAGATTACCGGCTATGCAGATAGAAACGGTAACCCCGAATTGAATCTTCAACTTTCGCGAGAACGCTCCAATTCGGTGAAACTATTTTTCAATAGCGCAGGCATTCAAAACTCTTCCATTAAGACGATCGCCCACGGCGAATCAAAGCCACTTCATTCCACACAGAATTTTGAATCTGATTTCTTCGACCGCCGCGTCATCGTTCGTCTTCGCGATAACAGCGCTTCAATGCTTACACAAAACCCGGATGGCGAGTGAGCCACTTATACAAATAATTAATGATCGTATTAGATAGTAATTCGGAGTTATGAAAATGAATGACCTTAGACTGGTAATTGGAAACAAAAATTATTCTTCTTGGTCCATGTGTCCCTGGCTCTTGCTTAAGATGTTTGACGTGGATTTCGAAGAGGTTCAAATTGCCCTTTATCAGGACAATACAGCAGAAAAGCTTGGTCCCTATTCACCCTCGTTAAAAGTACCGGTTCTCTTACATCGGGAGATTACGGTCTGGGATTCTCTAGCTATCTGCGAATATATTTCGGAGCAATTTATAAATGGCTCTGCCTGGCCTGCTAGCCCGAAACGGCGTGCGAGTGCTAGGTCCGCTAGCGCCGAGCTTCATTCTGAATTCCCGCATCTAAAAAAGGAATGGCCGCTGAATTGTAAGGCCTCCTATAAGCTCAAGCCATCACCCAAACTTCTAGATGAGATCGCGAGAATTGACGCGATTTGGAGCTGTTGCCGCCACAAGTTTGGCGAAAACGGTAACTATCTATATGGACGCTTCTCAATTGCAGACTGCATGTATGCACCTATCGCTGCCTGTTTCGATATCTACGGAGCAGACCTCAGCCATGACGCCCACACCTATATGCAGACACTGTTAGATAACCCTTTCGTTCAGAAATGGCTAGCTCTAGGGCGCACAGAGCAGGAGCCTATGATAATTGCCTACGCTAGTAGCGCCTAGACTACGGTAACTCCATTCTGAATCATCTGGTGGGGCTCTTCGGAGCCCCTTTTTTATCCGTCTCTACGAAAAAATTGCATTACAAGTATCTAATAATGGCGGCATTACTGTCGATAAAGAAATGTAAGCCGTTTAAACTTTTAGGAAACCCCTTGGCAGCCACTGACGTTATTCAGTTTTGGTTTGAAGACATCGAACCGAAGCAGCGATTCATCAAAGATCTTGAATTTGATGAATTACTTCGGGTCAAGTTTGGTGATGTGCATCATCTTGCTTCTCAGGGCCTTCTCTATGCATGGCGCGAACATCCCCTAGACGCGCTAGCCGAAATCATAGTATTGGATCAGTTTTCTCGGAATATATTTCGCGACACTGAGCAAGCATTCGCGACGGATACCCTCGCATTGGTACTAGCACAGGAAGCAATTCGGAAGAAATTCGACAAGGAATTAGACAATAGTAAGAAATCGTTCTTCTATATGCCTTTCATGCATAGCGAGTCGAAAGAGATACACGACATTGCACTGTTCTTGTTCGATCAACCCGGCCTAGAAGACAGTTTTAACTTTGAAGTGAAGCACAAGGCGATAATCGATCGTTTCGGTCGCTATCCACATCGCAATGAATTACTAGGTAGAAAATCGACAGACGAAGAGCTGGAGTTTCTTTCCCAGCCCGGCTCGTCATTCTGATATTCAACTAGCTATCTAGTAGGCAATACGTCTTTCAATTTCTCTGCCATTCCCAGAATCGCCTGTTCAGTCGTCTGCCAATCCATACATGCATCCGTTACTGAAACCCCATACTTCAACTCACTCAGATCTTTCGGAATAGATTGATTGCCATGATTGATATTGCTTTCAAGCATGACCCCGATGATCGACTTATTGCCTTCAAGAATTTGATGGCTAATATCTTTTAATACTAGAGGCTGCACGTCTGGATCTTTGCTCGAGTTCGCGTGACTGCAATCGATCATCACATTGCTGCTCACGCCTCCATCAAGTAGTGCTTTCTCACACTGCGCAACGTGTACCGTATCGTAGTTCGGGCCTTTGGCGCCGCCACGCAACACAACATGTGCATAAGGATTGCCTTTAGTAGTTACAACTGACACCTGGCCTTCAGAATTTATACCGAGAAAACGATGTGGACTAGATACAGACTGCATCGCATTGACTGCTACAGTTAATCCGCCGTCAGTGCCATTCTTGAAGCCTACCGCGGAAGATAGTCCCGATGACATTTCACGGTGCGTCTGTGATTCTGTGGTGCGCGCACCAATCGCAGACCAGGCAATTATATCTTGCATGTACTGCGGAGAAATTGGATCTAGAGCCTCAGTAGAAGTTGGCAGTCCTAGCTCGACAATATCGAGTAGTAACTTCCTGCCTTTGCGCAGCCCATCTTCGATCTTGAACGAGTCATCGAGATAAGGATCGTTGATCAGCCCTTTCCAGCCAATTGATGTTCGAGGCTTCTCGAAATAGACTCGCATGACTATATAGAGTGTGTCCTGTACTTTTTCAGCCAGCTCCTTCAGTCGCTTCGCATAATCCATAGCGGCTTCAGTGTCATGGATCGAGCAGGGACCAACAACAATAAACAAGCGCGGGTCGGTGCGATCCAAAATTGAGAAGATGGTGTTACGTGCTAGCTGCACCGATTCCAAAGCCGTGCCTTCTAGAGGCAACTCAGATTTTAATTGCCCTGGAGTAATTAGGGCTTCGTTGGAATCGATATTTAAGTTGTCAGTGATTACCGACATAGGGTTTCTCGTTTACTAAAAAAAAGGGTCGGCAATGATAACAAATATCAGTAAGCTAACAACCGCTAAATAGCTAAAAACCAAGCAGATTATTGCTAGAGAGGAAGATTGTGCACATAAGTCAAATTTTTGATGCAGGCAATATTGAGGTCGTAAGCTGCGCTGACGCCGGCGACATCCAGCTGAAAATTCGAGCAGATACTAATTCGGAATTTTACCAATGGTTCTATTTCCGGATCAGTGGCGTAAAAGCTACGCCCTGTACGATGCATATTCTAAACGCCGGTGGTGCCGCCTATCCCCCCGGCTTCGAGAACTATCGTGTCTGTTATTCTTATGATCGCCAAAATTGGTTACGTCATCCAACCTCGCTTGAGAATGGTAAGATGACCATCGAATTTCAGCCTGAATACGATTCGGTCTACTTCGCCTATTTCGCTCCCTACTCAATGGAACGCCACGCCGACCTAGTCGCCAAAAGCCTGCTGTCATCTCGTTGTTCGCATCAACTAGTTGGCAAGACACTGGATGGTCAGGATATAGACTTACTAAAATTCTCATCGAATGAGTCTGCACACCCAAAGAAGAACTGTTGGATTATCGCGAGACAACACCCCGGCGAGTCCATGGCCGAATGGTGGATGGAAGGCTGTATCGAACGCCTTCTTGATGAGTCCAATCCAGCTAGCAGCAAACTCCTGAGTCAGTGCGATGTGTATCTGGTTCCAAACATGAATCCAGATGGAAGCAGGCGCGGCCATCTGCGCACCAATGCCGCAGGCAGGAACTTGAACCGGGAATGGGCGAATCCAGACATCGATGCTAGTCCGGAAGTCTATTTAGTAAAGCACGCGATCAACGAGATTGGCGCGGACTTCATGCTCGATATCCATGGCGACGAATCCTTGCCCTACTGTTTTATCGCTGGCACCGAGGGTCTTGCAGACTGGGACTCCAGCAAGCAGGCACGATTGGATTTCTATAAAAATAAGCTAGCTGTTTTGAACCCAGACTTTCAAACAAAAAGAGGTTATCCGCCGAAGACTCCGGGCACGGCGAATCTAACCATGAGCACCACGCAAATTGCGGAAACACATGGCTGCCTTGCCATGACCTTAGAAATGCCCTTCAAGGATACAACTGCTACGCCGGATGAGACTTATGGATGGTCGGGTGAACGCAGCAAGAAGCTTGCGCATTCCTGTTTAGACGCACTGTCTAGTTATCTGGATTCTGGGCTCTCAAACTAACTTAAAAAGAGGCCAGTTCGGATCGATGCGATCTCCGTCGGAGAAGGAGTTATCTCGCGCATTGGCCCTTTTAGATTAGCTCGACTACCTTCTATTTATGGCTTTCTTGAATTGGGGAAATGATTCCCACTGCAGCATGAATTTGGTAGTTTCAGCTGTAACTCTAAGCGGTAAATTAACGTCTAATGGTTTCATAAGGTCAACTGTCGCAAATGCAGGGGTTTAATTTGTCACTTTTGGTTACAAAAGTGTAGAATGCCGTCTACTTTCAAGACCGCCATTCGGAACCCTGTTTAGCAAGTGTTTATCGAGCTCTTCAGGCATTTGAACATCACTATTTAGTACTTAGAAGGTCATAGATTATGGGAAAGCCAGCGAAGTATATTGGAATTCTAGTATTGAGCTGCATGACCAGCTCACTCAGCTACGGCGACGATCTGCTGTCTATACTGCAGTTAGCTCTGAAAAATGATCCCACGCTGCGGCAGGCCGAAGCCAGCTATCGTGAGAATCGTGAAAGCATGATTCAGAGCCGCTCTACACTGCTGCCCTCTATCGGTGCCGGTGGAGCTACCACTCGCCTAACAAGTGGCCCGACCGACTCAATCTATACCAATGTCACCAACCCCGTTACGGGTGAAACAGCCCTGGCTCGTGTGGCTAACGACCACAGTTTCAGGCCGGGCATTAACAACCACGGTTGGGGAATGAACCTCACACAGAGCGTCTTGAATCTGGCTAACTGGTACAGTTTCCAGAGCGCAAAGGCGCGGGATAAGGCTGGTGCGGTAAATTTAGCTGCCCAAGAGCAAGACCTGATAATGCGTGTCGCCACTGCCTATTTTGACGTGCTACGCGCTGTCGACATGCTAGACACCAATGTGCAGGAAGAGGAAGCCGCTCTGCGCTCGCTGGAGCAAACTAGGCAACGTGAAGAGGTTGGCCTGGTTGCCATTACCGACGTCTTCGACAGCCAAGCAGCCTATGATCTGGCGCGAAACACTACGTTTCTGCAGCAAGATCTACTGCAAGCTCGCTATGAAGCACTAGAAGCCATTACAGGTCAGGCGCACCCTTCTATCGATGTCTTGCGCGAAGACTTTCCCATAGTGCAGGTCGATGGCAGCCTAGATGAGTGGGAGAACGAGGCGGAGAACAGCAGCCTCTTTATCGCGGCCGCTGAATACAACCTAGAAGCCTCGCGCAAGAACTTGAAGGCGAGAAAATCGGATCGTCTACCTACCATCGATTTTTCTGGTGGCTGGAACCACAACGTGACTGCTCCAATCGTTAGTCAGGGAATTCAAATTGGCGGCGGTGCCTTCGATCGCACCTCCCTATCGCTGAACCTAACTATTCCAATTTACTCTGGCGGCGCATTTCACTCCAGAAGACGGGCCGCAGAGTACAATGTGATCTCCGCCCAGGAATCTCTAAATCTCACAGAGCGTCAGCTTACTCAGAATATCCGCAATGCTTATCGCCGCGTAAACACAGATGTTCTAGTTATCGGACAGCGACAGCAGTCGATTACTTCCGCGCAGAGTGCGCTGGATGCAACGGAGCTCGGTGCCGAAGTTGGCACACGTAACATCGTTGAAGTTTTACGCGCAAGAGAAAACCTCTATCGCGCACTGCGCCAGTATGCCGACGCTCGCTATAATTATGTTCTAGACACTTTAATCCTAAGGCAGGTTGCTGGAATATTGACGCCACAGGACATTATCGATCTGAACGAGTGGCTGCAGCTGTAAGGTAGTCTTCTCGAGTACCAGCTGACGAAGGCAGTGTTTATTTAGCTAAATGCTGTCCTACTTTGGTCTGTCAGACCCAATTTCCTAGCTCCCCCACCTCTGTCCGATATCACTTGGGCTAGGCAATCAGTTAGAATAGATTGCCAGTTCATTGAGGTGAATGTTTTGCAAAGCAAACTACCCAAAATCGGAACCACCATCTTCACAGTCATGTCAAAGATGGCGCAAGACTATGGTGCTATAAATCTTTCCCAGGGCTTTCCAGATTTCGATTGTCCCCAGCGACTGCGAGAATTGGTCGTCCAACACCTGAACGACCGCAAGAATCAGTACCCACCAATGGCTGGTATTCCCTCACTACGGCAGCAAATTACTAACAAGGTAAAGGACTACTACGGCTGCGATGTCGACCCGGAAACGCAAGTGACAGTTACCTCTGGCGCCACCGAAGCATTATTCGATGCGGTTCAAGCTGTCGTAGCAGCAGGCGATGAGGTTATCGTTTTCGATCCCGCTTACGATTCTTACGAGCCGGCCGTGCTTCTGGCGGGCGGTAAGACGATTCATGTTCCACTTACGCTTCCTGACTACGGCATAGACTGGGACCGCTTAGAACAAGTTATAAACCTTAATACCCGGCTCATCATTATCAATTCACCCCACAATCCTTGCGGTAGTATATTGCACAAGGCTGACTACGATAAACTCGCCGCGCTCATTCGAGACTATGACATTTTGATTCTCTCCGATGAAGTCTATGAACACATGGTCTTTGATGGAGTAAAGCACGAGAGCGTATTGCGGCATGAGGAATTGCGCGCGAAAAGCTTTGCCGTTTTTTCCTTTGGAAAAACCTATCACGCTACCGGCTGGAAGCTTGCCTACTGTGTCGCGCCAGAAGCACTAACGACAGAATTTCGTAAGATTCACCAATACGTTACTTTTACTACTTCCAGCTTTGTTCAGTATGCTATCGCAGACTTTATGGCGGAGTGCCCTGAGCATACGCGCGAGCTACCAGATTTCTATGAACAGAAGAGAGACTCGTTCTGCAAGCTGATTACGCCATCTAGATTGAAATTTACCCCCTCCAAGGGCACCTACTTTCAACTAGTGGACTATAGTGCAATAAGCGATAAGAGTGATGTGGAATTTGCAAACTATCTAACTCAAGAGATAGGTGTGGCCGCCATCCCATTAGCTCCGTTTTATGAATCGCCACCTGCAACAAAAACTATTCGTTTCTGCTTTTGCAAAGACGATAGCACCTTGCAACAGGCTGCTAAAATTCTCTGCGAACTCTGAGTAAGAGCTTTTAAATGACCGATATCGATTTCAAAAAACTTGCCGCTGACATTAAAAACTGGGGCGTCAAGCTTGGCTTTCAAGAAGTAAGAATTACAGATATCGACCTGAGTAAGTACGAGCACCACTTAGAAGATTGGATAGAAAGAAACTATCACGGCGCCATGTCCTATATGGCGGAGAATCACGAAAAGCGCTGCCATCCTGAACAACTAGTTCCCGGTACCATCCGCGTTGTCTGCGTGCGCATGGATTATGCAGTAGATTCGGAAGATTCTCTCGACTCCATGAAGAACACTGGTAAAGCCTATGTTTCACGTTATGCGAGGGGCCGCGACTATCACAAGTTGATTCGCAAGCGACTGCAGAAGTTCGCTCGAAGAATTCAAGACGTTGCGGGGCCATTTGGCTATCGCACCTTCGTAGATAGCGCGCCCGTGCTTGAACGCGCACTCGCCGAGAAATCTGGAATGGGCTGGATCGGTAAGAACACGATGCTCATCAACAAGCAGGCAGGATCTTGGTTCTTCCTGGGTGAGCTATTTACTGACCTGCCTCTACCTGTTGATGAGAAAGTGTCCGATCATTGCGGCAGCTGTTCTGCCTGCCTCGATATTTGTCCAACAAACGCCTTCGTGAAACCCAACCAATTGGACGCCACGCGTTGCATCTCTTACCTAACAATCGAATTACGCACTTCGATTCCAGTAGAGTTTAGAAAACCTATGGGAAACCGCATCTATGGCTGTGACGACTGTCAGCTCGTCTGCCCATGGAATAAATTTTCTAAGCCAACAGAGGAGAAAGACTTTACGCCTAGGCATAGCCTAGACGATGCGCAGCTGGTAGATCTATTTGGCTGGTCCGAACAAGAATTTTTAAAACGAACTGAAGGTTCAGCTATTCGTAGAATCGGCTACGACTGCTGGCTACGAAATATTGCGGTCGCTCTCGGGAATACGCCAAGCTCGAAAGAAATTGATCTAGCGCTACGCGCGCGATTGAACAATGTCTCAGATATGGTAAACGAGCATATTGAATGGGCATTACTGCAACATAAACCTTAGCGGTTTATCCCTAAGCGTCGATAAAATGCTCTCTGTAATATTTTAGCTCGGCAACAGAGTCCCTAATATCTTCCATTGCCTGATGGGCTCCCTGTTTTACTAAGCCCGTTAAAATTTCTGGTTTCCAACGTCGTACGAGTTCTTTGACAGAACTCACGTCCAAATTTCGATAATGGAAATAGTTTTCTAACTCTGGCATGTAGTTCGCCATGAACCTGCGATCCTGACAGATACTATTACCGCACATTGGTGATCCGTTCTTCGGGGAATACTGAGACAGAAATTCTATCGTCTGCCGGGTCGCCTCCTCTTCATCGACGTCACTGTTCTTTACACGCTCTATCAAACCTGAAGCGCCATGATGTTTTTGATTCCAATCATCCATAGCATCTAATGCCGCATTGGGTTGCTTAATAGCAAGCACCGGTCCCTCGGCGAGAATGTTGAGATTGGCATCTGTAACCAGGGTTGCGATTTCAATAATGCGATCTGACTCTGGCTTTAAGCCTGTCATTTCCAGATCTAGCCAAATTAGATTCAAATTATTATTCATTCCGATTTCCCGCGAGATTTGCAATAGAGGAGTTCGATCATTAAGTCGTGAAGTTTTCTAACGCATGCCGATTGTAGCAAAGCTTCCCGATGTGGAATATGCAATAATCTTATCCACTGTTAATTCGGAATTAGTTGCCGACACCATGATGCTAGTAACCGCCTGTCGATGAGTAAAAGAAGACTAAGCAAACACCAACTGGCTAGGATTTCTCAGAACCAGCGCAAGGAATTGGGCTTTGATGAAACTGACTCCGTCGATGCCCAAACCTCGCTCGAAAAATGCAATGGCCGAATTATTAGCCACTACGGGCAACATGTGGATGTTGAGTCTCTTCTCACAGAGGATGAGGGCCGTCTCATTCGGTGCACACAAAGATCGAACCTGCCTAGGCTGGTTACGGGTGATCTGGTGGTTTGGTCTGATGATGGCGCTGATGGCGGTGTGGTTCTAGCTTTAGGTCAACGACGAAATTTCTTTGGCCGCCCTAGCCCAGAAGGGCAATTCAAGGCTATGGCTGCCAATATAGATATAGTGCTCGTCGTGTTTGCATCTTCTCCAACCCCTCATGTAAGCCTTATAGATCGCTATCTTGTGGCCATCGAACAACTGCAGCTGACCGCTGTATTGGTATTGAACAAGCTAGACCTGCTAAATCAGGAAGAATTGGCCGAGCTGGACAATATGTTGTCAACTTATAGAGATATTGGCTATCCTGTATACAAGGTGTCTGCTGAAGATGGGCGCGGCATGCTCGAACTTGAACAGGTCTTAGCCTCTCAGACCACAATTTTGGTAGGACAGTCCGGTGTAGGCAAATCCTCTTTGCTTAACAAACTGAGTAGCGGCAAGCTAGCCGACGTGGCTCCACTGTCTGAGACTTGGGATCGGGGTACGCACACTACGACGACCTCTTCCCTGTATCATATGCCCGGGTTCGATCTGATAGATTCACCTGGGATTCGGGAATTCGGTCTTGGGCACATAGATGAGCAGCAAGTATTTGAGGGGTTTATAGAATTTCGCCCGTTTGCTGGCTCCTGCAAGTTCAGGGATTGCTCACATAGACATGAACCCGGTTGTGCACTCCAGGCTGCCTTGGAGGCCGGTCAGATTGGTGCCGAACGAGTAGAGAGCTATTTTCGCATTATCGATTCCTTGAATGAGCTAGGCTAAATGAACTAGATTGATACTAGATGCAAAAGTCTAAGAACACCCTATCCGTTTTGCAGCGTTTAGAAATAGTGACGAGAGATATAGAAGAATGGCTACGCTACCCCTCATAATTTCCCCAGAGTCGTTTAGCAAATCACTGGCTCATAACGACATTCTGCTAGTCGCTGTCGTGCAGCAGGCCGTGTTTAACACTCATTACATACCTGGTTCGGTTTTGGTTGAACCTGCTGAACTGATGAGTGGCATAAAACCCGCCGTTGGCAAATTACCAACTAGGGAAAAACTAGATACACTCTTTTCGAGGATTGGCTTGAGCTGTGATAAGCACGTCGTTGTTTATGACGATGAAGGTGGAGGATGGGCTGGCAGATTGATATGGACACTAGATATCATTGGTCACAAAAATTATTCGTATCTTGACGGCGGACTTAGTGCCTGGCTAAAGTTGGGCTTCCCCCTATCGAATATGTCGACTAACTATTCGATGCCAGAGCCTACAAACTTCGCAGCAAGTATTCACGAGGAGCTGCTCGTATCCAAAGATGATGTGCTAGCTAGCATTGATGATATTGAATACGTCGTTTGGGATGCCAGAGCCCTTGAGGAATTCAATGGAACCAAGGTGACTGCGCTGCGAAATGGACATATTCCAGGCGCCGCAAATCTTAACTGGCTGGACCTCCAAGACAGAGAGAACGACTTACGTCTTAAACCCTTGCCTGAAATAGAACGGCAACTCAATGAACTAGGCATAAGCAAAGACAAAAAGGTAATTACGCATTGTCAGACTCACCATCGCTCGGGCTTAACCTATCTTGCAGGTAAAGCGCTCGGTTATGACATAAAGGCTTACGATGGCTCATGGTCTGAGTGGGGAAACGATCCAGACGTACCAATCGAAAAATAGATAGTAGAAGTAACTAACAGAAATATTTACTAATTGAAGATTTTTATGTCGCGTCTATTTATATTGTTTCAGTATCTCTTACCTCATCATCTAGTGTCTCGAGGTGTGGGTGTATTAGCGCAGAACCAACTATTGCGTAAGCTATTTATTCGCGCCTTTATCAAGCGCTACAAAGTTGACCTGAGTCAGGCGAAAATCCAAGAAGTAGATAAGTTTGAGAACTTCAATGCTTTCTTTACTCGGGAATTACAGGCTGACGCTAGGCCACTTGCCAATGTGCAAGGTGCGATAGTTTGTCCTGCCGATGGCACGGTTAGTCAGCTGGGCGGTATAACGGACGGTAATCTTCTGCAGGCAAAGGGAAGACACTATAGCTGCGAGAGTCTGCTTGCCGGTGACACACAGATGGCAGAACTATTTCGGTCAGGCAAATTCGCCACAATATATCTCTCGCCTAGAGACTATCATCGTGTCCATATGCCAATGGCTGGGGTTTTGAAGAAGACTGTCTATGTGCCAGGTAAACTGTTTTCGGTCAATCAAATAACAGCCGACTCTGTCCCAAATTTGTTCGCAAGAAATGAGCGGCTCATCTGCCTGTTCGATACAGAGGTTGGTCCGATGGCGGTCATATTGGTTGGCGCGATGATTGTCGCCGGAATAGACACAGTCTGGGCAGGAGAGGTTTGTCCAACCGCCGGGAAACGCGAGATCATCGAGACCGATTATACGAATCACGCTCCGGCAGTGGAACTTCCATTGGGCGGCGAGTTAGGAAGATTCCGCCTTGGTTCCACCGCAATCGTATTGTTTCCACACGGCACTATGGAATTTGAATCCTCACTAGAAGCCACTTCTGGTGTTGCAATGGGTCAGCTGCTAGGGCAGTTGCTTCCACACACGCATAAAATGAACGAGGGTTAGTATGACACAAGATGAGCTTAAGCAAGCCGTAGCACGAACCGCCTTTGAATATGTCGAATCGTTGCTGGAGAAAGACACCGTTATCGGTGTAGGTACCGGATCCACGGCGAATCTATTTATCGCGGAACTCGGTAAAATTCAACACAAGGTATACGCCACTGTCGCTAGTTCTGAAGAATCCGCCAGGCGACTAAAAGAACTCAACATACCTGTGCTGGACTTAAATAGTGCTGGAACTTTGCGTGTCTATGTTGATGGCGCCGATGAGACCAATGAACACTTACAACTTATCAAAGGGGGAGGAGCCGCGTTAACACGCGAGAAAATTATCGCGGCCGCATCCGAAGAATTTGTGTGCATCGCCGACGAATCGAAAATGGTGTCAGTACTAGGTAATTTCCCCTTACCTGTAGAGGTTATTCCAATGGCGCGCAGCTATGTCGCCAGAGAGATAGTGAAACTTGGCGGTGACCCTGTCTATAGGGAAGGGTGTGTAACCGACAACGGTAATAATATCCTCGATATCTACAATCTAAAAATTCTCGATCCGAGAAAGCTGGAAACTCAACTTAACCAGATAACAGGTGTGGTTTGTAATGGGCTTTTCGCGGAACGAGGGGCTAACCGCTTGTTGTTAGGAACAAGCGCAGGGGTCAAGACATACCTGCCCTGAAGATAAAAGAAAGTGCGGCCAATTGCTTTGAAGAAATAGAAAGCGTTTAGAATATCGATCTTTAGATAGTTAAAGTCCTAATTCGTATCAAGACAAAAACCTAGAACTAGTGCTCGCTTTCTTTTCTTATACCAGCAATTATTGACGGTTAGTCCAGTTATAGGAAGTCATTTAAGACCTTACTAAATTGGGTTTACGTTCTCTGCCTGAGGGCCTTTTTGGCCTTGGGTTACATCCATGGTTACTTTCTGACCTTCATGAAGAGTTTTTCTTCCTGAGCCATTGATAGCGCTGAAATGTACGAATACATCCTTACCGCCTTCCTGCTCTATGAATCCGAATCCCTTCTCGTCATTAAACCACTTAACGGTACCCTCAACTGAATCTGACATACTAGTTCTCGTACTTAAAAATTTTAGAAATCGAATCACTAATCAAAGCAATCCGTCGGCGAAAATTCGACCGAATACCCAGTGTATACCTATCAATTCGTAGATGGAATTGCTAAATGTCGCAAATTGTAACGTCTTTTTGAAGGTTAGCTTGGGCTTCTCACTCATTATCTGGAGGGGTAAACAAGCTGTATGGCGGCATCATAGTTATATCAATAGCTACATCAATATTTGAATCGAAAAATTTACTAATCGAAAATCTTTCCTGGATTCATAATATTCTTCGGATCGAATATTTTCTTTATCGATTTCATATAGGCGATTTCTGCTGCACTACGTGAGTAGTGCAAAAATGGCTTCTTTAACAAACCAACACCGTGCTCGGCAGAAATACTTCCGCCGTGTTTTTCTACAATTTCGAAAACCAGGTGGGAAACCTTTGCGCACTCTTCGAAAAATGTTTCCGCCGCTAAGGCATCTGGTTTCAATATATTTAAATGAATATTTCCGTCGCCGATGTGACCGAACCAAATGATCTCGAAATCGGGATAGGCAGATGTGACCAAACTGTCAACTTCGAGTAAGAATTCAGGAACTTTAGAGACTTTTACGGAGATGTCATTTTTGTAGGGTGTAAATTTTGAAATAGTTTCCGATATGTCTTCCCGCAGCCGCCAAAGATTATTTGCCTGAGTGCTGTTCTGACTAATAGCGCCGTCCACGATCCAGCCTTCTTCGACACAAGTCTCGAACAAATGCATGGCAGTTTCCATATCCTGCTCAGAATGATTTTCAAACTCGACTAGTGCATAGAAATCGGATTGAGTATCAAACGGTCGCTGTAGTTGTTTTTCTTCGATGACGTGCTTAAGCGCCTTCTCTGAAAAGAACTCGAAGGCAGTAAGATCGAGCTTGCCCTGAAATGCCTGTAGTACTTGCATGATGAGTTCCATCTTTTCCACACCCAGAACCAAGACAGTTGGGTCTTTGGGCTTGTTGGTAAGAGCGACTGTTAACTCAACTATGAAACCAAGAGTTCCTTCTGCTCCAGTAAAGAGATGCCGGAAATCATAACCAGTCGCATTCTTACTCAAGCCGCGGTTTAGATCGAGAAGCTCACCACCCCCGGTAACCACCTTCATTCCTTTCACCCACTCACGAGTCATGCCATAGCGAATAACTTTTATACCGCCGGCATTGGTCGAGACATTTCCGCCTAGCTGGCTGGAGCCCGAAGACGCAAAGTCGACAGGGTAAAAAAGGCCTTCGCTTTCTGCATACTGCTGTAGCTGTTCAGTGACTACGCCGGGTTCGCAAATAACTTGCCTATCAGCGGGGTTGAAACCGAAAATCTTATTCATCCGATCGAAGGCAACGACCAGCTCCTCATTTGAGGCTACCGCCGCGCCACTCAGACCCGTGCGACCGCCAGACGGTACCAGGGCAATTTCATGAAGGTTTGCCAGCTGAACAAGTGCAATCACTTCTTCAGTATCGCTAGGCAGCACGACAGCCACGGGGTTTGCTGGATAGGCTTTAGTCCAATCTTTACCGTAATTCTGAAGGTCGTCAGTGTCGGTCTTAACCCAGCTTGCACCTACGATCCCTACTAGCTTCTCCAATAGTTCTGATTTACCGCAATTCATGTAGCTATCCTTTACTTCGTCGCTGCTGGGTTTAGAAATTAATACGCGGTTGGGCGCATAGCAAAAGCAGAATATGTTACCATACGCCAGCTTTTTGAGCATCGCTGCGATAGTCTAAACACAGCCTTCATGGCATACACAAGTCCTGGAACTTCCGTAATCTACACTCGGCTAGCACCCAGAATAGAAGCCCTTGTCTATTAATCTCAACTTACGAATCTAACCCTATGAATCCAAAATCCTTAGAAAAGCGGAAAATTAAGTTTCTGCTATTGGAAGGCGTTCACCAGAGCGCTATCAATACACTGAAAAAGTCAGGCTATGAGAATATTGAAGCCCTGAAAACTTCACTCGAGGGGGACGAGTTAGCGGAAAGAATCGCCGACGCACATTTCGTTGGCATTCGCTCACGCACCCAACTTACAGAGCCCGTGTTTGCGGCGTCCAACAAACTACAGGCTGTCGGTTGCTTCTGTATAGGAACGAACCAGGTCGATCTGGATGCGGCGCTGGTACGTGGCATACCCGTCTTCAATGCGCCTTTCTCTAACACACGTAGTGTAGCTGAGTTAGTCATAGGCCAGTCAATCTTGTTACTCCGCGGCATTCCAGAAAAAAATGCCCTCCTGCATCGGGGCGTTTGGCAGAAGGCTGCAAAAGGTTCCTTCGAAACACGTGGAAAGAAACTCGGCATCGTCGGCTATGGCAATATTGGCTCGCAACTGAGTGTGCTTGCCGAATCTATGGGCATGAAGGTCTACCTATACGACGTAGTGACCAAGCTGCCTCTAGGTAATGCGGTACAGATGGAGTCGCTCGAGGAGCTAATGCGTGAGTGCGACGTTGTCAGCCTGCATGTACCAGAAACACCGCAGACTCAAAACATGATCGGAGCCAAGCAGATAAGCTGGATGAAGCCTGAATCGATATTGATCAATGCATCCCGCGGCTCTGTAGTTGATATCGATGCGCTGTCTAGCGCACTAGAGAGCAAGGCCCTGGCCGGCGCCGCAATCGATGTCTATCCGCAGGAGCCGAAGTCCAATGCCGAAGAATTTATTTCGCCACTACGTCAATTCGATAACTGTATTATTACGCCCCATGTAGGTGGAAGTACTATGGAGGCACAGGAAAATATAGGAATCGAGGTCGCCGAGAAACTTGTTACGTATAGCGACAATGGATCCAGTTTTGCCTCAGTAAATTTCCCAGCAGTAACGCTGCCTGCACACCTAGGAAAGCATCGCCTCTTGCATATTCATAAGAACATCCCTGGCGTGCTAGCCGAGATAAACAATGTATTCTCAGGCACTAGTATCAATATCAGCTCGCAGTATCTGCAGACTAATGAACACGTAGGTTATGTGGTGATGGATATCGACGTGCAATATAGCGAAGTGGCGCTGCAGAAGTTGAATCAGGTACCAGGTACTATTCGCTGTAGAGTCTTATTCTAGCGTCGATGCCTCTGAAATTTGATCTATGAGTGCAAAGACTTGCTCACGATAGGGCGCTGCTTCGTTGACAAGGTGATGCCTAGCCTCATCCACCCAATGAACCTTTGAACCTGGAAACTTCTCTAATATTTTAGGAATATTCTTTTCCCATTCAACAGTGCCGTCTCCCCTGCCTTGAATTAACTGCAAAGATTGCTCATGGCAGGGCGATGCCTCAAATCGATTGATGTAATCCATCATTGCCAGAACCCAATCCCGGGGAAGAGTCCTGCTCTGTAGCTCGTCTTTATTCTTTAGGAATTCAAGAAACTCGGCATCATGACTATTCTTGCTAAATTTTCGCGGAGTTGCTGCGGCAAATAATCTGCTCAGGCTGAACAGGATCTTTGAACGCAGCCATTGCCTCGGCCTAAGCAGCGGCCCAAGAAGAATAAAGTCTTGCAGCAAAAATTGCTTCGCGTCCCCCGTCTCCAACTTCTTCTCCAATAGAGCATCCATAATGATTGCTGAGCCGGTACTTTGACCTATCGCAATCCACGGCGTTGCAACCTGCTGCTGTTTAGCGAGCACTAGACACTCTACAAGCGCAGCGCTGTATTCGTGGAATGAACTTATACTAGCCGTCGCGCCGCTGGATAGTCCATGGCCAGGCAAATCGAAGATAACTACGGCTATGTCACGCTTAAGCAAATGCTCTATCAAATGACGATATAAGCCAGTGTGGTCGAAATAGCCGTGTAGCAAAAAAGCCGTCTTGCGAGGCGTCTGTGTTGAAGGTAGGAAGTGCTGGCAAACTAGTTCATATCCTCCGCTAGAAAAAGTTCCGCTAGTCGATCTCGCAGACTTTAGCTCTAGATTCAGTTCGGAAAAATTAAGACCATAGTACTGTTTATAGGCGGCATAGCCCTGCGCTGCCGCAGCGCCGAGCTCGAAACTCGATTCGCCGCCACTCTGCAAGAATTTCATGCTCTCCAAGTTTCCTCGAAGTTGGTTAGCCTTAGCTTTGCTGAACATCCGCTCTCATTCCCCTTCGCGCAAACTTCGGGCTTTCGCTTAGCAACTCGCTCGTCAGCTATCGGCTATTTGGAATAGCGATCGGCCATCTGTTCTAGGTTGTAGACTTTCTTGATATTGGAAATCTGACCAGCGGTACCGAACGCCTCAAGTCTTGCAAGAACAATGGACTTCATCGCGTCCATTGTTGGGATTAGGAATTTTCTCGGATCAAATTCAGACTTGTTTTCGGCGAGAAATTTACGCGTGGCACCTGTAGACGCGAGGCGTAGGTCTGTATCGATGTTCACTTTACGTACGCCATGCTTAATGCCTTCCTGAATTTCTTCGACGGGCACACCATACGTCTCTGGAATTTCGCCACCAAACTCATTAATAATCGCCAGCCATTCCTGCGGCACTGAGGAAGACCCATGCATTACTAAATGCGTGTTCGGAATCTTCGCATGAATCTCTTTTATTCTGCCTATCGCCAGGATGTCTCCCGTTGGCGGGCGGCTAAATTTATATGCCCCGTGACTAGTGCCTACCGCTATCGCCAAGGCATCAACGCCCGTCGCGTCTACAAAGTCTGAAGCCTCCTCTACAGAGGTTAACATCTGCGCCATAGTTAACTGACCCTCTGCACCGCTTCCATCTTCATCTCCGGCCAAGCCCGTCTCAAGCGAACCGAGACAACCAATCTCACCCTCCACCGATACACCGCAGGCGTGCGCCATGTCGACCGTAGTCTTAGTGACGCTGGCATTATAATCGAAATCCATAGGTGTCTTACCATCTTCTCCTAGCGATCCGTCCATCATCACCGATGAAAAACCTAGTTGAATGGAACGCTGGCATACTGCAGGCGAGACGCCATGATCCTGATGCATAACTATAGGTATATGCGGAAATTCTTCGATCGCGGCCTGAATAAGATGTTTCAGAAAATTCGATCCGGCGTATTTTCGAGCACCTGCAGAAGCCTGGAGAATGACTGGGCTGTTCGCCTCATCTGCAGCTTCCATAATTGCGCGAATCTGTTCAAGATTATTTACATTGAAAGCCGGAACACCGTAACTATGTTCTGCAGCGTGATCTAACAATTGTCTTAGACTAATTAGTGCCATGATTCGTCCTCTGTTCTCTTGTTTATTCTTTGTCAGTAAATTTGTAAATTCAAATTCCGTAGGATAAAACTAACCCTCGCTGGCTCTTTTCTCCAGAATTTCTACCGCGGGCAAAACAGCCCCCTGTACGTATTCTAGAAAAGCACCGCCTCCAGTTGAGATGTAGGAGACCTTATCTGTAATTGCGTATTTATCTATCGCCGCGATGGTTTCTCCACCGCCTGCGATTGAAAACCCAGCACTATCTGCTATCGCTTTCGCAACCGCCTGCGTACCGTTTGAGAATTGTTCGAACTCGAATACGCCAACTGGCCCATTCCAGATTATCGTTTTCATACTACCGATAATTTCCGCGAAGTGCATCGCCGTTGCCGGCCCTATATCTAGGATCATGTCATCGTCTTCGATATCGATGACCAGCTTCGTTACCGCGACCGCATTCACGTCGAATTCTTTTGCAACAATGACGTCAGTCGGCATAGGAATGGAAGTTGACTCCATCAATGCTTTAGCTGTGTCGACAAGATCGGACTCAAACAATGACTTGCCCACATTTACACCAGCTGCCGCTAGAAAAGTATTCGCTATGCCACCACCTACGATGAGCTGATCAACTACGGTCGATAGATTCTTGAGCACTTCCAGTTTGCTTGAGACCTTTGCTCCTCCCACTATCGCTAACATGGGCCTTTCTGGATTCTTGAGAGAGCGTTCAAGGGCGTCAAGCTCGCTGGCGAGTAGCGGGCCCGCGCAGGCGATAAGCGCGTGCTTCGCAACACCATGGGTGCTGGCTTGTGCGCGATGTGCGGTACCGAAGGCATCCATTACGAATACATCGCACAGTGCCGCATACCTTTTAGCTAGGACATCATCATTTGCCTTTTCGCCGGCGTTAATGCGCACATTTTCCAATAGTGTAACGCTGCCAGAGCCACGGCTAACAGGAGTCTTAGATAGATAGTCGCGATTGACCTCGACATCACAATCGAGCAACTTTGCTAGCCTATCGGCCACCGGCTGCATCGAAAATTCATCCTGTTCCTCGATCGGCTTCGCCTCAACCGGTCTGCCTAGATGCGACATTATGATTACTTCTGCACCTGTTGCTCTGGCCATTTCGATAGTAGGCAGTGCCGCTCTGATTCTGGTGTCGTTGCTAATCACCCCATCAATAATGGCAACGTTCAGGTCCTCACGTATAAGAACCCTCTTTCCTTCGAGATTCTGTTGATCCATGCGTAGGAATGACATTAGCGACTAATTCCAGGTAAAAGCTGTAACGGCTTGTTCATTTATTTGAGCTCATATACTTAGCTACATCCAGCATCCTGTTTGCGTACGCCCACTCATTATCGAACCAGACGAATAGCTTAATCAGTTTGCCGTTCGCCACACTTGTCTGATTCATGTCGACGATTGCCGAACGCGGATCGTGATTGAAATCGCAAGATGCGAGCGGCTCATCGGTGAAACCCAGCACATTCGCAGGCAAGCTTGCGCTGGCCTCGCGAATCGCTTGATTCACTTCCTCTACATTGGTAGTACAGGCTACGTATAAAGTTAGGTCCATAAGAGAAACATTCAACGTTGGAACCCGAATTGCCTGCGCTTCGAGTAATCCAGTTAGCTCGGGAAGAATTCTTTCAATGCCCTTAGCCAGAGCTGTGTCGACGGGAATTATCGATTGCATTGCGCTTCGCGTCTTACGCAGATCATCATCATGATAACTGTCGATTACTGGTTGATCGTTCATCGCGGAGTGAATTGTCGTAATGGCGCCCGACTCGATTTTAAATGTTTCATTTATTGCCTTCAACACCGGTACGATGCAATTCGTAGTGCAGGACGCGTTGGATATTATTTCAGCATCTGGCTTCAATGTTGTGTGATTGGTACCAAAAACCAGAGTGGCATCGACATCGCTCTCGGCTGGTTGCGAGAACAGTACTTTTTTGGCGCCACCAGTAATGTGTAACGCAGCAGTTGCACGATCTTTAAATGCGCCGCTACATTCCATAACCAAATCAACATCGAGATCAGACCAAGGAAGCTTACCAACGTCCGGCTCGTTAAATACGCGAATCTCATCGCCATTCACGATCAATTTTTTTACAGATCCCACATTACTCGTTTCGACTGTTCCCGGAAAGCGACCATGGGTGCTGTCATAACGAGTGAGATGGGACAGATTTGCGATGTCGGCAAGATCGTTGATCGCAACGAGTCGTAAGTCGGCATAGTCAGTTGATTCATAAAAAGCACGCAGCACACAGCGGCCTATGCGGCCGTATCCGTTAATTGCTATACGATAAGTCATCTGTGTTTACCGAGCCTAGAGAACTAGCCGACTTTTTGTTGCGTATAGAATCACGAGCCGAAAGATTTCACGGTGGCAACTATATTCTCAGCCGTGAAGCCAAAGTGCTCCATTAATACAGACCCTGGTGCAGATTCGCCGAACGTGCGCATACCGATTACTTTGCCATCGAGGCCTACTAGCTTATGCCAGTAATCGACTCCGGCAGCTTCCACGGCTACGCGATGGCGTACCGCATTTGGTAATACCTGCTCCCGATATTCTGCATCTTGTGCTTCAAATACATCGACGCAGGGAATTGATACGAGTCGAGCCTTCACACCTTCACCCTGCAGACTTTCCACCGCAGCTAGGCTTATGGAAACTTCCGAGCCCGTGGCCAAGACGATTACTGACGGCTCTCCCTCACAGTCCTTAAGAATATAGGCGCCACGTGAGATAGCCTGAACTTGTTCATCGCTACGCGCTTGATGCGGCAAATTCTGCCGGGAGAAAACTAGGCTTGTAGGCCCGTTCTGCTTTTCGATCGCGGCCTTCCAGGCTACGGCAGATTCTACATTGTCACAGGGACGCCACACCGACATGTTAGGTGTAGTGCGAAGGTTTGCGAGTTGCTCAATCGGTTGGTGAGTTGGTCCATCCTCGCCCTGTCCGATAGAGTCGTGTGTATAGACGAATATACTCTGCTGCTTCATTAGCGCCGACATTCTGACCGCATTGCGAGCGTATTCCATGAAAATCAAGAATGTTGCGGTATAGGGAATGAACCCACCATGCAGCGCCATACCTGTAGCGATTGCACTCATTCCAAATTCTCTAACGCCGTAGTAGATATAGTTTCCGTCAGCCTTCTGCGAGATCGCAGAACTACCAGACCAGTTCGTTAGGTTGGACCCAGTCAAATCGGCGGAGCCACCAATTAGTTCAGGTAGCAGTGCAGCGTAGGCTTCTATAGAATTTTGCGAAGCTTTGCGGCTTGGAATATTGTCGTCGCTAAGCTGACATTTGGCGATATATTCATCCGCCATCGCGCTGAAATAGCTCGGCAGCTGGCCCTTCAATCTGCGTACCAATTCCATAGCAAGCTCTGGATACTCTTCCTCATAGATGACTAGTTTCTCTTTCCAGGCGGACTCGGCAATGAATCCTTGTTCTGTCGCATCCCAGGCTTGCTTGATTTCTTGAGGTATCACGAAAGGAGCATGTGGCCAATCCAGAGCTTCTCTGGTAGCTGCTACCTCTTCATCGCCCAGAGGCGACCCATGAATCCCATTCGTCCCTTGTTTTTTCGGAGAGCCAAAACCAATAATTGTCTTGCAGCTAATCAGAGTCGGCCGTGCGGTATCACTTAAGCCTTGTTTGATGGCATCGCTAATTGCTTCTGGGTCGTGTCCATCTACTGACAATACCTGCCAACCATAGGCGTCGAACCGCTTACCGGTGTCATCTGCGAACCACTCCTGAACCTCTCCATCAATAGAAATTCCGTTGTCATCATAAAACACGATCAGCTTGCCTAGGTTCAGCGTGCCGGCAAGGGAACAGACCTCGTGCGAGATGCCTTCCATCAGACAGCCATCACCAACAAATACATAGGTATTGTGATCGACGACTTCATGGCCCTCGCGGTTAAATTGTGCGCCGAGGGTCTTCTCAGCAATTGCCATTCCTACCCCGTTGGCGAGCCCCTGACCCAGTGGCCCCGTTGTAGTTTCTACGCCAGGTGTATAGCCATATTCGGGGTGACCAGGTGTCTTGGAATCCAGCTGACGGAACTGTTGCAGGTCGTCGATAGACAGGTCGTAGCCTGTCAGATGCAACAGAGAATAGATCAGCATCGAGCCATGGCCATTGGATAGCACGAATCGATCGCGGTTAAACCACTTCGGATTGCCAGGATTGTGCTTTAGGAAATCGCACCAAAGCACCTGTGCTATGTCTGCCATTCCCATGGGAGCACCGGGGTGACCCGATTTGGCCTTCTGTACTGCATCCATGCTTAATGCACGAATTGCGTTGGCGCTCTGTTTACGTGACACAGCTTGTTCTGCCATCAATCAAATTCCTTCAGTTGCTACGTGTTTGCCATGGTTGGCGAAGCGATAGACTCCATCCCCTGCTGCTAGCCGACTGGCCATGCAGTTGGGTAAATTCAGATGTGTTTCAAGGAGTCTCTATAAGACCGCTATTTTCCCGCACCTGAATGGAATATGCCATATCTATGCCGCCCTAAGAGGCAATATATTGGTAGTTGAGAGCAACAACGAGCAACTCGCTTTCATTAAGCTCTCATCTGACTCGCATTGGACTCAAGTTGACCAATTATGAATCGATATCTATATCAATATATTTTGATATAGATTTGAAATTGCCCTGCAATACTGCTAAGTTAGCAGCTTTTAGTATAGACCTTCGAGTACACAGAATGGCTGCAACTGCATTGAAGACCGCCGGCAACTCAGACTCTCCAAGCCCGATAGAGTCGCTCACATCGCTGCACAAGGCCCTAGCCGACCACCTGCGCCTGCAGATCCTGAGACTGCTCAAAAATGAGTCGTTTGGGGTATTGGAGCTATGCCGTATTCTCGATATTCGACAGTCCGCACTCAGTCATCACCTAAAGATTCTCGCTACCAGCCATCTGGTTTCCACTCGCCGCGAGGGAAACTCGATTTTCTATAGGCGCGCATTCCTGAGCGAGGATGATGTTCACGGCAATATCAAAAAGACGGTTTTTGAGAATCTCGACTCCCTGCAGATTCCCAGCGCCCAGCTTAGGAAGATCAAGCAGATCCAATTGGAGCGAGCACAGCTTTCTCTCAATTTTTTCAACAAGAACGCGAATAAGTTTCGTGAGAAGCAGGGGCTAATTGTCGAGCATGACGACTATGCCAGCAGTCTGCACGACCTGATCAATGGTCTCGCATTAAGTGAGAAGGCGGCAGTAATGGAAGTCGGCCCAGGCGAGGGCCAACTGCTTACTGAGCTTTCGCAGCGCTTCAAGAATTTAACGGCGCTCGACAATTCCAAAGACATGCTGGATAAATCCCGTGCCGCAATTACTGACTGTGGTCATAATGGCGTAGAATTTATTCTTGGCGATACAGCCGTGGCCAGAAAAACCGACGTTAGCAGCGACCTGATTATTTTCGACATGGTGCTACATCATATCTCTTCTCCTGCAAAGACATTTAAAGACAGCGCCGCACTTCTCAACTCCGATGGCTATCTACTAATCGTGGAGCTATGCAGTCACGACCAAGACTGGGTTCGAGAATCATGTGGCGATCTATGGCTTGGCTTCGAGGAAGCCGACTTGGATCACTGGGCCGAGAAGGCTGGCTTGGAGAAGCGACAGAGTTCCTATTTAGGGCTACGCAATGGATTTCAAATTCAGATGCGAACATTCAAAAAAATTATGTCTGATTTTTAATTATTCAACTTTACTACTACTTACAATTTAACTATTAACAATCACTACACATTTTGAGGAAATACTAATGGTGGAATCATCACTGTTTACATCCGAATCGGTATCTGAGGGTCACCCAGATAAAATGGCAGACCAAATCTCCGATGCAATCTTGGATGCTCTGCTAGAGCAAGACAAAGGTTCTCGCGTAGCCTGCGAAACCATGATCAAGACTGGCATGGTCATCGTCGCTGGCGAAATTACCACAGAAGCCTATGTGGATATCGAAAACATCGTTCGCGGTGTTGTGAATGATATTGGCTACAACAATTCAGAGAGTGGCTTCGATAGCAACACCTGTGCCGTACTCAACGGCATCGGTAAGCAGTCTCCCGATATCGCTATGGGTGTTGACGATACCGAGAATCACGAGCAGGGCGCAGGCGATCAAGGGTTAATGTTTGGCTACGCTACGAATGAAACAGATGTGCTAATGCCGGCACCAATTACCTATTCACATCTGTTGGTAAAGCGCCATTCTAAAGTGCGTAAAAATGGCACCCTTTCTTGGTTGCAGCCGGATGCGAAAAGCCAGATTACATTCCGCTACGAAGACGGAAAGCCAGTTGCTATCGATGCCGTTGTGTTATCCACACAGCATAAGGAAGAGATATCACTGAAAGACTTACAAGAAGCAGTAATGGAAGAAATCATCAAGCCTGTTCTTCCTGAGGCCTGGATCAATGCTGACACCAAGTATTTTATCAATCCAACCGGCCGCTTTGTAATTGGCGGCCCTCATGGTGATTGCGGACTAACTGGCAGAAAAATTATCGTCGATACCTACGGCGGCATGGCACGACACGGCGGCGGCGCCTTCTCCGGAAAAGATCCATCGAAAGTTGACCGCTCCGCTGCCTATGCGGCGCGCTACGTTGCAAAGAATCTCGTTGCCGCAGGCATCGCCGAACGCTGCGAGATTCAACTCTCCTATGCGATCGGTGTAGCAGAGCCCACGTCTATCAGTGTTGAAACATTCGGTACGAGCAAAGTAAGCAACGGGAAAATCGTTGAGCTTATTCGCGACCATTTTGAGCTACGCCCGAAAGGCCTAATTAAAATGTTAGACCTGATTAGACCTATCTATAAAGACACTGCAGCTTACGGCCACTTCGGCCGCGAAGATCTGGACCTAAGCTGGGAAAAAACAGACAAGGCCGATGCTCTTAAAGCAGCAGCTGGTCTATAACACAACATCTACGGAGTTAGAAATGAACGATTCATCAGTACACGATTATAAAGTAGCAGATATAAGTCTGGCCGATTTCGGCCGTCGCGAAGTCACATTGGCCGAGGCGGAGATGCCGGCACTAATGACTCTGCGCAATAAATACTCTAGCCAGAAGCCACTCGCCACGGCGAAAATACTGGGCTGTATACACATGACTGTACAGACAGCCGTGCTCATAGAAACACTTGTAGAGCTCGGCGCGGAAGTGCGCTGGTCATCTTGCAACATATTCTCAACTCAAGACCATGCGGCTGCGTGCATCGCTGCTGCTGGAATCGCCGTCTACGCCTGGAAGGGTCAGACCGAAGACGAAGGCGAATGGTGCATAGAACAAACCATTCTGAAAGATGGCGAGCCTTGGGATGTAAACATGATCCTAGACGACGGCGGAGACCTTACGGGGATGGTGCATGAAAAGTATCCACAGCTATTAGATAATATTCACGGCATTACCGAAGAGACAACGACTGGCGTGCTTCGCCTTTTGGAGATGTTGAAAGAAGGTTCGTTGAAAGTTCCTGCGATCAATGTAAATGACTCTGTAACTAAGTCGAAGAATGATAACAAATACGGCTGTCGCCATTCACTTAACGATGGCATCAAGCGTGGCACTGACATGTTGCTTGCCGGCAAGCAGGCAATAGTCGTTGGCTACGGTGATGTAGGAAAGGGTTCCGCTCAGAGCCTAAATCAGGAAGGCATGATCGTGAAGATCGCCGAGATCGACCCTATCTGTGCGATGCAAGCTTGCATGGACGGGTTCGAAGTAGTCTCGCCTTATATCGACGGTATCAACACGGGAACTGGCGAAGGCATAGATACTGCTCTGCTCGCGAAGATCGACCTGATCGTAACAACTACTGGCAATATAAATGTATGCGACAAGTACATGCTACAGTCAGTTAAGAAAGGCGCCGTGATCTGTAATATCGGTCACTTCGACAACGAGATCGACACAGCCTATATGCGTGAAAGCTGGGACTGGGAAGAGATTAAGCCACAGGTTCATAAGATCTACCGAACTGGCACCGTGAACCAAGATGATTATTTGATCCTTCTTTCCGAAGGGCGCTTGATCAACCTAGGTAATGCAACTGGCCATCCATCACGTATTATGGATGGTTCATTCGCGAATCAGGTATTGGCGCAAATGTTCATGTTTGATAGAAAATTCGCCGACCTGCCCGCGGCAGAGAAGCAAAGTAATCTCTACGTAGAGGTTCTACCTAAGTATCTCGACGAAGAAGTTGCCGCCATGATGGTCGGCGGTTTCGGAGGAGTACTAACGAGGCTTACTGATGTTCAGGCCAAGTACATCAACGTAAAAGTTGACGGTCCTTACAAGTCTGATAGCTACAAGTACTAAGCAATAAAATGATAAACGCCGAGGATAGCTAAACTATGGATTCATCTAATCCATCAAAGTACAGCATCGAATTTTTCCCACCTCGTACCAAGGTGGGCGAATCGAAGCTGGATACTGTGCATGCAGAACTGAACAAGTTGAATCCCGATTTCTTCTCGGTAACCTATGGCGCTGGCGGCTCGACCAAGTCAGGAACGCGGCAGGTGGTGCTGCGTTATCAAGCAGCCGGCTCTCAATGTGCTCCTCATCTTTCGTTCGGCGGTTCCGATGAGGAAGAACTTCGTCAACTGTTGCAGACTTATATCGATGCTGGCATCAAACACTTAGTCGCCTTACGCGGCGACATGCCCTCCGGTGTCGGTGCTGCGGCACAACATCGCTATGCGAATGAACTCGTCGAGTTTATTCGGGCCCAGACGGGGGATCACTTTCATATCGATGTCGCCTGCTATCCTGAAGCGCATCCGGAATCGAAGAGTTATAGCTCAGATGTAGACTTCTTTAAGCGCAAGGTGGATGCCGGCGCAAATTCGGCGATCACCCAATACTTCTACAACCCAGATGCCTATTTCCGCTTTGTGGATTATTGCAGGACAGCGGGAATCGATATCCCCATTGTTCCTGGCATCATGCCCATTACCAACTATGCCAACCTCGCCCGCTTCAGTGCAAGTTGTGGCGCTGAAATACCGCGTTGGTTAGACAAACGATTAACGGGCTTTGGTGATGACAGTCAGAGCCTACGCAGCTTCGGTATCGATGTGGTTACCGAATTGTGCGAGGACTTGTTGCAAGGTGGCGCTCCTGGTCTACACTTCTACTCGATGAACCTCAACCAGGCTGTTACCCAGATTTGGACGAACCTGGATCTTGGCAATCGTCCGCAACGTGAATTGCTATAGGTATTAGCTGATGCGACTGTCTCGCGTTTATCTCGATAGCACACTCGCACTGAATACGGTTATCTCGCTTCCCAAAGAGGTTGCACACTATCTCAGCAATGTCCTACGTCTGCGCATCAACGACGAGCTTCTCGTTTTTAATTCGCAGCAGGGGGAATTCCGCGCAAGAGTGACCTCGGCTGCGAAGCGAGCAGTCGATATTGAATTATTCGAAAAAATTCGCGACGCACACGATACCGCTAAGCAAGTCCCTCTCTCTATTCACTTAGTCCTCGGCCTCTCTCGTGGGGACAGGATGGACTTCGCCGTGCAGAAATCCACTGAGTTGGGCGTAAACGAAATTACTCCTATCTACACTGAATATGGTGAAGTAAGACTTAAAGCAGATCGTGTAGAGAAGAAACTACAGCACTGGCAGAAGATAGCTATAAGTGCCTGCGAGCAGAGTGGCAGATTGGATGTTCCGGTAATACACAAACCACTCTCAGTGCTGGAATTGTCTTTAAGTGAAAATACGAACAAATGGATGCTAGATCCTAGAGGTTCTGATTCGCTTCCCCAATCAATTGCGGAAAACAACTGTGTCTTATTGGTAGGACCGGAAGGCGGATTCTCTGCTGATGAGATCGACTGGGCGAGATCCAATGATTTTCAGATCGTCGCTTTAGGCTCGAGAATACTACGAACTGAAACTGCACCGGTGGCCGCGCTCGCTATCTTGCAGCACAAATATGGTGATATGTAAGTTGCTAGGTAAATTGCGCAGCGTTACTAAAGTCGCACCGAGAACGGCCCTAGTCCAACACGCTTGCCAAAGAAGCTCAGACTATACTTTAGTGGATCTAAATCTTTACCGTCTCCTAAACGCTTCGATGAATTCTGCGATCTATAGCTAGACACGATAAACCGATCAATCTTCGTCTTACCCTGATTAGCTAGATCTACCACATCAGGATCATCCAATAAGGCCTTGCCCGCATCAGTTAACACGGCAATTTTTGGCGACAATTTTTCCTGGAGATTCTGCTCCAATACAAGCCCGACCTCCCCGGTGGATAATGTAATCAGAGACCCGATGGGATAGGTTCCCATCACATGGATCATTTCAACGATCAGCTGCTCGGGAAATTTTAGAGCGCGCTGCTTATAAAGTTTTGTAAGCGCCTTAGACGGAGGCGTGGCTGGACCTTCGCCATTACTGACAAGCAATCGTTCGAAAAAATAGGCAAGATTCGCAAACCGAGCCAGTAACGGAATCTGTTTTCCGCGTAGCTTATTCGGAAATCCGAGCCCGTCTTGACGTTCATGATGGCAATGTATGATCCCAGTCACTCGGTCGTCAAGATCAGGGTAGTACGAAATCAGTTCCACACCGAAATCGATATGCTTGCGATAGGCAAGAAATTCCTTCTTTCTAAACGGGCCACGTTTGTTGACTAACCTTTCGGGCAGCAGTTGCAGGCCAATATCAGCCAGTAGTGTTCCCGTACATAGAATTTTCATTTCGGGAGTAGGCAGCCCTACCTGCCTCGCTAACACTACTGCCCAAATTGCTGCACGGACACAATAGTCAGTGTCTTTTCTATCTGTGGGGTCTGTGTTCAACAACCAAATATGAGTCTGCGGATTAGCAATAGTCGAATCGATTATTCCATTCATCGACTTTTCTAATAGAAGCAAGTCCAACTCCTTGTCATTGCGAACCCCAAGAGCCTGCTCCGCAAATTCCGCTCTAAGTGTGAGATGTAAGCGATGAGCCTTGTCTATTTCTTGTTTTATAGATCGAGTAACTGGGTATGCATCACGATCAATCTTAAGCGAGCCAGACTCGGGCGCAGCTTTGCGCGCGCTGCTTAGAATCGTCAGCTGATCCTTTCGTCTTTTTCGTGGCTGCACTCCCTTGTTCGTGTCGATGACCACGTGCTTGCAATGCTTGGTAAGAATCTCAATATCTTCAACATTCTTGAGATGAAACCCGCCCATATCGAATGGAGTCTTCGACCATGCGCAATCCAATTCGAAAACAAACATGCCCAGCAATAGCTCGGCACAGCTTAGCCGCAATAGATTGTCCGCTGCATAGCGTTCTGAATTACTGGAAGGTTCTGAGGATTTCATAGCTCGAGCATACCCGCCTTTACAAAATACTCTTGTGAGATTGTTCACAAATCAGTGTTGCCGACGTTGGCTGTTAGCGATTGAAAAGCGGGTTTTCCCACAAAATAGCCGGATTTAAGGCAAAAAAAAGCGCCTTTGAAAACAAAGGCGTCAGGTAAGGTAATACCCTAAGGGAGAGATGCTCTTTTATGCTTACTGATTAACAAATTCTGGGTAAGCTTCCATGCCACATTCGGATATATCGACGCCTTCCACTTCTTCTTCCTCAGTAACTCGAAGACCCATGACTGCTTTGATTGCAAACCATGCGATAAAGCTAGTGCCAAATACCCATCCGAAGATCACTAACATGCCGACCAGTTGACCTATGAAAGTGGCATCAGGATCGGACAGTAGTACGGCAAAGATACCGAAGATACCTACAGTACCGTGAACCGAGATAGCACCAACGGGATCGTCAATCTTCAGCTTGTCCAAAGTAATGATACTAAACACTACGATTGTGCCGCCGACGGCGCCAATGAGTGTAGCTAGTAGTGGGGATGGATCAGCAGGCTCTGCTGTTATGGCTACCAAGCCGGCTAGTGCGCCGTTAAGGGCCATTGTCAGGTCGGCCTTACCGAACATCAAGCGAGCGACAAGAAGGGCTGCAATCAATCCGCCAGCCGCAGCTGCGTTAGTGTTTAGGAACACGTTTGCAACTTCGTTCGCTACACCGATGCCACCCAACTTGAGAGTAGAGCCGCCGTTGAAACCGAACCAGCCCATCCAAAGGATGAATGTGCCGAGTGTCGCCAGTGGCAGGTTAGCTCCGGGAATCGCTTGAGGCGCACCCGTAGAACTGTACTTGCCCTTTCTTGGTCCTAGTAAAACCACACCAGCCAATGCCGCACTCGCGCCCGCTAAGTGAACGATACCTGATCCGGCATAGTCGCTGTAGCTCAATTCGAATAGACCGAATACCGCATCACCGTTCCAAGTCCAGCTACCTTCCATTGGATAGATGAAGCCAGTCATGACAACAGCGAAAGCCAGGAAAGCCCAAAGCTTCATTCGCTCAGCTACCGCACCGGAGACAATCGACATCGCCGTTGCTACGAACACAACCTGGAAGAAGAAGTCAGAGGCGCCCGAGTAGACTGCGTCACCACCGAAGCCTGCTTCTGCAGATTCAGCGAGTACGCCTGCGATTGCTGCGTCGTCCATCTGCGCTACTGTAGTAACACCAGATAAGAAGAAGCCGCCGTCATACATAATTTGATAACCGCAAACCATATACATGGTGCAGGCAATCGCATACAGTGCGACGTTTTTCGTGAGAATTTCTGTGGTGTTCTTTGAACGAACTAGCCCAGCTTCAAGCATGGCGAAACCTGCCGCCATCCACATGACGAGCGCGCCACAAATGAGAAAATAGAACGTATCCATCGCATACTGCAATTCAAAAATTTGGTTTTCCACCTCGTACCTCCAGTTCATTGGTCTACTTGTTGCTCTGCACTTAGGCTTTGCGTAGACCGATATTTATCTTATTAACCTATAACTACTAATTATTTCCGTTTCATTAATTCTAGATAGCTTCTTCGCCAGTCTCGCCAGTACGGATACGAATGATCTGGGTTAGATCTGCAACAAAAATCTTACCGTCGCCGATCTTTCCAGTGTTCGCCGCCTTCGTGATCGCTTCTAGAGTTTGATCAAGCAGGCTCGTAGCAATTGCTACTTCTAGTTTTACCTTCGGTAGAAAATCAACTACATACTCAGCACCACGGTACAATTCGGTATGGCCTTTTTGGCGACCAAACCCTTTTACTTCTGTTACGGTAATGCCTTGTACGCCTATTTCAGATAACGCCTCGCGGACATCGTCCAATTTGAATGGCTTGATAATAGCCGTGACTAACTTCATTATTTTCTCCTTAACTATTTTTGCTCTGCTTAAATTTCTACAACTTGTACTGCTCTATGCAGGGGTCGTGCCAGCTATGGAAAATTATCTAGAAGGCCGCGTTTTCGCACAACAATGGCTCTAATTTGCGTATCAATAGCAACATTTTTGAGCAGTCTCAGTGCGCTTTAGTAATTTATGCCCTAACGAGGTGCATTTTTGATGTAAGAGAGAGGATTAAGCGATAGCCAAGGGAGTACACGGCAGTAGCTAAAGATGTCGAGACTGTTCGCCGCAAAGCGGGCAGCGTCAAAATTGATGATAGAATGGATATTAAATTTCGGGTACGTACTTCGTTGCCATCCCTGAACCCCCCATGAATAACTAGAGCTAGCTGTAATGTTCAACAATAAATTTGTCGAAGACCTCAGTGCTCGCTTGTCAGCGATGCTTCCTTTAGCTGGAGGAGTTCGTGAAGAGCTGCGCACCAAGATAGAGCAATTGCTGAAAAGCAGCTTCGCGGGCTTAGATCTATTGAGCCGCGAGGAATTTGATGCGCAGCGCAATGCATTGGAGCGCGCCGAGAAGCGTATTAAAGAATTGGAAGAGTCTCTTCACGAACTAGGAGATAAGATGAACCAGTTCGAAGGGCGATCACCGAGCGAGTAGTTTGCTGATCTGACAGCGCCGGTAGCTAATCGCCTCCATCAGATCGCATTCACCAATCGCCGCCCTGCCATCAAAGTCTGCAATAGCCCGGGCCATCTTTATGACCCTGTGCGTTGCCAGCGCCGACAGTGATAGTTTGTCCATAATGTTAGCTAGCCCCGCTCGCTGTTCTTCGTCTAAGTAGCAATACTTCTTAAGCTCTGCCAGATGCAGTTCCTAGTTCAGCTTGCCTCTTCGCTGAGTTTGACCTTCTCGACAGAGATCAATTTTGTCGCGTACCTCACTCCAATTCTGATCATCCTCCGCTTCGGCAGGCAGCTCTACCTGCGAAAGTGCGGGCACTTCGATTACAAGATCTATGCGATCCAGTAAGGGACCCGATAGCTTGCCAAGATAACGATTGAGGCGCTCCTCGGTGCAGCGACACTCGTGATGAGGGTCGCTGGCTTCGCCGCAGGGACAGAGATTAATTGGTAGCTAATGACATGGGAGCTAAGGTCTACTTACTATAAGTAAGGAAATAGATCAAAATCCCTTGATTGCGAGTTTTTACGGTAATCGTTTGATAAAAAAAATGAGCTGCAAGCAGCTCATTTTTCATAGGTCCATTAGCTGCTTATTGACTGCTGCTGACCATGTACGAAACAAGTGCTGCCACGTCTTCGTCTGTGCAAGTGAAGCATAGGCCTTTTGCTGGCATAGAATTTAAACCGTTGATCGCGTTTGCGACTACCGCGTCCATACCCTTCTCCAAACGCGGAGCCCATGCCTCGGCGTTGCCATCTCCAACCTTCGGCGCGCCTGCGGCACCTGTGCTGTGACAGGCAAAGCAAGACATCATATACGTTGCTTCCGCATCGAAACCATCTGTCAATTGCGCCAGCTGTACTTGCTGCTGAGAATTATCAGCTGAAATGGCAGTTGCGAACGATGCAACCACTACGAATAGACCTACTTTAGACATTGCTGACATTATTACTTCCTTAATAGTTAACACGTTTAACTCCTCACTCATTTAGATAAATTCTCGGTTTTGTATTCTTAATAACACTATTCTATATTGGCAAACCTTAACGCTTACTGACTGGACATGTACGCAACAATTGCTGCCAGATTTTCGTCTGTACAAGTAAAGCATAGGCCTTTTGGAGGCATTGCATTCACGCCATTCACCACATTCAGCATGACGGCATCCATTCCCTTCTCCATGCGGGGCGCCCAGGCTTCTGCGTCACCTAAAATTGGTGCGCCTGCTGCTCCAGTGCCATGGCAGGCAAAACAGCTCATCTGATAGGTAGACTCTACATCGAATGCGGCGACTTCAGCAGCAACTGCTGCTACCTCTTCCACAACCGCCGCCACTGGGGCCGCAGCTCTGGTAGATGTGACTGGCGCGCTACCTAAGGTTGAGCCGACGCAGGACTGTCCCGCTAAGCAGACTTGTCCTGCAGGGCGAACATTGTCTTCGATGGATTGCTGCGCAGCGGCACTGCTGCCCAAAACCATGAAACTTAGGTTAATTAGCGCCAGTACAACTAGACGAGTTTTGGCAGTTTCTGATTGCACAGAAATAGCTCCTTTAATGTGTAAATCGTGGGATTTGAACTCTGGATCGACCCTAGAACCAATAAATACTAGCTTCACGGCGCTGTTTTAACGGTACGCCGCTTGTGCCAGAAAAAATTCAGGCGGATTATACCGCTTATTGGGCCAGTCTGGAATACGCGTTTTGAGCCTATTTTAGAGGTTTCGGAATCAGCTCAGGGGCTGATTTCTAAGGCGCTATGATCAAGCGCAGTGGCAGCTGATGGTAATACAACTCATTCGGGCTACTGTTCAGTCCGTATCCGAAGAAAAAATCCACCTGAATCTCACTGATCCCCAGAGACTCTGGGACGAGGTTATCGACTACGGTGCTCTCCTCGACGGCGGTGAGGATCTTGTTGCTAGCCCGAGTGATGACCCCAGGATTCGCCGCGGAATCGACGAACTGTCCCTGCTCATTCAGGAAAAGTACCTGCTCATCGACTACGGCGGCGATGACCAGGAAGCCTGCCTGGCCTACATGCTGGGGGTCAATGTCTATGCGCACGGCGACATCTAGGGAAGCGGCAGGGACAAACTGGTTGGTGAAACTCACTCCACCGTCGGACGTAATGCCTCCATTGAAGTTCGCGTTGATAGCCGCCCCTGTGAGGCTGGCACTCGAACCTAGGGGGTTTAGTCCCCCACTTCTCATGGAGGCATCTATCTTATAGCCACCGGATATTCCGCATTCGTTCTTAACTTGCGTGTCAAAGGTATTCGCTAGCAGGAAGTAGGTTCCGGGCTGCAAAAGCTGAGTCAGTGAGGAATTACACTGGTCTCTGGATTTATTGTCAAAGCCGATGACTTGAAAATTCTCATCGGCTATCAGTAGCACCGAATCCAGCGTCGAAGAGGTCATGCTCAGACTAAGCGTTGCCGGATTGCTTAATGCGAACCTATACAGGTCTATTGGGCTAGTGTCGCTACTGCCGGGCAATAGTTCGCTTACTGTACAATCAGTAGCATCCAGCGCATTGTTGAACGAGCCCATTACGAGTTCGTTTACTGCACAATTAATCACACCGTCGTAGAGCATCTGTGCACCGGCGATATCATCTGCTTGCAGTCGATCCAAATTACCGATGTTAGGGGCCATGATGGCCGCGCTGCTAGTTTCATGATCCAGGCCAATCACATGACCTAGCTCGTGTAAGGCAATACGTCGAAGGTCTAAACCTTGTATGCCGGACTGCACCAGCCTACCGTCGTAAACGTTAAACTCTTGGTTCTGATCTATAATGATATCGGCCTCACTGATAGTAGGCCCGCCGAGTATCGCCGATTTGAAACTTTGTACAGTCACGGCGAGCGTGTTCTTGCCAAATTCGCTTCCACACAAATTGTCACTGAAGTCGACGCTATTCAGACCGTCGCTTAGGCAGGGGTCTCGGTACTGTTCCCGCAATATGAAATTAAAGGACGTCTCATCGTTCCAATCGTTCATCGCCGCGATAAAGGCTGCGTTCCAAGAGATGCCGCTCGCGGCCGTCCCATCTAGAGCTACGTAGAATTCGATCTCGCCGGTTGGCCATCTGCTGCCGTCGATCTCGAAGGCAGAGACCTGCGTCGATGAAAGCATCAAGACAAATAGACTTAGAAATTTTGTGTGGATTCGGAGCATAGGTCTAGTCAAAAATATCCTGAATTGATGGCCGTCGGCTTTTGAGGACAAGTATATACGAACGCATGAAGCCAAATACGGCTTACTCACTCTAGTAGGCCGTGGTGTTTAGAATTTCTTCTTGATATCCAATTTAAGCTAACTCTAAGCAATTAGGGCTGTAAGATTGTGACTAGCAACACAATACCCGCGCCGGGAAGCTAAGGCCCTAATGCCTGTAAGACCCGTCTTGGATAGAACGCCACCACGCCTCGTTTGTCAGATACCAGTCGACCGTCTTGTCTAGGCCAGAATCGAAGTCCTCAACCGGGTCGTAGCCAAGTTCTGATGAGATCTTGGCGGCATTGATGGCATAGCGTGTATCGTGCCCGGGCCTATCTATAACGAAGGTAATAAGAGACTTCGCAGACCCGCCCTTAGCGCAAGGAGAATCAGGGAATCTAGCGGCTAGCTTTTTGTCAGCTGAGAATCGTGTGTCGATCAGTTCGCACAATAAATTGACGACATCTAGATTCGCCCTTTCGTTGTTGCCTCCGATGTTATAGGTCTCGCCGTGACGACCCTTCTTAATTACTAACTCGATACCACGATTATGGTCATCGACATACAGCCAATCTCGAATTTGCTGCCCATCCCCGTAGATAGGCAAGTCTTTACCGGCAAGAATATTGAGAATACAAACTGGCAGCAATTTCTCCGGAAACTGATACGGCCCATAATTATTTGAGCAGTTACTAGTAGTAACCTTCAGTCCGAAGGTGTGGTGATAGGAGCGCACGAGATGATCGGAAGATGCCTTACTCGCCGCATAAGGAGAGTTAGGGGCATAGGGCGTCGTTTCAGAGAACGCCGGGTCGTCAGCACTTAAGGTGCCATACACTTCATCGGTGGAGACATGATGAAATAGGTGTTCTGGTTTCGCTGCTTCGTCTATCCAGTATTTCTTCGCCGCCTTCAACAGGCAATGAGTGCCAACGATATTTGTATCGATGAAGGCATCCGGCCCAGTGATCGAGCGATCTACATGGCTCTCCGCTGCAAAATGCACGATCGTGTCGATGTCGTGCTTAGCAAGAAGAGAGTCAACTAAATCTTGATCACAGATGGAGCCGTGAACGAATTCGAACCATTGCTCATTGAGAAGGTTCGCCAAATTATTTTTGTTCCCTGCATAGGTTAGTGCGTCGAGTACAACTATCTTGTCTTGCGGGTTCGAGCCATGCCAAAAGTTGACGAAGCTTGTGCCTATAAATCCTGCGGCACCGGATACCAATAAATTTGCCATTACTTTAATCTCTTTCCTAATCCTTATTTCCTAATTCTTATTTCTTATTTGAGCCCAGATCGTCTCGATTCACTTACTGCCCAGTTCTTTTATCACTAGGTTTAGTTGGGCTTTCCAATCTGCACTGGGGCAATCGAAGTCAGCCAATGCTCGAGAGCGATCCAATACGCTATAGGCAGGACGTCGAGCCGGTGCTAGGTATTCGCTAGCCGGTATCGGGCTGATGGGAATAGCCTTGCTTAACAGCCCTTCCTGCACTGCCTGCCTCTGTATCTCTAACGCAAACTCGAACCAGCTAATACTGCCGCCATCGGTCCAGTGATAGATTCCCGCTGCATTTCTATTCAGAATCATAGCAAAGATTAGAACGGCCAGCCCATGGGTAGAGGTCGGTGAACCAATCTGATCATTGACTACAGAAAGTTGCTCCTTCTCCCTCATCAGTCGCAGCATGGCCTTTACAAAATTATTGCCATATTCGGAATATAGCCAAGAGGTGCGGATTATCGCACTATGCTGCTTGGCCATTGCCTGGATCTGTTGTTCGCCAGCTAATTTGGAGGCCCCATAGGTTCCCAGAGGATTGGTCTGTTGATCTGGCTCGTAAGGTGTCTTGCTTGTACCGTCGAAGACGAAATCCGTGGATACATGAATAAGCCTGGCATCGTTCTCAGCAGACCAGGCGGCGATTCTGCCCACTGCCTCAGCATTTACCAGATGAGCAGCGATGCTGTCTGACTCCGCCTTATCCACCTGTGTATACGCAGCAGCATTGACTATGACTGAGGGTTTTAGCTCTGCTAACACGGCAATAGCCGACTCTAGCTGGCTAAGGTCCAATTCAGAGCGATCTAGCGCTTTAAACTGGTATTGCGGTAGAGGGGATTCGGACCACAATCGAGAGATCGTCTGACCCAACTGCCCAGCAGCCCCCGTTACCACGATGAGTGGGGAGGTCATGGACTGGAGGGATAATGTGGCGCTTCGGCCAACAACAGACCGGCGCCATCCTTGCCGGATAGCAAGGGAGAATCGTTCAGCAGTGGCCACTCGATGCCAACGGCTGGATCATTCCACAGCAGGCTGTGTTCGTGCTCTGGACAGTAATAGTCGCTGCACTTGTAAGACAGCTCGGCGAATTCGCTCACTACATAGAAGCCATGGGCGAAGCCAGGCGGAACCCATAGCTGGCGTTTGTTTTCCGCAGACAAGATATCACCAGCCCACTGTCCGAACGTTGCTGAGTCTTTGCGCATATCTACCGCGACATCGAATACCTCGCCCGAAACAACGCGGACGAGTTTCCCCTGTGGTTGCTTCAGCTGATAATGCAATCCGCGCAGCGTTCCCTGCACAGACCGACTTTGATTGTCCTGAACGAAGCGCAGATCAATTCCATTTTCTTTAAACCAGGCTTCACGAAATGTTTCCATGAAATAACCGCGGGCATCGCCGTGTACGGTTGGCTCGAGGAGTAATACATCGGGAATTGCGGTTTCGATAATTTTCATGAGGATCTACTGCGTGTTTAAAATTTTATGAATCAATGTCTGTTCTCGAGAAGCTGAAGCAGGTATTGCCCGTAACCGCTATTACCCAAAGACTGCGCCAAACTCTCAAGTTGCTTCCCATCGATAAACGACTGCCTATACGCGACCTCTTCAGGACAGCCAATTTTTAGCCCCTGACGCTCTTCTAACACTCGAATAAAGTTTGCAGCATCTAACAGCGATTGTATGGTTCCTGTATCTAACCACGCGGTGCCGCGATCGAATAGTTCTACCTTAAGCGCCTTGCGCTCGAGATAGACTTTGTTTACGTCTGTAATTTCCAATTCGCCACGGGGTGATGGCTTAATCGACTTAGCCACGTCGACAACATCGTTGTCGTACATATACAGACCCGTCACCGCGTAATGCGACTTGGGATTCTCAGGCTTCTCTTCTAGTCCAATCGCATTGTTCTGATCATCTAACTCGACAACACCGTAGCGCGCAGGATCAGTCACATAGTAGGCAAAAATACTGGCGCCTTGTTCCTGCTCTACGGCATTCCTGAGTGTGTCTTCGATTCTATTGCCATAGAAGATATTGTCACCCAACACCAGACAGACTCTGCTATCGCCAATGAACTCTTCGCCAATCAGAAACGCCTGAGCCAAGCCCTCTGGCTTGGGCTGCTGTCGGTAGCAGATATCCAGACCCCACTTCTTACCATCGCCCAGGAGCAACTCAAAGGCTGCGGCATCTTCGGGCGTGGTGATTATGAGGATCTCACGAATACCGGCCTGCATTAGTGTCGATAGCGGATAGTAAATCATGGGCTTGTCGTATACTGGAAACAGCGTCTTGCTGACCACTAGTGTCATGGGGCGCAGTCGGGTTCCGCTGCCCCCGGCGAGGATTATTCCTTTGGTCATTTTGTTCTCGTCTGGCTCTTATTTTGCTGTTCGCTGGTGCTTATAATATTTTCGACAATTTCCGGAAGCGCATCGTACAGATCGATTGAAGGCTCGAAGCCTAATTCCTTGCAGATTGGCGCATTGTCGAACAGGTTATCATTCATCAAATTTCGATAGGTTCGAGCGCTAATGCTGCCCTGTCTGAGACCAGCTTTACTGAGCAAGCCAGCTACTACTGAGGCTGCATATAATATCACAGCTGGCGTGCGCCATGTCGGCGCAGTTTTCCCTAAAACTTGATAGATTGCGGCCTCGATCTCACTTATCGAATACGCTTGCCCGTCGGTGATCATGAAGGTGCGGCCATTCATATTCTCTGAATTCATCGCTAGAATGATGGCCTGAACAAGGTCCTGGACTCCCAACAGAGATATCCTGCCAGCTATGCTCGGAAGCGGCGGTAGGCGTCCTCCAGCTATCATGGATATCATGCTGGCGATATTCCCCTTCATTCCCGCTCCATACACATTCACGGGCCGCAGGATCACAGTTTCGATCTCACCTTTTATACAGGCATTGGAGAATAGCGCCTCGGCGGCGAGTTTGGCCTTGCCGTAGGCGGTTACATCACCGACGCCGGATGCAGCCGATTCGGCGAGACTGCTGCTTAGGAACACGATTCTACGCACACCCGCCTGCAGGGCTGCGGTGAGCAGGTTCTCTGCCGTAACTACGATTGAATGGGTTGATGGCTGCTTGTGCTCGTTGCCAACGTGAGCCTCCCCCGCCAAGTGCAGAATGGTGTGGATCGAGTCACAGGCATTGGAGAGGCTCTCAGTATCCAACAGATCCGCAAGCATCGCTTGATCGCGAAGCTCGATGGGCAAGTCCTGTCGCTGTAAAGGGCTGCGTATAAGCGCCCTTACATTCCAGTCCCCGGCAACACCAGTGCGGCATAACGCCTGCCCCACGAAGCCAGTTGCTCCCGTGACTAGTAGTTTTTTTCTCGATTCGTTGATTTCAAAGACTCCAGGCCGCGTACCCTAACTAATTTCATGATCACTATGCAGAGATTATCCTGCTTGTCGAAAGAAACGCCAGCCATGCGTATTAAAGAATCGAAATCCCGACTGCATGAACATTCGCAGGTGAGAGAACCCTTTTCGTGCGGCGTGACCACCAGCGTGTTCAATCCGCATTGCGGGCACATAATCTAAGCGTCCAAATTCGCCCATACGCAATGAGAGATCGAAATCTTCGAAATAGAGAAAATAAGCCTCATCGAAACCCTTAGCACGTTTTAAAGCATCCGAGAGGCACAACATGAAGCAGCCGCTTACGATAGGAATATCCGTGCTAGCGTCTCTGTCCGTAAGACCGTGCATCTCGTACTTTGCTATTCGTTTGCTAAACAGGGCCCTCAAGCCTTGCGGCAGGAAGCCTCGAACAAAAAATGTCAGTACCGATGGATACGTTTTGCACAAGTGCTGCTTCACGCCATTTTCGTATTGTGCGAAGGGGCTAGCGAGAACGACATCCCCATTGCTTTCGAAGTGGGTGATTCCTTCCGTCAGGCAATCCTCATCAAGTTGAATGTCTGGATTAAGTATTAGGTGATACCTACTTTCAATCCTGTTCAAAATTAAGTTGTGCCCTTTCCCGTAACCCACATTTCCATGACCTTGAACTAGTCTTAACTCTATTTCTTGAGCATGCAATCGGTCCGAAAAGTCCGCGAAGACCTCTAATGAGAGTTGCGGATTCTCCGAGTTATCAATCAAGAAGACGGGTAATTGTGCTACCACATAAGAAGCTCTTAGTTTCTCCACCGTAGTGACTAAGGATGAGATGAGAGCTCGTAATTCAATTTCACTTGAATTGAAGCAGACTATAGATACTGAAAGATTGAGGGGCCTTTCGTCTTGCACGTAACATTGCTCGAAAGTGAATTTAGTAGAGCCTTATTGTTCGACCAAACGATCGCCAAAGGGTGTTGCAATAATACGCATACCTGCGGGCACGTCTTCGGGGCTTATTCGCCGCGGAGTGAATCCGCCGCTCGTTGTATCTCCACCCTGCGCGCCAACCGCTCGCCCACTCTGAGCGTTTCGTAATGCTTCAAATGGGTTTGCTGGCTCAGTGTTTAAATCATCGAGCTCTTCGCCGGAGTCGTTCCCATCTTCATTGCGATTAATCAGCGCAGGGTTTATTGATGGCAGTGGCTCCCCAGTGGCTAACACCAGCTCGGCGATATTGCCTGAGGCATTACAACGGACGCCACGATCACTAAATTCTACACAGGGATTATTGCTTGGATAACGAACAGAAATGGCCCCCGCCGCAATATCGACGATAGAATAGTCGATATGATTCTGGATGGCAGTGTTCTCGCTAGGCTTTGCTTCTACTAACAATATCTCGCCACTCTTGTGTTTGACCATCGCCGTATAATCGCTACCAATTCTTGAGGTTCCAATTAGGGTAAACTCCGGCTCTGATGTAGTAGCCCTAGCCTCTCTAACAGGACTGTTGGGGCTATTATTTGCGCCAGCAGTGTTCTCTACTTCCTCGAACAATGTTAGGCCTTGAGAACTGTCATCAACTGACCCAGGGGCATCCTGTGCTAGAACGGATATCGGTGCGAGCGCCCAACAACCAAGCAATGCTGAGGAAAAACACCTCATCACCCTTATTCGCTGTGATTTCATTCCAATACTCCTCACGTTCACGTTACTGCCTGCTGATCTGTATTACTTAGTCGATGTCTATCTCAATATAGTTCTAGGCAAGTCGGTTTCTACTAGTCTTCGAGACAGGCGCTTATGCGAAAACTGCGGCTCTCGCATAAACAAACACATCAACCGGCCGGTTGGGCGCGCCTTATTACTCGCTTTTCAATGCTTTCTGTAGAGCCTGGGCGTAGGCATTTCTGGCAGTCTGCAGTGCTGCTGTCTTCGCTTGTTCTCTTGCAATCTCATTGCCAACGAATTGCAAGGACTGCAGCTGCGCTTTAGCCTCATCAGACATATCATCTGTTTCGTATTCCTTTTCGTCTATTGTGATTTTAGCCATCGGTTTTCCTATTCGTTTCTATTGATTGATAACTGACGCCGGCCGGGATCTATGCTCGCGCCTTGGGATAGTGTTTTCTTTAATTGAAAATCCACATGAGCAGATTTTACACCATACTTATATTTTTCGCTGCCTTTGAGGAATACTATTTAGCGCTATTTGGTGTCTAGCAAATCCTGGGGAGTCCAAACCCCGTTAAGAGCTGGCTTTTCTTGGTTCTGAATTGTAGCTGTATTCAAGCCCATAAGCGCAGAGACCGACAAAATCAATATTCGCCAGATTAATTTCGTTACCAGCAACCTGTAGAGATAGCGATAGCAAGGAAAGTTCGCCGCTTTGTACAAAAGACAGTGCTGTGATTGTTTCAATGTAGCTACCGCATTCTGCTTCTGCGTCCCGTTGAACGACGTAAACCCGTCGGCCATCTCTGTCGCTGCACTGTAAATTGGTACAGAGTCTGGAAAGACATAGAAAAATGTTTTGGTGTCTTCTAAGAGCTTCGAATAACAGTCAGCTGTTTCTTGTGCGCCAATCAGGGTAGCTGCTAGAAGGCAAAGTACAATCCTTGGTAATACATAAATATTAGAACGACTTTTAGACACTTCATCTTACTTACTCTCGTTAGCCTTGATCTTCTTAATCGCTTCGGAGAGTTAAGCAAGTGAGTCTGCGCAATATCCACCTCAATCAAACATTAGCGACCCTTCGTCCTCGGAAAGGGAAAACCCGGTTAGATTGGAAACCTCAGCGGCCGCTGCCTGCTGCTCTAGGATCTGGCCTTGCAACTTGCCCAAGCGCTCTAGCACGGTAAGTTGGTTCATCGACAAAAGTTGTGCGTAAGCTAAGGCCAAACCGCCCGCCTTGCGTACTGCCAGAAAATCCTCATCATCCAGTTTGTTCAAAGCAGCCTCGTCAATGCTAAATAGGCCCTTCACCGGCACGACTTTCTCACCCTGCTTGAGGTTGATCTTCCATGGCATGATGAGACCGGCGTCGGCCAGCGCATTCACTGCCCCCTCGGTGACATCCCGGCTGGCCTTGATTTGGGTGAGGAAATTAAGGATGTCCTTGATCCCCTGAGTGGGCTGGTCTTGATCGTCGAAGAAAGGGTTCCCGTCTTCCGTGTTTTCCACTACCAGTCCACTGCCTTCGTTGATGCACAGGATGAACTCCCCTGCGCCTTCTTGCTGCGCCAATTGGAACGGGTACCCTCGCAGTGCGGCGGGGATGTACCCGCCTAGCCACTTTCCGTCCGGCGCCACGTACAGGTTCGTTCCGGGTTGCAGCGAAGTGATCGCGACCAACTGGTAACCGGCGTCAATCTTGATAAGGCCGATAGGCATCGCCAATGCCGCCTTACCCAGCTCGGCGCCCACCAATGGGATGCCGGCGTCCTCGGCGACAAATGCGTAATCAGTAACATGCTTCCACACTTTTTTCGCGTGGCGTTCAGGGGTAATGGCTGCTAGTTCTGCCATGTGTTTTCCTTGTGGCTATTTTCCTATTTGGGATTAGGCTGCGCCGTACCCTATTTTCCTATTGTACCGGAAAGGCCTGAGGCCGACCCTATCAACTCATCTCCTCCTACTGCCAAACCTATCGACTACGAAAATCCCACTTTGCTCAATCGCAGTAGGGCTGTGCAACTCAAGCATTTCAGCGAGTGAGTACCAGTTCTTCATTTTTGCCATATCAGGAGCATCGAATACTTGTACTGGGGAACATACCCTGCAATACAAAGAACGACAAGAATAAACCTAGCTATACCCCAACCACATTGCACTTCGTATAAATCCAGCAAGGCAATAATATCCGGAGCCAGTACCAAATCAACCACGCTCTCCAAAGCGCGAACCATCCGCATACTGCCTAAAGGCTCATTGCGGCGGGCGGTGAATGAATATGCAGAGTTCTATAATAGCGAGAGGCCACATCAGGGGCTAGATAATGAATTAGTTGTGCCTACACAGCCTGAAGCTAGCCCTGACGCTGATGTGAAGGTTAAATCTCGGTTGGGCGGACTGCTTAATTTCTACTATCGATAGATTTGGCTTAGTTTTTTGATATTACGAGTTGAGCAAGTGATTCTGCTAGTTTTTGCTTATCTGTCATTTATTTCTTCCATTTATTAAGCGACTTTACTTTTCGCGCTCATGACAAGCCACGGCGTAGGCCCTGATCGCCATTCCCACGTTGCCAGCAGTTGGTCTAGATGCGAAAGCTTTTTGAACCACTGAGGTAAGTTATCAAGCTGTCTTGACCCGTTATCTTCGATGAGTTCTATCGCGTGTGTGGCCTCAAATCTCGATATAAGTTTCTGAGTAATGCCTTTGCGCAGACATTCGTGCGACTCAACGATAATGTCGAGCTTTCGAAGTGCCGGCGCTAAGTCAGGGTTGAGTAGTCCTTCCTCTGCTCCTTCAATGTCACAAAAGACCAGCGCAGCTTCGTTTTCAAACTTAGCAAAATCATCCGGCGAGAAAAGGCCGCCTATCGTGACTCGGTCGCTTACGCCGTTTTTCTCGGCTAATTGACTACAAGAGGTTTGAGCATTCGTGTCTGTGTCGAACGCAAGCGAGATGAGTCCCGGAACAGCGCGAGCGAAACCTACAGCGTAGTAGCCTTCGGCACAGCCAATGTTGATTATCTTTGTGTAATGTCCCGAGAGAGCTCGTTGAATATAAGGCTGTAAGGGCTGCTCATAGCAACCGAGTAATTTAGCTATGTGGCAGCCCTCTGCTGAGCGCTCAATAAACTCCATCCCTGCGAGCGGGCCCTGTAGAACCTTCGTTCCTTCTTTTTCTATAAGTGTGTTCTGAATAAGGACGCTGCGCCATTTTGAAAGCAGTCTAAGTGAGTTGTTAAGAGACGCATTAGGATCGTCAGTCTCTTGCGAAAGACTCGCGAGCAGCTGTTGGGTAATGTTCTTTGCTAAGCTCATTGGGCACTCTCGGGTATCGCCATAGGGAATTAGGATTAGTGAATGGACAGAATGCCTACAAAGAAACCAAACTATGGAAAGTGCTGCTTTGCAAGACTAACCAGTTCGTCTTCCGGGAGTTTCTTCTTTGACGCCAAGCAGAAGAGATCGAAGTATTTCTCCCTGCGAGCGCCTGCTACCGACTCAAACCCAAAATGCTTAAACGTACCAATAAGCGTTTTTTGGGTGAATCCAGACCTGTGTGACATGTATAAATTCCCCGCCGCCATAGAGGGACGAAACCCGTACAACATGTCGATTGGCGCTATGGGTCCTGCCGGTGAAGTATACGCAGGCTCTGTGAGCTTATCCTCGGCAACTAACTTGCAGACGGACTGCAGATCAGGGCATGTCAACATGACAAATCCGTCGTCTTTTAAAACTCGATGAAACTCCTGCAACGCGGTGCCCACCTCATGCGGATAAAGGTGCTCGATGTTGTGTGAAGAATAAATCGCATCTACGCTGCTACTCTCTACACTACTCATGTCTGTCATTGTGCCAATGATG
>JAQCKF010000010.1 GCA_027592275.1 Pseudomonadota bacterium
AAACTAAAGCGGCTCCTCGCTGACAAGCTACTTGAAGTCGAAGCGATGAAGGATGTGCTGGCAAAAAAGCTGCAGAGGTGGCGTCTTAGTAAAATTTCTAGTTAACGGAGCGCCCTTGACCTTCCCAGTGAGGCGCTCTGAGTTCTCTCTTAAGAACCTTCCCCGGCCCTGATTTGGGTAGTGGTTCGAGCTGCACATCGATACCCTTAGGAACTTTGTATCCAGCAATGCGTGCGCGGCAAAATTCAATTACCTGTGCCGGTTCTATTTCGTTTCCTTCTCGCGGCACAATTACCGCCCAGACAGCTTCTCCCCACTTATCATCTGGAACACCAAATACTGCCGCTTCGAGAATGGCAGGGTGTTGGTAAAGGGCTTCTTCGACTTCCGTGCAGTACACATTTTCTCCGCCGCTAACGATCATGTCTTTGCTGCGATCCACTAAGAAGACATAGCCCTGCTCATCCATATAACCGAGATCGCCAGTCCAGTAAGCGCCATCTATAAGTACTGCTGCTGTTTGTTCAGGCTTGTTCCAGTAGCCTTGCATTACGTTGGGGCCACGCACTACTACTTCGCCAATCTCCCCAGGAGCTAACGCTTCGCCGTCTGGGCCTAGAATATTAATTTCATTACCTACTGCCGGCCGGCCGCAGGATCGGGCGAGTGGAGAATCAATCAAATCTTGTTCGTTCGTTAGTATTGTGCAAAGAGGGGAGAGCTCGGTTGCCCCATAAACCTCAATGAGTTCTGCGGTGGGGAACGCGCTGTGCGTGCGGCGCAAAATTTCTGTCGCTATCGGTGAACCGCCGTGGGCGAGCATTTTTAGGGTGCTAGTTTTGCGTGGGCGTGCATGTTGTTCTTCCGCTATAGCTGCGAGCATCGTAGGAACCCCAAGACTCTCTGTTATCCCATGCTCTTCAATCAGATCCAAGGCAGTTTTCGGATCGAATGCGGCGAGGGTCACCTGAGTTCCCAGTGTCCAGATATTAGCGATAACACCATTTGAACCTGCGGCGTGAAACAAGGGAGCCATGACTAGCATTAGGTCATCTTTTCCTTGCGGAACTGTGGCTAGATAGTGAAACGCATTCGCGATGAGATTGCGATGGCTTAGCATCACACCCTTGGACTTGCCGGTAGTGCCGCCAGTATAGAACAGACCGGCTAGGTCACTTTGCACAACATTAACTCCGAGCTCAATCTCCGTCGACTCATTTAGCATCGTGTCATAGGCATCAGGAATCATGATGACATGATCTACGCAGTCAGCTAGTTCTCCCGGATCACGGTCGATGAGTAGTACTTTTGTCTGTGAGTCTTCGAGGGCATATTTTAGTTCTGTTATTGCGTGCCGTGTATTTAGTGGCACGACTACTAACCCCGCCGCGGGCACGCCCATGTAGGTTTCAATATAGCGCTGGCCATTGTTGGCTAGAATCGCGACTCTATCTCCCTTGTCCAGCCCCAGTGCTAGCAGCGCACCTGCTAGCAAGCGGCAACGCTGATGCAATTCGGCAAAGGTTAGAGAGTCCGCTCCGTCTATGACTGCGACTTTCGTGGGCGCCATTCGAGAAGCGTATTTTATTGGATCCGCGAAGGTGTGCATAAGCTGGAGCGTCTTAAATTAGTCTTCTTTTAGTCCGAAGGTATAAACCACGTTTCCAGATGCAATAGTTACAAATTGCTGTCCGTCTATAGCATATGTCATAGGGGCCGCATGCACTCGCGCACCTAAAGAGATATGCCAGAGCTCTTCGCCGCTGGCTGCGTCCAGAGCAAAGAAGTAGCCGTCTGCGCTACCGGTGAAAACGATGCCCCCAGCAGTTGTGGTTATGCCTGCTGATGAGCGTGGCATGATGGGGAATTCCCATTCGATTTCTGCAGTGGCAGGATTGATTGCTCGAATGGAGCTATGGAATGCATCCATCGGCTGATTGTAGCGTCCTCCGCCACCAGTGAAGCGCTCGCCCTCTTCGTAGTCCTCGTCACGTTTGAAGAATTCCTGTTCACCATCGAAAGAGGTGACGTAAAATAATCCTGTCTGCTGGCTATAGGCGGGCGAGTACCAATTGGTAGCGCCGACGATAGGAGGGGAGACTAAAATGCCTTCATAGGTTGGTGCCATGCCGGGAGTAGGAATGGGGCGACCATTCGGGTCTAATCCCTGCGCCCAAGTCTGCGTCGCATAGGCTTCGCCTTCTAGGAATTCTCCGGTTTCGCGATCGATGGTGTAGAAGAAAGCATTGCGGTTGGCCCACATCATTACCTTGCGTGTGCTGCCTTGGTATTCGATATCCGCCAGAATCGGCACCTGAATCGAATCATAGTCATGCACATCGTGAGGTGTAAATTGGAAGTGCCACGCTATCTCGCCAGTGTCGCCATTTAGAGCCAGAGCTGAATCGGAATAGAGATTGTCACCAAGGCGAACATCGCCATTCCAGTCTGGACCAGGATTACCTGTGCCCCAGTAGATGAGATTCAGGTCTGGATCGTAGGAACCGGTGATCCATGTGGCGGCGCCCCCGGTTTTCCAGGAGTCACCAGACCAGCTATCGTTGCCAGGCTCTCCGGGACCCGGGACAGCGTAGGTGCGCCACTCGAGTTCGCCAGTAACAGGGTCGTAGGCATCGATGAAGCCGCGTATACCGAACTCGCCGCCGGCGATCCCGGTGACAACTTTGTCTTTAACGATTAGCGGCGCGGCAGTCTTGCTATAGCCGGCCTCGTAGTCGGCTACCTCGACGTCCCAGAGAACATTTCCCGTGCGCGCATCGATGGCAACGAGATGGGCATCAAGAGTACTCATGAAAAGTGTTTCACCGAGTATGGCTACACCGCGATTATTTCTTCCGCAGCAAATACGCAGATCTTCTGGTAGCTCATGATCGTAACGCCAATATACTCTGCCTGTACGCGCGTCAACTGCGGTCAGATTGCTCGGAGCCTCTGTAATAAACATGACGCCGTCGACTACAGTAGGTACCGTTTCCGCACGGTCGATCACGGGTATCTGATACGACCATTTCATTTCTAATTCTGTCACATTGTCCGTGTTGATCTGATCGAGTCGGCTGTAGCGCTGACTGTCCAGAGTGCCGGAGTACATCATCCAGTTCTCGGGCTCGCTCTCGGCATTGACGAGGCGTTCCCATGTCACCGGACTAAACGCAGGTGTTATAACGGTCTGAAAAGGTTCTTCCTGAGCCTGCACAGGCAACGTTAGAAAAGTGCCGCAAAGCAATAGAGAAAATTTGTTCATATTTAGTTCTCCTTTCGTAGAGAGAATAGATAAGCCACAAGGTCATCTATTTCGCTGTCGGACAAAGTTTGTGTATAGCTAGGCATGGTCGACGCTTCGACTCGTTCAAAAGAGGCAATCTGATTCTTCGGGTAGGACCAAAGATTTAATTCCTCATCCATTATTCTCAGCGAGAAGCTGTCTTCGTTCATGCGCAGCCCCTCTCTAACAACACCATCCATATCCGTTACGCGCATTGTCCACCAGCGTGGTGCAACATCAGTATGGGGATTGAGCATATCGCTAAGCAATTCTTCTGGGCTGCGCCGCTCACCAACCCTAGAGAGATCGGGGCCTAGCCTGCCGCCTTGCCCGTCGACCATATGACAGCTACTGCAGTCTCCCTTATTCGTGAACACGCTGGCGCCGCTGGCGACTGAGCCTGGCAAGTCGATGTTCGCAGGATCGGTACTCAGAGAGCCTATGTAGGCTACGAGTTGCCAAACTTGAGTATCTGGTAGGTCTGCTGCGACGGGAAGCATGGCGGTTCCGGGAATGCCGGTGCGAATGATGTTGAATAGTCCAACTTCGGAGCTAGCTCGGGCCAATCTACTCGTAAGGTCTGGCGCGCCAGTCTCATCGTTACCTTTGGCATCGAAGCCGTGACAGCGCGAGCATTGCCGTTCAAAATACTTGAGGCCAGCATTGATATCAAAATTCGTGTTGTAGAGATTGCCTGCATCTTCGGCGAAGCTGCTGCCTTTGGCTAAGAACAAGCCGCCAAGTGCCAATGTCAGGAGGCGCCCCAACTGCGTCGTGAGATTGCCCATGCCCGCTCCTTTTTATTGTTGTTTTGATGAGATCAAGTAGTGTACCACCACGCTTTTGCTTAGCAATTGCTATTACTCATCGCGTTGCTCGTTTTGGCGAGTTCTCTCGCTCAAATAAATTGCAGAAAATCGCCCTACACATATTACAGAAATATGACAAAAATGTAGTTTTCACCAAAGACTGAAACTATACTCCGAGCAAAACAACACGGGTCTAAATTATGGCATCTACACTTAGCGCTCTCTTTGGGCGTTCTCCGATCAGGCCTATTCAGGAACATATGGCGATAGCTACCCATTGCGTCGAATTGTTGGGTGATTTTCTAGAAGCGAGTTTCATTAAAGACTGGGACGCGGCTCTTGCTGTGCAGCAAGAAATTCGGAATCAGGAAAATAGTGCTGATGATCTTAAAAGCGATGTGCGGACGAACCTTCCCAAGAGTTTGTTTCTTCCAGTATCCAGAACAGATCTGTTAGAGCTGTTACATACACAAGATAAGTTGGCGAATTGCGCGAAAGATATCGCAGGATTAATGTTAGGCAGGCGTATGGAGATCCCTGCGAGCTTGGTGCAGGAGGTTCGTGATTACTACAATGAGAGTCTGTTGGCCTCGAAGCAAGCTCTCAAGGTTATCAACGAGCTGGACGAACTGCTCGAGGCAGGATTTCGCGGGAAAGAGGTCGATCTTGTTGAGGGCCTGATCAATGAGCTGGATGAGCTTGAACACCAAACTGATGTAAGTCAGGTCAAGCTTCGGGCGAAGCTGTATGCGTTAGAGGAATCTCTGCCTCCAGTACACGTAATGTTTCTCTACAAAATTATCGACCAGATCGGCGATCTGGCAGATATTTCAAAAAGTGTGGGCGCTCGGCTATTGCTGTTGATTGCGCGATAAGAAGAATAATAAAACTTCACAAGCTGGGTGATACATGTCAGACATAATTTCTCAATACGGTACTGTATTTTTGATCATGGCCTGTTTGTTCGGCTTCTTCATGGCATGGGGCGTAGGTGCGAATGACGTAGCCAATGCGATGGGTACTTCGGTTGGTGCTGGTGCCATCACAATTAGGCAGGCGATATTTATCGCCATGATATTTGAATTTGCAGGCGCCTACCTAGCCGGTGGGGAAGTGACCTCTACGATTCGTAGCGGCATCATAGATATCGAGAAAGCTGGGTTTACGGATTCTCCCGAATTATTAGTTTACGGCATGCTTTCCTCGCTCTTAGCGGCGGGTACCTGGCTATTGATTGCCTCTCATTATGGCTGGCCCGTTTCTACAACGCATTCAATTATCGGAGCAATCGTGGGTTTCGCGGTTGTCGGTATCTCGGTTGATGCAGTCGTGTGGAGTAAGGTCTGGGCTATTGTAGCGAGTTGGGTTGTTTCTCCTTTGTGCTCCGGCATAATCGCTTTCTTTATATCCCGAAGCGTGAGAAACTTGTTCTCGATACGGATGATCCTTTCGCTAACGCCAAAAAATACGTCCCGTTCTATATTTTTTTGGTGGGCTTCATGATTGCTATGGTTACTCTAGTAAAGGGGCTGCGTTATGTAGGATTGGACTTCAGTTTTGCTCAGTCTTTGCTGATGGCGATAGGAGCAGGAATTCTAGCGATGATCCTTGGTATCTTTCTGCTTCGCGGAATTAAAGAAGTTCCAGCACAGAATGATAATTTTAACTTTGGCAGTGTCGAAAAAGTATTTGGTGTGTTGATGATATTCACTGCCTGCTCAATGGCCTTCGCCCATGGATCGAATGACGTAGCAAATGCTATCGGGCCGTTGGCTGCTGTGAACGGTGTGGTGCAAAGTGGGGGCGTATTTGCAGAGCAATCCGGCTTGCCGTTGTGGATCCTAATTCTAGGCGGTAGTGGCATAGTAGCGGGCCTGGCGATGTGGGGCTACAAGGTGATAGCGACTATCGGCAGAAATATTACTGAAATCACACCCAGTCGTGGCTTTGCCGCAGAATTGGCCGCCGCGACTACCGTGGTGGTTGCCTCCGGTACAGGAATCCCAGTGTCGACAACCCATACGCTGGTAGGCGCGGTATTGGGCGTGGGTTTAGCTCGTGGCATCGGGGCTCTTAATCTAAATGTGGTGGGTAGAATCTTTCTGTCATGGGTGGTTACGCTGCCCGTGGGGGCAGCAATTTCGATTGTGTTCTTTTTCATATTCAAAGCAATTTTTTCCTAGACAGCGCACTTGTATCGCAAGTAGCGACTACTCTTAAGGAGGCTTCGTGGCTACTCAAATTCAGAAGTGTGAGGCTTTTGCGCGCCTACATCAGTCCAAAACTGCATGGATAATTCCAAACCCCTGGGACGTTGGCTCGGCGAAGCTATTGCAAGGCAAGGGTTTTAAGGCGTTGGCGACAACAAGTTCGGGTTTTGCTTATACTTTAGGACGAGCAGATGGTGAGGTAAGCCTCGAAGAGAAGCTACAGCATTGTAGAGCGTTGTCTGCAGCTACGGATATTCCTATTAACGCAGATTTTGAGAACGGCTATTCTGAAGATATCATTGATGTTGTTGAAAATATTAAGCGACTAGCGGAGACAGGTATCGCCGGATTCTCAATCGAAGACTTTAGTCGCGAGCATCACCAGTTGTACGATTTCTCCGAGGCGGTCGAGAGAGTGCGGATAGTTGTCGAGACAGTTGCTGAATTGGGGGCGCCACTAGTACTGACGGCGCGAGCGGAGAGCTTACTTCGAGGGACTGATGACCTGGATGACACGATCAAACGGCTACAGGCATTCGAGGCGGCGGGTGCACACGTGCTATATGCGCCCGGCATAAAATCATTGGAACAACTGCGAACAGTAACGGCGTCTTTAGATAAACCTTTCAATGTGCTCGCATCATTCATGCCTGGGATAAGTGTAACCGAGTTTAGTGAGTGCGGGGCGAATCGCATCAGTCTTGGTGGGGCACTGAATTTTGCAGCTATCAATCCCGTTCTTGATGCAAGTGCTGAGATGATCGAGAACGGGACATTCGAATGGTTAGGAAGCCGAGCAAGTGGTGCTGCAGTGGCGAAGCTTCTAAAAAGGTCTGACTGATTTAGAATACCAACACATTTTCAATGCTAGTCATCTTCGACCTTGTTTTATTTCTGTGTTTTCTCAACATTTTCGGCTTTCTTGACTCTGATCCTATGGCCATCCACATCCTTGCCATTTAGATTCTTGACTGCGGCCTTGGATTCGCCGGCCTTGGGCATTTCGATAAAGGCGAAACCCTTAGAGCCACCTGATTTTGGATCTAGCACTAGTGAGCAGGATTGAACTGTGCCAAATGACTCGAAAAGAGCTTTAATATCCGCTTCACTGGTGCTGCGTGCCATATTTCGAACTAATAATTTCATGGTGTTATGCCTTTGGGGTGTCTGGTTAACGATCTTCGGCACGAGTTGATTTCGTGGCGCCGGCGAACTGAGTTATTTCTTCGTCAGAATACTTTGTGTGCATACGTTTGTCTGAGGCGGGCTGATGTTCCAGACTCACGCCAGGTCTTCTTTCAGTTCGCGGCCGGATAGGGCGTTTGCTGAATCCGCCGCCACAGTTTGGGCAAACATTATAGAGTACATTCTTCACGCAGTGGCTACAGAACGTACATTCATAGGTGCAAATATGCGCCTGCGTAGACGCCGGTGGCAGGTCTTTGTCGCAATGCTCGCAGTTTGGTCTTAGTTCTAACACAATTAATCCTTCACTCTAATACAATCTTAAAATTCGGCTTCTTCCATTGCTGCCATGCTCATCATAAGAAACCCGGTAAACGCAGCACTGTTAGGTGACAAGGATGAATCAACTTTCGTTTTCATCTCGTTAATCACAGAGCGAAATTCTTCATAGAATTCCCATGAAGGTTGCGGCCTATAGTGAAGGTTTTGTAGTTCAAAATGCGCTATGGCCTTCTTGGCAGTTGTTGGCTTGACGAATACTTCATCCTGCGGACTGAAGTAAACAGGCCAGATGCTAATCAGTGACCACTTGGCCATTTTTCCGCTTAGCATGATGGCTAAAATTTTATCGAAGCCCTTCTCGCAATCGCCATAAAGCTGTTCTTTTAACCCGCTGGCTAGAGCGTTCTTTTGTTTTGGCTCTAGAGCCCTTCCGAAATCGCGAAATTTTGGTTTCTCGAAAATTGAAACCATTGAGGAGCGAGACACAATCTTTATCATGCTTTCAATAATTTCCGGCGGATTCCTGAAACTTTTCTTCGTGAAGAGTTCTTGGCTAAGCGAAATCATCCTATCCATTTTATGTTTCTTGCCAATTGCCATCATCTCGGGATGAGAAAATCCTCCCGGGTAGCGAGTTAGGAAAAATTCTTCGGCTCGCTTTAGCCTTTCCAAGTTCATTTCGGTAGGCTACCCGTTAGTTTTCGTTCGGCAAAAATGAGTAATTCGCGGCATACTCGAGCATCTGCGACATGAAGTCATTCGGATACTCAACTCGTACATTGCTGACTACGCCATTTTCGTCATCGGCAACGATGCGGGGATTTACAAATCCGGAGTAGGGTGCAACGTCCAAAGTTGCATAGCGCTGCAATACCTCGGCGTGGAGTTCTTCGTCTACCTGTGTGCCGTAATTTTCTACGAGGTCTCTAGCTGCGTCGAAGTCGCCTTCGGACTTGATGCGCTGAATTTCTTGTAGCAATCTGCCGAATATTACACGCAGCTTCTCGTAGTCATTTACAACGAAAAAGGTCTTGCCATCTCGAACCACGCGTTCGATGACGTTTTCATCGAAGCCTTGTTCATAAGACCAAAGCGCGACGAGCTGACGATTTCGCATGTGAGCCTCTTCGACCAGTTCGCCTGGCTGTAGCCGATACAGTTGTAGCATAGCGCCACCACGAATATAGGCATCATACTCTGAGCGTCCAACATCTAGGCTATCCATCACGCCTATCTCTATCAGCATGGGATCTAGAATGTAGTACAGCGCGACCAGATCGGCGCGGCCCTCTTCGAGTGTGCTTGCATATTGACGCAGTGTCTCTCGTGTCGTGCCGACACCTTCATTGATTTGCCCTGATGCATGCCCGATGACCTCGTGCATGTCGGTGTGTAAATCGCCAGCTTGCTCTGAGTGCATTCGACTACGCGAAATTTCTTCGCTAGTAAACGCGAACTCTTCGAGTGTCTTGCTGGGTGAGGAGTTATACGCGCTTACAATATTGCCAAGACTCACGGATTTCGAACCATGCTCTGCGCGAATCCAGCTAGAGTTCGGCAGGTTGATGCCAATGGGCGTTGCCGGTGACGCATCGCCAGATTCCATAACAACGGTGATGACCTTGCCATCGATGCCAGTCACGTCTGCTTTTTTGTGTTCATCTTGTATTGGGGAATTGTCTTCGAACCACTGCGCGCGTTCGCCAATAGCAGCAATCCGCAGGGTTGCTTCAGTATCGCGAAAGGAAACCACCGATTCAAAAGAACCTCGATAGCCTAGTGGGTCATTATAGACTTCGATGAAGCCGTTGATCACGTCTATCGCTGAATCAGTGTCTTCGACCCATGCGATATTATAGGCGTCGAAATCTTCAAGATCGCCAGAACGGTAATACTTTACTAGCAATTCGAATGTTGTTCGTTGTTTGTCATTCTCAGCGACTCCAATGGCGCGTTCTAGCCAATAGACAACCTGCTCCAGCGCTTGACTGTACATTCCGCCGACGTGCCAGACGCGTTCAACGATTTCACCATCGACTTTTACTAGTTTGGAATTGAGTCCATGAGAGATAGGAGTTGAGTCATCATTTGCTGAGAGTGCCGCATAAAAATCGATGACCTCCTGCTCGGTAACGCCTTCATAGAAGTTAACCGCTGATGTGGCGATTTTGTCTACGCCGTCGGCGGTGTTTACCTTCTTCGGGTCCAGGCTCTGATTGAAGAGTATTGGTGTAAGTTCGGCTATTAGTTGCTCTATACTTTGATCTTCACGCAGCGGGAAATTAGATTCTGGTGCTGCAGCGCTTACAACTTCGTTGAAGTACTCCTCACCAAAGAGCGGTGTAAATTTCAGACCTGAATAGTGGTGGTGAATGCCGTTCGCAAACCAGACTTGCTTTGCATAGGTTGTGAGGTGGGTGAAATTTTCCGTGTCTCTAGCGCCAGAGTAATTTTTCAGTATTTCTTCAAGAGTGCGTCGAATTCGAAGATTATGTTTGTAATTTTGGTCGTACATAATGTCTCGACCGGAGAGCGCTGCCTGAGATAGGTAGTACAGCAGTTCCTTTTGCTGATCGTTTAAATCCTCAAACCCCGGAACCTGATATCGCAACATGCGTATGTCTGCGAATCGATCGGCTGCATAGTCAAAGTCATCATCGGCAAAGGGAGTAGCCTCTAGCGAAGGACTTGGGTCTGTCGCTGCATCAATGGAGACAGCTGGCATTGTTGTTTGTGTACCGTTGTCTTCGCTGCAAGCGCTTAGAAAGGTTAGAGAAGCGAGCACAGTCAAAAGACGAGTAATGAAGCGCTTGTCGACAGAAAAGGAAGAAATCATGTGGTAATCCTTGGGTCTTAATTGAGTAGGTTGTCCACAGAGTGGCCCGAAACACTATACAACACCTGTCGAGCAACTATCGGGTGCCTATAGAGCAGGGAGGGTTCACTTTGTTCGGTATAAGGGGAATTCTATATCGGAAATGCAGGAAGCGCGACACTATCCTTACGATTGCGCTGTAGATGGTTGTATGAATGGGGCTTGTCAGGGTTTGGCGAGTACGAAGCGGTCCTTTCCATCGTGCTTTGCTGCGTAGAGGGACTGGTCAGCCTTTTCTATGAGTTGCTCGAATGACAAATGCTCGGAATGCATGGCGATGCCGCCGCTGAAGGTGATGTTGGTTTTCGCTTTGGTAGCGCTTCGAATACGATCAACAAGTATCTGTGCAGAATCTAGGCTGGTTGAAGGCAGTACAAGCAGAAACTCTTCGCCGCCGTAGCGCACTACTAAATCTTGATCTCGAGAACAGTCTTTCAATATGTCAGATACTTCCACCAGTAGGTCGTCACCTGCGCTATGCCCGAACTCATCGTTGAACAGCTTGAAATTGTCGATATCCAAAAGCACGATGCTGAACGGGTCTTTGCGGCGCAGAGAAGAAGGGGTTAGGGATTCGATCAAGAGATAGAGTCGGCGACGGTTACCTAGCTTGGTTAACGGGTCTGTTAGTGATTGATGTTCGTTCTCGATCCGCAGAGCGATATTCTCAACTAGCAATTTATTCTGCCGAGGAATGAGGCGCGAAATTTGCAAGTAGGCAATAAGCAGCAGTACGCCTAGGGCGTTAAACAGGGCTTCTTGGATCCAAAATGTTTTCACGATTAAGGGCAGCATGCTCGCGTTCATGAACAGGAAAATCGTAGGCAGTGAGGTGCCGTATGACAGAATCCCTCCTGATATGAGCGTCATTACGATCACTGCATAGTATAGGAGGGCGATAAATTCGTTTTGCTCAAAGGGAATGAATACGGCGCAGGAAAAACACAAGAAAGGAAGAACGCTGCTATAGATAAAATAGTTTTCCCAGGGCTTTACGTTCTCAAAAGTGATTTCCCTTGCTTTCATTTTTCGCGAGAATGTTACTGAGATAATTATGCGCGGGATATACGCGATTCCCACGGCAATCATCCATGGATAAACAGCTTGAATACTGGCTAGCTGGTCGATCATATAACCGAAGAAGAGCACGCCTGCGGCAATACTAAAATAGCTGACGTTCGTGTTCTCGTAGAGGACGCTGATTCGCTCGAAATCAAGTTCGGGATTTATTTCTTTTTTTCTCACTGCAGAAATCTCGAAACAGAAGTGTAATTATTTATTGGCTTTGCATTAAATTATATGCCCAACCCATCTTCCCGCCAACATGACTCCCGACCAGAGGAAAAGTGATAGGCTCCCGACGATTTTTAACTGGATAGGAGTTGGAGCTGCGTTGTCCCATTGAGCGATGTTCTTATAAACGCGGAAGTGGAAATACGCCATATTTGCACCGGCGAGGGCAAGCAATACCATCTTCCACTGAAACGCTGGATTTACTACATGTGAGGCTGCGCGCGTAATGAACATACCAAGGCCGGTAATCGTCGCAATCACGAAAGCGCCCCAGGTCCAAGGCACCAATTCCTTAGAGAGAGTGCTGATCGAATACTTCACCGCGGCAATTCCCAGGAGTCGTAAGTCCACCATTAAAATAGAGCCGACAACAAACGCTGCGGCAATAACGTGAATAGATTCAAGAAACGGAAACCAGCTAGTGCCGCCGATTTCCCAAGAAATTGGCCAGTTCTCTACATCGATCCATTTTGGTGAATTCAAGAATTCCATTTGAGTTACCAGTATCGCCTAATCTGTTTTTTCATTGCCCAAATTCCAGGCGGTTTTCTAAATCTTCGGCGCTAATGTACGTTTCAAGACTAGCCAGGCCGGCGGCTACGCTTGGGTCTGAGAACAAATTTGTAGCAGCAACCTGCCCAAGAACGGCGAAGCTTCTCTGCAATGCCATGCTGCCTTCATTCCTAAGCGCTAGTCTGGTTTCGGTAAAACAGGCCCGGCTTAGCAGTTTTATGATCAGCTGGGCCATCTCTCTATTTGCCCGTTCCCGTGCAGAGAGTGATACGTCTGCAATCCCGTCGACGGCGGGGTGTAGAGCCATCGCAGCGAACATCCATTTGACCAGACTGAGTTTGTCTTCCTCGGAAGTGGCATCGAGAAGACATTCAGATAGCTCGTCTGTGTATTCGCCTGCGATAGTCAGCGGTGAAAGTGTCAGAAGGCCTAGGAAAAGCATTGTGTTTAGGGCTGCGCTCGATTTCGTGCTATGGATTTTTTTGGTGGGCATATCGAGAGTTCCTTTGATCGTGCTATGCAGGATAGTAAATATATTCTGCGTAGGCGATCCAACGACCGGCCATGGCAACCATGATCCACAAAAATAGTGAAAGCAGGGCGATTCCTCTCGCGCTCCACAGGCGTTTGGAGCTGGATTCCCAATAGCCTTCTTGTCGTCTGCTCATTAAATGGAAAAACAGCGTAACCAGAATGGCGGGGATTAGGAAGCTTACCTTCCAGCCAAAAACTGGATTATTGAAATATCTCAGCGGCCTGCCAAATAGGAAGAAGGAGCCGGAAATGAGATTCGACGCCAAGGCCCACCATAGCCAGGGCATCAACCTGTTGGTCATCTCAGAGATTTTTTGACTAGGAACGGCTAAGCCTAATATGCGCAGATCGAGCAGGACCACACTGCCCATTACCACGGCGATGCCGAGGATATGCACGGTCTGAATGATCGGTGGAAACCCTGGGATCGTGCTCAGCGCCCAAAGAGCGCCCGACTGCAAGAAACTGCCGTCTAGCAAGGTACCGATACTAGTGAAGAAATCGGGCAAGTTAAGACCTTCATTATTCTTATTATGATTTGGAGTTTATCGGCTAAAGATACTTATCCGTTACCGCTCCTTCCGAAGCCGAGGCAACAGAGGCTGCGAACTTCGCCAGCACTCCCCGATTATAACGAGCAGCCGGTTTCTGCCACTTCGCTAGCCTTGCAGCGATCTCTTCATCGCTAAGGTCTATTTTGACCTCGTTAGTTTCAGCATCGATAGAGATTTTATCGCCAGTCTGCACAATAGCGATAGGTCCGCCTTCTATAGCCTCTGGCGTGACATGACCCACCACAAAGCCGTGGCTGCCGCCAGAGAACCGACCGTCTGTAATCAGAGCGATATCTTCGCCGAGGCCTTTGCCCATGATGGCTGAAGTTGGGCTTAGCATCTCGCGCATGCCTGGTGCGCCCTTTGGTCCTTCGTAGCGAATAACGAGTACATCACCTTTGACCACCGTGCCGTCTAGGACGCCTTTGAGGCATTCTTCCTCTGACTCGAAGACCCGAGCGTAGCCAGTGAAGCTTAGGCCTTCCTTGCCGGTGATCTTAGCCACTGCTCCGGTCGGCGCTAAATTTCCTTTTAATATAACAAGATGGCTATCTTTCTTAATGGGATTGTCGAAGGGGCGAATGATGTCTTGTCCCTCCGGGTAGGGCTCTACAGTCGCAAGGTTTTCTGCCATTGTCTTGCCTGTTACTGTCAGGCAGCTTCCATCCAGCATGCCGGCGTCCAGCATGCGCTTCATTAGTGGCTGAATGCCGCCAATTTTGATGAGCTCCGACATAAGGTATTTGCCGCTGGGTTTAAGATCCGCCAGCATCGGTGTCTTCTTACCAATGCGGGTAAAATCGTCGAGTTCCAGGTGAACGCCCATGGTGTGAGCCATAGCGAGCAGGTGCAGGACCGCATTGGTAGAGCCGCCAAGCGCGATAACTACTTTGATGGCGTTCTCGAATGCTGAGCGGGTCATGATGTCTGAAGGTTTAATATCATGCTCAATCAGGTGCATGATCGCCTTGCCTGCATCTAGACAGTCTGTGACTTTCTCTTGCGAGATTGCATCCTGTGCCGAGCTGTTGGGCAGGCTCATGCCTAGCGCTTCTATTGCTGAGGCCATAGTATTCGCGGTGTACATGCCGCCGCAGGAGCCTGGCCCTGGGATGGCAGTTTCCTCAATATTCTTCAGTTCGATGTCGGAAACCTTGCCGGCAGAGTGCTCGCCAACGGCCTCGAAGACAGACACGATATTCGTGTGGTTGGGGCCTGGTTGGATAGTGCCACCGTAGATAAATAGTGAGGGGCGGTTCAGACGGGACATTCCCATCAATAGGCCGGGCATATTCTTGTCGCAACCGCCGATGGTGATAATGCCATCGTGACCCATACATCCAGAGACGGTCTCCACGGAGTCGGCAATGACTTCGCGGGAGACGAGCGAGTACTTCATGCCCTCTGTTCCCATGGATATGCCGTCGGATATGGTTATGCAGTTGTAGATGATTCCCTTGCCGCCAGCTCTATCGGTGCCTTTGTTCACGTGTTCAGCAAGCTTATTGATATGCATGTTGCACGGAGTGACCATGCTCCAGGTTGAGGCGATGCCGATCTGTGGTTTCTTGAAATCCGCATCGTCGAAGCCAACGGCTCGCAGCATAGCTCGGCTCGGGGCCTGAGCAACACCATCAACTACAATCTTAGAATACTTTCGTAAGTCTTTGTTACTCATTAATAATCCAGAAAAATATAACTTTGATTTATAAATTCTATTTAAGCATCTACAGGCATGTTTAGCAGAGGATTATTAGTCACTCCAATGCCCTAGAGGCGGCTAATATACACCAGCAGAGGGTTCATCGCATTCCCATTTGATGGGCTGGGGATCGAATCATTAGTGACCTTGTTCAAATGAAGGTATACACCCAGGTATGACCTCTCTTGGCGACACACATAGGCGCTATCTTAGATTAACTCCAACACACTAGCGCCCCAGGGCGCTCGAGGCTGAACAGAAGGTATTGAAGCGCTAATGTCATGTGCTTTTGCCCTAAAAGGAAAGGAGTGTCCTAGGCTTCGAAATGAAGCTGAATACGAGATTCTAAGCGGCGCAGCGATTGCTTCACAAGTGCCTGTTTTCTCTGACGCTAGGCGGCAGTTAACTCAGTGGGTAGAATTTTGAGTAGCTACTGGGTATTTCTAGAAATATTTAATTTACTTTAAAAACAATTAATTAAGAGATTTTCATATAATTAACATTAATTTTCCTGTGCTGTCATTTATAAATGATAGCGTCCGAAAACGGCCAGTATTTGTAGGTGGAAGGAGTATGCTTGCTGTCATTGTTTAACTCTTTTAGTTCCTTATTTGGAACGCTGAACCGCACCGAAATGACAGCTTTAATCAATACTGATGAATTTGAGAATGCGCGTCGCAGTAGAGACCCTCGCTTCGATGGCCGCTTCTTCATTGGCGTGCTCAGGACGGGTATCTACTGCCGTCCAATTTGTCCTGCTCGAATTCCTAAGAAAGAGAATGTGCAGCTCTATCGGAGTGCTGCGAGTGCGTTTGAGGCTGGTTTTCGCCCCTGTTTGCGCTGCCGCCCGGAATCTTCGCCGGGAACGCCCGCGTGGATAGGCGCTCCTTACAAAGTTTCGAAAGCCCTTCACCTAATTGCGAGAGGGAGCCTCGACCGGTCTTCGGTGAATGAGCTTGCAGAACAGCTCAGTATAGGCCCGCGTCAGTTGAGCAGGTTGTTTCAGCAATATGTGGGTGCATCACCGATAGCGGTAGCGCAGACACAGCGGCTACATTTCGCGAAGAAGCTTCTCGATGAAACGAGTTTGCCTTTATCGGAGGTCTGTTTTGCGGCCGGTTTTGGAAGTGTGCGTCGCTTCAATGCCGTTTTTCAGTCCACCTATGCTAGATCGCCTAAGGAATTACGCAAAGGTGTGCGAGGTACGAAGCAAGCGAAGGGTGAGGGTATACGTGTTCGGCTTTCTTATCGCCCGCCCCTAGACTGGAAATCTATGCTTGCCTATCTCGAGTATAGAAAAATCCCTGGAGTCGAATACATCGACCTTGAACAGAATGCCTACCATAGAACAATTGCGATTGATGAAAGTGTTGGCGATATCTGTGCACAATTTTCTGAGACCGAGCATAGTGTGATGCTACAGATAAATTTTCCTGATACGCGCCATTTGTACCATATTGTTGAGAAGGTGCGTCTGCTATTCGATCTGAAGGCGGATAGCGAGGAGATTGAGCGGTTTTTTAGGAATGATCCACAATTTAAAAAGGTAGTTAAGAAAAATCCAGGCACGCGCGTAACTGGTTGCTGGGATGGTTTGGAAGTTACGGTGCGTGCGATTCTTGGTCAACAAGTCACGGTGAAAGCGGCGACCACTCTTGCAGGAAGAGTGGCGCAGCGGTATGGCGAGAACTACAGCGGCTCCTCTGCTCATTTAACTCGCGTTTTCCCCAGCGCAGAAAAACTCGCCAACGCAGACCTGAATGGAATGGGAATAGTGGGGCAGCGTATTGCAGCAATTAAAGCTGTCGCTGCGAAGATAGCGACGGGTGAGCTTGTCTTTGATGGGGTGCTTGAAACAGACGAATTTGTTCGCCAGCTGTGTGAAATAAAAGGAATCGGCGATTGGACCGCGCATAACGTAGCGCTGCGAGTGTTAAGCGACCCAGATGCCTTCCCCTACTCGGATCTGATATTACGACGCGCCGCAACAAACAATCAGGAAACGCTAACGCCGAAAGCACTGCTAAAATTGGCAGAGCTATGGCGACCTTGGCGCGCTTACGCCGTAATTTTTTTGTGGAAGCACTATCAACAAATCGTTCGTGATAAGTGAGCTTGCTAGCTCGGACTAATTGCAAATTAAGGAACCTAACATGACTACGTTCTATCACTATCACACTACATCCATAGGAGAGTTACTCTTAGCTGGCAATGGAAGTCATCTATCCTTGCTCGGTTTTCCGAGTGGAAAAATGCAGCGGCGACACGAATCTGATTGGGCGCAAGATGGGTCTCCCTTCGTTGAGGCCTGTGTTCAATTGGATGCTTATTTCGCAGGAGAGTTGAAAGAGTTCGATCTAGCGCTACTGCCTAAAGGCACACCCTTTCAAGAATCGGTGTGGCGCGCGCTGACTGAAATTCCGTACGGTGAAACATGTAGCTATGGCCAGCTCGCCACAAACATTGGGAAACCCAAGGCTTCGCGGGCAGTGGGAGCCGCGAATGGAGTGAATCCCATTCCTGTCATTATTCCCTGTCATAGAGTGATAGGCGCCTCTGGCAAGCTCACCGGCTTTGGTGGAGGGATAGAGACCAAGCAGTTCTTGCTTGAGCTAGAGTCGGGGCAGATTGCGCCACGCCTCAACTTCGCTTAGGCCTCGAGTAGCTTGCCGGAAGAGGAACTTTAGGGTTAAACCTTTGTCTAGATAACTCAAGAAGCAAGCGGTTCTCTGCGCGCGGCCGCGCCTATCTGGCAGTCGCGTGATAGGAGCAATGCTACAGTAGGTAAGGGCCGACGAAGAGCGTATGGATGGAATATGCCGATGACATAGCCTTGGGAGATTTCACCTCGGTAGATCTCGGCGATCTTGTTGATAAGGACGACTATTCCGGGCGAGGACAGCGAGCCGCGAGGACGTTTTCTGGATTTCAGCTGAGTTTCGCGGTCTCAGCGTTCCTTCATGTTGCGCTTGTATCGACGTTGTTTTATTTTGTCGCGAGTGATGTTGCAACGATCGAAGAGCTTGTTCCCGCTTTGCTTAAAGTGGAATTCGTTCTGTTCAATCCCTTGCTAAGCCAGACTGAAGAAAATACTCCCCGGATTCCTTCTGAGAGTGCTGCTCCAATACCCTTTGCAGAATCTTCTTCGGCATTGCCAGTGTCTGAGTCTCAGCCTGAGAGTAATCAGGCAGATGTTCCTGAGATCGGCGAATCTGAAATAGCGGAAGCGGCGCCAGCGGGAAGTTCTGTTGTGAATTCACAGCCGCCGCTGGAGGCGGTCATCTTACCCTCGGTGGAGACGGTGCGGCGTGTGTTAAGTAATTTACAGCGCAGTGATGCTTCACGCCTTTATACCTATAACTGCAACAAGTTAGAAGAAGAGAGCGAGTTTAGCGATTGCGCTTCAACTGATGCTAGAGACTATTCCGCCCTGACTCGAAACCCTGTCTATGACTTTCATAATCCCGCGATCGAAATTAGTCGATCTAGGGAAACAGTCAGCACGCTCGCTAGGCAGAGTGCTAATGTTTTCAAACAGCTCGCTTTGAGTGATATGCCGATAGGTCTTTCGAGCTATGTACTGGAGGAGTTAGAGCAGGGTATTGAAACCTATTCCAATAATTCCTCACGCGCTTTAGGCCACATGAATACGATGGTCGATAAGAGCGCAGCTGGCGTTATGGGAAGAAGATTATTCGATAGTTGGGTGCAACAACAATCGGCGCTGTTGCTGAGCAGGAGAGTTGAGAATCGCAGTGATCGTGAGTTCAGAGAAAAATGTAGAAGCTATGAGAAATTTATTATGGCGCCTGCAAATTTTGCTCGCTGTCTTGCGATTGGAGAGAGCCCCTTTGGATTTACTGTTGGATTCTGATCTGGAATATTCAGCTGAGTTAGTTGTACGTTATTGTGAGTCGAAAAAACTAGGAATAATTCTCTCTAGCGCTATATAATGCGTGCACTTTTCCTCGGGAGCTCATCCAATGAAATTTTCCATCCTCTCCAGAGCAAAGGCCTGATCCTCAGATTGCGTGCCCGCTAAAGTAGTTCTGTACTCTTCATTTGGGAGTACTTTTTAGTACCACAGTATTCACCCAATTCATTAATTCGGTCCTTTTCTGGCTGGACTATCCTTGTGGTAGCCGTTATTCGAGCAACTGATTATTGCGGTTAGCAAATTTCAGATCTGTCGTACGGCTCCCATTTTCTTCGCATTAAATATTTTTGCTGTACCGAACCATTAGTTTCGTGGAATAGAATGACATTACAGAAAATCAAAAACGGATGGGCTCTTTTCAAGCAAGCCGTCGCGGGTGATGGTGAAATAGACTACACCCAAGGTTCCATAGGCCGGGTCACAATAATGCTAGCGATCCCTATGATTCTAGAGATGGCAATGGAGTCCGTCTTCGCGGTGGTTGATATCTTTTTTGTTGCTGGCCTGGGAACCCCAGCAGTGGCGACAGTGGGTCTTACAGAGGCGATGATCACATTGCTCTATGCTATAGCTATTGGCTTAAGTATGGGCACCACCGCCCTGATCGCGCGTCGCATTGGAGAGAAAAATACCGATGCAGCTTCACTCGTTGCGGGGCAGGCTATTTGGATTGGAGCGCTAGTGTCTGTTGTAGTGGGTCTAGTTGGTATTTTTTACGCGAAGAACATTCTTATGCTGATGGGCGCCGATGAGGCGGTGCTAGCCACAGGTGAATCCTATACCCGGATCATGTTCGGCAGTTGCTTCACTATCGTGTTCCTGTTCCTGATTAATGCAATATTTCGAGGAGCGGGCGATGCGAGTTTAGCTATGCGCGCCCTCACACTTGCGAACTGTATCAACATAGTGCTCGACCCCTGTCTAATTTATGGCTATGGACCGTTCCCAGAACTTGGTATAGAAGGGGCTGCAATAGCCACGAATATTGGACGCGGCGTTGGCGTTCTTTATGGACTGTACTATCTGTGCGGTGGCGGGGGGAGGATTCGCCTGCGTTTTACGAATCTTGTTTTGCAGATGCCGGTAATTGTCGCATTGCTGCGCATCTCCATAGGTGGTGTGTCTCAGTTTTTAGTGTCCACTGCTAGCTGGGTTTTCCTTATGCAAATAGTTTCCGGTTTTGGGAGCGCCGCCGTTGCTGGCTACACTATTGGGGTGCGTATCGTAATGTTCAGCATTCTACCGGTTTGGGGATTGAGCAATGCTGCCGTAACTCTGGTTGGGCAGAATTTGGGAGCGGGGCGGCCGGACCGAGCTGAGGCTTCGGTATGGCATATAGTTAAATACAACGCGATGTATATGGGCTTTGCCTCGTTAATGATGCTGCTGTTTACCCATCCCATCGTAGGATTGTTTACAAATGAGCCAGCAGTTGTCGAATACGCAGTCCAGTGTCTGACGATCTTTGCCTTTGCTTTTGTAGCATGGGGTGCCGGCATGGCTCTCATTCAGGCCTTCAACGGAGCGGGCGATACGATAACGCCCACTTGGATCAATGTGCTCTGCTTCTGGGTTGTCCAGGTGCCGCTTGCCTATTTTCTGGCTCTTGGTTTGGGCTTAGGGCCAGTTGGAGTCTTTTGGGCCGTATTTGCGTCAGATATCCTCACTGGTATAGTAGGCTACCTTGTTTTCCGACGTGGGACATGGAAAGAGAGAATAGTGTAATGGGTTCAAGATTTTATCCTGTGCGTAATTTTAGACTCCAGCCCTCGTCGTCACCGAATAGAGATTATGCAAAGTAGTCAGCAGCAAATAATTTCCCAAGTTGAATCATGGCTTAACAGTAAACGGCCGGTTTGGCTGTGCACTATCTTGAAGACCTGGGGCTCCTCGCCTAGGCCCATCGGGGCAATGATGGCATGTACCATGGATGGCGAGCTGGTGGGCTCAATTTCTGGTGGCTGTATAGAAGAGGATTTCTTGGAACAACTTCGCGATGGAAGTCTGAAGGCGCAGTATGACAAAGAGTCCAAGCCCTTCACTGTTAAGTACGGAGTGACGGTGGAAGAGCAGACTAGGCTAAAACTTCCCTGCGGTGGCCAGCTCCATGTTCTGCTGGAATACATAGATAGCAACGAGCGGAATTGCGAGGTGTTTAAGCGCCTAGCAGGAGATTTGGAAAACCACAGTAAAGTTAGTCGTCTAGTAGACCTAACTAATGGCGCTATTTCGGCTGAAGCTCAAAGTAGCGAAGAGGCGGTAGTCATTGATGGCGCGCAGATGACTCATAGCCTTAGTCCTATGTATCGATTGCTAATACTAGGAGCGGGTGATGTGGCGAAATTTGTTGCCGAAATGGCAATTGCCTTGGAATATGACGTTATGTTGTGTGACCCGCGCCCGAATTATTTGGATAATTGGGCTGTGCCAGGCGTAGAGACAACGGCGCAGCTGCCTGACGATGTTGTGCGAGAGCGTTTTAGCAACCCCTACAGCGGCATAATCGCGCTCGCTCACGATCCTAGAGTAGATGATATGGCTTTGATGGAGGCATTGAAGACGAATGCATTCTATATCGGGGCAATGGGTTCGGTTAAAACTTCAGCTGCACGACGAGAGAGATTGCCTGAGCTTGGGCTAAGCTCTGATGAGATCGACCGTTTGCACGCGCCTATCGGAATTCAAATTAACAGTAAAACACCGGCGGAGATTGCTATCTCCGTGATGGCTGAAATAACGTCCGTCAGATACCAGAAAAAGTAAGAGGCTGGGAGCGAGTATTTTTTATGCATTAAAAAAGGTAGCCGAAGCTACCTTTTTTGTGTGCGGCTTTCTGAACTTTATTATTCGATAGCGCGCTCAATACCTTCTCTGGCCATCGCTTCGAGCCTTCTAGCGCCAGCTAGAATTCCGATGATGCCATAATTTCCCTCGTGGCAGGCATATTCATAGACCGGTTCATCCATGCGTGATAATGGATAAGCTCCTGACCACTGAGCGCTATAGACAGTGGGATCATCTACAGTGAACCCGTAAACGATCTTGTTGTTCGCGTCGCGTCTGAACGTCTCGATTACCGTAAGGTTCTCTGTGGATGCGCCGCGATAGTTGATCCAGGGGTTGTAGTTCTTGGTCTCTACAATAAGCGTATCGCCTTCCCAGCGACCGATGGAGTCACCCATCCATTTTTGATGTACTTCAGCCGCAGGGCTTCTTTCGTTGGCAATCTTGATGATTCTAGCGTCGTGTGCCATCTCCACAATAATGTTTACATAGCCGGGCGACTGCACGATTTGCATGTGGCTGTTGTACATTACTGGCGTCATAACAGGTCCGGAGGAATAACCGAAAGCTACGAGGCAGCGCTCACCTAAGCCTCTACCTTCTGGGCCTGCGTTTCTATCCGGCAGATTCGCTCGTACCTCCTCCATGCGCTCGCGGAAACCGTCTACTCTCTCTGGAATCCGGCCGTTAGGAGGGTCGATGATCGCTGAAGTGCGAAACTCGCCATCGATAGTAGGTAAGAACATGCCGCGATCGGTCCAAAAAAGATCATAGTTTCCCACGGATGGCAGGGCTTCGAGCTTGGGAGCGGGGCGGTTCGGGTCTAATGGTTCATTGTCTTGTTCAACCGCTTGTTGCGCGCTCTGCTCGAGCTGCTTTGCCTCTTCTTCCGTGTAGGCTCGCTTAGTACCCAGTTCGCGAGGTCGCTCGAAGGGCATCACAGTGGCGTTCTTCCAGTTCCCTTGTAGATCTGGGGCCCCCCATTCGGTGTAAGTAGTTTGGTATTCCTGCCCAAGGCTCACGCCTGTTAGGGTGAGTGTAATGGCGGCTGATAGTATCGAAAGTCGCAGCTTCATGCCGGTCTCCAAATTCAAGTTATTTATGAAGTTGTTGTTATAAACTATTGTTATTTATATAATAATAATAAAATTAATTACATCACTATGCTTAATTATAAAACAGCTAAGGGGAATCTGCCGTCATGAATTGTGACAATTTTTCTAGTCGTGAAATCGACTCCGCCTGAGCGATGCTGGCGTAAACACATCGCTAGATGCCATCTGCTAATTGCTGCCAGGGCGCAGCCTTCTCTAATTGTGCGGCGAGCTGTAATAGAGTCGCGTCGTCTCCCCAGGCGGCCGTGAACAGAGCGCCTACAGGCAAGTTCGATTCAGCTACGTGCATGGGAACAGACATGGAAGGCTGGCCGGTTCCGTTAGCAAGGGCAGTAATGCCGCTGTAGGCAGTGAATCTGCCGCCATACTCTTTTAGGTCTTCGCTATTCATATCCAGCCATCCGAGTTTAGCCGGGACCTTACTCAATACCGGCTGAATAATAACGTCGATGTGTTGGTAAAAAACCCGCAATTTCTGTTCTGCCTCTATTAGGCAGTTTCTAGCATCCACATAGGCAATGGCGCTCGCAGTTTGTCCGCGTTTGGCCATGGCTAGGGTTGATGCTTCTATAGGACAATCTTCTAACGAGAGATTGAGCTCCTTGGCTCTTTTGCCAACAGCTTGATAGGCATAGGTGCTAATCATTCGTGACATGGCTGAGCCAGCTATGCTGTGGTCGATCGGATGAGCCATCTCCTCGACGTGATGACCTAATGATTCGCAGAGCTTGACTGCTTTGTGTACGGCTAGGACGCAGTCTTGATCGACTGCTTCGCCGGTAGGGTGGTCGAATTGAACTGCTATGCGCAGTTTCCTGATAGGAGTGCCTGTTTGATGAATGGCATCGTAAAAAGAGTCAGGACTCGCTGGTAATGGATACAAATGGGCTCGCTCCAGTTTAATCACATCTAAGAACGCGGCACTATCGCGGACGCTGCGACTCAGTACATGCCCGACACTCATGCCTCCCCAGGACTCATAGAGTGTATCCCCGGCTACAGTTAGCCCGCGGCTGGGCTTCAATCCGAACAGACCACAGCAAGACGCAGGTATGCGAATCGATCCACCGCCATCGCTTGCGTGAGCGACTGGCACTATGCCGGCAGCAACCGCGGCAGCTGCACCACCACTGGAACCTCCTGCGGAGTAATGCAGATTCCATGGATTGCGACAGGGGCCGTTGGCGCGCGCCTCGGTAGTGAGCGTGAGTCCAAATTCAGGTGTGTTTGTCTTGCCCAGTATAGGCAGGCCCGCGTCAATATACTTCGCTACGATGTTGGAATGTTGAGGTGAAACGTAGTTTTCATAAAGGGCGCTGCCGAATGTTGTAGGAAGCCCTTTTACTTCGGCGAGATCTTTAATCAGGAAGGGAATACCAGCCACTTTGCTTGGCTGCAGGAGCTCGGGCTTATTGTCGATCTGCTTAGCTTGCTCAACGGCTGAATCGAAACTCTCATGTACGATAGCATTTATGCTGGGGTTAACTTGTCTCGCGCGATCGATTGCGCAGGCGGTTAGTTCTGCGCTGGTGAATTCCTTGTTGCGAATTCCTTCAGCGGCTGCGATTCCGTCCAGTTTTGAATAATCTGAATATTTAAGCATAGCTATTGATGAGCTCCGCTCTAGAATACATTGTTTTGGTCGTCGTCGGCCTGAACCAATGACAAGCCGCCCGAATCTTCTTCGTCATCGATATCCGTTTCATCAGCGCCTTTTCCTTCGGACAATTGAATTCTCAAGCGTAGATTGTTTTTCGAGTCCGCATTTTTCAGAGCTTCTTCGTAGCTAATCTTACCGCTTTTAAAGAGATCGAAGAGCGCAGAGTCGAAAGTTTTCATTCCCTGCTGTTCGCCCTTTTCCATTACTTCTTTAATTTCCAGGACCTTGCCTTGTTTGATCAAGTCACAGACGCGGGGAGTGCCTAGTAAAATTTCGATGGCAGCAGCTCGCTTACCATCGACGGTAGGAATCAGTCGCTGCGATACAATACCTTGTAGATTTAAGGATAAATCTAGGAATAGTTGTTTGTGCCGCTCTTCAGGGAAGAAGTTAATGATTCGGTCCAAAGCCTGGTTCGCATTGTTCGCGTGTAGTGTCGACAAGCATAGATGGCCCGTTTCCGCGAATGCGAGAGCATGCTCCATCGTCTCCTGGCTACGAATCTCTCCGATAAGAATTACGTCTGGCGCCTGTCGTAAAGTATTTTGTAGCGCTTCCTCGTAGCTATTCGTATCAACGCCGACTTCGCGTTGATTGACAATCGACTTCTGGTGAGGGTGAATGAATTCTACTGGGTCTTCGATAGTGATGATGTGACCGTCGCTGTTTTTATTACGATGATCAATTAGCGCCGCCAACGAGGTGGATTTTCCTGCGCCGGTACCGCCAACAAAAAGAACGATACCATTCTTCTGCATGATCAGATCATTCAAAATAGGAGGTAGGCCAAGCGATGCGGCGCTAGGAATTTCCGTCTTTATGTTGCGCGCGACAATAGCTACCTCGCCTCTTTGCTTGAAGATGTTTACACGAAAGCGGCCGATGTCAGGATCCGCGATGGCAAGGCTCATTTCAGGGCTTTTTTCAAAGTCCCTTATCTGATCTTCATTCATAATCTGATAGGCGATCTTCTTGACCATGCCTTCGGGCATTCTTTTGTCCACTAGAGGAGTGAGTCTTCCGAATGCCTTCATGCTCGGGGCGCACCGGTTGTTAGAAACAAATCCGAGCCTTCTTTTTCGATCAACATTTTTAGTAAGTCGTTAAAACCCATAGTCGTATTCCTACTTGATGTATATGCTAATTATTCATCTAGACGGCGATAGTGATTTGAGTAAGCGTAAGTGTTAGAACCTGCCTTGGGTATACCAGCCAACATCGGTGGCGGAATCATCGATCTTATCAGCCACGTCGAGAACCAATGCGAACAAGGCCATGCGGACGACTACACCATTGTCGGTTTGCCGAAAAATAGCGAGATTTGGATGTTGGTTGAGGTCATTGTCGAGTTCGTTGGCTTCTTCGCGCGAGTCTCGCGGCAGCGGATGCATGATAACGGTATTCGGCTGACAGTAACGCGTATAGATGGATTGATTCAGTCTGAAGCGACCGCGATAGATGTCTGCTTCTAGCTTTGTCGTAAATCGCTCTTCCTGTATGCGTGTTAGGTAGACAGTATCATTGTCATTCAGGCCGGCTTCCATGTCCTCAGTTTCTATTACCTTGTGTCCCCCAGCCGTTAACTCGGAGACAATCTCAGCGGGCATTTTGAGCTCTAGGGGGGAGATCAAAGTGAATGTAATGTTGTCATACACCAGCAATAACTGTGAGAGCGAGTGCACAGTCCGGCCATGCTTGAGATCACCTATCATCGCTATGTTCATGCCATCTATCTGTCGATCGTTAGACAGCAATTCTTTCTTGATAGTGTAGAGATCGAGCAGGGCTTGAGAGGGGTGCTCATTGGGGCCGTCACCACCGTTGACAACTGGCACGCGACTGGCCTTGGCAAATTCGTTAACCGAGCCCATCTGAGGGTGGCGCATTACTACTATATCGCTGTATCCGCTTATAACTCTGGCGGTGTCATAGAGCGACTCGCCTTTTGACATGGAGGAAGTGTTGACGTCGGCTGTTTCGCGGACCTGGCCGCCCAAAAGATTGAATGCGCATCCGAAGCTGACCCGTGTCCGCGTGCTAGGTTCGAAGAACATATTGCCTAGGATAGCTCCTTCGAGGACCTTAGTGATGCGCTCTCTGCGAGCATAAGGGAGCATGCTATCAGCGACTTCGAAGACCCGATCAACATCTGATCTCTCAAACTGCTTCACGCTAAGTATATGGGCGCCGCAAAATTCCATGTTTTGATAAGCTCGGTGTAGGTTATGGATCTATTTTTTCGTCGAATTAGTCGAGAGTCAGTATTCTAGCAAAAGTCAGCTATTTCATCCTTATAGATCGTTTCTGTGGGATGCTACTAAACACAGGGATACTACTACAAATGGGCGAATAGAAGGAATTGCTAAGTGGATATTGATAGCAGTGTAACTGTGCCGTACGCAGGCGACAGAAGTCGCTATAATTGGTTCTTCTAGGGTCTACGGGCCCGCCGCCAGCATAGAGTAAGCAGATGTCAGATAAATCGATTTACTGGTACGACTTCGAAACCTTCGGCAAGGACCCTCGTAGAAATAGAGCCTCACAGTTTGCTGGTATTCGCACTGATGAAGATCTGAACATCATTTCTGAGCCCCTGGTGTTCTACTGCGCGCCTGCTGACGACTTCTTGCCCGACCCAATGGCCTGCCTTATAACTGGGATTTCACCGCAGAAGGCGTTAGCCGATGGAGTCTGCGAAGTGGAGTTCATCAAGCGTATTCACGAAGAATTCTCTCAGCCAGGTACCTGCGTCGCGGGCTATAACAGCATTCGTTTCGATGATGAACTTACCCGGCAGCTACTCTATCGAAACTTTTATGACCCCTATGAGCGGGAGTGGAAGAACGGTAACTCTCGCTGGGACATAATTGACATGGCTAGGCTTTGTGCGGCAACTCGACCGAAGGGCATCAACTGGCCATTGAGAGAAGATGGCAGTACTAGTTTTAGGTTGGAACTGCTAACCGCAGAAAACGGAATCGAACATGCAGATGCTCATGATGCGCTTTCTGATGTAATTGCGACTATAGAATTTGCAAAACTAATCAAGCAGAAGCAGCCGAAGTTATACGACTATGTCTATAAGCTGCGTAATAAGCGCGCAGTACAGTCCGAAATTGACATGGTTACTCGAAAGCCAGTACTGCATGTTTCTATGATGTACCCCGCCACACAGGGTTGTTTGGCCTTGGTAATGCCGCTCTGTGGTCATCCCACAAATAACAATGGAATCATCGTTTACGATTTACGCGAGGATCCAGAAAGTTGGGTGAGTCTTAGTGTAGAAGAAATTAGGAAGAGAATTTTTACTGCACGAGACGATATGGTTCAAGGTGTGGAACGTATCGGCTTGAAGACAATTCATATCAATAAATGCCCAGTCATTGCCTCGTCGGCGGTTCTTTCTAACGAGCGTGCTGAGCAGTTTGGCGTCGATTTGGATAAATGTAAGAGTCATTGGAGCTATCTACAAGGTAACAAGGACATCGTGAGCAAGGTCGCTGAGGTGTTTTCTGAAGAGTTGGGGCAGAAGGAAATGGACCCTGATTATATGATCTACAGTGGCGGGTTCTTTTCGGATTCTGATAAGAAATTGATGTCCATGATTCGTTCGACCTCAGCTCAGGACTTGGCTCGACTAGATTTACCATTTCGAGACGCTAGACTAAGCACAATGTTGCAACGTTATCGTGCGCGTAATTTTAAAGAAACTCTGAACAATCAAGAGCTAGCCGAATGGAATCAGTTCAGGCGGGAGAGATTAGTTTCAAGTGAGGCGCTAGCGTCATATGAGCTAGGCTATGCAGAGGCAAAAATTAGAGCAGGGGATTCGAATCAAGATCTGTTTAAGAGCCTGGATGATTATGTGGCTGCAGTTACAGCGATTGATGATGTTCCTGATTAGCTTGTGCTACACAAGTGCGAGCAAAGCAGATAGAATCCGACTCCCCAAAGCAGGGCAGTAAATCATATTCCCTTAAGATTCTTAACTAATTGATAATTAAAGAATAAATGGATAAATTTAAAGAGATACGGCCCTATCACGATCATGAGATTCGACCCGTCATTGATCGTCTGATTACCGACCCTGAGTTCCTATCCAGCATTGCCAGTTTCTATGCGCCAAAAATGTCGCGCCTTTTTCCTGGGGTGATGCGAATGATTGCGCGCAAGAAGCTGCAGGGGCAAGTTGTCTCCGTTCACGATGTGGCGAGCATGCAGGATGTTATAGCGGACTACATGTACAAGATGATCGAGGACACGACAACGAGCTTGACACACTCTGGGCTAGAACACTTAGACAGCGAGAGGAGCTATCTTTTCGTGAGCAACCACCGGGACATTACGATGGACCCAGCCTTTGTAAACTACATGCTGTATAGCGCTGGAAACAGGACAGTACAAATCGCCACAGGTGATAACCTGCTAAAGAAGCCATTTGTATCAGACCTGATGCGTCTCAATAAAAGTTTTATAGTGCTGCGATCACTCAAGGGCAGAGAGTTGCTGCAAGGTTTAACTTTGCTTTCAGAATACATGCATCACTGTATTGAACAAGGAAGCCATGTCTGGATCGCGCAGAGAGAAGGGCGAGCGAAAAATGGCGTTGATAAGACCGAGGGTGCGCTACTAAAAATGTTAGCCATGTTTCAGCGCAAGCAACCACTTAGTGAAAGTTTGCAAAAACTACATATCGTGCCGGTGTCAATTTCCTATGAGTATGACGCCTGTGATGTTCTTAAGGCCGAAGAGCTGCATGCGATTGAAACTACAGGGTTTTTTACCAAAAATGAAAAGAGCGATATTCAGAGTATAGTGGCGGGGATGATCGGTTTTAAAGGAGCGGTCCACGTTGCCTTCGGTAGGGAAATGCAATATGAAAGCGATGACCCTGATGTCATCGCTGCTAGTATCGATTCGCAAATACTGGAGAATTACAAATTACGGGATAGTAATTATATCGCTTTCGAGTTGCTACAGGAAAAAGGCTTGCTGCCGGAGAGTGCGGCTGGGATGAAAATTAATAGTCCTGAAATAAAGAGTGAGTCGCGCGAGGTTTTCTTGGATAGATTGAGGATGGTTGATCCAAAGTTACATCGTCACTACTTGCTAAGTTATGCTAATCCAGTGATCAGTCGAAGCCGTAATCAAGCCTCAGCGTAACTTCTGCAATACTTCATTTAGGCGGGCAGTGAAAGTTTTCCGCGTGGATTCGTCAAGCGGGCCTAGTGCAATAGATTGCAACTCTGTGCTCATGGCGTATTTTAGGTTCTGTTTTGGATCTGGCTTGGCTTGACCGAATCCGCTCTGCAGCTGTTCCAGTTGAAATTTCATCCTGAGTGCTTTGTCTTCCGCAGGGGAATCGACGTTCGCTCGAACCTCTGCCTCTACGCAGAGTTGTCTAAAGGTGTCTTCGCATTGCTTGCTTTGCTTTGCCAGCTCAGAATTGGATTTTGCAGAAGATACTCTACTCTGCCTCGCGTTCAGTAACTCATCTATTTCGGCATTTCCGCTTTTATCAGCCTTGTTCCAGGCAGAAGAGTCGAAAGCTTGTTGCAGTGAACTGAATTTTTCCGCATCGCTCTCGACTAATAGAGCCTTCTCGATATCTTGTAACGTGGATGCTTTGTCGAGGATGGTTTGCATCAATTGCTGCTGTCGTTTATCAGGCAATGCTCGAAACCTAGAATCGATCAGGCGCTTTACAGAGTTAAACCGATCAAGTAATCGATTGCGCTGTGATTTGATTCGGGGGTCTAGTGAGTTTGAGAATTCTTGGGCTAAATCCTGGTAAGAAGCTCTGGATTCACGGAACGCAGCATCTTCCTTTTTAACGATAGCATCCAGAGCCGAGAGTATTTCGTTTAGTCGAGTCTCGATCTTTTGGAGGTCTTCACGTAGTGCGTTTGAGGCCTGGTCGCGCTTGTTGAATATAGCATCGCAGGCAGCGCGAAAGTCTTGCCAATACTGCTGATCTTCTCGGTAAGATGTAGGGCCTACTTTTTTCCATTCTTGCTGCAAGCGCTTCGCCTCGTTCATGGCGTGTTTGTTGTCATCATTCTTACTTAGTTCTTGCGCTTGCTCTACTAGTTCTTGTTTTTGTGTGGCGCTGACTGATAGCTTGCTTTTGCGCAATTTTTGCAACTGATTAACTGTCTCGTAGAAACGTTTCTGCAAGCCCTTAATTTTACTCTGCTCTATAGGAGCGTATGATTTCCAATCCTTCTCGGAATCGCTAAGAAGTTTGTTCAATTTTGAGATGTCCGGCTCGTCGTCAGCCTCTTGCAGCAGCTTATGTTCAGCTTCAAGAGATTCACATATCTCTCGGCGCTTTAGCAGGTTCTGTACCATTTGCTGCTTTCGTTCTTTGAAATATTCCTTACAAGGCTCATAGGCCTGATCTGATAGCTTTTTAAATTCCTTCCAGAGTTGCTCATTCTGGCTCGAGCGACCGAGTGTCTTCCATTCTTTGTGCATCTTACTAATATTTTTTGAGCGATCGGAAGCATGCATCTTTGAATCGATCAGATGCTGCATCTGGGTAATGAGTTCTTTCTTCTTCTCAGTTGAGGCAAATATTTTCCAATCACGAAGTTCTATGATCTTCTCTTTGTGTACGTTGGATTTCTTGAGAAGCTCGGCCCGAACCTGATTGGCTGTATTGCTTATGTTTCCCTGAATCTTGTCCCAGCATTGCGTCGCGTTCTCTGAATTTCCAGCCTCGAGAGCCTCAGCGAGCGAGGTGAGAAGCTCCTCGGTTTTCGCCTTTAGTTGCTCCTGAAATTCATTGTTCTTGGTAATTTTTTCCGCGATGCCTGCCTGCAAGTTTTCAATCTTTGCAGCAAGCGCCGTATCAGTATCAGTTTCCGTTAGTCTGGCTTGCAATTTTCTTAGTTGCGAACGGATTTCAAAGAGTCGGGCAGTGTTTTTGTAGCTAAGCTTTACTGCCTCTTTTTCAGCGGCTTCGAATTCTATGCTTGGCTCTACGAGCGGGACGTCAACTTTCTCAACCTTTTCGGCTTTCTCGACTTTTTCTGGTTTCTCTATTTTTACGGTCTTGGTGTCTGCCGGCTTGTCTGCTGCTTTCGGCGCGACTTCATCTTTCTTAGTTTTGGGTTCAGCCTCAGTAGCGGTCCTACTTGTCTCGCTGCCGTCGCTAGAATCTGCTGCTAGCCGGCCCGCGATTATTCTGGTGACTGTTTTATCTTTTCCTGTGACCTTGGCTAAAATCTCTTTGAGCAGTTGAGTGTCGCTGATTTTGGCTGCAGCAGTTTTGCGCACATGAACACTGCCAGCGAATAGGCAAATATCAGCGAGGTCTTCGTTCTGTGCTACTGCACCGACGGCCAGGCTCCCAATTGTCTTCAATTTTGTTATCAGAGCTACTTGCTTAACTCCGTTACTGGATAGTTGTTCTAGTTTTTCGATACGCTCGATTTCGCTGTGACTGCTTTCAAGTGTGCCTGCGACAATTCGGTAGATTTGCTGCTGAGCATTTTCCTGCGCTGTGCCGCCAACGCTTTGTAGTTGTTCGAGCGCGCCGAACTCGATGATGCGTGCAATGGCAGAACAGCGGACAGCTTCATGCTCATCCTCTTGTGCCACTTTAAGGAAGAATCCTGCAGTGCCTGGTGCTTTGATGTCTATTTTCTCAATAGTAACAAGACGCTGTGCTGAGTCTTGATTCAGCCAAGTGTTGTCTATGAGGGGAGATGCAGGATTTGAGGCAGTTGTCATGTACTACGAACCGAAGAATTTAACTGGGTTATTATGATTTCTCTACTGACTTATCAGTCGAATGAGCGCTCTAACTAACTAAGACACAAGTGTAGCAGATGTTGTTTCAATCAAAACAGAAAAGAGCTCTGTTGAAGGCAAATTCCGATAAATTCACAGGAAACCGGCATACAAATGCTATAATTCGTAGATCAATTAGCAATATCAGAAAGATTCTCAGGGACACAGCTCGATGTTGGCGGACGACGTAAAGAAGGATATTCAGTCCACCTATCGCCAGTTGCTTAAATCTAGAGATCTCACTCCGCGTTATGGCCAGCGTTTGATGATCGCTGAGATCGCAAAGACCTTGTCCACCCTCACCGACGACGATTCCGAGCCCCCGATCTGCGTGGTTGAAGCGGGCACTGGCACGGGTAAAACAATGGCCTACGTACTTGCGGTGTTGCCGCTTGCTAAGGCGCTCAATTACAAAGTTGTGATTGCCACTGCCACGGTTGCGCTTCAAGAACAGGTCGTGCTCAAGGACCTTCCGGAAATATTGGCAGGCTCTGATCTTAGTTTTAGTTATTCCTTAGCGAAAGGAAGGGGGCGATATTTGTGCCTCGCTAAACTCGATATGTTGCTTAGAGGTAATGACAGCATGCAAGCGATGATGGACTTGTATGGGGAAGAACTGGATGACCCAGGCGACGGAGACCATGCGCTCTACGAGAAGATGTTAGATCAGTTGAGCAGCGGTAATTGGAAAGGGGATAGGGACGATTGGGAAACCGCGCTTAAAGATACTGACTGGAAGCCAGTAACCGTAGACAATGCACAATGCATGGGGCCGAAGTGCAGTCACTTTAGCAACTGTTGTTTCTACCAAGCTCGGGACTCCATGGACAAGGCAGACTGTATAGTTAGTAATCACGATCTAGTCTTGTCTGATTTGGCTTTGGGCGGAGGGGTCATTCTCCCTGAGCCTGAGAAGTGCATCTACATTTTCGATGAGGCGCATCATCTGCCACTAAAGAGCAATAACCACTTCTCTGCCTACACTCGAATCAAGGCAACTACTACTTGGTTAGAGCGCACAGATACTGTGTCGCTGCGATTGCAAAAAGATGACTTCATCGATGGGACCACCCGGAAATCTCTGCAGAAATTGCTCCTGAATACTAGGGAGCAGCTCGACCATGCATGGTTAATACTGGAGCAAATCCTTGAATCCATAGATCAGGCGGATAGTTATGACAACCGAATCCAACATGCATTCGCACTCGGAGTCGTGCCCCAGGAGGTAAAAAACCTAGCCGCCAACCTTGCGAGTTTTTTCGCGCGGCTAGCCGCTGCATTTCAAAGCATAGGTGATGACTTGAAAGAGGCGATGGAGGATGGAGGAGATGTAAAGCGTAGACAACTGGCCGAACAGTGGTTTCCACTGATAGGCAGTCAGCAGAAACGAGCAGAATCGAATCTGGGGCTTTGGTTAAGTTATGCATCCGTAGACCCTGAAGGTAAGGCCCCAATAGCGAGATGGCTCAGCTATAATACGAATGAAAATTTCGCGGATATTGGTTTGTCTTCTAGCCCGGTTTTGGCCGCAGATAATCTACAACAACGACTCTGGGATAATTGTGCTGGCGCGGTACTGACTTCCGCTACGCTCTCATCCTTGGGGAATTTCGATATGTTGAAGATGCGAGCAGGTTTGCCAGAGCATACGCACTACTTAAGCATTCTAAGCCCATTCGATTTTGCGAATTCTGCGAGCCTAGTTATTCCAAAGATGCACTGCGAGCCGTCGGACTCAGAGAAACACACTGATTACATCGTAAAGGCAATTCCTAGAATGGTGGATAAGTCCGGCGCTTCGCTTATGCTTTTTTCTAGTCGACGACAGATGCAGGATGTTATGCAACTGCTGCCACCATTGTGGCGCGATCTGGTCTTATGCCAAGATGATTTTCAGAAGTCGCAGTTGATAAAATACCATCGGCAGCGAGTCGACAAGGGAGAGGGCAGTCTGATCTTTGGCTTGTCTAGCTTCGCAGAGGGAGTTGATCTGCCTGGGAAATATTGCACCCATGTACTGATAGCTAAAATTCCTTTTGCTGTGCCGAATGATCCGATTGAAATGACTTTATCGGAATGGATAGTACAGCAGGGGCTGAATTCTTTTATGACTTTGGCTGTGCCCGACGCGGCTTTTCGGCTCGTTCAAGCCAGTGGGCGATTGCTGCGCAGTGAATCTGACACAGGCAAGATAACGCTCTTCGACGAACGCATAGTTAGCAAGCGATATGGAAAGACGATCCTAGAATCTATGCCGCCCTATAGACGAGAGATATTCATGGAAGAGACAGATCAAGCTACTGGCGAGTAGCGAAACAGAGCTTCCAGTATTGAGTTATTAGCTTTTTCTACCCGACTTGCGGTTATTGATTAAGTAAGCCGCAACACCACCTATCGCTACCCCGATAGCGCTGGATGCCAGTACACTACCCAGAAGTGGACCAAGTCCTAGGCCGACTAAGATTAGCCCGGTAGTTATGCAGAGGGCATAAGTGCCTCGTTCGGAGTTCTTTTTGGCTTTCTTCTTCGACATTGCAGCTCCAAAATTCGTAGGTTGATTTCATTAGTTTGCCTTACGTACTGAGTATATCAAGGTGCTAAGGCTTGAAAATTGACCCGGATCGATAGCGGTATTGCCGATGCTATCCATTACTTCCTGGCCCTCAACGACTTTCCCTATGACTGTGTATTTGCCCCAAAGCCATTCGGCGGCTGTAAGGCTGATAAAAAACTCGGGACCATTGCTATCTGGGCCAGAATTCGCCAGAGCTACGGTGCCACGTTCAATAGGCCGACTCTCTAGAGAATCATCGTAGCGGTAGCCTTGATTCTCGTAGACCGACTTTACACTCAATTCCTGAAGTGTTTCGAGAATCTGATACTGCCTGCTCAATGCCGACTCGACATCTGTGATATTTCGCTGTGAATAAAGTGGCGTCAGTATCTCCTCATGGAAATCTTGCTTCGATTCAATGTTGAGCGCATCGGCGAAGCTCCCGTCCGGGTTCAGTGCCGGTATTTGATCCAGGCCCAGAGCATTCGCGTTAATCTCGTCATCGAGGAGGTTAATCTGAAGTCCCAAAGGGTTAAACGCTGGGCTGCCTGCTTGAATGATAAAGTCCGGCACCACGCGATGAAAGCGCATGCCGTTGTAGTACCTAGCCTGGATTGGTTCGCCAGTGTCCTGATTTGTAAATTCTTTCTCTCCCTCGGCCAGCGTAATAAAATTTTCTACATTGCCAGGTGCTTCAAAGGGGTAGAGTTCAAGATACATTTCACCCCTCGATGTGCTTATTAGTACCAGAGGGTTCTGAGAATCCTCCATGGCCAGTAATGCCGTAGAAGTATCGGCGAGTGCTGTGTTTAGCGAGGTAAGCAGGCTAAAAATTAGCAGGAGAAGGCTGGGAATAGTGGATTGAGGCATGGAAGTCTACTGCAACAGGTGATGGTCGGCAGGAAGGTTCTTGGAAATCCAAATCGCTAGCTTGTGACGCATATGGAGCACGCTCTCATCAGGCATTGCTAGGGGTTGTATGACGCCATCTTTAACGAGTAGCAGGTAAAGCGCGCGCACCTTATTATCCACATGATCTGTAGTCTCAAATGTACCAGCGCCACGAGCCTCGAAATAGCGCGTGCCTACTCGGATCGCTTCTTTTAGGAGTTCGCTCTCGTTCTTGATTTTCTTCATGGCTGCCTTTACCTGGGTACTACCTATCGATTTCCTATCGACGCAAAGATTGTAGGGCGAAAGCGGCTCCTCATGCAATACGGCTCTACATAAGTAGCAGGATTTGCCGCGCAATCAGTTCAGCGTAAGATTCGCTAGGAATTTTGATAAAGGGCCAGTTCTTCTAGGGTGTCGATATCTTGCAGTATACCTGGGTCAGATACTTGCAGCTCTCGAACAGCCTGTGGATACATGCTCGTAAGCCTCTTGCCTCCGCTATCGCCGGTTAGCGCCTCTAGATCGGTATAAAGGTTTTTGCCAAAGGCGACGGGATTTCCCACTTTGGAGTCAAAAGTTGGAGTAACTATGGAGTCTACGGTGACTAGTCCGGCAATGAGGCTATAGGTTGAGGTCTCAATAAAAGGCATATCGCCTAGACAAACTACGCAGCCATCCCAATCTCCAATTTGCTGTGCGGCAAAAGCCAGCGTCGCTCCCATTCCTTGATCGGCATGTTCAAAACCGAGGATTGATGTTCCCTGCGCTAGTTCTTGAAGCGCTGCAACCATCTCAGGTCGTGTAACGACGAGTCGTTCCGGGAATGCCTCGGCAATTCTCTCCACGGTCTGTTGGAAAACCGTTTTTCCGTTCGATAGCCCGGCGAGTAGTTTACTACTGCCAAAGCGGCTGCTGAAACCTGCCGCTAATACGATGGCACCTACGGGCTTGGTCATGTCTAATGCGTGGCCGCTTTAATCTGTCGCAAGACAGGCAGTTTAGTGGAGGGTCTTTGTGGATTTGCGAGTGAGCTCTATTTCTTGTTGGCTAATTTCTACCACAAAACTCTCTCTTTCCCGGTCTCGAGCCAGTTCTTGTTCGCTCTTCTCGCCGTTAGATTCTCTGGTGGCTGTCTTCACAGGAGATTCGACCTGTAGAGTAGCAAGCGCTTCTAATTCTTCTCGCGCCTCAATCTGGGACTCCGGTTGGGCTTTGATCTGATCGCTTAAATGACGACGCAGCCTATTCACTACGCTAGTCATAACTTCAATGGTTTGACTAAGCTGATCTAGAGTAACCAGAGTGTGTTCCGGATCGTCGTTAGCGTACTTTTTTTCGCTCATGTGTGCTCCATTTGGTACAGACTGTGGGGAGTCGATACTAAATCTTAATGCCAGACCCTAATCCCAGGTCAAAGCACCGCCAGTTTGATATTCGATGACTCGAGTTTCGAAGAAGTTCTTTTCCTTACGCAGATCCATTATTTCAGACATCCAAGGGAACGGATTCTCAACTCCAGCGAACTGCTCAGGTAGACCAATCTGAATGAGTCTTCTATTCGCGATGAATTGTAAATATTCTTCCATCATCGCAGCGTTCATACCGAGTACGCCACGCGGCATTGTGTCTCGTGCGTATTCGATTTCTAGAGTTGTAGCTTGCAAAATCATCTGCGTAGCTTGCTCTTTCATCTCGTCAGTCCAGAGCTGTGGGTTTTCCAACTTGATCTGATTGATCATGTCGATGCCGAAATTTAGGTGCATAGATTCATCGCGAAGAATGTATTGAAACTGCTCCGAGGTGCCCGTCATCTTGTTGCGTCTACCCATGGATAGTATCTGGGTGAAACCGCAGTAGAAGAATATGCCCTCCAGGCAGCAGTAGAACGCGATCAGGTTTTTCAGTAGGGCCTGATCATTTTTAACTGTACCTGTGTTGAATTTTGGATCGCTTAATTCTTGCGTGTATTTAAGGCCCCAAGCCGCCTTCTTCGCTACCGAAGGTACCTCGTGGTACATATTAAAAATCTCGCCCTCGTCCATGGAAAGGGATTCGATGCAATATTGATAGGCGTGAGTGTGAATGGCTTCCTCGAAAGCCTGGCGCAAGATGTACTGCCGGCATTCAGGATTAGTGATCAGACGATAGACAGCAAGCACCAAGTTGTTGGCAACTAATGAATCAGCTGTAGAGAAAAAGCCGAGGTTGCGCTTAACTATCAGGCGTTCGTCGTCGGTTAGCCCGTTCGGGGTTTTCCACAATCCAATGTCCGCCGTCATATTAACTTCCTGAGGCATCCAGTGGTTTGCACAACCGTCCAGGTATTTCTGCCAAGCCCAATCATATTTGAAAGGAACAAGCTGATTTAAATCGGCGCGACAATTAATCATGCGCTTGTCGTCAACCGCGACTCGGTTGGCAGAGCCCTCAAGCTCTTCCAGGCCAACTTCGACATTGAGTTCTTCTAAATCGTCGATAGCCTTCTGCAAGGCATCGGCATTTTTCTTTTCTTCAGAAGCATCAAGGCTCGTTTGGAAATTTGCTACTTGTTCTCGTGGGCTAACGGGAGCCGCAGACGTTTCGGTAACGGGTGCGATTGGCTCCTGGCTAACAGTTTCAGTTTTAGCAGGTTCTAGTGCGGCGGCTTTAACTAGTGGTGCAGTCGCGTCCTCCTGCTCGAATTCATCCCATGACAGCATAGTTTTCCTTAATCTCTTTTCTTACTTTTATTAATTTATGCTAGAGAAATCGCTAGCATAGTGCGTTGCGCAGGCTATGCCTGTGCTCGCTGTTGTTATTAACACAGTTACTGACACGCTTCGCATTCTGGATCATCGAGCGAACATGCTAAAGGCACCGCCGCGGCTGCACCGCTAGATACCTTATTAAGGCTGTTATCAGACACCGTAGACTTCTCAGTCGTTGTCGCCGCAAGTGCGCGTAAATAATAAGTAGTCTTTAAGCCTCTTAACCAAGCCATACGGTAAGTGATGTCAAGTTTCTTTCCACTTGCACCAGCTACGTAGAGGTTGAGTGACTGCGCCTGATCGATCCACTTCTGACGACGGCTTGCAGCATCGACAAGCCAGCGAGGTTCTACCTCGAAGGCAGTAGCGTAGATGTGCTTGATCTCATCAGGAACTCTATCGATCTTCTGCACGCTGCCTTCATAGTATTTCAGGTCGTTTACCATCACGCTGTCCCAAAGATTTGCTTCCTTCAGGTCGCGAACGAGAAACGGGTTTACTACAGTAAATTCACCAGACAGGTTCGATTTTACATATAAATTTTGATATGTAGGCTCGATAGATTGCGAGACGCCGATGATGTTTGCGATCGTGGCGGTCGGCGCGATAGCCAACACATTCGAATTACGCATGCCTGTTTGTTGTATGCGTGCTCGCAGGCTATCCCAATCGAGGCGTTGTTCCATGTTGACGTCTAGATAGTCTTCGCCGCGTTCTTCCTGAAGAAGCTTGAGAGAATCGATCGGAAGTATGCCTTGATCCCAGAGCGAGCCATCATAAGTTTCATAGCGGCCGCGTTCTTCCGCAAGATCGCTAGAGGCTTGAATAGCGTGATAACTAATCATCTCCATCGACACATCTGCAAATTCTACAGCCTGATCGGAGGAGTAGGGAATACGCTGCGTGTATAAGGCATCCTGAAAACCCATGATGCCCATGCCGATTGGTCTGTGCTTAAGGTTCGAATTCTTCGCCTGAGGCACGGAGTAATAATTGATATCGATGACGTTATCCAGCATGCGTACCGCTGTCTTAATCGTTGACTTCAATTTTTCCTGATCCAAACCAGTTTCGGAGACGTGATTCATTAGGTTCACTGACCCGAGATTACAGACGGCTATCTCATCCTTGTTGGTATTCAGTGTAATTTCTGTGCAAAGGTTCGAGGAATGAATCGCACCGATATGCTGCTGTGGAGAGCGCACGTTACAAGCATCTTTAAAGGTGATCCAAGGGTGTCCAGTCTCGAACAGCATCGAAATCATCTTGCGCCATAAGTCGCCAGCCTTAATGGTTTTGTAGACTTCAATCTCGCCAGCCGCCGCCTTGCGCTCATATTCAACGTAGGCTTCTTCAAATTCTCGGCCGTGAAGGTCGTGCAATTCGGGAACATTATTCGGTGAGAAGAGTGTCCAATCCTGATCGCTGAACACCCGCTTCATGAATAAGTCAGGTATCCAGTTTGCTGTGTTCATGTCATGAGCACGACGTCTCTCATCACCTGTGTTCTTACGCAGTTCGAGGAATTCTTCGATATCCAGGTGCCAAGTCTCTAGGTATGCACATACGGCACCCTTACGCTTGCCTCCCTGATTTACCGCTACCGCTGTGTCGTTAACGACCTTTAGAAAAGGAACGATGCCCTGTGACCTGCCGTTGGTCCCCTTGATATGGGCGCCTAGTGCGCGTACCGGAGTCCAATCATTGCCAAGTCCGCCAGCCCATTTGGAAAGCATGGCATTGTCTCTGATCGCTGAATAAATACCGTGCAGATCATCGGGCACAGTAGTTAGGAAGCAAGAAGAGAGTTGCGGGCGCAGCGTGCCAGAATTAAATAACTGTGGAGTCGAGACCATGTAATCAAAGCTAGAGAGCAAGTTGTAAAATTCGATCGCTCGCTCTTCTCGGTTCTCTTCATTGCTCGCTAGGCCCATCGCGACGCGCATATAAAATACTTGGGGTAGTTCGAAGCGAGTGTCATTGCTGTGAATGAAGTAGCGATCGTAAAGTGTCTGTAGGCCGAGGTAGGTAAATTGCATATCTCGATCTGCCTGTAGGGCCTCACCTAGGATGCCTAGGTCATACTCTAATAGGTGAGGTGAGATCAGGCCAAGCTCTACGCCTTTCTCTATATAAGGCTTTAAGGTTGCAGGGTAGCGATAGTGCATTTCTGACTGAGTGGCTGATTCTGCGATTCCAAGGAAGCCAAGGGCTTCGGCACGGATAGTGTCCATCAGAAGTCTGGCGGTTACGAAAGAGTAGTTCGGGTCTTTTTCTACCATGGTGCGAGCAGTCATCACCATTGAGGTGCGAACGTCTACCATTTTTACGCCTGGGTACAGATTCTTAAGTGTTTCTTGGTAGATGTCCTCTGCAGAGACATCTTCTAATCCTTCGCAGGCTTCGTTGATGACGGTCTGAAGGCGCTTTGTATCTAGAGGGCCTTTTTCGCCGTTGTCTAGAGTGATAATTATTGCAGCCTGACTAGGCTTTGCTTCTTCGGTTTTCTGCTCGCGAATGCGCGCATGATCGGCGCGATAGATAACATAACTTCTTGCGATCTTGTGCTCGCCAGTGCGCATTAGGGCGAGTTCAACTTGATCCTGAATGTCTTCAATATGGATCGTGCCACCAGAAGGCATACGACGACGAAATATTTCCGTAATCTGGCCGCCTAACTGCTTGACCGATTCATGGATGCGCGACGAGGCTGCAGCATTCCCACCCTCAACGGCCAAATAGGCCTTGGTAATCGCTACGGAGATCTTGGATTCAGAATAGCTAACCACAGAGCCGTTACGCTTAATAACACGTAGCTGTCCGGGGGCTGTCGCTGAAAGAGTTGCTGGTTCGTTGTTTGCTGAGGTAGCGGGGGACGCAGGATCAACTGCTGTCTGTACATCTGTCTGCATTATGGGCTCCGAATTTGGTGTCTACTGCTAAGTATTCTTAGGTAACTGTATTATTTTTATTGGCTCAAACTAGCTAAGCGCTTTGGGTCAAACCTAGTAGGGGTTAAACCTATTAGGGGTCAAAACTTACTGACCCATACCTCGCCATCTCAAATATTGCGGCGAAATAGAATCCGTCAGGCCAGATTTGGCAGCGAGATCGGTACAAACAGATCTCTTGGCCGAAAATCGTTAAGCCATACACTATATATTGTGTTTTTGCGGCTGGACTTTAGTTATATTTTTAGTTTTTTTGGGAACTCAAAATATAAGTCCGGAAATAGGACAAAAAAGTCCTTTATGATCAAGTGCTTCTATTATTATTGGGAGGTAAAATATAACTAGCCACCCAGCAGTGCAATAATTTTTATTAGTATCTCTAAGAGATGCAAGCTCTTGATTTTCGCTCAACTAATACAATATATAGACAAGTTACAAATCGAAGACACAAGATAATGCGCTTGGCATGTTATTGCAAGTATTTTCTCTGTGAGTAATATGTGAGTAATATGTGGGTAAATTGTGAGTAGGCTGTTGTTGTTATTGGAAAAAACAGGGATGAGCTAGAAAGCAATCGCAGGTTGAGCTGGCGACTCAGAAAAGTGCAGGAAATGGATTAAAACTCGTGCTAAATCAGGCGATTGTCTCGATATCGTGCACCACTACATATAGTGGTGCACGAATCGGCAATAATCCGTCAAACTACTGGGTAAGAAGGAACTCGATAAGTGCTTTCTGAGAATGCATGCGGTTTTCTGCCTCATCCCATACCACGCTGTCTTGCGCATCGAGAACTGAGGCGCTTACTTCCTCTCCTCGATGTGCTGGAAGGCAGTGCATGAATAGCGCGTCGGAATTCGCGAGAGCCATCAACTGCGCATCTACCTGAAACCCGGCGAAACTCGCAAGACGCTGATTCTTTTCCTCTTCCTGGCCCATGGAGGCCCATACATCGGTGACAACTAAATCTGCGCCAAGCACTGCTGTCTTGGGATCTCGACTAAGCTGGATACGATTCTTGTGCGTATTGACCAATTCAGCGTTTGGCTCGAAGCCCTCAGGGCTGGCAATGTTAAGTTGAAAATCGAACTTGTCGGCTGCATTGATGTAGGAGTGGCACATATTATTGCCATCACCTATCCAGGCAACTGTCTTGCCGGCTATGCTTGAGCGATGTTCAACATAGGTCTGTACGTCGGCGAGTAACTGGCAGGGATGAAAGTCATCGGTAAGCGCGTTGATGACAGGTACGCTGGAATATTCTGCAAAGCGCACTAGCTTCTCATGCTCGAATGTACGTATAGCAACACAATCCACCATGCCAGCAAGCACGCGTGCGCTATCTTCGATAGGCTCGCCTCTGCCAAGTTGTGAGTCTGCATTGGCAAGAAACACAGCAGAGCCATCGAGTTGGTTCATAGCTACTTCGAACGCGAGCCTAGTTCTTGTCGAAGATTTTTCGAAAATTAGTCCTAGCGTCTTCCTCGGCTGCATGACTGCTAATTCTGGATTCTTCTTCAGTTCGCTGGCACGTTGAATAATATGATTCAATTCATCGCTGCTGAAGTCCTGCAGGGTAAGAAAATGTTTTACACTCATCGATTGTGTCTGCTTATGGAGTATTGGTAGTTTCCGAGCTCAGATATATTGACCAAGTTTGCTGGTCGTGATGAATTCGCTGAGCCAAAAACTAAAAAAGGCAGCTCGCGCCACCTGTTGAATGATCGCATTTTAACTAGAACTGTTAGTCGAGGCAATTGTCCGGTGGATTTGAGTGAGTAATTGAGTAGGTAATTGAGTAGGTAATTGAATAACTAATTGGATAGCAAAGTATGAACCCAATAGAACTAAAGCTCTTTTCCAGTCGCGTCTCAGCGATTTGCGATGAGATGGGCACCGTGCTTCGGCGCACGGCGTTTTCGCCGAATATTAAGGACCGCTTGGATTTTTCCTGCGCCTTGTTCTCAAAAAGCGGCAAGCTCTTCGCGCAGGCGGCGCATATACCTGTGCATCTGGGTAGCATGGCGTTCGCAATGCAATCGATAGTCGAGAATAGGCAATGGAGCAGCGGCGATATGCTGGTGCTCAACGATCCCTATTTAGGGGGAACTCACCTGCCCGATGTAACCTTAATTGCGCCAGTCTTTGTCGAGCAGGGGCGGTGTTTAATAGGGTTTGTTGCAAACAGGGCGCATCACGCAAATATTGGCTGTGATACGCCCGGCTCGATGCCTATTTCTTCGAGCTTGGAGGAGGAAGGGCTGATAATTCCGCCAACACTGTTATTCAAGTCTGGGCAATTGCAGCAGGAGGCGCTCTCGCTTTTAGAGATTCAAGGGGGTTCGTTGAGTGGAGACTTCGCCGCACAGGCCGGCTCCAATAAACTTGGCGTGCAGCGACTACAGGAGTTGTTAACGACGATGAGCATCAAGGACTACGAGCAGGGCATGGATGAATTGAATGACTACGCTGATCGCATTACTGCCAATACAATTGCTGGATTGCAAGTGGGGGAGTATCGCTTCACAGATTACTTGGATGATGATGGTTGCGGCCAGTCGAATATAAAGCTGGCGCTTACACTGCGAATTAAGCCAGATCACTTGGAGTTGGACTTTCGCGACAGCTCGGAACAGGTAGCTGGGAACTTGAATTGCCCAGAATCCGTGGCGGCGGCGGCAGCATTCTATTGCGTGCGCTGCCTCTTACCAGAAGACCCTCCTGCTTGTGAGGGGCTGTTTCGACGAATCCATCTGCAGACTAGGGCGGGTTCAATAGTAAATGCCAATCGACCAGCGGCAGTAGCCGCCGGTAACGTGGAAACATCTAGTCGCCTCGTTGATGTGGTCTTCGGAGCCTTGGCAAAGGCACTGCCAGATAGGATTCCTGCAGCGAGTCAGGGCACCATGAACAACGTAGCCATGGGTCATATTGATGCCGAGACGGGAGCTCGCTGGGATTATTACGAGACGCTGGCCGGCGGAATTGGCGGCGGACCAAATACAGCAGGTCGAGATGCGGTGCACAGCCACATGACAAATACCTTGAACACTCCAGTGGAGAGTTTGGAAATGCACTACCCGCTGCGTGTGCATCGTTATGCAGTTCGCCAGGACAGTGGCGGCAAGGGTAAACATGGCGGCGGGGCAGGCATTGTTCGTGAGTATGAATTTCTTGATCAAGCCCAGCTGACTCTGCTTAGCGAGCGTCGGCTAATCGCTCCATGGGGCCTTAACGAAGGAGGCGAGGGCATGAAGGGAAGGAATTCTTTGAATGGCAAAACTCTTCCGGGAAAGTGTTCTATCGCTGTAAAGAAGGGGGATCGATTGCTTATAGAAACGCCGGGTGGCGGGGCATGGGGAGAGCCCACTCTCTTGAAATTCCCTATCTAGTCTCCACTTCTTTAGCCGGAGGCGGTCTTAATGCCGAATTCTGAAACGAAGCAAGCAGCTATACTGACAAAACGCTATAGCCGTTGTAAACTCTGCGTTCGCGAGGAGTTTTCGGAAGAGACGCTGAACAGCACTTTAAATAAGCTATTAATAGGTAAATGAGGCAGTACTAATGAGCATTGAAGAAACTATCAAAGAGCAAATCGATTCCAATAGCATTCTGCTCTACATGAAGGGTAACCCTGAACAGCCTCAGTGTGGCTTTTCATCGCAGGTAACACAATTATTGATGTCTTGCGGCAAGCGCTTTGCCTATGTCGATATTTTGGCTAATCCAGATGTGCGCTCTACGTTGCCATCTATTTCAAATTGGCCGACATTCCCGCAATTGTTTGTCAAGGGCGAACTGGTAGGTGGTTGCGATATCATCACTGAGATGCATGAGAAAGGAGAATTACAGGCTTTGGTTGATACAGTAGAAGACGACTCTTAAGTTCAGTTGAAGCACTGCTATCGATCTATCGACTAAGAAGAAGTGATTTTCAAACTACTGCATGCTGGCCTAGCTAAGTCGTTTTAGCTATTTACTTCTTACCAAGAGGCCAGCCTCCTAGCTCCTGCCAAGTATTAACGATCTGACAATACAGTTCGGCTGTCTTATGTGCATCGTACCGTGCGGAGTGTGCCTCGTCATTGTCGAAGTCAATTCCCGCCACCTCACACGCCCTGGCCAGAACAGTCTGCCCAAATGCCAAGCCGCTAAGTGTGGCCGTGTCGAAACAAGAGAAAGGATGAAACGGGTTTCTCTTGAAGTTGTGCCTTTCACTGGCGGCATTCACAAACCCTAGATCGAAGTGTGCGTTGTGACCGACCAATATGGCACGCTTACAATGATTGGCTTTCACCGCGTCGCGGATCATGTCAAACATCGTTTGCATAACCTCTCTCTCTGGTCGCGCGATGCGAAGCGGATGAAAAGGATCTATGCCGGTGAATTTCAGTGCAGCTTCTTCGAGCTTTAAGCCCTCAAAGGGAATGACGCGCTGGAAGAAATTTTGTTTGATGTCAATAATTCCCTTCTCATCCATGCCCAGTATCACGGCGGATATTTCTAGGATTGCATCTGTCTGCGAATTAAACCCGCCAGTTTCTATATCGACTACCACTGGTAGGAATGTACGAAACCTATTCGCGAGCAGGTAATTCTCCTCCTCTTCTGAGTCCGAGTCGTTCATTGTGTTGCCTCTTCTACGGACCAGGAGATGGACTCGTTTGCGCGCATGGGTATGACACTGCCGCTGCCGAGTAAGAATTCGGCCGGTACAGTGCTGGGGATTTTTCTAAGTGTGATTTTAGCCTGATTGCGGGGCAAATTGTAAAAATCGGCACCGAAGAAACTCGCGAAGCCTTCCAGTTTGTCTAGTGCATCCGCTGCCTCGAAGACCTCTGCATAGAGCTCAAGAGCGGCATGGGCAGAATAAATCCCGGCACAGCCGCAGGAAGTCTCTTTGGTTTCTATTGAGTGTGGTGCAGAATCAGTGCCAAGGAAAAACTTTGGGTTTCCGCCAGTGGCGGCTGTAATGAGAGCGCGTTGATGGATGTTTCTTTTCAGTATTGGCAAACAATAAAAGTGAGGCCTGACCCCGCCGACCAAGAGGTCATTTCGATTGAGTAGCAAGTGATGCGGGGTAATCGTGGCAGCTATGTTTTCGCTTTGCCCTGTTACAAACTCTACGGCATCTTTAGTGGTGATGTGTTCGAGGACAATCTTTAACTCTGGAAATCTTTGTGTCAACGGTGCGAGGACCGTCTCTATAAATATGCGTTCTCTATCGAAGATGTCTACCTCGATATCGGTGACTTCGCCATGGATAAGAAGTGGCAAGCCAACTTCTGCCATCTTCTCTATTGCGGGATAGACACATTCGAGCTCGGCCACTCCGCTTTCCGAATTGGTAGTTGCCCCTGCAGGATAGAACTTGATTCCCGCTAGGCAGTCTTCTTCGTGTGCTCGTTGTACTTCCTGCGAACTCAGTTGATCAGTAAGATAGAGGGTCATAAGGGGATCAAAAACGCTACCCTGTGGCACGTAGGAAATAATTCGCTGCCTATAGGATAACGCCTGCTCCACGGTGGTTACCGGCGGCTTAAGGTTGGGCATGACGATTGCCCTGCTAAAAACTCGCGCGCTATGGGCAACGGTAGTCTTGAGTACCTCACCGTCGCGCAGATGTAAGTGCCAGTCATCGGGCTGGGTAATGCTGAGAGTTGTGAGGCTCATTGATGCGTGCTTCTGTGTCTTCGAAGGCGAGATTGCTAAGCTATTGTAACGGAATTAGGGAGACAGCTGAATTATCTATTTAGTCGATGCTGAAAAGTCATCCCTGACTTTTCAGCATGTCGTGCACCAAAAGCTGGTGCGAAAGTGTCATTTCACTTGCTTTTGGCGCATTCGCATTGCCCTGAGCGGGCAATGGTTGCACATCCGATGTGCAACGCGCATCGACCAGAAAAACGCATGCAGCCGCAGTTTTCTGATCGGTATTTTAGCGATATCCGGAGCTAAGTGATTGAAATCACTATCGAGGTGCATTTTTTAGGTTTGACTATTTAAGCCGAATTACCCCACTGCCCTCAATAGTTTCGAATTAGCGCGTTAGTAGTGATCAGCAGGGGCCGTTGGTGCTAGAATACGCGTCCTTTTTCGTGCCAAGGCCGGTAATCTCTGGCCTTGGTGCATTTGCAAACACTCTTTCAGTTTAGGGGTGGCAATTGCCGCGCCTAAAGTTGATTTGTTCTGGTTTTAGCCAGAGTGACTAGGAATTTGGAGTATCGTTATGTCAGATATAAACAAAGTGGTTTTAGCATATTCGGGGGGTCTTGATACCTCGGTAATCGCGAAATGGTTGCAGCAGACCTATGACTGCGAAGTGGTGACTTTCACGGCCGACATCGGTCAGGGAGAAGAGGTGGAGCCAGCGCGGTTGAAAGCCGAAGCTATGGGCATTAAGGAAATTTATATAGAAGACCTGCGTGAAGAGTTCGTGCGCGACTATGTAAATCCGATGTTTCGTGCGAATGCCGTGTATGAAGGCGAATATTTGTTAGGCACTTCCATCGCCCGGCCATTAATTGCTAAGCGACTCGTAGAAATCGCGGCCGAGACTAGTGCCGATGCTATTTCCCACGGAGCGACGGGAAAAGGAAACGATCAGGTACGATTCGAGCTCGGCGCTTACGCACTTAGTCCTGGCATCAAAGTAATCGCGCCATGGCGAACTTGGGATCTGAATTCGAGAGACAAATTACTGACCTATTGCGCGCAGAACAACATCTCCGTGGAGAAGAAGCTCGGAACGAAATCGCCTTATTCCATGGATGCTAATCTACTTCATATCTCCTACGAAGGTGGCGTGCTGGAAGACCCAGGTGCGGAGCCCGAGGAAGAAATGTGGCTTTGGTCTGTCTCGCCTGAAGCGGCACCGGATGTTGCCACTTATATCGAATTGGAATACGAGCGTGGTGATATTGTGGCAATAGATGGCGAGAAGATGTCTCCTGCCACAGTGTTGGCAGAACTCAATCGCGTCGGTGGAGCAAACGGAATCGGCAGAGCAGACATAGTCGAGAATCGCTATGTAGGCATGAAGTCACGTGGCTGCTATGAGACTCCGGGCGGCACTATTATGCTGAAAGGGCATCGCGCGATTGAATCCTTGACCCTCGATCGTGAGCTAGCGCACCTGAAGGATGATTTGATGCCCCGCTATGCGACCTTGATTTATAACGGCTATTGGTTCTCTCCGGAGCGAATCGCATTGCAGACTCTTATCGATGAGTCGCAGAAGTTCGTATATGGCAAGGTAAGACTTAAGCTCTACAAGGGTAATGTGGTCGTGGTGGGCAGAGAATCTCAGCACTCTTTGTTCGATGAAGAAATCGCAACATTCGAAGATGACGCCGGCGCCTACAATCAAGGAGATGCCGAAGGCTTTATTAAACTCAATGCCTTGCGACTCAGAATCGCTGCGCAGAAGGGGCGATTGTAAGCGGCTACAACTTCACTCGTCGACTGGATTATTCGGCGTAGACTTTCTTGCGAAACTCGCAAAGGTCTTCTACAACACAAGCTCCGCAACGGGGCTTGCGTGCCAGACAGACGTAGCGCCCATGCAAAATCAGCCAGTGATGAGCATCGAGTAAGAATTCCTCTGGTACTAACTTTATCAGCCGGCGTTCGACTTCCAGGACATTCTTCCCCGGCGCTATCCCAGTCCGATTCGATATCCTGAATATATGTGTATCCACGGCCATAGCGATCTGGCGAAACGCGGTGTTCAGCACTACATTTGCAGTCTTTCTCCCAACGCCTGGAAGTGCTTCCAACAACTCTCTTTTATCTGGCACCACTGAATTATGTTCTTGTACTAAGATGTCGCAAGTCTTGATGACATTGACGGCTTTAGTATTAAACAGACCTATCGTTTTAATATACGGTTTTAGCCCGCTAACCCCGAGTGCAAATATTTTTTCGGGAGTATTTGCAATCGCGTAGAGTCTTTCCGTCGCCTTGTTTACGCTGATATCCGTCGCCTGCGCTGAAAGAATAACCGATATCAATAGCTCGAAGGTGCTGCTGTATTTTAGCTCGGTTTTGGGCTCTGGATTTTCGCGTCTAAGGCGCGAAAAAATCTCTGTTCTTTTTTCTTTATTCATTCTTTGCTTAGCCTTCCAGTAACTCGCGCTCTTATAGCTGGCACAATCTTTTTCGATTCATCAAATGAAGTATTATTCCTTAGCTGTGAAAGTGAATTTAGTAATGCAACTAGCAAGCCTAACAATATAAGAACGCCTGCCTGTGTATTGGCAAATCGAAAGAAGTGAATATCGTCTAGATTGCCTGGGACTGCGGAGAGTTCGCTACTCGTGGGAAGCAATAGTTGCCAGTTAGCGAAAATCGTTCCGCTAATTAGTAATTCCCTACAAAAAGCGAGTAGACCCAATGCAATTAGAAATCCGAATCCGGTTTTTGCTGCATCGCGTGCGGCGATGGGCCAGGTGGATTGTCCGGAGACTGTCTCTATGCGAATTAAGATAGCAACGTTACAGCAAATAAGGGGAATGTAGATGCCAAGTTTTAAAAACAGAGGATAGAAGTAAAGTTGGCATATTGTTTCTACTATGGTGGTGTAACTAGCGAGTATCAACATATACCAAACAAGGCGCCATTTGTGCGGAATAGTCCCCTTTAAAAGAGAGGCAGTAAGGCAGGAAAGGACGCAGACAAAAAATGTCGCGACACCGAGCCCGATGCCGTGGGAAAAAGTGCTAGAAACTGCCAACACAGGGCTCAGACCTAGTAGTTGTATCAGCACAGAGTTGTTCTCCCAAAACATGCCTTCCCTTTCTGCTTGAATCTCTAAATCATTCACGGTTTCACTGGCACCTCATTAGGGAGGGGTTTGCTCTTGCTACGCAGTCCATGCCCAAAGATTCGTGGTCTGCAATACTGATCTAGAATAGGGGCGCAGAAATTACCGAACAAAACTGCAAAAGCGATTGAATCAAGATAGCTGCCCCATACCCGTATTGAGTAGATGGATACTCCAATAATAAACCCGTAAACAAGTTTGCCTGGACGCGTGGTGGCGGCGCTGACAGGATCTGTGGCAATAAAAAATGCGCCAATCATGGTCGCGCTTCCGAATAGGTGAAGATAGGGCGTACCGTAAATCGCTACACTTCCTGGGGCATAGAATAGAGCGGCTAGGATGAATACGGTTGCGATGATCGCAAATGGTATGTGCCAGCTGATTACCCTCTTGTAGAGTAAGAATAGTCCGCCGAGTAAGTAACTGATGTTAATTATTTCCCATGCCGTCTCTGACTCTCGAGCAAACAGGGAGGCTCCTGATTCCCTAGCCGCCAATAAAGCACTTTTACCGGCCATCTTGAACTCGATAAGCGGAGTAGCCATCGCTAGCCCATCTACAAATTCACTGATGTCGATGGCACCTGATGCGGCGAACGGGAAGGCAAGTAGCAGCGCCTGCTTGAAGCTGCCCCAACTCAATTGGCTTAGAAATTCTCGCTCAGCGGTTAAGATAGGTGTGCCTAGATTATCGACGGACAGTGGCCCGGTGATGACCTCAAACGGGATATGCCAACCAGTCATCGCTAGAGGGAAGGCGAGTAACAACATTGCATAACCGCACATCGCCGGGTTGAATGGGTTCTGCCCAAGTCCGCCATACAGATGCTTAACAATTACTATTGCGAACACGATCCCTAGCGCCACAAGCCACCATGGTGATCCAGGGGGAATGGCGATGGCGAAGAGGAGTGCGGTAACTAGTGCGCTTCTGTCCGATAGGTGGGAGCGTATATCTCGGTTACGCAGCCGCAGCATCGCTGCTTCGGCGAGCACCGCGAAGGTAATGGCGATGGCTATGTTGATTAATATCCCAAAACCAAAAAACCACAGTGAGGCGAAGATCCCAGGAAGTAGCGCATACAAGAGTGTTTGCATAAGCTGGGCAATATTCCTGCCGCTGTGTTGGAAAGGCGCGCCGGCCACTAAACCGCTCATTGGTTTTTCTCGTCTCTGCGGGCTTTGACGCGAGCCACTGCTGCTGCGATATCAAGGCTCGCTTGCTCCTTGGAGATAAAGTCCGTTTTCTTATTCTGTTGCTTAACAGCAGGCCCTGCCGCTAGCGTAGGTTTGGCAGGCACAGCTACTTTTCGCGACACTGCCTGGTCTTTCTCTTTCTTCACTCGATATTGACGGAATTGAAATCTTTGCTGCCAGTAACTACCGTGCTCTAAATCCTGTCTTCTGGTCGCAATGAGTTTCTTACTCTCTTTATAAGTGCTAACTAGTGGGATATGGCTAGGGCAGACGTAGTCACAAGCGCCGCATTCGATGCAGTCAAACAAGCCGTGCTCGAGCAGTTGTGTTGTATCTGCAGTCTTACTGAATGCGAGAAGTTGCTGTGGCAGGAGTTTGGAAGGGCAGACATCTGCACAGAATCCGCAGCGTATGCAGGCCTGCTCAGCCTGTGGAGCTTGAAATTCATCTGCACTCGCCGCGATGAGACAGTTTGTCGTTTTACAAATAGCCGCTTTATCACTCCCTAACTCGCTCCCCATCAAGGAGCCGCCAAGGATGCTCTTTTGCTTATTGCTAGTCTCGATCCCACAGAGTTCGAATAGGAAGTCTGCTGTGGTACCTATGAGGACCTCGAAATTTTTTGGTGTCTTCAATTCCTGACCGCATAGCGTGGTGAATCGACTGACGCAGGGCTTTCCTTCGACTATTGCTTCATAGACGGCATACGCGGTGCCTACGTTGTACATTACTATGCCATTCTCAGTGGGATGCTGACCTGTGGCGATCTCAATACCAGTGACACATTTAATGAGCTGTCTCTCAGAGCCGGCAGGATATTTGCTGGGTATAAGTACAAGCTCGCAGGTCTGATCTAGATTCATTTCGCTTTTCAACGCTTGCTTGAGCGCGTCTATTGCGTCTGGCTTAGTGTCTTCGATAGCGATTATGCATCGCCTCGCTGCACTTGCCTGTTTTAATATCTCAGCGCCCACTACAACCTTCTCTGCGCGTTCCCTGAGTAGCGCTTCATCGGCGGTGATGTACGGCTCGCACTCTGCCGCGTTTATGATGAGAAACTCGATCGCTGATTCGCCACATAGTCTGAGTTTGTCTGCGGCTGGAAAGCCAGCGCCTCCCATGCCAATGACTCCCGCATCTCGAATTAAAGAAGCTATGTTTACGCGAGAGAGCAGCGAATAATTTGATTGAGGTTCGAGTTGCAGCGCCTCATCATGTCCATCGGCGGCGAGGTTTATACAAAGTTGCTGCTGCTGCGAGTGGTCTGCAACAATCGAATTTTCAATCGAAGTTATCACACCCGAGGTAGGGGCGTGCACGGGCACATCAGAAACCCCTTCTGTGAAAATGCTGATAACAGCCAATTTCTGATATTTAGATACTTGCTCCCCGATGTCGACTAGGAGAGTGATCTCCCCTCCATCAGCTGCACCAATGGGAATAGTTAACTGTTGAGGAATCGGCGTCGACATTATTCGCGAACGCAAGGAATCTTCTTTAAACGGCAGGGGTTGGATGCCGCCGACAGTTCTTCTGGCGAATACTGTATCGCTACCGAAAAATTTCGATGCTAGTTGTCTTAGGGCGCTCACGAGTTCACCCAAGGTGAGCTGAGACTGTTGAAATAGGGCGTTGTCGTTTGGGGGAGAGAGGGCGCTAACTGGTTGATCATATCGATGCAATCTACGGGACAAGGTTCGACGCAGAGATCGCAACCTGTGCATTCGGATGCAATTACAGTGTGCATTAGTTTAGGTCCACCCAGAATGGCATCCACAGGACAGGCTTGAATGCATTTCGTACACCCGATGCATTCATCCTCTCTAATAACCGCAACACTGAAGTTTCTAAATTCCCCGTGAGCTGGGTCCAGGCCTCGCACAGGTTCATTGAGCAATTCCGCGAGCTCCAGAATTGTCTCGTGTCCCCCAGGTGGACATTTATTGCTCGCCTCGCCCAAGCTTATGGATCGCGCATAGGGGAGGCAGCCAGGGTGTCCACACTGCCCACATTGAGTCTGTGGTAGTGCGCGATTAATTCGTTTCACGAGAGATTTCTGTATCGTTAGTTGCTGCCGTAAGTATCGATTAAGCTTTAGCAGCGCGAACGCTGTGATCAGCAAGAGGCTAGAGCCAATGACGAGTTGTGTGAGCCAATGTGAGATCACCGGTAGCATCGTTTTATGTCAATCCCGCGAAACCAAGTAGGCTGATTGCCACAAGACCTGCGGTAATTAGTTGAATAGAACTGCCTCGAAATGGTGCGGGGACATCCGCGAATTCCAGACGGATACGCAGGGCGGCGAATCCTACAATCATCAGGGAGTAGCCCAGTGCAGCGCCGAAACTATAGGCGACATTTTCGCTGAGAGAAAGCACGCTAGTGCTGCTTAACAATGTAGCTCCCAGTACAGCGCTATTACCGCCGGTTAAAAATAGAAGCAGGCCCTGCTGCCTTATCGAGAAGGGAAAGCGCTTCGTGATCACTTGGAGAAAAACCGTGGTTAGTAAAGCGCTTGTCGCTACAAAGACGACTAGGCGAAAGAACTCTAAATGAAACGGGATCAAAAAGAAGCGATAAATAATCAGGTTAATGACCAAGCTTAGAAAAAGAACCGCAAAGTTAAATAACGCAAACTCGATTGCCTGAGGCAATTTCTTAGTCGAATAGAAGAGTGAGGAGACACCGAAGAGCTGGATTAATATCAGATTGTTGACGAGGGCGGCGGCAACAATGATGCTGAGGTAGTTTGTCACGAAGCGATGCTTCTCCAACGTTTACGCTAGGCGGCTGCTTGAGCGGGGCCGCAGGAGCGCAGTGATAGCGAATTGGCGAATTCTATCATGCCCGCAGGAGTAGAACAGCAGAGTCGATTTAGGCGTTTGACTTGCCCTTATGCGCCCGCTCTGAGGTTTCTAGTCCTCGAAAAGGTTGGCCGAATACCCCGCAGGTATCTGATAGCGAGAAAGGATGTCTGCTTCGCTTTCTAGAGCTTGTTCGTGGTTTATCACTAACTGGTAGCCATTCTTGTTTTCCATCACTACGTTATCAAATTCATTGTTCTTAATCAGGTTGGAAAAATGAGCGAAGTCTCTCACCGGCTCACCATTAACGACCTCCACGATCCAGTTGCGCCAGTCGTGATAACCGAGATTAACATCGGCAGGCATGACTTGAAGTGCCACGACCAATTGTCGCCGGTCTGGAGAGCTCCACTCGTTACGTGCTTGTAAGAGACTTACCGGTGCGGTGCGACTCCAATCATTGCCCCAGCGCTTGATGAGATTCATATTGAGAGGGACGAATAAGATTCCTCCGTAGATATAGTATTCGGGAATTTCATCGAACTGTTCACCTGTAACCAGGCTGTAACTGTCAAGAGCCTCTCGCGCATCGAGGCTGGTCGTTCGAACTTCGCCTTGCCGAACGTAAGTGATATCAACAGAATCACCTACATAGTGTAAATTTATGGCGTGTCTGTAGTCGGTGAGTACATCCTGGGACAGATGAATACTGCCATCCTCAGCGATGTTGAAATCATCAATTTTCAGAATGACATCATTTTTCTGCAACACGCCCTGTGCCGGGGCATCATCAAAGACTTTTATCACAATTACGCCGTTCTGCTCATCGGTTAGGCCATAGGCTTTTTTTGCGGAGGGGCTGTCGAGAGTTTGTGTACGGAAGCCCAAGTCTGGAAAACCGTCGTGATCGCCATCTTCACTATCGGTTAGTACGTGCCGAATCATGCTGGGTGGAACGAAATAGCCGAGATTCTCTGCGCGGCCGCCGCTGTTGGCTTGCATCACAACTCCAACGATTTGTTGGTCGACTATAACTGGGCCACCGCTATTGCCAGGATTGATGGCGGCGTCTATTTGACCGGCCAATAGGTAGGCGTCAGAGTGCGCATAAACTTGCTGTTCAACTCGGGAGAGGATGCCTTTAGTGATGCTCAGGGATTTGCCGCCAATAGGGTACCCATATACGGAAACTTCTTGTAGTGGCTCGGGCAGATCGCCAATGCTTAGCGCCTTTAGGTCACTGAAAAATCCTGGCTCGTCTACAGTTATTAATGCTAGGTCTGCCTCATGAGAGATGAAGGTGACTCTCGCCAGATAGCGTTTTGGGTCGTTGTGCTTTTGTGCCTGTACGTAACTCGCATTCGCAACGACATGCGCATTAGTCAATATTTGATTGCCTGCGATAACCGAGCCCGAACCGCTGCTCTGTCGCGGTGTAAGCAAGCGCCAGGGAGTAAAGTAATCCGGTGCAGATTGGGTGGTGTAAATCTTTATCACCGAGTCTTCGATTGCCCTTATTTCGCTGTTTTGGGCTGCCGCGCCATTGCCAGCTAAGAAGGAGAACAAAGATAGCGTTAGCAAGAACATGCGGGCCGGTTTGCCAAAAAAGCTGTTAGGAAAACGCATAGCAGAAGACCTCTGGTTCGGTAATTGGTACTCATACTGGCAGAATGTTACTTGCTAGTACGCGATCGAGTGTTGAAGCTTAATATGTTAGCGACGTCAGTGCCAGTCACGTTGCAGGCGCTGGTAAGATAGTCTGGCAGCGCGGTCTAGCAACAAGACCCGCTGTTGATTGGACCTGTAAGGGGAGAGAAATCTTGCAGATTCCTAGATTCTGGGATTCAGGTCATGAATTGCAGAAACTAAGTGATGCGCATCCCTGGCTGAGCGCCAGCATGGGGCTCGAACAACCAAATTTCTTTTCCACCAGGGCCGGCGGCGAGAATCATTCCTTCAGACATGCCAAACTTCATCTTGCGGGGCGCGAGGTTTGCCACGACGACGGTTAACATGCCGACTAGTTTGTCTGGGTCGTATGCTGACTTGATGCCAGAAAAAACAGTTCGCGTAATGTCTTCCTCGTTTTTATCTTTACCCAGATTCAGCACTAGCTTCAATAATTTGTCAGCGCCTTCGACGTGCTCGGCGCTAGTGATCTCAGCGACGCGCAGATCGACCTTTGCGAAATCATTGAAATCGATCTCGCTCTCGAAACCCGTAGTATTCTCTTGAGGCTGCTGCGGCGTGTCGGACTTCGCTTTAGAGCGTGCCTGTATCTCGAACTCTTTTTGAGTAGCGTCTACCATAGCCTGTACCTTGTCAGATTCCACCCGAGTCATCAGTGGCTTAAATTTATTGATCTTGTGCCCAACTAAAAGACTATCGGCGTCATCCCACAGCAGAGGTTCGATAGCAAGAAACTGTTCTGCATCCGCCGCCATTTTTGGTAGCACGGGCTTTAGATAGCACATGAGCAGGCGAAAGGCATTGATGCCACTGCTACAGATGGCCTGAAGCTCCGGTGATTGCTTGTCAGTTTTTGCAATTACCCAAGGTTCTTTGTCATTGATATATTGGTTTGCCTTGTCCGCGAGACTCATGATCAATCGAATAGCTTTGCTGTATTCTCGCGCCTCGAAGTAATCCCCAATTTCATTCTTTGCAGTTTGCATCTCGGCGAGTAATTCGGGGTTGTCAGGGTTATCCGCAAGGTAGCCATCGAAGCCTTTGCCAATAAAGCCAGCACAGCGGCTTGCTATGTTTACCACCTTGCCAACTAGATCTGAATTGACTCTTTGTGCAAAATCGTCAAGGTTTAAATCCAAGTCATCGATGCCGTTAGATAGCTTGGCAGCTAGAAAATAACGTAAATATTCAGGATTGAGATGGTCGAGGTAGGTGCGTGCATTTATAAATGTGCCCCGTGACTTGGACATCTTAGTACCGTCCACAGTCAGAAAGCCGTGCACGTGGATTGCAGAAGGCGTTCGGTATCCGGCGCTGGTTAGCATCGCGGGCCAGAATAGCGTGTGAAAATTGATAATGTCCTTGCCAATAAAGTGATACAGCTCAGTATCCTTGCCCTTCTGCCAGTAGTCATCGAAGTTGTAATCTGTGCGATCGCATAGGTGTTTGAAGCTAGCCATGTAGCCGATCGGAGCATCAAGCCACACGTAGAAATATTTCCCTGGTGAGTCTGGGATTTCGAACCCGAAGTAAGGCGCATCGCGACTGATATCCCATTCTTGTAGTTCTGTGTCCAGCCACTCTCTCAGTTTATTGGCGACCGCATCTTGCAGTGTTCCACTGCGAGTCCACTGGGAAAGCATGTCGCGGAATTCGGGGAGGGCGAAGAAGAAGTGTTCGGAGTCCTTCTCTATCGGTGTCGCACCGGAGATCGAAGATCGGGGGTCAATTAGCTCGGAGGGGCTATACGTAGAGCCGCACGCTTCGCAGTTGTCTCCATACTGATCCGTCGACTTGCACTTCGGGCAGCTACCTGTGACATACCTGTCTGCGAGGAAAAGCTTCTTCTGGGGATCGAACAGCTGCGTAATGCTTCTTCTATTTATATGGCCGTTTTTATCTAGAATCTTATAGATGTGTTCCGAGAATTCTCGGTTTTCTTCGGAGTGAGTAGAATGATAGTTGTCGAACTGAATTAAAAAGTCGGCAAAATCTCTCTGATGCTCAATGCTGACATTTTCAATTAGCTGTTCAGGGGTTATTCCCTGTTGTTCAGCGCTGAGCATGATCGCCGTGCCATGTGTATCATCGGCACAGACATAGACGCAGTCGTTGCCTCGAAGTTTCTGCAGGCGAACCCAAATATCTGTCTGAATGGCTTCCATGAGGTGCCCAAGATGAATGCCCCCATTCGCATAGGGCAAAGCACTAGTAACCAATATTTTTCGCTGACTCACGTTCACTACCGCCAATTTTCACTGTTATTTAATGCGATTGTTCAGTGAAGCTCTACTCTCGCACATTATGTTATTACTCTTAGATTTCGATCATTTCGAAATCTTCTTTACCGACGCCGCATTCTGGGCACGCCCAATCATCGGGTATGTCGTCCCAGCTAGTGCCTGCAGGAATGCCGTCGTCCGGCAGACCTAGAGCTTCCTCATAGATAAAACTACATACTAAACACTGCCATTTTCTCACGATATTCTCCAGATATTGATTGTGATTCAGCTGCTAGGCTAAGAAACCCGCTAGCTGCTTATGATTCTGCAAAACACCTTCACTGAGGTTATTCTGCGTACTAAAATCTAACGATGCTAGTCATCACGATAGGCGCCGCATCATACTGCAAAGGCTGGGTATTTTCAGCCTGTTTTTTGTGTTGCTCTGGTCTCTAAGCGCTGGCATAAACTCAGAGTAGGGTGTGGTAAAAAGCTAAATAAGGGATGATTCTATGATGGATTGCCTCTATCATTCGCGTTCTCCTCGCTAAGCGAATTAGCAGGGAATCACGAGGCGGCGTCAGTGCGGCCCGAAGTACATTCAGTCTTGGATAAAAGCTATGAGTATTAAATCCGATCGTTGGATCAGGGAAATGTCGACCACGCAAGGAATGATAGAGCCGTTCGTGGGCGATCAGGTTCGTTACCAAGACGGTGAGAAAGTGATCTCTTATGGTACTTCAAGTTACGGCTACGATGTGCGCTGCGCCACCGAATTCAAAATTTTTACGAATGTACACACGACCAGTGTGGTGGACCCAAAGAACTTTGATGAATCGAGTTTCATCTCGATCGACGAACCGTTCTGCGTCATTCCTCCCAACTCCTTCGCCCTGGCAAGGACTATTGAATATTTCCGCATTCCTAAAGATGTGTTGACTATCTGTCTGGGTAAATCGACTTATGCTCGCTGCGGCATCATCGTCAACGTCACGCCGTTGGAGCCTGAGTGGGAAGGCCATGTCACCCTCGAATTTTCCAATACCACTCCTTTGCCTGCAAAGATTTACGCCAATGAGGGTGTGGCGCAATTGCTGTTCTATCAATCCGACGAGCAGTGCGAAGTTACCTATAAACAGCGCGGAGGAAAATACATGGGTCAGGTAGGTGTTACGCCTCCGAAAGCGTGAGAGCCGCCGTTATTATTGCTCTGCGGCGATGTTTTTCTGGCGCTACTCCGCCTCATGACTCGTATTAGTCAAATTTCTGGCGCTTATCTGGCGCCTACTAAATCCTTCAAAAGACGCTTCTACCCCCACAGCCCTCGTAATACCTAGCCCGACTAAAAAATATTCAGAATTACAACAGCTTGGAACAATAATTGCTCTATATAACAGAAGCGGTCCGTCTTTAGTTACTGTGGGCTGTCAGGCATATGCAAAAGAATTGAATTTAACAGGGTTGTAATAAGTGGCATGCATGGCGGGGTTAATTTTAGAGCAATGTTATTTCATAAATTAACTGCGTTAAAACTTAATGATCAAATCGTCTGAAGTGAAATTTAGTGTAGAAAGTAAAAATTTAAATGGAATTACAGAAGTAAAACAAAAATACGGAGCATGCTAAGGCATGACAGCTAATAGCTTTATCGCAGTAGAAGGACGACTCAGTACCCACAATTTTCGCCATTGCCTTTCGGGGTGTTGGGGAATTGCTGCTGTCTCTGAATCGCACATAAAAAATAGGATGATATAAATGACTTCTGCAACTGAAGCTAAAGTTTACGAACCGGTCTTGCCAAATGGTGAAGCGTCAGATGAGAATCTAACGGCAGTAGTGGTGCGCTATGCGCCACTGGTAAAGCGCATCGCCCATCACCTATTACTGAGAATGCCTGCCAGTGTTCAGATTGACGATTTAATTCAATCAGGCATGATCGGACTGTTGGAGGCCGCAAAGAAATATGATGTCTCCAAAGGAGCGAGCTTCGAAACCTATGCCGGAATACGAATTCGTGGATCTATGTTGGACGAAGTTAGAAAGGGGGACTGGGCGCCCAGATCGGTACACCGTAAGTCTCGAAAAGTTGCAGAAGCGATAAAAGCGATCGAAGCCCGTACCGGTAAAGATGCCAAAGACCCGGATATTGCCAAAGAACTGGATATCGACCTCAACGCCTATTATGCGATATTGCAGGACGCGAGCGGCAGTCGTCTGTTTAGTTTCGATGACATAATGGAAGGCGATGATTCAGCTATCGAATTAGCCGCCGGTGAGCTCTCCGGCCCATGTGACGGCTTGCAGCGCTCTACATTCAAGGCGCATCTAGCGAAGGCTATCGATGGACTGCCAGACCGCGAAAAACTCGTGCTTGCGCTTTACTACGACGAAGAGCTAAACCTGAAAGAGATAGGTGAGGTGATTGGAGTCAGTGAGTCTCGAGTAAGTCAGATACACAGTCAGGCAGCTATGCGCTTGCGATCGCGACTCTCCGACTGGGCTCGTTAGTCGAACTGCGTCTGATGTCTTGGCTGCGCTGGTGATTTTGGGCAGCAATAGCCTATCTTCTCCGTTATAATCCCCAGCCCATATAACGGGAACACTACAGTTCATGTCATCTGCAGCGCCAACAACCTTCTCGAATTCCGATACTGACAAGATCATGTTAGCTGCACGTGAGCTTTTCTGTGCGCGAGACGACCGTGTTTTGTTTAAGAATTTGAATTTTGACCTGCCTCAGGGCCAGGTGCTGCAGGTTCAGGGCAGCAATGGCAGCGGTAAAACCACGCTGATGCGGATTCTCTGTGGTTTGAACGATAGCTATGAAGGTTCAATCAAATGGTATGGGCAGGAAATCGAAGATCAAGCTGCTAGTTTCTTTTCTTCGCTACTCTATATAGGCCATAGGGTAGGCGTAAGTAAGGTGCTAACACCGGTAGAGAATCTGCGCTGGAGTTGCAGTCTCAAGCAAGCGGTTAGTGATGAGCAAATTATGGCGGCGCTCAAAGAAGTCGGACTGCGTGGGTTCGAAGAGTCTCCTTGCTACACGCTATCAGCTGGGCAACAACAAAGGGTCTCGCTTGCGCGGCTTATCATAAGCCCTGCGTCATTGTGGGTGCTTGATGAGCCTTTTACTACACTTGATTCAAAGGGTGTGGCGATGCTGGAAAAGATAATGCAGCGCCAGGCTCAAGCCGGTGGTGCGGTTATGGTGACTACGCACCATAGCTTGAGTATTCCCCAGCTAGCACTATTGAGTCTGGGTTAGGTGGCGTCTATGACTGAAAAACAGACAACCACCTCTGCTGCGTTCCTTGCAACGCTTAAACGTGACTTGCTAATCGCGTTTAAGAAGAAAAACGACATAGTTAACCCATTCATGTTCTTTATCATTGTCGTCTCTCTATTCCCAATCGGAATTAGCCCCGAGAGTGATCGGTTGACTGAGATAGCGGCCGGTGTAATTTGGATTTCTGTATTGCTAGCGTCGATGCTGTCGATGGACAACCTATATAGGTCTGACTTTGAGGATGGCTCACTGGAGCAGCTATTACTTAGTCCTCATCCTCTGTTTTTCCTCGTGCTTGCTAAGAATATAAGTCATTGGCTGGTCAGCGGGCTGCCGGTCGTGCTGGTGTCGCCCATATTGGCGTATATGCTGGCACTACCCACCGAAGCATATGGAACATTGGTGTTATCCCTGTTGCTGGGCACTCCCATCATGAGTCTGGTTGGATCGATTGCAGTTGCGCTCACTGTTGGCTTGGGAAGTCGTGGTCTAATATTGGCGGTCATTACCTTGCCGATGAGCGTACCGGTCCTAATTTTTGGAACTCTGGCCGTTCAATCCACATTAAATAGCCAGTCCCCGGTCGGTTATCTAAGCCTCATGCTAGTTATGCTCTCTGTTTCCGTAAGCCTTGCCCCGCTTGCCTCGGCTGCTGCGCTTAAAATAAGCGTGAATTAGCGTGAACTAGTGAAGATAGGTCCAATAACGGTATAACCGCGTAATTACAATGAGTTACAATACGTAACACGGTGGCATCAGGGCTACGTGATATATTTGATTAGCTATAGTAAGAGATAGGCGTTCGTCATGTGGGTATGGTTCTCCAAACTAGGTTCTCCGAAGTGGTTCTATGAACTCAGCGGGAAATGGCTGCCTTGGCTGATCGCAGCAATGGTTATTTTCATGACTATTGGTCTAGTCTGGGGCCTCGTTTTTCTGCCTCCTGATTATCAACAGGGGTTTACGTCCAGAATTCTAATCGTACATGTCGCCGTGGCTGGCACCTCTCTCGCCTTTTTTCCGCTAATGCTTGTAGCAGGAACTATCACTTTGGTCTGGCGCATGAAACTCGCCGATATGGTGGCCAAACATGCCGCTATCCTCGGTGCCTGGTTCTCGTTCATTACTCTGGCGACCGGCTCTCTTTGGGGAAGCGTGATGTGGGGAACCTGGTGGGAATGGACAGATAGTAGGCTGGTATCGATGTTGTTCCAATTGTTTCTGCTGCTAGGTGTGATCTCTCTGCGTTCCGCGCTGGAAGATTCGGAGACAGCGGCAAAGGCCTGCGCCTTACTCTCTATAGTGGGTTGTATCAACGTAGTTATAATCAAGTATTCTGTCGAGTGGTGGAATACCCTGCATCAGGTTGCAAGTCCTGTGTCTCTAGATCCAAGTAGTCCGAATGGGCCTCAATTTTGGATAGCAACTTTGATTATGATCGTGGCGGTCTATCTATTCCTATCTGTGAGCCTGATCTTGTCGACACGTAATGAAATATTAGAAAGAGAGCGCAGGTCTCAATGGGTTCAAGACTTGGTGTTGAAGAATTAGGCAGTTCAGAGAGTTTACAAAAGGTTTTTTGAAGGACAGTAGATGTTAGATGCAATACAGTTTTCAACCTGGGCCGAATTTATCGACATGGGTGGTTACGGATTCAATGTATGGTCGGTATACGCACTCTTCGCTATCCTAGTTGCGGCTAACCTCATACTGCCTTGGCGTAAGAAACAAAAGATTGTTCGTCAGCTAAGGCACCGCCTGACTTTAGATGCTGAGATTCAAAGTGAAGATAGTAGTGATGGCGATTAGACCCCATTAGAGTATTTATCGTTTCGGAGTAGTAAATGAAACCCCATAGACGTAAGAAGCTCGGAATTATTTTGTTTATAGCTGCCGGCCTTAGCGTTGCAGTTGGCTTTACCGCCTTCGCACTGAAGCAAAATATTAATATGTTTTACACACCAACCCAAGTTGCAGAAGGTGAAGTTGGCGTGGGACTGCATTTTAGAATAGGCGGCATGGTAAAGACGGGTACCGTTCTTGGTGCGAGCGACAGTTTAAAAGTGAATTTCGTGACAACGGATTTCGTAAGCGATGTGCCAATTCAATATGAGGGAATCTTGCCTGATCTATTTCGCGAGGGGCAGGGGATTGTAGCCGAGGGTGAAATGGACGCCGCCGGTGTCTTTCAGGCGTCGCGAGTTTTGGCTAAACACGACGAAAATTTCATGTCGCCAGAAGTTAAGGCCGCTTTAGATGCATCGGGCGCCACTGCCGATAACCATATGCCAGGGGGGGAAAACTAGATGATTCCTGAGGTAGGTTCGTTCTCACTAATATTAGCGTTATGCCTTAGCATGATACTTGCCACTCTGCCTATTATCGGTGCTTATCAGAATAATTTCCTATGGATGAGTATGGCTCGCCCACTTTCGGCTGGTGTGTTTGTATTCCTAGCTATAAGTATCGCTATTCTAGCTTACGCGTTTGTTACCGACGATTTCTCTGTTCAGTTTGTGGCTCAACACTCTAATTCTCTGTTACCTGATCGCTATAAATTTACGGCAGTGTGGGGCGGGCACGAGGGATCGTTCCTGCTTTGGACATTCATGCTTGCGGGCTGGATGTTAGCCGTCGCTATCTTTAGTAAAAGCATGCCTCTGGAATTCGTCGCTAGGGTCTTAGGCGTTCTAGGATTTCTCATTACCGGTTACATTTTATTTATGCTGGCGACATCGAATCCCTTCGATCGCATTGTGCCATTACCGCCAATCGATGGTGCGGACTTAAATTCGGCGCTACAGGATTTTGGTTTTATTATTCACCCCCCAACTCTCTACATGGGCTACGTGGGTTTTTCTGTAGTGTTCGCGTTCGCGATGGCTGCACTGTTGAGCGGGAAGATGGATGCGGCGTGGGCACGTTGGTGCCGTCCCTGGGCTAACATTGCTTGGGCAATTCTGACGTTGGGTATTGCGCTTGGCAGCTGGTGGGCCTATTACGAACTCGGTTGGGGCGGTTGGTGGGCTTGGGATCCGGTCGAGAATCCACCTCTGATAACTTGGCTATTCGGCACAGCGTTGATTCATTCCTTGGCGGCTACCGAGAAACGCGGCGTCTTCAAGGCATGGACCGTGTTGTTAGCGATATTGGCCTTTGCCGGCAGCTTGTTAGGCACCTTTATTACCCGCTCAGGTTTGTTAACTTCGGTGCACGCATTTGCGAGTGATCCAGACAGAGGATTCTTCATATTGGCCATTCTTGGCATAACTGTTGGCGGCGCCTTGTTGTTGTTTGCATTTAGAGCACCACTGATGAAGAGTGAGTTTGGCTTCGATCTAGTTTCGCGTGAGATCCTATTACTCTCAAATAACGTTATCTTGGTGGTGGCAGCGGCGTCTGTATTCTTAGGCACGCTATTTCCGATGGTGTACCAGGCGATCACAGACGATCTGATCTCAATTGGCCCCCCTTACTTCAACGCAATCTTTATCCCGCTGATGGCGCTTCTCGCACTGCTACTCTCAATTGGTCCGTACACGCGTTGGAAGCGCACCTCGACGACTTATCTAATGCAGCAGCTTGGTAAAGTCGCATTGGCAGCCCTCGCGTTAGGTGTTGTGCTTCCATTATTAGTTACGGGGCAGATTTCGCTACCGGCAACCATGGCTGTCGCAATTGGCTCGTGGATCATTTTGGCGATGCTGCAGGATTTAGTGAACAAGACGGCGAACAAGGCAACACGCCTAAAAGGACTTCGCGCGTTGTCGTTCAGCTACTATGGAATGCAGATGGCGCACATGGGTATGGCCGTCATGCTTATCGGCGTAGCGTTGACGAGCAGCTTTAGTTTGGAGCGCAGCGTTCTGTTGTCTCCAGGACAAGATGTAGGGCTGGGCAACTATGTATTTCAGTTCGAAGGTACGGCTCCGGTCAATGGTCCGAACTATGTGGGAGAGCAGGCGACTTTCATTGTGCTGCAGCAAGGCGAGGAAATAGCGATCTTGCATCCAGAACGCAGGATCTATTTGGCTACGAATACTCCATCGACTGAGATGGCTATTGATGCAGGCTTCTTACGCGATCTTTTCATCACACTGGGAGAGCAGAAGGAAGGGGATTCTTGGTCAATGACGATCTATGTGAAACCTTTCGTTCGATGGATATGGCTAGGCGCCATTTTCATGACATTTGGAGGCATCTTAGCGGCGGCTGATAAGCGCTATCGGCGCCTGCGTAGAAAGCAGACTGAATCGAATCGTGAATCGGAAAAATCGAATTCTATCGGAGGCGAGCTGCCAGCTAGCTCCTAGTACGAATCGATGAATAAGCTAAAATTTTATCTGCCAGTTCTTGGTTTTGTTGTTGTCGCGATAGCGCTTTGGCGAGGTCTGTATTTGGACACCAAGACTCTGCCATCGATGCTAATCGACAAGCCTATGCCTAGCTTCGAATTAACTTCGGTAGATGGCAGCGTGGTCAGCAACTCGGACTTACCCGGTCAAATATTCTTGCTGAATGTGTGGGGGTCGTATTGTCTTCCCTGTCTAATCGAGCACCCGACCCTCATGCGCTTATCAGAAGAAGGGGAGATTCCTGTCGTAGGAGTGAACTATCGTGATAGGCAGGCCTTAGCTGTCGATTGGCTAGCGGAAAATGGTAATCCATTCTCGTTTAGCATATTGGATGAGAGCGGACGTTTCGGCATCGATCTGGGTGTCTATGGTGCGCCAGAAACCTATCTAGTAGACGCGAACGGCGTCATTCGCTTTCGCCATGTGAGCGTGCTCGACGAGACAGTTTGGCAAGAACAGTTCCTGCCGGCGATAGCCGAATTGCGCGAAGAAGGCAGTTAAGATAATGAACTCAACGGCCACCCTAATAAGTCGCAATGTGTTTCTAGCTTTAGCATCAATCATCGTATTGCTTTGCAGTTTACTGCTGCCCAGCACAACGTATTCACAGGTCGATACATTCGAATTCGATACCGAAGTACAACAAACAAGGTTTCGTACCCTATCGGATGAACTTCGCTGTCCTATGTGCCAGAACTCAAGCCTTTCGGGTTCAACTGGCGGAGTCGCTGAGGATCTGCGCAGAGAAGTACATCGCATGATCATGGAAGGCAGAAGCGATAGTGAAATTATTCAGTTTATGTTCGAGCGCTATGGAGACTTTATTCTATTTCGTCCGCGGCTAACCGCCGGAACAGTATTTTTATGGTTTGGCCCCTTGCTGTTCCTTTTCACCGGCGGTCTATTTGCCTTTGGGATTTGGCGGCGGGCTAGAAAAATTACTGACAGCGATACCGAACTGGATAAGTATCAGCAAAAGCGCCTGCAGCAACTGTTAGGCGATAAAAGCTAATTCAAATTTACTTATAATTGGAATAACCACTTGTTCTGGATATTTACTGTAATACTTTTCGTAATGGCCGTAGGCTTTGTTTTGCTTCCTTTGTGGATTCGCAATAGAGCCGAGTCATTTGTTGAAGATGCGTCGCGAAAGAATGAAAATATTGCGCTCTTTCAGGAGCGTAGTGACGAACTTGAAAACGAACTTGCTTCTGGCAACCTCGGTCAAGCTGAGTTCGATGTGCTAATTCAAGAGATGCAGCAAAGCTTATTATTAGACGTCTCGGATGAAGAGCTAACAACAAAGAGCAAGAAAGAGAAAAAAGCAGCCGCAAAGTCTCCTGCTTATAACTTAATTATCCCACTACTGCTGTGCCTATTAATGCCGATCGTAGCCTACGGCTTGTACGACGAGTGGGGTTTTAAGAACGATGTCGAATTGATGGGGTTGTTTCAGCGAACTGTGAACAATCGAGACAATCCACAAGAATCTCAGGATTTAATTATTAGCTTGGGCGAGGTGGTCCAGGCAGATGATGACCGACCTTGGGCATGGTATTTTTTAGCAGAAAATTTCGCCAGCATCGGCATGTTCACAGAAGCAGAGATCGCCTATACGCAATCGGCGGGGCGTATGGATGAGACGCCTGAGAAGGCGCTTGTGCTAGGTAGAGTTGCGATGGCTAAGTATATCCTAGCCGAGTTTACCTTTACTGCCGACATTCTCGAAGTAATTAGCGAAGCGCGCGCGATCAATCCTAACGAAATTACAATACTGCAATTAATTGCAGCTGATGCAGAAGAGCGAGAGGACTTTGAAACCGCTATAGAGTATTGGCGACTTATTATTCAGAGTAATCCAAATAGCGAGCAGGCCCAAATTCTTCGACGCAGCATCGCCATCGCACAGCAGCGCTTAGCTGGAGATGGACAAGATGTTGTAGCTGGGCCAACCATCGAGATTGATCTCTCGTTAGCCGAGGGTTTGGAGATTGATGGGAGCCTTCGTGTATTTGTGGCGGTACGCAATGCGGCGCAAGAGGGCCTACCTCCACTCGCTGCTATCGATCTCACTGTTGCTGATCTACCCGCGAACATTCAGCTCGACAATTCATATGCTGTCGGTCCGTTCAATATCTCTTCCGCTGAGACGGTTTTCGTTTCGGCCTCCGTCTCGTTCACCGGCTCAGCTACCCCCACCTCCGGCGACTATCGCTCGCAGTCAGACAATTTTTCACATAATGGTCAGAGAGCTATTATCAGTCTGGAAATTGTAGATCGAGTACCCTGATCGTGTTGAAAAGTTTACTGTCAGAACGAGAGTCAAATGTATTGGGCTGAATTTTTTACTATTGCAATTGCACATTTGTTCGCAGTTGCCTCTCCCGGACCGGACTTTGCGGTTGTCATGCGGCAGAGTGTACGGTGTGGCACACGATCGGGGATTTGGACAAGCCTCGGCGTTGGCAGTGCCATACTGTTGCATGTGGCATATTGCCTGTTAGGTGTGGCGCTCCTTCTTTCGCAGTCACCGGCACTATTTAATACAATGAAATTTCTAGCGGCAGGCTACCTGTTCTATTTGGGAGTGCAGTCAATTCGCGCTTCTGTTGTTCAGCAAGTAGAAGAAGGGGAAGCTACTGAAGAGCCGGTACTATCGGCAGCGCGTGCATTTGGTTTGGGCTTCCTAACAAACGGCTTGAATCCGAAGGCCACGCTGTTTTTCCTCGCTCTTTTCACTGTAGTCATCGATCCCAATACGCCGACCTCTATCCAGATCATGTATGGCTTATACCTTGCTGTAGCGACTTTCCTTTGGTTCACTCTTTTATCCCTACTCTTAGGGGTTCCACGGGTAAGGGTGTTCATCCTAAGAATAGGGATATGGTTGGAGCGCGCCATGGGGGCGATTTTAATATTGATCTCCCTACAGATAGTGCTAAATGGAGCCTAGACGAAGATGCTAAGCAGACCGAAACTGCATGCAGCACAGTGCATTTGGGCCAGAATCTGCGGTATAGTTGCGATCAAGGAAAATTGATATGCCAGATAACAGTCAAGTGACAGAGCTGATCGACAAATTCGGAAGACGGGTGGACTATATTCGCCTGTCTGTTACTGATCGTTGTGATTTTCGCTGCGTTTATTGCATGACCGAGGATATGACGTTCCTGCCACGCGATCAGATTTTGTCTCTAGAAGAGTTGTATCGCGTCGCGAAGGTGTTTACCGAATTGGGCGTTAAGAAGATTCGGTTAACCGGTGGCGAGCCGATGGTGCGATCAAATGTGATGTCGCTAATCGAAAAGTTAGGTGCGCTTCCAGGTCTCGAGGAGCTTCTGCTGACTACCAATGGCGCACAGTTGGAAAAGTACGCGATCCCATTGAAGGCCGCGGGTGTGAATAGAATTAATATCAGCATTGACAGTCTTGATGCTGAGCGCTTCAAGCGAATCTCGCGCGTTGGAAAACTCGATAAGGTGCTAGCTGGAATTGAAGCGGCAAGTGCAGCGGGGTTCGAGAGAATACGGCTAAATTCTGTAGTTATGAGAGGCTATAACGAGGATGAGGTTCTAGATTTAGCGGACTATGCTGTTGAGCACGATCTCGATATCGCATTCATTGAAGAGATGCCGCTTGGCGAAGCCTCGGACCATGCTCGAGAAGATACAACCTGCAGCAATGCCTGGGTGAGAGAGAAGATTGAAGAGAAATATCAACTCGTTGACAGCGCCGAAACGACGGCTGGGCCTGCCCGCTTCGCAAAAATTGCGGATCACAAAAGTCGTATAGGTTTTATATCGCCAGTCACGCATAATTTTTGTGAAGACTGTAATCGGGTGCGAGTAACGGTTGAGGGGCGATTGCTGCTCTGTCTTGGCAATGAGCACTCTGTAGATTTGCGTGCCATCTTACGTAATCCAAAGAATGACGATACTGTTTTAAAGCAGGCCTTAATCGACTCCATGCAAATAAAGCCAGAGCGTCATTACTTCTTTGATAAAGATCACGCCCAGCCGGTTCGCCTGATGAATATGACTGGCGGCTAGCTACTAGCCTGCCTTGCTTCGACCCCATTCAATAGTTTCTAAAACACACACAGAGAGTCAAAATGCCTTCCTTTATCCCGTTGAATATTGCTGTGGTAACAGTTTCTGATACGCGTACAGAGGATACCGATAAATCCGGCCTGGTACTTGTCGAGAGACTACTCAGCGCTGGGCATAAGCTGCACGCAAAGACCATAGTCAAAGACGATGTTTTCCAGTTACGAGCGGAAGTTTCTTCATTGATTGCGGACTGCGCTGTGCAGGCGATCTTGCTAACAGGCGGCACCGGTTTTACTGCGAGAGACAATACAGTTACAGCGATCGAGCCTTTGTTGGATACCCCCATAGAGGGATTTGGCGAATTGTTTCGGCAACTCTCCTATCAGGAGATAGGCAGTTCTACGATTCAATCACGTGCTTTTGCCGGATTGATTAATGGAGCGATAGTGTTCTGCGTACCGGGTTCGCCAGGTGCCTGCGCTACGGCCTGGGATAAGATTATTTCAGAGCAGCTAGACAGTACGCATAAACCTTGTAATTTTACAGATAAGCTTAGGCAGAATTAGATCATCGCCATTTGATTGGGCTGTGTTTTGGGCGGTGTTTTTGGCGCGACCTTTTTCGGGACGAAAAAAAACACCAGTATAAATATTCTATTTAGGCTGGTGTCTAGTCAGTGCGTAAATCAATTAAAGGGCTTTGCATAAAGCCTCCTATTCGAATTGGCTTAGACGGTCGCGTATACGATTGCGGCTGGAACTGCTAATGCAGCTACTACCAGTAGAACACTGATAACTGTCGCTTCGATAACGGGCCGTACTCTGTTGAGTGCCTTGCTCATTACTTTCTCCTCGGTTTGATGGTTGGGCCTAAGTTGATCTGGGATTCCTTCTCAACTACGGGGCACATAGTAACACATATTGAGAGGATATGTAACATTATAAGCTGTTTTGATGCTATTTGTGGAAAGATGTAACAGCTGGTAACAATATTAATTAATTGTATTTATTTCAATAGGTTAAAGTCATTAATTTAGAAATAGAGAGCTGTATAGGCTGTATTTTCTCGATATTGCTTAACCAAAGACCCCTAACTATTTGAATTATTATGTAAATCATGAATGTAACAATTAGTAACAAAAGTTTATGTTGCTGTTAGTAGGTCAAAAATTGTCGCTGTGTAGGCACATCACTTGATGTGAATAGCGACTGCGTGCGGCATCACTTACACTTAGCCTGCATCAGCCTCGACACGGGAAAATAAAAGGAATTATTCATGCGTATAATGACATTTAATTGCAACGGCATTCGCGCTGCAGCGAGAAAGGGGTTCTTCGATTGGTTGCCTGACGCAGATGTTGATGTGGTTTGCCTGCAGGAAACTAAGGCGCAGGTCGAGCAACTGAGCGATCCTGTGTTTCACCCTGAAGGCTATCACTGTCATTACTTCGATGCAGTGAAGAAAGGCTATTCGGGCACGGCATTGTATTCGCGCATAAAGCCGAAAAAAGTAAAGAAGGGCTTAGGATTTGAGTTGGCTGATACAGAAGGGCGCTATATCCAAGCAGACTACGACGGATTGAGCATTGCCTCGCTCTACTTGCCGTCCGGATCGAGTGGGGATGAGCGGCAGGCTAGGAAAATCAGCTTCATGGATGACTTTATGAAACACATGAAAAAGCTGAGTAAGAGCAAGCGAGAAGTTATTGTCTGTGCAGATTGGAACATTTGTCACAAGGAAATAGATCTAAAAAACTGGCGGCCAAATAGGAAAAACTCCGGATTCTTGCCCGAAGAGCGTGAGTGGCTTGATGTTCTCTATGACGAGGTGGGTTATGTCGATGCTTTCCGGCGTGTGAACGAGGAGGCTGATCAATACTCTTGGTGGTCTAACCGGGGCCAGGCGCGCGCCAACAATGTGGGGTGGCGACTTGATTACCAAGTTGTTACCGAGGGCATCGCGAAGAAAGCCAAGTCGGGGGAAATCTACACGGCACAAAACTTCTCGGATCATGCGCCAGTTATTCTTGATTACGCCGATTAGATTGAACAGAATCGGAAGTTGGTTTCAATGCTTATATATCTGGCAAACGGATAAAAAATGATGCGAAATACTTCTTATACAAAATGCTTTAGATACGCTCTCAATCTGATGCTGGCTCTCGTGTTTTCAGTTATAAGCGTCAGCGCAGTAGCACAACCCTTGCGAGCGATTATAGAAACCTCAAAAGGTGAGATAGTCGTTCAGCTAAACGAGAGGGCGGCGCCCACAACGGTTGCTAACTTTGCGAATCTGGCGATGCGCGGCTTCTACGATGGGTTGACGTTCCACCGCGTTGAAAGAAATTTCATGGTGCAGGGCGGCGACCCCTTAGGTAATGGCACTGGTGATGCTGGCTATAAATTTTCTGGAGAGATCGTGCTGCATCACAACCAACCGGGCATTATTTCAATGGCCAACTCGGGGCCAGGCACAGACGGCAGTCAATTTTTTCTTACACACTTGGCGACACCTCATCTAAATGGAAAGCATTCCGTTTTCGGCAAAGTGTTAAGCGGGATGCCCGTTGTTAACCAGCTTGGGCGTCGAGATACGATCAGCAGCATCGTGATTGAGGGTGATCTGAGCTCATTGTTCGAGAGCAAAAAAGCACTTCTAGATGAGTGGAATGTAATACTAGATACGAATTTTCCAGACTTGAGGCCTGCGCTATAGCTCGTTGTGAATCGATCGTAAATAGTTGGTTAGCAAAGGATTAAGCAGGCTTAAAGTACGCGTTTAAATGGCTTAACAACGACGCGTTGATAGACGCCTGCTGCCACGTAGGGATCTGCATCTGCCCAAGCTTGGGCTTGTTCTAGGCTATCAAATTCTGCAATGACGAGACTGCCGCTAAATCCTGCCTCACCTGGCTCGGAAGAATCTATTGCTGGGTGCGGGCCTGCTATTAATAGCCGGTCCTGCGCTGCGAGATTGTTCAGTCGGTCAAGATGCGCGGGGCGTACCGTCTTTCTTTTCTCAAGGCTATCGACAACGTCTTCACTCATGATCGCGTAGTGCATATTTCCTTCCTAAACCGAATCTTCGTTGGCTGCTTCGTCTTCCACTTCTATATACTTTGCTAGAATTGGCATTTGCACGAAGACGAAACCGAAGGTGAGTATTAAATTACCGAACACTTTGAATTTTATCCAGAGCTCTTCGCTTAGGGTGAACGCAACAATCAAGTTGATCGCGCCGAGTACAATAAAATAGAAGACCCACATAGTATTCAGCTTGTACCAAACTTCTTTGGGCGCAGTGACCGCATTTCCCATCATATGTTCTATGGCTGGTTTGTCACCGAAGTACCTGGAAGCTACAAATATTGAAGCGAAAATCCAGTTTACGATAGGTGCTTTCCACTTTAGGAAAACGATGTTCTTAAATATGATAGTGGGGATGCAGAAAAGAATGACAGCAGCCAAGGTGATCCATTGGAATTTATCTAATCTTTTTTGGTAGACAAACAGGGATCCATATACCAATACCGAGGCGGCGAGCAAAAACTCCGCTGCGCTGAACATGCCACCGAAGGTGTGGTCATAACCAGCGACATTGATTACGCGTTCGTCCATTGCCCAAACGCTGAAAAACACCAGCAGGGGAATGTAGTCAATAAATTGTTTCATTCACAAAAATCTCTAAAAAACCAATCGCGCCATGGTAATCGATTTGCAGAAAGGTGTCTGCTTTTGTAGGTCAATGTAATAGAATCAGCTTTTTTTTGCAGAACTGTACCGTCTCAGCGTTTTGGCTATTGGGCAAGTGAGTACATGAGCGATTTTTTGCAGGTACATCCTTCCGACCCGGAAGATCGAAATATCAAGCAGATTGCGAATGTCTTGCTTGCGGGTGGCGTCATTGTCTACCCTACAGATTCCACCTACGCACTGGGTTGTCACATAGGTGACAAGGGCGCCTTGGATCGTATTCGCCGCATTAGACAGCTCGGGGATAAGCATAATTTCACCCTTGTTTGTAAGGACCTGTCGTCCTTGGCGAGCTATGCGCAGGTACATAATAGTGCTTATAGGATATTGAAGGCATATACGCCCGGTCCCTATACTTTCATCCTTAAGGCGACGCCAGAGGTTCCAAGAAGGCTGCTGCATCCGAAAAAGAAAACCATCGGTTTGCGGGTGCCTGATAATGCGATAGCTCAGGCCATTTTAGGAAAAATGGGAGAGCCGATCATGAGCACGAGCTTAATCCTCCCAGGTGAGGACGAGCGCCTCGTAGATCCTTATGATATGAGGCTGAAGATTGGGAAGCTCGTGGATTTAATCGTAGACGGTGGCGTCTGTGGCGCAGAGGCTACCACGATGGTCGATTTGGTCGACGGTGTTCCCGTGGTCATTCGTGAAGGAAAAGGTGACTCAGAACCTTTTCGATAGAGATCGCATTGCAGGTTATAATCACCCTCTAGTTAGCACTAACAGTTTACAGACTAAATTACACATTACAGGAGAGCGAATTGTCCAAGGTGGATTCACAACAGCGAGTATTGTCGGGCATGCGACCCACGGGGCGCCTACATCTTGGGCATATGCACGGGGTGCTCAATAACTGGGTAAAGCTGCAGCATGAATATGAGTGCTTCTTCTTCGTCGCTGACTGGCATGCGTTGACCACCCATTACGGTGACTCGCTGTCACTAGGGCAGCATGTAATCGATATGGTAATTGACTGGCTGGCAGTGGGGGTGAACCCAGGGTCTGCAGCTCTATTCGTCCAATCTCGCGTGCCTGAGCATGCCGAATTGCATTTGTTGCTCTCGATGATCACACCGCTTGGTTGGCTAGAGCGTGTCCCCAGTTACAAAGACCAGCAAGACAAGCTGCAAGATAAGGATTTGGCCACCTATGGCTTCCTCGGTTACCCCTTATTACAGGCTGCCGATATTCTGATTTACCGCGCGGGCTATGTGCCTGTAGGTGCGGACCAGGTTGCTCACGTAGAACTTACTCGCGAAACTGCCAGAAGATTCAATCATATCTATGGACGCGAGCCAGGTTTTGAAGAGAATGCTATGGCGGCAATCAAGAAGATGGGCAAGAAGACTGCGAAGCAATACAGCAATCTGCGAACTGCCTATCAGGAGCAGGGCGATCACGAGGCACTCGAAAAGGCGAAAGCTCTGCTCAAGGAGCAGCAAAATATCTCTATCGGCGATTCGGAGAGGCTATTCGGTTATCTCGAGGGCAGTGGCAAGATGATATTGGCCGAACCGCAAGCGTTGCTTACTAAATTCGCGAAAATGCCCGGTCTCGATGGCCAGAAGATGTCGAAGTCTTATGACAACACAATTACTTTGCGGGAGCCGTTAGATCAGGTGGAGAAGAAGATATCAAGGATGCCGACTGATCCCGCCCGTGTTCGCCTGACAGATCCAGGAAATCCAGAGAAATGCCCTGTATGGCAATTGCACCAAACCTATTCCAGTGAGCAGACAAAGGAGTGGGTTGTCGATGGTTGCACCAGTGCAGGAATAGGCTGTCTTGAATGCAAGAAGCCCGTCAGCGATGCGATTATCGCGGAATTGGAGCCGATCCAAAAAGAGGCGGCTCAATATGAAAAGGACCCCGATATTGTGAGGTCTATCATTGCCGAGGGTTGTGAGACGGCGAGAGAGGCGGCTAAGGAAACGCTGCAGGATGTTCGTGATGCAATGGGCCTCGGGAGATGGTAATTGATTTGGAAACTAGAGGCCGTTCAGGTGGGCATTTACCACCTATATGAGGTAAAATTCATTCATTATAAGAACTCAAAGTAGACCAGCAGATTGACCACTATCGGCACCGAAGCAGATCCGGAAAACACTGAGCTACAGGGGCTTCCCGCAATCCCCGAAGTGCATGACCCCGACGCTTCTCCGCAGCAAGAGCTGCCCTTCGCAATAGTGGCCGGCGAGGCCATGATGCAGGTCCCCAAAGATCTGTATATTCCACCCGATGCCTTAGAAATATTCCTCGAGGCCTTCGAGGGCCCGCTAGATTTATTGCTCTACCTCATCAGGCGACAGAACATCGATATTCTCGATATCAATGTTGCCGATATTACTGATCAATACATGAACTATGTCGACCTAATGGAAAGTTGGCAGTTTGAGTTGGCTGCAGAGTATTTGGTTATGGCAGCGATGCTCGCTGAAATCAAATCGAGGTTATTGCTGCCCAGACAGATAGAGGAAGAAGCGGAAGAAGGCGATCCTCGTATGGAGCTTATCCGTCGCCTGCAAGAATATGAGCGTTTCAAGAAGGCAGCTCATGACGTCGATGATTTACCACGCATGGATAGAGACATCCATCGCGCCGGGGCCGCATTGCCCGAGATCGAGCGCATAACCGCCGATCCAACAGTGGACCTGAAGGAAGTGTTGATCGCGCTCTCTAACGTACTCAAGCGCGAGAATAATTTCGGTCACCATCACGTGCAAATGGAGACGCTTTCGACACGTGAGAAGATGTCAGAGATATTAGTCCGTATATCAAATCAGAAGTTTGTGCCGATGGTATCGCTGTTAATACGCGAAGAAGGCAGGCTAGGGGTGGTCGTGACATTTCTAGCTATAATGGAGCTGATCAAAGACTCCATGATCGAAATAGTACAGTCGGAATCCTTCGGCCCAATTCATATAAAATCCAGAAGCTAATACCGGTAAGCGCGCAGCATGAGTGACGTTGATAACAAAGTAAAAATGATCGTGGAAGGCTTGCTGCTTGCAGCTGGCCGGCCTCTCACCTTGGATAATATTATTCAGGTGTTTAGTAAAGATGAGCAGCCAGACCGTCAAGAGCTGACGCTGGTAATGGATAGTATTACTAAAGACTGCGCTGACCGCGGCTTCGAGCTAAAGGAAGTGGCTTCCGGTTTTAGATTTCAGGTGAAGCAGGAGCTTAGCGAATGGATTGCGAAACTCTGGGAGGAGCGTCCGCCCCGTTACACTAGAGCGCTGCTGGAGACCCTGGCCCTCGTCGCCTACAGACAGCCAATAACTCGAGGTGATATCGAAGAGATACGCGGCGTGGGAGTGAGTTCAAACATTGTCCGTACATTGCTGGATAGAGAGTGGATTCGTGTGGTCGGTCATAGAGATGTGCCCGGTCGCCCGGCGATGTTTGCTACTACGAAGCAGTTTTTAGACTATTTTAATTTGAAGAGTTTACAAGACTTGCCACCACTTTCTGAGATCAAGGACCTAGCCGTGGCCGATCCTGAGTTCGATCTCGAAGATGATCTGGCAGGCCAGCGCATTCTCGAGCTTCCAGAGGAAGTCATAGATGAGAACAGCATCGAGTTAACAGAGTCGGATAAGGCTGACTTGATCGCAGAAGAAGAAGCCGTCGCGCTCTCCAAGAAGCCGCTCGACGAGATTCTACAGCTACCGCCAGAGCTACAATATCCTACCGTAATCGATGAAGAGGACGAGGAGCCAGACGCAGAGGATGTGGAATTCGAAGAAGAATTTGGCATCAAGGAATTGGATGAAGCGCTTGACTCGCTAGAGGCGGTAGACCGTAAAGTCACTGAATCTGAATCTGAATCTGAATCTGAATCTGAATCTGAATCTGAATCTGAATCTGAATCTGAATCTGCTGAGGATGACGGAGACGCTTCTCAAGAAGAATCGACAGAGATCGAATTTAGTGTGAATGATGATGCAGACACTAAGGTTCAGCACTGATTAAATCGCCGGCATGCCTAAGCTAGCCACAAGAAACCCATTAACATAAAACGAATAAATCATGACTGAGAAGCTTCAAAAAGTATTAGCTCGTGCAGGCTTTGGTTCGCGCCGCGAAATCGAGACCTGGATTGCAAAAGGCCGCATCAAGGTCAATGGTAAGGTTGCCGTTATCGGCGACCGCGTGACCGACGACGATAAGATTATTGTCGATGGAAAGAAGTTGGCGCCGCAAAAGAAAATTCGTGAAGATCGGCGCGTGATTCTTTACAACAAACCTGAGAACGAAGTGTCGACTCGAAGTGATCCAGAGGGAAGGCGAACAGTTTTTGATAAGCTTCCTCCTTTGAAGCACGGTCGCTGGGTTTCTGTTGGCCGTCTTGATTTAAACACTAGTGGTCTCATGTTGTTTACTACCGACGGAGAACTCGCGAACAAGTTGATGCATCCAAGCTCCCAGATTGAACGGGAATATGCGGTTCGCATCTTGGGGGATGTCACTCCGGAGATGGTTCAAGAGATGCACAAGGGCGTGATTATCGAAGACCATCTCTGTCGCTTCACTGATATCCAGCACTACGGCGGTGAGGGCGTTAATCAGTGGTATCACGTTGTGCTGCTGGAAGGCCGCAATCGCGAAGTGCGTAAGTTGTGGGAATCACAAGGCGTGAAGGTCAGCCGCTTGAAGCGTGTTCGCTTTGGCCCGCTGTTTATCCCAAGCTCGGTTGTGAAGGGTAGGTTCAATGAACTAGGCAAGACCGAGATCGAGAAACTTCTTAAATTGGTTAATAGAGAGAGTGAGGCGCCTGCTCGAGATAAGCCGGACTAGACCGCCTCAAAATCCCTCACGTTCAACGCCTGACCGTGAATGCCCTGCGCGTCGCTACTCATCAAATAGAGATAGACTGGCATAAGCGATTCCGCCGTTGGCTGAGTCTCTGGATTCTCCGCCGGATAGGCATCGCGCCGCATATTGGTGCGAGTACCGCCGGGATTTAAGCTATTTACCCTTATCGATGTCGTGTTCTCCAATTCCTCGGCCAGTGTCTGCATCAATCCTTCTAGCGCAAATTTTGATACAGCGTAGGCTCCCCAAAATGCCCGGCCAACCCGACCCACACTGGAAGAGATAAAGAGTATTTGCGCGCTTTCCGACCTGTTCAGCGCTGGTATAAGAGATTGAGTCAGCTGAAACACAGCGTTAACGTTTACCTGCATTAGATCTGCCCAATCCTGCTCTGGATAGAATTCGATAGGGGTGCGCGCGCCCAATAGAGCAGCGTTATGTATAAGGCCGTCGAGGCACTCGAATTGCTCATTCAATGACTCTGCCAGAATTTTAAAGTCAGCCATCGACGCCGTCTTGAAATCCAGGGGATGAATAACCACCTTTCCCGGATGCAACCCATCTATTTCATCAAATACCGTTTCGAGCTTCTGCTGATTCCTGCCCAGCAGGACTACCGTAGCTCCATAGGCAGCGTAGGCCTTCGCACAGGCTTTACCAATACCATCGCTGGCGCCAGTAATGAGTATGGTTTTATTGTCCAAGAAATTCTTTTCTGCGTCGTAGGTAAATGTCATGTTAGGCAAATTTCAGTAGATTCAAGAGTGAGATGGTTTGTTCGGAGGATTGCAGGATGAAGTCTGCGTACCACTCTTCGACTTTGGCGTCCATTGCCAGGTAGCCGTAGGCGGCCGCGATCGCAATCACATCGGCATTCTTAGCTGCTTGGATATCTCGAATGTGATCACCAATATATACGCATCGTTCACTAACGCGCCCCAGCTTCTCAAGTGCGAGAAAAATTGGCTCCGGGTGTGGCTTGGTTTGACTAACATGATCTGGGCAGACTAATACGCTGCAGCGCGAGCTTAGGTGCAATTTCTCCAATAGACGGACACTATATTTCTCGGGCTTATTGGTTACGATCCCCCACGGAATGTTCTGTTCTTCTAGTTGCAATAGCAGGTCGTCTAATCCCGGATAGAGAGTAGCGACAGTGGAGTTTAGCTGCTCGAAGTAGAGGTCTAATAGGCGTTGCAACAAATCAGCAAAATCAGCATGTGTTTCATCGATTTCAAAAGAGTGCTTAACGAGTGCGCGCGCCCCATTCGAGACGTTTAGATGGATGATCTCGTGTGACAACGCCCCCTTACCGTGTTCTGCCAAGAGCTTGTTTACAACGAGGGTGAAATCTGGCGCCGTATCGATAAGCGTACCATCGAGATCGAACAGAACACAGTCGATGGATGTTTCTAGTTTTTCATGTCGTGCCTGGGTCATGTTTGTGTCTCAGCTCGCGTATAGCAGGCGATATAATTAACATCGACGTTAGCCTCTAAGCTGTATTTGCGTGTGAGAGGGTTGTAGGTCATGCCGATCTGATCTTGCAGGTCTAATTTGCTAGCCCGACTCCATGCGGCGAGTTCGGAAGGTTTGATAAACCTAGCATAGTCATGTGTGCCGCGAGGCAGTAGGTTCAAAATATATTCGGCGCCAACGATAGCGAATAGATACGACTTAGGGTTTCGATTGATCGTCGAGAAAAACACGGTTCCCCCAGGCTTTACCAAGTTGTGGCAGGCTTGAATCACTTTAGCGGGCTCAGGCACGTGTTCAAGCATCTCCAGACAGGTAACGATGTCGAATTGCTCGCTGTGATCTTGCGCGTACTGTTCGGCCGAAGATTTCTGATAATCGATCTCCAGTTTGCTTTCTAGCTGATGAAGTCTGGCGACCGAGAGCGAGGCATCTGCCATGTCAATCGCAGTCACGCTGGCGCCATGATGGGCTATAGCCTCAGCTAGGATGCCGCCGCCGCAGCCGATATCTAGCACCTTCTTGCCTGCTGGGTTTACCTTGCGGCTGATATAGCTCATCCGCAGAGGGTTAATCTCATGCAGAGGTTTAAATTCGCTGTCAGGGTCCCACCAGCGAGCCGCCAGTGCTTCGAATTTACGAATTTCTAGTTCGTCTACATTGTCCATATCTTTTGCTGCCTAATTAACTAGTCGCTAGTAGTTGAAAGTTTCGCTTGCCACTGCGCGCTTGCAGATTTTATTGCCCGAACATCTAGGCCTGTGAATTCGCCATCCTTCAATAACTGTTGTCCGGAACACCAGACATGTGAAACCTGGGATGCTTGTGTTGCATACACTATCTGCGATATCGGGTTGTATATGGGTGTGCTATTCAGTGTATCGAGATCGATCGCGGTCATATCAGCATACTTACCGACTTCTAGGCTGCCGATCATTGCTTCGAGGCCTAGTGCTCTAGCGCCGTTTATCGTTGCCATTTCAAGTGCCTGGTGGGCAGGTAATACGCTAGCATCTTTAGCTACACCTTTGGCGAGCAGCGCGGCGGTACGCATCTCAGAGATCATATCGAGGTCGTTGTTGCTCGCACAACCATCGGTGCCTAGAGCGACGTTAATGCCGGCCTTGCTTAGCTTGGCGACTTCGCAGAAGCCGCTGGCTAGTTTTAAGTTAGATTCAGGACAGTGCACAATATGAGACCCGGCTTCGGCAAGAGAGTCTATATCTGCGTCGGAGAGTTCTGTGCCATGCACGCAGACAAGGCGAGGGCTGAGCAGGCCTAGCTGTTTAAGCCGTTCGACCGGTGTTTTTCCATCGGCTGCCACTGCGTCCGAGACTTCTTTGGCTGTCTCGTGCACGTGCATATGGATCGGTAGGTCCATCTCCTCGGCGAGTATCGATAGCTTCTTAAGCGCAGCGTCAGCCACCGTGTAGGGCGCATGGGGCCCGAACGCGGTATGAATTAGCTCGCTGTGTCGGTAGTCATCATGCAGTTTGGTCGCCTTTGAGATGTATTCATCAGCATCTTGAGCCCACACTGTTGGAAAATCTAGAACCGGACTCGCAAGCTGCACTCGAATATTGGCTGCGAGCGCTGCCTTCGCTACTTGATCGGGATAGAAGTACATATCGGCGAAGCAGGTAGTGCCAGAACGTATCATCTCTGCGATGGCGAGGTTGGCGCCTGCAAGCACGTAGCTCTCAGAAACGAACTTGGCCTCAAGGGGCCATATTGACTCTTCTAGCCACTGCGCAAGCGGCACGTCGTCGGCAATGCCTCGCATTAGCGCCATAGGGGAATGGCCGTGAGCGTTTATCAAGCCCGGTATTAGCGCGTGATTGGGTAGGTGCAAGAATTCGGTAGCATCGATCAATGTCTCAGCATCGGCCTGATTGCAGATAGCGACGATTTTATTTCCCTTTACAGCGACGCAATGGCCTTCTAAAACCGCGCCTTGAGGCTGTACCGGGATGACCCATTTTGCCGAAATCAATAGATCGGCTTGAATACGCGTTGTTTCGCTCAAAATTGCCTCTGTTTTCCCGGTAAATAAATCGTGATTTAAGCAAAAAATCACGGCTCGGATTATACCTAGAAAAATTCGAAATAGCGCGCTGCAAAGCTCCTTGTTTCTGGCGTTGGAAATTATTGAAAAAACAGGAGTTTTTAGGGTAAATACCCGTTATTTCGACTGTTACAAAAGCCCCTAATAGTGGTACAATACGGGGCTTTTGTGAGGATAGATTCCGCCTCAGAATTAAACTGCAATTTAGCTATCAAAAAAGCTCGAAATCGGCCGTTAAAATGGTTAAGGAAAAACAAAAAAATAGCCGTGTTTTCATGCAAGAAATCATGCCTCACCAATCGCTAGTTATCCCATTATTTAGGATGTAGTCAATCTATGACCGAGTTTGCTAAACAGGTCTTGCCTGTCGCGTTAGAAAGTGAAATGCGGGAATCTTACCTCGCCTATGCAATGAGCGTGATTGTAGGTCGCGCTTTGCCTGATGTTAGGGATGGTTTGAAGCCCGTTCATCGCCGAGTGCTCTTCGCGATGAATGTACTTTCGAACGATTATAACAAGCCTTACAAGAAATCGGCTCGTATTGTGGGCGATGTTATTGGTAAGTATCACCCTCATGGCGATACCGCTGTCTATGACACAATCGTGCGTATGGCGCAGCATTTCTCGCTGCGCTATCCCTTGGTGGATGGACAGGGCAACTTTGGCTCGGTAGATGGCGATTCTGCGGCAGCGATGCGTTACACAGAAATTCGCATGGAGAAGATTGCCCATGATTTGCTCGCAGATCTGGACAAAGAAACGGTCGACTTCTCGCCTAACTATGATGGCACAGAGCATATTCCAAATGTTATGCCTACGCGGATCCCTAATTTATTGGTGAATGGTTCTTCCGGAATTGCAGTAGGCATGGCGACAAATATACCGCCGCATAACCTAAACGAGGTTATTGCCGGAGCCATGGCGTTAATGGAAAACCCCGAAATCGATATTGATGGGCTGATGGAGCATATATCGGGCCCGGATTTCCCTACAGCAGCAATCATTAACGGCAAGGCCGGCATCGTTGAGGCCTATAAAACCGGCCGCGGACGCATCTACATGCGTGCGAAGGCGGAGATAATTGACAGTGAAAAGTCTGGAAAGCAGACGATAATTGTCCACGAAATCCCTTACCAACTGAACAAATCCAAACTTATTGAAAAGATCGCCGAGCTCGTTAAAGAGAAGAAGATTGAGGGTATAACAGAGTTACGCGACGAGTCTGACAAGGATGGCATGCGCATTGTTATCGAGCTGCGTAAGGGTGAGATGGGCGATGTCGTGCTCAACAATTTGTACGCACAGACTCAGATGCAGTCGGTGTTCGGTATTAACATGGTAGCGCTGGTCGATGGTCAGCCACGACTACTTAACCTGAAGGAGATGCTCGATTCTTTCATCCGTCATCGCCGTGAGGTGGTCTCTAGGCGGACTAGCTATTTACTGCGAAAGGCCAGAGATCGCGGGCATATATTAGAAGGCCTTGCCGTAGCGCTAGCGAATATAGACGAAGTAATCGCGCTGATTAAGGCCTCGCCAACTTCGGCAGAGGCGAAAGTAAAACTGCTTGCCAGACCCTGGAAATCTGACAGTGTGTTAGAGATGCTAGGAGAAGTAGGGGCGGATGCTTGTAGGCCCGAAGGCTTGGATCCGCAATACGGCCTTAAGGACAAAGAATATTTTATTAGCCCAGAGCAGGCCCAGGCAATTCTAGATTTAAGATTACACCGTCTTACTGGCCTAGAGCACGAGAAGCTAATAGGTGATTATACTGAGTTGCTCAAGCAGATTGCTGAATATCTAGATATTTTAGGGAATGAGTCTCGACTCTTAGGCGTGGTTCGCGATGAGTTGGAGGCGGTAAAGAAAGAGTATGGCGATGAACGCCGCACTGAGATAGTAAGCTCGCAACTCGACCTCACTATGGAAGATTTAATTTCCGAAGAAGATCGAGTCGTTACCATTTCTAAAACGGGCTATGCGAAGTCTCAGCCACTTGCTGGCTATAGAGCGCAAAAGCGCGGCGGCACTGGTAAGGCGGCGGCTTCGGTTAAAGACGAAGATATTGTTGAGCACCTGCTGATCGCTAATACCCACGATACGCTGCTTTGTTTCAGCAGTCAGGGTAAAGTCTACTGGCTAAAAGTGTTCATGATCCCAGTGGCAAGCCGCACCGCTCGTGGTAAGCCTCTCGTTAATATCCTTCCCTTGGAAGAGGGCGAGCGCATCACTAGCATGTTACCGGTTAAGGACTACCCCGAAGACGAATTCGTGTTTATGGCCACATCTAACGGCACAGTTAAGAAGACTGCACTCACGAATTTTTCCAGACAGCGCAGTGTGGGCCTAAGAGCCATCGAACTGGATGAGGGCGATGAACTGGTTGGTACGGCAATAACAAATGGTTCTAAAGATGTAATGCTGATTAGTAGTAGCGGCAAGACGATTCGATTTAATGAAGATGATGTTCGGGCAATGGGACGAACAGCTAGGGGCGTCAGAGGCATTAAGATGGCTGACGAATACAAGATGATTGCCCTCATCATTCCCGATCCTACCAAGCAGATACTGACAGTTTGCGAGCAGGGTTATGGAAAACGAACTCTAGTTGACGATTTTCCTGTCTATGGTCGCGGGGGGCAGGGCGTTATCGGTATCCAAACTAGTGATCGCAATGGTCCTGTAGTCGGAGCTGCACAAGTGTCAGAGTCCGACGAGATCATGCTGATATCGGATAAGGGAACTCTTGTTAGAACTCGAGTCGCCGAGGTATCTGTTCAGGGCAGGAATACACAGGGTGTACGCCTTATCCGTCTTAAAGAGGGTGAACATCTCGTAGGCCTCGAACAGGTCGATGAGCCTGAAGAGGTAGAGGAATTGGAAGCCTCTATTGATGATCAAGTAGAATCAGTTGAGAGTTCTGAGCCTGCCGCCGATCCAGATACGAACGAGCCTGAATAAAACAAGACGGCCAGTTACACTGCCCATAGAGAAATCGCGGGCAGTTCGTATTGCTTAAGAAATTCCAAATTAACAAAAACTAATTGTTATAGACCTATGAGTCAAAAAAGCGATATAAACTCGACTGGCAAGATTGCCTATCTAGGGCCTGAAGGAACTTATTCGCAGTTAGCGGCGCTCGAGTTCTTTGGTTCAGAGGCTCAGCTATTGAATTGTGCTTCCATTGATGATGTCTTCGCTGCAGTCGAGAAAAAAGATGTAGCCTATGGCATTGTGCCTGTCGAGAACTCTACCGAGGGCGCGATAAATAATACACAAGATTGTCTTATAGACAGCTCGACGAAGATAGTCGGTGAGCAAATAGTATCTATTGAACATAGCCTGCTCGTTCTAGAAAATACATCTAAGGCTGATATAAAAAAAATTGCATCGCACAAGCAGTCGCTCGCGCAGTGTCGCGGCTATCTGGCAAAGAATTTTCCGGAAGCGCAACAGATTGAATGTCCGAGTAATGCAGAGGCTGCTATTCGGGCACAATCGGAATCTGGCACTGCAGCTATAGCGAGTGAATTGGCGGGCCGACTCTACAACTTGCAAAGCTTGGATCGGCGAATACAAGATATACCCAACAATCGTACGCGTTTCCTGGTGCTGGCGCTGGAAGATACTTCCCCTACGGGTTCAGACAAGACTAGTATTTTGGTATACACAAAGAACAAGCCTGGTGCATTGTTTCGCGTGTTAGAGCCATTCGAGAACTTTCAGTTAAGTCTCACGAAAATCGAAACACGACCTTCGAAAAAGGAAGCTTGGGAGTATGTTTTCTTCATCGACTTCGAGGGCCACGTGCTTGATGAAGCCACGAAAAAGGTGTTTGCCACTCTAGTGCAGGGCGGGGTAGAGATTAAGATATTAGGCTCATACCCACGCTCTAAATAGATTTCAAAAAACAAATCTCAAAAATAGCTCGTAATGATTTGATCAACCACAGCAATGAAAGATATTAACAACAAGGTAGTGCTAATTGTCGGTCTGGGAATGATTGGCGGCTCTATAGCGCGCGGACTAAAGAAAGCAAATCCAAAGCGGCAAATAATTGCATGTGACACAGATATACAGGCATTGCAGCAAGCCGTGGACGACGGTGTCGTTTCCCGCAGTGGCGAGTTGGCAACTCTATGTCCGCTGGCTGATATTATTATTCTTGCTGTGCCGCCATTGACTGTGTGTGAACTTCTGCCCGAAATACTTAACTGTATGGCGCCTTCCTCTCTAATAACGGATGTAGCAAGCGTCAAGTCGCATATTTTTACATCGAGCGAGAAATTTACAGAGCAAGAACTAGCGAATTTCGTTCCGGCACATCCTATCGCTGGTTCTGAAAAGAGCGGCTATGCGGCGGCGGTCGATGACTTATTCGAGCAAAGAAACGTAATTTTAACGCCACACGCAGGGAACTCCACAGACTCAGTTGCCGCTATCAATGCATTGTGGAGAGAACTAGGTGCAAACGTTCTAGGGATGACGCGAGTAAGACATGACGAGGTGCTCGCGGCTACTAGTCATCTTCCGCATTTGCTCGCGTATGCCATCGTGGATGTGCTCCTCAAGCAAGAACAAAGTGAAGATATATTCCGCTACGCTGCAGGAGGGTTTGCTGACTTCAGTCGACTTGCGTCCAGCGATGCTAGAATGTGGTCCGATATATTTGTTGCGAATTCGGCAGCGGTCGAGAAAGTGCTCGACGATTATATACAGAGCCTTTTGGATTTTAAGACGGCGATAAAAAAACATGAGCACGAAAAATTAGAAAAATCTTTTGGGGCCGCCAAACAAGCACGCGAAAATTTCATCACTCAGCACTTTAAACCAAAGAAGCAAGAAGAAATGATAAGTAATCAGCTCAGTTTTAGTGTTCAGCCTGGCGGGCAGGTGGCAGGTTCAATTCGTGTCGCTGGGGATAAGTCAATTTCTCATCGTTCTATTATTTTGGCTTCGATCGCAAATGGTATAACGCGTGTCACGGGTTTTCTTGAGGGCGAAGATGCGCTAAATACGGTGGCTGCGTTTCGTGAGATGGGCGTAACCATAGTCGGACCGGAGAATGGGGAACTTACTATTTACGGCGTTGGCAAGAACGGGCTGCAGGCGCCGCGCAAACCGCTGTACATGGGGAATTCGGGTACGGCGATGCGCTTATTGGCGGGTCTTTTGGCCGCGCAATCTTTTGATAGCGAGCTAACCGGTGATGAGTCGCTCACGGAACGTCCAATGAATCGAGTTGCCCAGCCGCTTCGATCTATGGGAGCAAATATAGATACGGGTGAATCTGGCACTCCACCTCTGGCTATTCGTGGATCGAAATTAAAGGGCATCACTTACGAAATGCCGATTGCCAGCGCTCAGGTAAAGTCTTGCCTGCTACTCGCGGGTCTATACGCCGAGGGTGAGACGAAAACTATCGAACCGGCTCCTTGTCGCGATCATACAGAACGTATGTTGCAAGGTTTCGGTTATGAGGTTGTGATTGATGAGGAAGAGGGCAGCTCTGCAGTCATCGGTGGTGCCGATTTAAAGGCCACCCAGATCGACGTGCCTGGAGATATATCTTCGGCGGCGTTCTTTTTGGTCGCTGCGGCTATAACGCCAGGTTCTGATCTTACACTTCAACACGTCGGCGTGAATCCGACGCGTATTGGTATTATAAATTTGCTGCGGGATATGGGGGCTAACATCGAAAGCAGCAATGAGAGGCTCGTCGGTGGCGAGCCGGTTGCCGACTTGCGTATTCGCTACCGGCAGCTGAAAGGGATTGTAATTAGCGAGGCTCAAATACCTCTCGCGATAGATGAATTCCCTGTCCTATTTGTTGCCGCTGCCTGTGCTGAAGGAGAAACCTTACTGCGTGGAGCGAAGGAGTTGCGTGTCAAAGAGAGCGATCGACTTGATGCAATGGCCCAGGGATTGAATATCCTCGGCGTTGCTGTGGAAACTTTCGACGATGGTATTAAGATTACTGGTGGCCAGATGGGCGGCGGGGCTATAAATAGCTTTGGGGACCATAGGATTGCCATGGCCTTTACCGTAGCCGGTCTGCGATCAGAGTCGTCTATCGATATAGCTAACTGTGCAAACGTTGCCACCTCATTCCCGAATTTTGTAGAACTGGCCTCAGAAGTTGGCATGCGGGTATCCGCCCAGAAGTCACTAAAAGCTACTAGCTAAAGAGTCTTTGATGAACAAAGCCCCCGTTATAGCAATCGATGGGCCTTCGGGCTCCGGCAAGGGAACAATATCCTCCCGTGTAGCCGAGTCTCTTGGCTTTTCCTTGCTAGATAGTGGCGCACTGTATCGTGTTTTGGGCATTGCCTGTGATCGTGATGGTATTGACCTCACAGACCCACAAGCGGTGGCAAACCTTGCTAGAGGCCTCGATATACAGTTTGGATTAAGTGGTGAGGGCAGCGTCTGGCTAGATGATGAGGATGTTAGCCTCGCAATTCGTACCGATCTGGGTAGCGACATGGCATCAAAGGTTGGAGCCATTGAGGCTGCAAGAGAGGCGCTTTTCCAGCGTCAACTGGCCTTTCGAGAAGCCCCCGGGCTGGTTGCAGACGGCAGGGACATGGGCACTACCGTATTCCCTGATGCAACTCTCAAAATCTTCTTAACCGCAAGCTTGGAAGCGAGGGCGCAGAGGCGATATAAGCAGTTGATAGGTAAGGGTATTGATGCTATTCTGCCCGCCCTTTTGCGAGACCTAAAAGAACGAGACCGACGCGACAGTGAACGAACCGTCTCTCCTCTCAAGCCCGCTGAAGATGCCATCGTTATAGATACAACGGATTTGACTATCGATCAGGTAGTTAATCAGGTCCTGGAACACTATCCTTTGGCATAGAGAAAATACGTATTAAGAAGTGCTAGAAACTGTTTCGAGGCTGCATCCCCAGAATTGGTAGCCTTGGGACTTAACTTAATCACCCCGTGAAACTGGTACACGGCGAGTTACTATTCACATTATATGTGGCTTGTAATTTATTATAATTATTGGAAATATTAATGAGCGAGAATTTTGCAGAACTATTCGAACAATCCCTAACCGAAATAGACATGAACCCAGGTGCCATCGTAACCGGCACTGTTATAGATATAGATTCGGACTGGGTAACAGTCCACGCCGGCCTCAAATCTGAAGGCGTTATTCCCCGCATTGAATTCCTCGACGAGCAAGGCAACTTCTCTCTAGAAATTGGCAACGAAGTCAAAGTTGCGCTTGAGACTGTAGAAGACGGAACCGGTGCCACTAAACTATCCCGCGAAAAAGCCAAGCGTGCTGAATCCTGGATGGAGCTTGAGGCTGCACACGAGAAGAATGACATCGTTACCGGTATTATCAACGGTAAGGTAAAAGGCGGTTTTACTGTCGATTTGAACAATATAAGAGCCTTCCTACCAGGATCCTTGGTCGATGTTCGACCAGTAAGAGATACGCTACATCTGGAAGGACAGTTACTCGAATTTAGACTGATCAAGCTTGATCGTAAGCGTAACAACGTCGTGGTATCCAGACGCGCGGTTCTTGAGTCTGTGAGCACAGAAGAAAGAGATGCTCTTCTCGAGAAGCTACAAGAAGGTATGTCCGTCAAGGGTATCGTTAAGAACCTTACTGACTACGGTGCCTTCGTTGATCTGGGCGGTGTTGATGGCCTGCTGCACATAACGGACATGTCTTGGAAGCGCATCAAGCATCCAAACGAGATCGTGAATGTTGGCGACGAGATCAACGTTAAAGTATTGAAGTACGATAGAGACCGTGATCGCGTTTCTCTAGGACTTAAGCAGCTGGGTGAAGATCCTTGGGTTGCTATCAAGGCGCGTTACCCTGAGAAGACTCAGGTCAAGGCCATTGTTACTAATCTCACAGACTACGGCTGTTTCGCCGAACTGGAAGAGGGTGTTGAAGGCCTAGTACACGTTTCTGAAATGCATTGGACTAACAAGAACATTCATCCTTCTAAGGTTGTTAATCTTGGTGATGAAGTCGATGTTATGGTCTTGGATATTGACGAAGAACGTCGTCGTATCTCCCTTGGTATCAAGCAATGCTTCCAGAACCCTTGGGATGGATTTGCGGAGAACTTCCAGAAAGGCGACAAGATATCCGGCAGCATTAAGTCGATTACCGATTTTGGAATCTTCATCGGCCTAGATGGAAACATAGATGGTCTGGTGCATCTTTCAGATATATCTTGGGATGAGCCTGGCGAAGAAGCTGTGCGCGAATTCAAGAAAGGCGACGAGATAGAGACTGTTATCCTGTCTATTGACCCAGAGCGAGAGCGTATCTCTTTGGGTGTGAAGCAATTAGAAGACGATCCTTTCATGAACTATGCTGGCGAATTTGAGAAAGGCAGTATCGTGAAGGGCACCGTTACATCAGTAGAAGCGAAATCGGCGATTATCACGTTGAAAGAGGGTGTTGAAGGTATGTTGCGCTCCTCAGAAATCAGCCGCGATAAAGTGGAAGATGCTCGCACTGTATTGACAGAAGGCTCCGAGATCGAAGTTAAGATCGTTAGTGTTGATCGCAAGAATCGCATGCTTAGCCTCTCGGTTAAGGCGATTGAGATCGATGACGAGAAGAGCGCGATTAAAGACCATAAGACCGAAGTCGCTGATGTTTCGCCGGGTACTATTGGCGATCTGATCAAGGCTGAGATGGATAAAGGCTAGAAATATTTACTCTCTTCTGCATCGAGATCAACGATTGTTTGACCTCGATGCAGAAAAACATTCTAGATTTATCAGTACTTTGCGTCATTTCCTGATTCAAACTGGCTAGATGTTTGTGTTAGGCTGGGATACTTCAGGGCAAAACGGCAATACGCACCGTCGGTCGTCACTCGTATTAAGATAGGGGACAGGGAACAATCATGACTAAATCTGAACTCATAGATCGCATCGCTGCAAAGCAAACGCAACTTTCTTCGAAGGACGTAGAGCTCGCAGTAAAGGCAGTTATTGAATATATGTCTCAGGTCTTATCTGAAGGCGAAAGAATTGAAATTCGAGGTTTTGGTAGTTTCTCGTTGCACTATCGCGTTCCACGTATAGGGCGAAACCCTAAGACCGGTACACCGGTTGCATTGAGTGGAAAGTACGTTCCCCATTTCAAACCGGGCAAGGAACTGCGCGATCGTGTTAATACCAGTATGTTGGTAGAACAGCACAGTTAGATTCAAACTGACGGCTTTTGCATATTACGCGGTATAGCCATTGAGGTTATGCCGTTTTCGTTTGTACTGGACGAAAACTAGTGATTACTACGAATTCGATACTATTTCGAGCCCAAAACATAGCTTCAAGCTTGGATGATATTTTCGATGCGCCAGCTTACTCAATTGCTTTCCGGTTTTTTCCTACTGCTGGTATTCGCAGCTAGCGTCACATTTACCTATTACAATTCAATCCCCGTAGCCATAGGCATCGGTTCATGGCAACTCCAGCCGCTGCCGGTATCGGTATGGATAATAGGCGCGTTTGTATCGGGTGGATTATTGGGACTGCTCTTTGGGTTAGGCCTGTTTAGGAATTTAAAGTCGCGAGCTGAAATCCGCAGATTAACGAAAGCGCTCCTTGAGGCGGAAGAAGAAGTCTCAAATCTTCGCTCATTGTCGCTACGCGATATCAAGAAGTAGACAGCGGATTACTATGGAAAGTTTGACGTTCTACTTGCTCTTACTTACAGCCATCATTGCAGGATGGCTGTTAGGAAAACTCGGCTCATCGAAATCTACACACACAAAATCTTCAAACTCAAACTTGTTTCAAGACTACTTCGTGGGGCTAAATTACCTGCTCAACGACGAGCCAGATGAGGCGATAGATACCTTCATCAAAGCTCTGGAAATAAATAGCGAAACTATCGAAACACACCTGGCACTTGGCGCTCTTCTGAGACGGAGAGGGAAGGTTGATAAGGCCATTAATGTACATCAAGCATTGCTTGCCAGACCCAATCTCGAACGCGACTTTTCAAATTCTGTTCGATTGCAGCTAGCACTCAATTATATTGCAGCTGGATTGCTAGATAGGGCAGAGCGCCTCCTAAAAGAGGTTCTGGACGATGGTGGAGAAGCTAAATGGGATGCGCTTCGACAGCTGATCACGATCTACCAGACAGAGAAGGAATGGGAAAATGCCATAAGCTGTTCATCTGCATTGCTACAAAATGCACAGCTTAGAAAAGACCCCGCATTGTTAGGTGGAGCTGCTCACTATTGCTGCGAAATCGCGCAACAGCACCTTCAAAACAACCAAGATGTACAAGCTAGAGCGGAAATAAAACGCGCATTTACATTCGAGCGCAAAAGTATTCGGGCAATGCTCTTGCTGGCGGACATCGAACAACGTGAAGGAAAATATAAAGCGGCCATAAAGGAGTTGTTGCGGGTGCGAGCGGCAAAACCACAATTCATAGCCCAATTACTTGAGCCATTGGCATCCTGTCATGACAGTCTCGGGACAAGAGCCGACTTTGAAAAAGTACTTAGGACAATGGTGCTAGAAGACTCGAGCACCGAAGCGGCGCTAATGCTGGTCAAGATAACCAACGCAAGCCCTGGGAACGTTGAGGCTATAAGATTGCTCAGGGCACATTTAGAGCATTCGCCATCTGCGGGCGCCTTGATTGAGCTCCTTGGATTGCAATTGGACGGAGTCGATGAGAATGTTGCTAGTAGTCTCGAATCATTGCTGAGTCTAGTGAAGGCGCAGGCTCAAGGAAGTTCGGAGTACCGCTGTCACCACTGTGGTTTTGAGACTAAGAACTTTTTTTGGATGTGTCCCAGTTGTAAGCAGTGGGACAAGATTAGTCCCATTAATGATCTGTCGGCTCGGTGAATACGTAGAGCTTCTCAATAGTAGTTTCTAAATACAATATTAAAACAGTAAGTAGTATCGGAGTGTCTGTGGAAAAAAGAATAATAGTGGCTCTAGATTTCAATGAGGCCAAGATTGCTCTCAACCTCGTTGATAGCCTAGATCCCGAACTTTGCCGCCTTAAGGTTGGTAAAGAATTGTATACGGCCTGTGGCCCCGATTTGCTTAAACAAATACAGGACCGAGGCTTCGAAGTATTTCTCGATTTGAAGTTCCATGATATTCCCAATACCGTGGCAAAGGCGGTGAACGTGGCTGGAAACATGGGAGTCTGGATGCTGAATGTTCATGCTTCTGGCGGCCAAGCTATGATGGAGGCGGCGAGAGAGGCCTTACTCGAATTTGGAAGTCAGCGACCAAAGCTAATCGCGGTTACCGTACTAACGAGCTTAGCTCAGGTTGATCTGCACCAGATAGGTATCGAATGTAGCCCAGAAGAGCAGGTGAGCAAACTGGCATTCCTTACTCGCGATGCAGGTCTAGATGGTGTGGTCTGTTCAGCTGCAGAAACGCGCCTGCTAAGGGCACAACTTCCCAAAGAATTCTGTCTAGTAACGCCTGGCATACGTCGCGCAACGGATGCTACCGGTGATCAGAAGCGTGTTCTCGGTCCAGCGGATGCCGTACGCAGTGGAAGTAACTATCTCGTTGTTGGTAGGCCCATTACTCAAGCGAAATCACCCAGCGAAGCTCTATTTGAATTTAATTCCGCCATAGCTAGCGTTAGCTAATTTCTTTACTAAGCTATAGAAAACAGCCAAGGCTGTTTTTACTTAACTTTCTTCACTTTTGTTTGTTAATTTTAGCGATAAGGAAATTACTATGATTAGACTAGCCATTCCTAGACTAGCGATGGTCGCTGTGCTGTTGGTATTCTCAACAGTTGGCCTAGCGGTAGAAGCACAGCCCGATAGCACGCAGCAAATTCAAATGTTGGATATTAATAGCGCCGATGCGGCGGCAATAGCTGCAGCGTTAGATGGCGTTGGCCTCACTAAAGCGCACGAAATTGTCGCCTACCGTGAGATGTTTGGCAGCTTTCATTCAGTGGAAGAGTTGGCAGACGTAAAAGGCATTGGAGTTGCGACCGTTGAGAAGAATAGACAGCGCATAATAGTCGTAAATAAGTAGTCGTTATTTACCGGGCATTATGCTCGATAAGGCACTTTCACTATGTTTTGAAAGTGCCTGATTTTAATACTGAATATTTCTAGAAGCTCGTTATAATGGTGGCTCCACACTGATTGCCGACAGGCTTGAATTTGATGTCGTTATTGCTGTTATGTAGCCTACTTTTTCTCGGTTCTGCAATCCTAACGGGTTTGTTTCGCTGGGCAGCCCAGCGAGTTCGGCTCGTTGCTGTCCCTGTCTCCAGAAGCGCTCATTCGACGCCTGTCCCTGTCGGAGGAGGGGTTTCGATAGTAGCTTTGATTCTCTTAGTTATTGCTTACTGCTATTTTACTGACCAAATCCCTGCAAATGAGTTTGCGGCCTTAATGGCCGCGATTATGATAGCGATAATAGGTATCGTGGACGATGTTAAGCAGTTGGATGTGCGTTGGCGCATTCCTGCTCAGTTCCTGGCCTCAGCCTTTGTTGTCTATTGCCTGGGCGATGTTCCGGCCATAGATTTTGGTCTCTTCATCTTTTCAGAATCGATCTTGCTGAATGTGTTGGGGGTATTTGCACTGGTTTGGTTGCTCAACCTTTATAATTTTATGGACGGGATAGATGGTATCGCAGCGACAGAATTGATCGTTGTAAACTTAGTGTCATTAATAATTGTTATAAACAATGATTCTGTTTTGACTCTGTTATCTGCGAGTTTTGCTGCTGCTACAGGAGGGTTCTTGCTTTGGAACTGGGCGCCAGCGAAAATATTTATGGGAGATGTGGGTAGCAGCTTTATTGGATTTACCTTAGGGGTGATGGCGCTGTTGTCACTGCACCATGGCAGTATGACTGTATGGACTTGGGTCTTATTATTGGGTGTATTTATTGTGGACACTACTCTGACCCTGTTTGTTCGATATAGGGGTAAGCAGCGCTGGCACGAAGGGCATGCCTCTCATGCCTATCAAAATGCGGCGAGGCACTACAAGAGTCACGCAAAAGTGACGATAACCGTTATATTGATAAATCTTTTTTGGCTAGGACCGCTGGCTTGGTTGTCCATGCAATACCCCAAAATGGGGCTGGTCATCGCGGCAATAGGCCTGATACCTTTGTTGTTGCTAGCGAAGCGCTTTGGTGCGGGGCACGAGAATTTCTCATTCTAGACCAAAATACTCAACGCCCCACCAGGTAGCGGATTAGTTGATTGAAGGATAAAGAGGGTACGCCATGAACCTGTATACGATTCCATTATCACGCTCTGTGAAGCAGATCCTAATGATGGTCGCCGATGCGTTGATGATAGTGTTAGCACTAGCATTCTCTTTTGTATTGCTCGGGAAGGACTTCTTCGATCAGGATCAGCGATTCTATTTTTATCTTTCTCTGGCTACGACGGTCAGCATCTTGGTATTCATCCGCATTGGCCTCTACAGGGCGCTGGTTCTGTATATGGGCTTGCAGAGTGGCTTTCTGATATTGCAGGGAGTTACGGCTGCGAGTTGTCTGCTTGCTGCTTCCTATTTTTTCGCGAAAACCCCGGAATCATCAGACCTATCGATCTTACCAATCTTCTGGATGATTGCCTTGTTACTGATAGGCGGCACCAGATTCTTTGCCAAAGTTTTGTTGCAGAGCCTCATTCAAAACTTCAGGCCGAAAGAGCCCGTAATCATATACGGCGCTGGTAGCTCAGGCATGCAACTTCTCGTTGCATTGCAGAACGGTGATCAATACCTGCCGGTTGCATTCGTCGATGACAGTCGCAATTTGATCGGCAATACTGTGCATGGCATCCGTGTCTATAGTCCTAATACTTTGTATGAACTCATTGAGAGTTTCTCTGTCCGTCAGATATTTTTAGCAATTCCTTCTGCAACCCATGGCGAGAGAAAGGAAATCTTAAATCGGCTGGAGCACCACCCAGTACATGTGAAAACGGTGCCGGATCTGTTTGATATGGTTTCTGGAAAGATGGGTGTCGATGAGATCCGAGACATCGATATCGAGGATCTCCTAGGCCGCGATATAGTTCCTCCCAACCCGGAGCTACTGGGCGCTTGTATAACGAATCAATCGGTTATGGTAACCGGAGCGGGCGGTTCAATTGGCTCGGAGTTGTGTCGTCAGATCATAGCAATCAATCCTTCGCGCTTAATCCTATTAGATACTTTCGAATTTGGGCTCTACAAATTAGAAGCGGAGCTCATGGAGAAACTGCAGAGCATCGAAGGGGGCGGCAATATTGAGATTGTTTCCTTGCTCGGTTCCGTCGGGAATAGGCTGCAGATGGAAAACGCGATCAGGAGCTTCAAAGTCGATACCGTCTATCACGTAGCGGCCTATAAACAAGTGCCAATGGTTGAGAAAAATGTTGTAGAGGGGGTACAAAATAATATATTTGGCACCCTTGTCTCAGCGCAGGCAGCCGAAAAGTTCAAGGTTAAGAACTTTGTTCTTATTTCAACTGATAAGGCTGTGCGGCCGACGAATTTTATGGGAGCCACTAAGCGATTTGCAGAGCAAGTACTGCAGGCGTTAGCGGCGCGTGAAAGTGCTACGAAATTTAGCATGGTGCGTTTCGGTAACGTACTAGGATCTTCAGGCTCTGTAGTGCCGTTGTTTCGGCGACAAATCGGCATGGGCGGGCCCGTGACAGTTACGCATCCCGAAGTAACTCGTTATTTCATGACGGTACAAGAGGCGGCACAGCTTGTGATTCAGGCCGGGTCGATGGCGACGGGCGGTGATGTGTTTGTTCTCGATATGCACGAACCGATAAAAATTATCGATTTGGCGAAGAAGATGGTTCACCTGATGGGTTTTGAGGTAAAAGATGAAAACTCCTATAGAGGTGACATAGCCATCGAATACACGGGCCTAAGGCCAGGTGAGAAGCTCTATGAAGAGCTATTGATTGGTGAGTCGGTTACTGGCACCGAGCACCCCAAAATTATGCGGGCAAAAGAAGAGACCTTGTCCTGGAGCGAATTGGAAGTTCTATTGAGTAAGCTAGAGCTTGCCTGCAAACTGATTGACCTTAAAGAAATACGTAAGCTACTCATGAAAGCGGTAGTTGGGTTCGAGCCAAAAGATGAGGTCAGCGATCCGCAGTGCGAAGGGCAGCAAGAGCAATCGACACAGACTAAGAGCCAGAGAGCAAAAATCACGCCTTTGTTTAAAGACTAAATGAGTTTAAAGATCAGCTGAGACTGCGTTAGCAAGAGAATTAGATAGCTAAATATGAAAAAGTCCGAATTCTGCCCTCTAACATGAGGTTTGAATTCGGACTTTTTTGTAAGCAGGAAAAATGCTTATTGGCGTTTTGCTGAAACAATAATCACTGGCTCAACGGGTACGTTCGGGAAGCCATTGCTGCCAGTGCCTGTTTCGACTATGGCAATAGCATCGATTACGTCCATTCCCTCTATAACTTCGCCGAATACGGCATAACCGAAACCACGTGATGTTTCATCAGTGTGGTTTAAAAAATCATTGTCCACGAGATTCACAAAGAATTGGGCGGTAGCGCTATCTACGACATTTGTTCTGGCCATTGCTAGCGTGCCGCGATCATTCGGCACAGAGGCAGAGGCCTCATTCTTAATAGCATCATAGGTAGACTTCTGCACCATGTCAGGACTAAAACCACCACCCTGAACCATGAAGCCTGGTATAACGCGATGAAAGATCATGCCATCGAAGAAGTTGTTGTCTGTATAGCGTAAAAAGTTCTCAACAGAAATGGGTGCCTTGTCCGCCCAAAGTTCTATCTGGATTGTGCCTTTGTTGGTCTCCATGACAACGATCGGGTTGTCTTGGGCCATCGATAGTGAACTCAGCAGTAGAGGGATGGTAAGGAGTATTGATAGTAGGGTTCTTCGCATAAGATGCCTCCAATGTGGCGGGTATGGCTGAATTTCTAAGCCGCTAACTATACATTAATTTGTCTAGGCTTAACCACAGGTGAATCTCTTCGATATGAAAGAGGCGACCATATTATTTGAGTCAAAAGATGAGTGAAAATAAGTAGTGGGATTGATTGGCTAACCCGGGCTTGATATTCGAATTAGTTTGGGAAATTGGGGCGTATTCCTAACCAGCGAAGCCAGCTTGCAGAAGGAAGAGGCAGAGCGTTTCTAGAGGGGTGTTAAGGGCCTAGTAAATGTCCCTTTGATTACCTAATCAGAGAAGTTTGAGCATTCCCTTACGCAACTATTTTTACACCTGTTGTGTTGATTCTATCGATAAGTGTCAGCTTTTCTTACAATCCTAAGGAGAACCTAAAATTGATAGCTGCTAATCCATTGATACTATTCAATTAACTATATTCGGTACAACTCTTGCGTCTTTATTGCTACAAAAAAGTAATGCTGTTAAAAGCATTCGCAAAAAAATGGGAGCTGGGTAGCTATGAGCATATCGAAAAGAATCAATTTTATCTCAGCGGGGCTACTACTTTGCCTTGGTGCCACAACAGCACAAGCAGACGTTATAACCGGTGGAGTAACTGGAGGTTCTGCGCTAGATGCAGGAGGCGCGTTTGTTGAATTAAGTGTACCTCTAGGTAATCCGTTTGGTGCGGCGAACAGCATAGGCGCCGATACGTTTCAATCTCCTAATTTCTATGTATTTAACGAGAGCCAGAATACTACCACCACTGGATCTTTGAGTTTTGACTACGGTGTTGGTGAGTCAACGACTGGTGGCCATGTAGGCGGCACTATCGCCGGTGGCACCACTGTGGCGAGCCATTATGTGTTTTTCGATCCAGGTCCGTCTCAGTCGATTCAGGCATTTGTGCAATTTGATGCGGTCATTTTAGGTGTAATAACCGCAACAGGTACCCTCGCTGCTAGTGATTATCTAGCAAACACAGGCGTTAATTACCTTAACCCTGGTTTGAGAGGGCTTGAAGGTGGCGACAAGATTGTCTCAGTTACTGGGGATGCGGTATTCGTTGACTCGAGCGCCTCCACTCCCGGAGACTATATTCGGGTGCTGACAGCATTCTTACCAGGTGGAGCTGTTCCCGAGCCGAGCGCTTTCGTGCTACTAGTTCTTGGATTTATGGGGCTCACCTTAATCAAAAAAAATCTGCATGCCTCAAGTATCCCAAACCAGGCATAGAAATACTTTCAACTAACAAGCCTCTTCGCTCGAGGTGGTTTGATAGTTGCTACCGCTTGATCGATCACCAGCTCCGATCTAGCCGTTAACTCTTTGAACACAGGTCGCCGTAACTAATATAAAGGATCCTAGCCGCTACCCTTTTTAATTGTCAGCAGTACGGTTTAACTGTGGTCTTTTTTAGTTCATTTTTCCGCTTCCCTAGCGGTGCGTGATGCATCGCCCTTCAAAAAAGCGTTTCAATAAGCAAAATTAATTGAATGCCACTTCTAAGCGGCGGGCGAGTTAGGTCCGGATAAAATTCTTTGTTCTTTAATATAGGACGCAAGCTTTCATGAATCTGCGACCTAATGTAAGAAGCGGGATACGTTACTGCGAAAAAGGGGAGGGGATTTAGAAAGAGAAAACCCGCGTAGCTGTTGGGCTACACGGGTTTTTGTGTGGCTGCCCAACCAAGACTCGAACTTGGAACCAAGTGATTAACAGTCACCTACTCTACCATTGAGCTATTGGGCATCATTTGCGTTCGCGCTATTTATGCTGACACGAGTATAGCTGCGAATCGCGCGTATACTAATGAGAAAAGCTCTATTGGTCAATACTCACGGACAGCCAAGTGCTCTTCTGTCTTAATCTCAGAGGCTGTTGTACTCTTACTGGTTTAGCTGTAGTCGGAAATTTCCAATGGCAAGCCAGTTTAAGCTTCACTCAAATTTCAAGCCAGCAGGTCATCAACCTCAAGCCATTGCCGGTCTCATCGAGGGGTTGGAAGACGGCTTGCATGCGCAGACTCTGCTCGGAGTCACCGGATCCGGCAAAACTTTTACAGTGGCCAATGTGATCGAACACATGCAGCGGCCAACTTTGGTTATGGCCCCCAACAAGACGCTAGCGGCTCAGCTCTACGGAGAATTTAAAGAGTTCTTTCCAAAAAACGCGGTCGAGTACTTCGTATCCTATTACGACTACTATCAGCCAGAGGCTTATGTGCCCTCGTCGGATGTCTATATAGAGAAAGACTCTTCGATTAACGACCATATTGAGCAGATGAGGCTCTCCGCGACTAAAGCGCTGCTCGAGAGAAGTGATGTAGTGGTGGTGGCTACAGTCTCGGCAATCTACGGCTTAGGGGATCCGAAGTCCTATCTTAAAATGGTGGTTCATCTCGATCGGGGTGAAAAGGTAGATCAGCGCAATCTGATCAAACGACTTACAGAGTTGCAGTACACACGCAACGACATGGAATTGCGGCGGGCGACTTACCGAGTTCGAGGCGATGTGATCGATATCTATCCGGCGGAATCCGAGCGCCATGCGATTCGAATAGAGCTTTTCGATGATGTGATAGAGAAGCTCTCATTCTTCGACCCATTGACGGGCAAGCAGATCAAAGAGGTGCCACGATTGACAGTTTTTCCGAAGTCTCACTATGTGACTCCTAGGGAAACGCTGTTGGGTACGCTCGATGATATTAAAATTGAGTTAAAGGAGCGCCTGCAACAACTGCGTAGCAACAATCGTCTTGTCGAGGCGCAAAGGTTGGAGCAGCGCACGAAGTTCGATCTGGAGATGATTCAGGAGCTGGGCTACTGCACTGGAATTGAAAATTACTCTCGTTATCTCTCGGGAAGAGGCGCGGGCGCACCGCCTCCGACTCTCTATGACTACCTGCCTAAGGATGCATTGGTCATCGCCGATGAGTCTCATGTCTCGATTCCGCAGCTAGGTGCTATGTACAAGGGCGACAGATCAAGAAAAGAGACTCTCGTGGAATATGGTTTCCGCCTGCCCTCGGCTCTCGACAACCGGCCGCTGCGCTTCGAGGAATGGGAGAACCTCACACCACAGATCATCTATGTGTCGGCAACACCAGGCGTCTACGAAGAAGAGCATGAAGGAAACAGGGTGGAGCAGGTCGTAAGACCTACAGGTTTGATCGACCCCAAGTTAGAAGTGCGTCCCGCAGTAACTCAAGTAGATGACTTACTATCCGAGGTACGCCAGGTAACAGCTATCGATGAGCGCGTGCTCGTCACCGTGTTAACGAAACGGATGGCTGAGGATCTTACCGACTACCTCGCTGAGCACGGCGTGCGAGTCAGATATTTGCATTCCGACATAGAAACTGTAGAGCGCTCGGAAATATTGCGCGACCTACGCTTAGGTAACTTTGACGTGCTAGTGGGAATTAATTTGCTGCGAGAGGGCTTGGATATTCCCGAAGTCTCATTAGTTGCCATCTTGGATGCGGACAAGGAGGGTTTCCTTCGCTCGGAGCGCTCCCTCATTCAGACCATAGGCAGAGCCGCTCGAAACCTCAATGGCAGGGCTATTCTCTATGCCGATCGAGTGACGGGGTCGATGGAGCGCGCTATGGGAGAGTCGGAGCGACGTCGCAACGTACAGATCGAATACAACAAGGAGCACAACATCACTCCGGTGGGTGTTAAGACGAAGGTGTTGGATATCATGGAGGGAGCCTATGCTAGCCCGACAAACAGGGTACGCAGGCGGGATAAGGGTCCGGCGGAGAAGGGCGGCGCCTTCTCGCGTATCGATTTCAATGATCCGGTAGCCGTTACCAAGGAAATCAGTCTGCTTGAATCGAAAATGTACGACTTAGCTAAGAATCTCGAATTCGAGGAAGCGGCCGATACAAGGGACAAGATTGCGCAGCTCAAGAATCAACTGTTAAAGCAATAACTTAAATGCGCTATTAGAGACAATAGTGACATAAAGCCATCGACACATTGTCCCGTGATTCCGTATAATCGTCATTCCTTTCTATCGAGTAAATTAGGCGCGTAGCTCAGCTGGTTAGAGCGCTGTCATGACATGGCAGATGTCGACGGTTCGAATCCGTCCGTGCCTACCATTCGTTAGAAGTTAGTTAGTACAAATAATCGGATGGAAGATTTTAGTAGATTGGACGATATCCTCTGATCTTACCCGTGGTTATGGGGTTCTGAAGAATCCTTTTATCTAACCAATAGTTATGGGGTTCTGAAGAATCCTTTTATCTAACCAATGGTTATGTTGACGCGGGAGGTCTCCTCTCCTCTCTCTTTCTAAGTGGAAATAAGATGCCCAAAATCACCCTACCAGATGGTAGTACACGGGAATACGAAAACCCAGTTACAGTCATGGAAGTTGCCGAATCGATCGGCCCCGGACTGGCAAAGGCTGCCTTGGCGGGTCGTGTGGACGGAGAACTCGTCGATTCCTTTACTCTTATCTCTACCGATGCTGACCTCGCTATCATCACTGAGCGGGACAGGGATGGCCTGGAAGTTATTCGTCACTCCTGCGCGCATCTAATGGCCCAGGCCGTGCAGCGTCTCTTTCCAAAAGCTCAAGTTACCATCGGGCCAGTAGTTGAAGATGGCTTTTTCTACGACTTTGCCTTCTCGCGTGCGTTCACTCCTGAAGATCTGCAGGCGATCGAGAAAGTCATGGAAGAGATCGTTAAAGAAAATCTCACTGTGCAGCGCTCCGTCATGAGTCGCGATGAAGCGATTACGATGTTTAAGGAAATGGGAGAGGTCTACAAAGTCCAGATTATTGAATCTATTCCGGGCGATGAGGATCTGTCGTTCTATCGTCAGGGAGAGTTTATCGATCTCTGCCGCGGCCCTCACGTACCAGCTACCTCTTCTTTTAAAGCATTCAAACTCACCTCGGTTGCCGGAGCATACTGGCGCGGTGATGCCAGCAACGAGATGTTACAGAGAATACATGGTACTGCCTGGGGTTCGAAGAAGGACTTGAAGCTCTTTTTGCAGCGTCTAGAAGAAGCCGAGAAACGTGATCATCGTAAATTGGGCAAGCATCTAGACCTCTTTCACTTTCAAGAAGAAGCGCCTGGCATGGCGTTCTGGCATCCGAAGGGCTGGTCGATTTATCAAAGCGTTCAGCGCTATATGCGAGAAGTGCAGGATAAAAACGATTACAAGGAAATCAATACACCGCAGTTAGTAGACTATTCCCTCTGGGAAAAATCCGGGCACGCCTCGAAATTCGCTGATGAAATGTTTAGCGTTGAATCCGAGAATCGCATGTATGCGATCAAGCCGATGAACTGCCCCTGTCATATTCAGGTCTTTAATCAGGGATTGAAGAGCTATCGCGATCTGCCGCTGCGTCTCGCGGAGTTTGGATCATGTCACCGCTATGAACCTTCGGGCAGCATGCACGGGCTTATGCGTGTGCGTAGCTTCGTTCAGGACGACGGACATATCTTCTGTACCGAGGAGCAAATTCAGGCGGAAGTGGCAGATTTCATGACTTTGTTATTCGCTGTCTACAAAGACTTCGGGTTTGATGAGGTGATTCTTCGGCTCTCAACTCGCCCTGAAAAGCGTGTTGGTTCCGATGAAGTTTGGGACAAGTCAGAGCAGTCACTTAAAGATGCGCTAAATGCAACGGGTTTGCCCTGGGAATTAGTGCCGGGTGAGGGCGCGTTCTATGGCCCTAAGATCGAATGCTCGCTGAAAGATTGTATGGGCCGAGTGCAGCAGTGCGGAACTATTCAGGTAGATTTCAGCACTCCCGGCCGCCTCGGAGCACAGTATGTGGCAGAGGATAGCAGCAAGCAGGAGCCGGTCATGCTGCATAGAGCAGTTTTGGGTTCTTTTGAGCGGTTTATTGGCATTTTGATCGAGCACTATGCGGGCGACATGCCTGCTTGGTTGGCACCAGAACAAGCCCTGATTTTGAATATAACGGACAAACAGAACGATTATTGCCGAAAATTCGAAGAATCCTTGAAAAATAAAGGGTTTAGGGTGTCTACGGACTTGAGAAATGAGAAGATCGGCTTTAAAATCCGCGAGCACACTTTACAGAAGATTCCTTATCTCCTAGTAGTTGGAGATAAAGAAGTAGAAAACGGTACTGTGGCAGTGCGCAAGCGCGGTGGTGATGACCTGGGAGCGATGACATTAGATGAGTTTTGTGCGCTCTTAAACCAGGATGTCGCTAGCTTTAGCCGAAGCGCGTAGCAAGATCACAAAAAATTTACTAACATCGAATACGAGGAATAAGCGTTCGCGCATATCATGAGGAGTAGTTCTAAGAAGCCAATCATTAATGAGCATATCGAAGCTGATCAAGTTCGCCTAGTGGGTGAGGAAGGAGAGCAACTCGGTATTAAGTCATTAGAGGACGCGCGAGCGGCTGCGGCAGAAGCCAAGCTTGATCTGGTGCTTATAGCACCTGAGGCGGACCCACAAGTCTGCAAGATCATGGATTATGGCAAACACGTATTCGATCTTAAGAAGGAAAAGGCTGCTAATAAGAAGAAGCAGCGTCGAACGCAAGTTAAAGAGATAAAATTTCGACCAGGGACGGAAATAGGGGATTATCAGGTAAAACTACGCAACCTGATACGTTTCCTAGAAGATGGGGACAAGGCCAAGGTATCGCTTAGATTCCGCGGCCGGGAAATGGCCCATCAACATCTTGGTATGGAGCTAGTCAACAGGATCCGAGTGGATCTCGTTGAATACGGCACCGTAGAGCAGGAGCCCAAGATGGAAGGCCGGCAAATCATTATGGTTTTAGCACCGGTCAAAAAGCGCTAGCGAGATTTAGGGTCAGCCTCCAATTATCCATATTTGGATCCGATTGGTTCATTGGAGGCTGGCCTTTTTGATTGTTAGGTATTCATTAAAAGCATCCAATAGTTACTGATAAACATTGGAGCAAATGCGGAGTTGTATGTAATGGCTGGAAAACTAAAAACCCATAGTGGTGCTGCGAAGCGGTTTAAGAAAACTGCTTCCGGTTACAAGCGCAAGAGCGCCTATAAGAGTCATATCCTGACTAAAATGACGACCAAGCGAAAGCGACAGTTGCGCGGGACTACTCCTGTGCATGCTGACAATATGCCGGCAGTTAAACGTATGTTGCGCAAAGTCTAATCACAAAATTAATCAGGAGAATTTAACATGGCTCGAGTAAAACGCGGCGTCACAGCAAACCGACGTCACAAGAAAGTATTAAAGAAGGCAAAAGGTTATTACGGCGCACGAAGCCGTATCTATCGTGTTGCTACCCAAGCAGTTACTAAAGCAGGGCAATACGCCTACCGTGACAGACGCGTCAAGAAGCGTGTCTTCAGATCGTTGTGGATCACGCGCATCAATGCCCAAGCACGCGAGAATGGTATGAGCTACAGCCAGCTTATCGCTGGATTAAAGAAAGCGGAGATCGAAGTCGATCGTCGTGTGTTGGCAGACCTAGCAGTACATGACAAGCCAGCATTTAATGCAGTTGTAGATCAGGCGAAAGCTAGCCTCGCAGCTTAACTCTTCTTGGGTAAGTGGCTCATGGCAGATCCTAACTCCCTACTTGCAGAAGCTCTGCAAGCTATCGAAGACTCTAGTGATGAAAAATCGCTGGAGTCTTTGCGTGTTCACTATTTAGGAAAGAAGGGTACATTGACTGCGCTATTGAAGTCGCTCGGTCAATTAGCTGCCGAAGAGCGTCCAGCAGCTGGCGAGCTTATTAATATCGCAAAGCATGAAGTTCAGAAAGCGATAGAGGCGCGCAAAAGCTCTCTAGTAGAAGAAAGCCTGAATGCACAACTGAGCAGTGAGACTATTGATGTAACTCTCCCTGGTAGGCGCCAGAGTCAGGGCGGCTTACACCCGATCACGATTACCATAGACCGCATCACCTCTATCTTCGAAACCAGCGGATACGATGTCGCTGAAGGCCCGGAGATTGAAGATAACTATCACAACTTCGAAGCGTTAAATATTCCTAGCCATCACCCGGCACGTGCAATGCACGATACGTTTTATGTGAGTCCTGGCACGGTGCTTAGAACGCATACATCGCCCGTGCAGGTCAGAGTCATGGAGGGTGGAAAACCGCCATTCAGAATGATCTGTCCAGGGCGTGTCTATCGTTGTGATTCAGACCTAACACACACGCCGATGTTTCATCAGGTCGAAGGTTTGCTGATCGATGAAAATGTGAGCTTCGCCGATTTAAAGGGCACAGTGATCGATTTCCTGCATGCCTATTTCGAAGAAGATATGCCAGTGCGCTTCCGTCCTTCCTATTTTCCGTTCACTGAACCCTCTGCCGAAGTAGATATGGGTTGTGTCAGCTGCGCGGGAAAGGGCTGCAGAATTTGTGGTAATACCGGATGGTTGGAAGTAATGGGTTGTGGAATGGTGCACCCTAGAGTACTTGAGATGTCGAACATCGACACTACAAAATATAACGGCTTCGCATTCGGTATGGGTGTCGAACGATTGGCGATGCTGCGCTACGGCGTAGGGGATCTTCGAACCTACTTCGAGAACGATCTTAGATTTTTACAACAGTTCAATTAACAAGTAATTCCAAAGTATTGGCCTAAGCAATGATATTCAGCGAACAATGGCTTCGAGAATGGGTAAGCCCAGAGCTTGAAACGCAGCAACTAATCGACGAGTTAACCATGGCCGGCCTCGAGGTCGATGGTTCGATGCCGGTTGCGCGTCAATGCAGTGGCATAGTCGTAGGTCTAGTTGAATCAGTTGAGCCGCATCCCGATGCCGACAAGCTGAGTCTGTGTTCTGTGTCCGATGGAGAAGAGTCGTTTCAGGTTGTGTGCGGCGCCCCAAATGTTCGTGCAGGTCTAAAAGTCCCATTTGCTAAACTCGGCGCACAAATCATCGAGTCTGCTGACGCGAAGCCATTCAAAATTAAGAAGGCAAAGATACGCGGCATCGAATCGAATGGCATGCTGTGTTCCAGCGAAGAATTAGGCTTGGAAGAAAACTCCGATGGATTGTTGGAGCTTCATGAGAATGCAAATGTGGGTGAAGATATACGCAGCTCTCTAAAGCTCGATGACACGAGCATTGAATTAGATCTGACTCCCAACCGTGGTGACTGCTTGGGCATGATCGGCCTAGCTCGAGAAGTGGGTGTGATTGCGCGAAAAGATGTGATGCCTTTAGACTTCCCAGATCCTATCGAGTCAATCAGCGATGAATTCGAAGTTAGGATCACCGCCAAAGATGCCTGCCCTCGTTATCTCGGGCGCGTTATTAGGAATATCAATCTGAATTCTGAATCCCCTTTGTGGATGAAGGAAAAACTACGCCGCTCTGGACTGCGAAGTATTGATCCGGTTGTGGATGTAACAAACTACGTGTTGATGGAGCTAGGCCAGCCCATGCACGCATTTGATCTCGCAAAGTTGGAAGGGTATATCGATGTTCGTTTTGCGAAGCAGAACGAGAAACTAGAGCTGCTCGATGGAAAAGAAGTAGAGCTGACCCCTGAGACTTTACTTATCACGGATGCTTCGAAACCTGTCGCCATGGCTGGCATCATGGGAGGCATGGCTACTGCCGTGAGCGATCAGACGCAGCACGTATTCCTAGAGTGTGCATTCTTTGCACCGTTGGCTGTAGCCGGCAAGGCGAGAACCTTTGGTATGCATACAGATGCGTCGCATCGCTATGAGCGGGGCGTCGACTATCAGCTGCAACGAACTGCAATGAACAGGGCTACACAATTGCTTCTCGATATCTGTGGTGGCGAAGCTGGGCCTATCACCGAAGCGATAGGCAATCTCCCTACCCCTATCGTTGTTAGCCTGAAGCACAGTTCAATTAGTAGCTTGTTAGGCATCCAGATGGAGCAGGAAGAGGTTAGAGACATCTTAGGCAGACTGGGATTCGGCTTTGTGGATGACGACGGCGAGGTTTTCAACGTTTCTGTGCCTTCCTACCGTTTCGATGTCAGTATCGAGGCCGACTTAATTGAAGAGTTGGCTAGAATCTATGGCTACAATAATCTCCCGCAGACCGGAGGCCTGGGCAACCAAAGCCTCAGATCAAAGCCGGAGTCTCACACTGAATTAAGCCAGATCCGACAACAGTTGGTGGCTTTAGGCTATCAGGAAGTCGTTACCTACAGCTTCATTGAGCCATCTCTTGCCGACACGCTATTTCCAGATCAGCCTGGAGTCTCGTTGCAGAACCCGATATCTGCTGATATGGCGGTGATGCGCACGAGCATCTTGCCAGGACTAATTACGACACTGAAATACAATGAAAACCGCCAGATCGAGCGTATTCGGATCTTCGAATCGGGCTTGGTGTTTCAAGACAGCGGCGGAGAAATTACGCAAACGGCAATGTTAGCCGGTCTAGTCTCTGGTAATAAAATGCCAATAAACTGGAATAATAACAAAGATTTATCAGACTTTTATGATCTAAAAGGTGATGTAGAGTTATTGCTTGCTATGGGTTTGGAAGCGGATAGATATACATTCGTAGCGGCGGACTATGCCTGCTTCCACAGTGGCCAATGTGCGCGCATAGAAAGAGACGGCGCACTAGTGGGGCACATAGGTGCTCTGCACCCCGCAATGCAGCGCAAAATGGGCATCACAGGCAACTGCTATATGTTTGAAGTAGAGCTAGCGCCCCTGCAAGAGCGCCGACTACCTGTCGCGAGCGGGCTGTCTAAATTCCCAGAAGTGAGTCGAGATTTGGCTATCTTGATCGAGCGCAGCTACGCATCGGCTGATGTTTTGGCTAATGTCCGTGCAAATGCGGGCGAGCACTTGACTGATTTACGAATATTTGATGTTTATCAGGGGGATGCAGTCGCAAAAGACAAAAAAAGTATCGCTTTGGGCTTGACCTGGCAGCATCCTTCGCGCACTCTTAGCGAAGACGATATAAATAAAATAATTAGTAAGTGCGTCAAGGGACTACAAGATGTATTTAATGCAAATTTGCGGAATTAGCTGGGGAATTTGATATGGTGGATGGAGCACTTACAAAAGCCGATATGGCTGAACGCCTCTTCGAAGAACTAGGGCTTAATAAACGCGAAGCCAAAGAAGTTGTAGAGCAGTTTTTCGAAGAAATTCGCCTCTCCTTAGAACGCAACGAGCAAGTGAAGTTGTCCGGCTACGGCAATTTCGATTTAAGAGACAAGAAGCAGCGACCGGGTCGTAACCCCAAAACTGGCGAAGAGATTCCAATCAAGGCCAGACGCGTAGTGACATTCCGTCCAGGACAGAAATTAAAGGCAAGAGTAGAGGGTTATGCTGGAACCGAAGAATAACGACGAATTACCCCCAATCCCTCCAAAACGCTACTTCACTATAGGTGAAGTAGGTGAGTTATGTGCGGTTAAGCCCCATGTGTTGCGTTATTGGGAGGCTGAATTCCCCTCTCTAAAGCCCGTTAAACGTCGCGGTAACCGTCGCTACTATCAGCGCCAAGATGTTATTTTAATCAGGCAAATCAAGAGCTTACTATACGAGCAAGGCTATACCATTGGTGGCGCTCGGCAGAAGATGAGTGATAACCCAGAAGATCTCGTGAAATCCAACGTCAACTCCAGCGAGATTAGATCTCTGGTTAAAGACTTGGAGATTGTAATCGCGCGGTTATAGGCGTCTCTGCAGTAATTAATCCGCAATAATCTCAAATCATTTTTCATATCGGGGGATACCGTAAGCGAATAGGAAATCGCTGTAGGTCGGTTGCATATTACTAGCTACTGTTGAATTACTAAATTATCGGGGCGTAGCGCAGTCTGGTAGCGAACTACACTGGTGGGATTCGATAATGGGAAAACTACGCAAGTAGGTCGTTTTTAGGGATCTATTCTTGCAAAAAAGGTTGTATTCGGGGCGTAGCGCAGTCTGGTAGCGCACTACACTGGGGGTGTAGTGGTCGTCGGTTCAAATCCGGCCGCCCCGACCAATAAAATCAATAACTTAGCTCAAAAATTGGCCGCCTAATATCTTCACTCCTTCAATTATCCTGCATATATCCTGCGTACAACCAGCTTTCACTGTATCGAAAGACCATTCCCTAACTGGTTAACAATCTTTCACTCTGGATCAACCAAATGTAAACCAACAGGGGGAGGTTGGGGAGGGTATGTCCCGTACAGAAGAGGTAAAGGGGGCAGATGAGGTAATCACAGAGGGGGAACGCTTATGGACGCTCTACAACTACAAATATTGCAAAATCTCTTGAAGACTACGAAGAAGGTTCCGCCTCAGCATCGGCTAGAGGTGACCTTTCCCCTAAGTTAGTACCACTCGCAGGATGAGAAATTCATTCTAAGCTGCCCTCTCAGCAAAC
>JAQCKF010000028.1 GCA_027592275.1 Pseudomonadota bacterium
AGCTCTTTAGCGATCAATGTACGCAAAATCTAGATGTAAGCAACGGCGGTTGCGAGCCCCCGCTACCAATATTTGTAGTACGCAGTAGCTCTCGGCGGCTGAAAGGTCGTAGGTTCAAATCGAACCACGAGACTCACTCAATTTAAGTGAATGAGTGAAGATTTGATCTTTTATGGAGATCGGATCCCCCGCTACCAATATTTGCAGTATGGCGGTCCTGATAGGACTACCAAACACCAAGCTTCTCGCTTGCTCAGATTGAGTCGGCGAAGAAGATTTAGAGTGGGCCTTCGGCCCATTTTTTGTATCTAGGGGATACGTTCCAGATGCGCAGTAAAAAGTATTGTGAGCAATAGCGTAACTCTAATAACAGAATTGATCGACACCACGATCCAAGCGTTAGGTTTGGATCTGTGGGGAGTCGAACTGCTTCAACAGGGAAAATATTCCTTGTTGAGGATTTATATCGAACGTGAAGAAGGTGTCACGATCGAGGATTGCGAAAAAGTTAGTCGACAGGTAAGCGCGTTAATGGATGTCGAAGATCCAATTGCCGGAGAATATACCCTTGAGGTGTCATCTCCGGGTATGGATAGACCGCTGTTCTGTATGGAGCATTATTCGCAATATGTTGGCAGTGAAGTGGATTTAAAGTTACGACGGCCATTAGATGGCAGGCGTAAATTTAAAGGACAAATAATAAAAGTTTCAGGGGACATTGTTGGCTTGTTAGTTGAAGGTTCTGAGTATGACTTAGAATTTTCTGATATTGAGAAAGCCAGTGTTGTTTTCTAGATTATTTTTGCTCCATGCTCTGGACTAATATCCGGATCTAAGCTTTGAGTAAGGTGACATTGTTATGATGAGTAAAGAAATTTTAATGGTTGCAGATGCCGTCTCGAATGAGAAGGGTGTCTCGCGTGAAGTGATTTTTGAAGCGATTGAGTCGGCGTTAGCAGCAGCTACGAAGAAGCTTAATGATCATGACGAGATTGACTGCCGAGTTGCAGTTGATCGAGCGACTGGCGACTACGAATCCTTCCGATTTTGGACGGTGGTTGAGGACGAAGAGTATCTGGAAGAGGGTTCCCAATTAACTGTCGAGCAAGCACAAGAGAAAAAGAAAGGCCTCGCTGTCGGAGATGTATACGAAGAAAAGATCGACAATATGGAGTTTGGTCGGATCGCTGCACAAACTGCTAAGCAGGTAATCGTGCAAAAAGTACGCGAAGCCGAGAGAGAAATCATAATTGACGATTATAAAGATCGCATTGGTGAGCTTGTTGCTGGAACGGTAAAGAAAGTCACTCGTGACAATATCATTATCGACCTGGGCAGCAATGCCGAGGCGCTACTAACTCGCGATCAAATGATCCCGAGAGAGACCTTCCGAATGGGCGATCGAATGCGTGCCCTTTTGATTGATGTTCGTTCTGAACAGCGGGGCCCGCAGTTATTCCTAAGTCGCACCTCTCCTGACATGTTGATCGAGTTATTTAAGATCGAAGTGCCGGAGATCTCCGAAGAAATTATCGAAATCAAGGCGGCGGCGAGAGATCCTGGATCGAGAGCCAAGATCGTAGTTAGCACGAATGACGGTCGAATCGATCCCGTGGGCGCTTGTGTCGGTATGCGTGGCTCACGCGTGCAAGTGGTCTCGAATGAATTAGCGAATGAGCGCATCGACATCATCCTTTGGGATGACAATCCAGCGCAGTTAGTCATCAATGCGATGTCTCCAGCAGAAGTTGCTTCTATCATTGTTGATGAAGACAGCAAAACGATGGACATCGCCGTTGAAGAAGATAATCTCGCCCAAGCTATCGGCAGAAACGGTCAGAACGTACGCCTGTCCAGTGAGTTAACTGGCTGGACTATTAACGTGATGAGCGAAGAAGAAGCAGCTGAGAAGCAGCATCAGGAAGCGAGCAGCTTTATCGACATGTTCGTTGAGAAGCTCGGCGTCGACGAGGAGTCGGCAGAGGTTCTAGTTGCCGAAGGTTTTACTTCACTCGAAGAAATTGCCTACGTGCCTCTCGATGAGATACTGGCTATCGATGGATTCGATGAAGAGATCGCGAATGAATTGAGGGATCGAGCTAAAGATGCATTGCTTACTTTGGCTATCGCCTCTGAGGAAGATCTATCTTCTGCGAATATCGCTGATGATCTTCTGAATATGGAAGGTATGGATGGAAAACTGGCATTGGAACTCGCTAAGAAAGGAGTTCTCAATATGGAAGAATTGGCAGAACAGTCTATCGATGAATTGATAGACATCGAAGGCATGGATGAAGAACGCGCAGGCAAGCTAATCATGACCGCGCGCGCGCCATGGTTTGAGTAACAGCAATTATGTTGTTGTTGAATGGGGGTAGTTGAATGGCAGATGCAAAAATAAGTGAACTCGCCGAAGTTGTCGGAGTCTCTTTAGACAAGTTGCTGTCTCAAATAAAAGAGGCAGGACTGTCGCATACTAAAGCTGACGATTCGATTTCGAACGACGACAAAAACACTTTATTGCAGTTTCTGCGCCGTAGCCACGGAGACTCTGAGGCCAGCGTCTCTGCGCCTAAGAAAATTACACTCAAGCGGAAGACAGTTGGCACGCTCAAAGCGGCGTCCACACACGGCCGAGGCAAGACTGTTAACGTCGAGGTTCGCACGAAGCGCACCTATATTAAGCGCAGCGAAGTCGCCGAAGAAGCCCCAGAAGAATTAGAAGATGAAGCAGTAGTAGCTGCAGCGGAAAGCGCGGTAGACGCAGTTGTAGATACTAGTGTTGAAGCCACAGAAACCGCTGGCGCGGAGTCTGCAGAAGCAGCAACAATAGAAACGCCAGACAAAGCTAGTGCTGAGGCTCCTGCCAACGAGAAGGCCACAGCACCAGATGTGCCTGCCGAGGAAGCTGCCACAGCTAGAGACGACAAGCTGGGTGCGAAGCGCAAAGGGCAGGGCAAGAAAGAATCAGAAGATTCTGTCGAAAACAAAAATTCACAGCATCTTAAGAATAAGAGTAAGGCCGCCAAGCGGCAGGAAAAACCAATTCATGTCAACGACGACTTCGTGCTCGAAGGTGGCGATGCGGATGACGTTGGTGGCGGGCGTGGCCGAAGAGGCAGCGGCAGAAAAGGCAAGGCACGTCTATCTGCTACTCAACATGCCTTCGAGAAGCCAAAAGATTTTATTAAACGCGAAATTAAGATTGGTGAAACCAACACATTGCAGGACCTAGCTCAGCAGATGTCGGTTAAGACAGCAGGGCTGGTGAAATCTCTATTCAACATGGGTGTCATGGCAACGATCAATCAGATTATAGATCAGGATACTGCGACGCTTTTGATAGAAGAATTTGGTCATACGCCGAAGTTCGTGTCGGAAGACGCGATCGAGGACCAGTTAGCGGAATCGATTACGGCAGACATGGGAAAAATAGAGATTACTCGCGCGCCGGTAGTTACTGTAATGGGCCACGTTGACCATGGTAAGACTTCTCTCTTGGACTACATACGTAAATCAACAGTCGCCTCGCACGAGGCTGGCGGTATCACACAGCACATTGGTGCTTACCACGTGAATACCGCTCACGGCATGATTAGTTTTCTTGATACACCGGGCCACGCGGCATTTACCGCGATGCGCTCTCGTGGAGCGAAGGCAACAGACGTAGTTGTCCTAGTAGTCGCCGCTGACGACGGCGTTAAGCCACAAACCGAAGAAGCTGTGCAGCACGCCAAAGCTTCTGGTGTGGCGCTAGTAGTAGCAGTCAACAAGATGGACAAAGAAGGCGTCGATGTAGATCGCGTTAAGAGTGAATTGGCCGCTATGGAAGTTATCCCAGAGGATTGGGGTGGCGAGACGCAATTCATAGAAGTATCGGCCATTACTGGTGCGGGTGTCGATCAGTTGCTAGAAGCCATCAGCCTACAGGCCGAGCTTTTGGAGTTAAAGGCTTATACAGATGTTCCCGGTCAGGGCGTAGTAATCGAATCTAGGCTAGACAAAGGACGTGGTCCAGTCGCCTCAGTTCTAGTACAAAACGGTACGCTGAAAACAGGCGATACTGTATTAGCTGGTCATGTATATGGCCGCGTCCGTGCTCTGGTTGACGAGACGGGTAAGAATATTAAAACTGCGGGTCCTTCTATTCCTGTTGAGATTCTTGGTCTCAATGGTGTGCCGGAAGCTGGCGATGAATTTGTTGTAGTAGCGGATGAGAAGAAGGCCCGAGAGATCGCGGAATTCAGACGCACGCGTCACAAAGATTCATTGCAGGCATCGCAGCAGTCGAACTTAGTCGAGAATATGTTCGCCGGCATTGGCAAAGAAAATTTAAGCGTCTTCAATATCATCATCAAGACCGATGTACGCGGTTCGCTTGAAGCGATCGTGGGTTCGTTGCAGAAACTCAATACTGAAGAGGTTAAAGTTAACATCGTCGCCTCAGGTGTGGGTGGAATCTCGGAGACTGATGTGCATCTAGCAGCTACATCGAAGGCTATGATTATTGGCTTTAATGTACGAGCTGATAAGTCATCGCGCGAAATTATTGAGAACGAAGGCCTGCAATTACGTTATTACAATGTCATATACGATGTGATCGATGACGTTAAGGCGATCATGAGCGGCATGCTCGCGCCAGAGATTCGCGAAGAGATTCTTGGCGTTGCCGAAGTTCGCGATGTGTTCAGCTCGCCGAAGTTTGGTCAGATCGCCGGAAGCATGGTTATCGAAGGTACTATCTATCGCAGCAAGCCGATACGTGTTCTGCGCGATGATGTGGTGATCTATGAAGGTGAACTCGAATCACTGAGACGATTCAAGGACGATGCCAACGAAGTTCGAAACGGCATCGAGTGTGGAATCGGCGTTCGTAACTACACTGACGTTAAAGTTGGCGACAAGATTGAGGTATACGAGACAACTGAAGTGGCCAGGAGCCTTTGAGAATAAACTCTCAAGCGGGTAACTAATCGTGGCAGATATGTCTCCAAGAGTGCAAAGGGTAGCTGATCAGATTCAGCGCGAACTTGCATCGTTAATCCAGATGGAAGTAAACGATCCTAGGGTTGGCATGGTTTCGGTTACGGGCGTGGAGGTGAGCAGAGATTTAGCTCATGCCAAGGTGTTCGTGACGGTATTGAATACCCTGACTGATGATCCTCAGATAAATCAATCTACACTTTCCGAACCTGGCGATCTGGACAAGCTAGAGATAAAAGAGAATGTAGATGCGTTGAATAAGGCCGCAGGTTTTTTGCGATCCTTATTGTCGAAACGGCTGAGTACTCGTTCGGTACCCAAGCTACGTTTTTACTACGACGGAAGTATAGCGCGCGGACAGCAGCTTTCGAGCCTGATAGATAGCGCGTTAGCAGCCGATCAAGATTCGCATTCTTGAGTTTGTTGTCATTAGAATTGATGGGGATGCAGATTGGCTAAGCGCAAGAAAGGCAGAAGCATCGATGGCATCGTCATACTAGACAAAGCCATAGGTATTAGTTCAAACAGAGCTCTGCAGGAAGTAAAAAGAATTTTCGATGCCCAGAAGGCAGGGCATACAGGCAGTCTAGACCCACTAGCGACTGGAGTGCTACCACTTTGCTTAGGTGAGGCGACCAAAGTATCCCAGTTCTTGCTGGATTCGGATAAAAAGTATCGAGCTAAACTGAAGCTGGGCGTCAGAACCGATAGCGGTGACTGCGAAGGCAACGTACTTGAAAGCTGTGCCGATTTCCAAGTCTCGCAACTGCAGATTGAAGAGGCGCTGACACCATTTAGAGGCGAGATTGAGCAAGTGCCTCCCATGTACTCCGCCTTGAAAGTAAACGGAGTGCCGCTGTATAAGATGGCGCGTAAAGGCCAAACTATAGAGCGCGAGGCCAGGCGGATTACCGTATACAGTATCGAGATGACAGCCTTCGAAGGCGACGAGTTGGAACTGGAGATCGCCTGTAGTAAGGGTACATATATAAGAACTATCGCCGATGACCTCGGTCAGGCCTTGGGATGTGGAGCGCACATCATCGCCTTGCGACGAACACAGGCAGGTGTATTTACAGAGGCGGACTGCGTAACAACACAGAGGTTGATCCAGGAGTGTGATAGTGGCGGTTTGAGTGTCATCGATAAACATCTCATTCCAATGGACAAGGCCATAGCGGACTTGCCAGAAGTTGTATTACCAAGCGTCACGGCTAGCTTTATCAAGAATGGTCAGCCAGTCTTGGTTAGACACTTGCCAGAAGAAGGCTTGGTAAGATTGTACGAAGAGAGACAATTTATCGGTATTGGCTGTATCGATGATGATGGGAAGGTCGCTCCGCGAAGGTTAATAGTCGCACACTGAGTACGATGCGTAGCTACGGAATTCAACAGGGAAAGTATCAGGTAACTACTAATATGCGTGGTTATTCTGAATTTAAACGGAAGTTTTAGTCGCGCTTTTTCAGCGACTTTATTAAATTGCATATTAGGAGATAGAAAATGGCTTTATCAGCTGAACAGAAAGACACAATCATCAAAGACTACGAGCAGAGCGAAGGTGATACAGGTTCACCCGAAGTGCAAGTGGCTTTGCTGACAGCAAACATCAATGAACTGCAATCGCATTTCAAAGAGCACATTCACGACCATCACTCCCGCCGTGGACTCATCCGAATGGTGAACAGCCGCAGGAAATTGCTTGACTACTTGAAGCGCAAAAATCTAGAACGTTATGCGACTTTGATCAAGCGACTTGGACTACGTCGTTAATTGTTCATTTAGTTTTGTCGATGACAATCAATCGTAAATATCTGCGTAGAGCCTGATGAGTTGGCTCTGCGCCTAATTCAATAATTAGGAAAAATATTATGTTTAATCCAGTAACTAAGACGTTTCAATTCGGTGGCAAGACGATCACTTTGGAAACCGGTAAAGTAGCGAGACAGGCAACAGGTTCTGTTGTTGTAACCATTGGAAATACTACGGTATTAGCGACTGTAGTGGGCCGAAAGAAAGCCAACCCGGGCGCGGCTTTTTTCCCGTTGACGGTTAACTACCAGGAAAAAACCTACGCTGTAGGCAAGATTCCTGGAGGATTCTTCAAGCGCGAAGGCAGACCAACTGAGAATGAAACCTTAACATCACGTCTTATTGATCGCCCGATTCGTCCTTTGTTCCCGAAGGGCTTCATGAATGAAGTGCAGGTAATTTGTACGGTAGTTTCTGCTGACAAAGATGAACAGGCAGATATTGCAGGTTTGATAGGCGCGTCAGCGGCCTTATCTATTTCGGGTATACCTTTCGCAGAGCCGATTGGTGCTGCTCGCGTAGGCTACACTGCCGAAACTGGTTATTTACTGAACCCTACTAATACAGAGCTCGCAACATCGCAGCTCGACATGGTCGTGGCAGGCACAAAGTCAGCGGTTCTAATGGTTGAGTCTGAAGCGAAGCAACTAAGCGAAGATCAAATGCTAGGAGCGGTTTTGTATGCTCATCAAGAGATGCAGGTTATTGTCGACGCGATCGCTGAGCTGAAGGCCGAAATTGGCAAGCCAGCATGGGATTGGCAGCCTGAGCCCGTCAATGAAGAGTTAACTGCTGCTGTTGCAGCTCAAGTAGGAGCTGGAGTTATTGAGGCTTATCAAATTTCTGACAAGATGGCACGTCAGGATGCTCTTGGAGCCTTGAAGACGCAGGCTGTTGAGCAGCTAGCTAACGATGAGTCAGGTGTTAGTTCCGACGACGTAAAAGATGTTTTTGCGAAGCTGGAGAAAAGCACTGTACGTAACCGTGTATTAGATGGTAATCCACGTATCGATGGTCGAGATACTACAACTGTTCGTGCAATCGAAGTTGAAATTGGAGTTCTTCCTAAAGCTCACGGTTCTGCTTTGTTCACACGCGGCGAAACACAGGCCTTGGTTGTAACTACACTTGGCGCACTGCGTGATTCGCAACTTATCGAAGATCTTCAGGGTTCGAGAAAAGACCCATTTATGTTGCACTATAACTTCCCTCCTTACTCAGTAGGCGAGACAGGTTTTATGAGCGGACCGAAGCGACGTGAGATTGGCCACGGCCGTCTTGCTAGACGTGGTGTTGCTGCTGTTATGCCTCCTGAAGAAGAATTCCCGTATGCGATTCGGGTAGTTTCAGAAATCACCGAATCTAATGGTTCAAGCTCCATGGCGAGTGTCTGCGGAAGCAGCTTAGCAATGATGGATGCTGGTGTTCCTATCTCGGCTCCAGTTGCGGGTATTGCAATGGGCCTTATCAAGGAAGGCGAGCGTTTCGCAGTTCTAACAGATATCCTTGGCGACGAAGATCATCTTGGCGATATGGACTTCAAAGTTGCTGGAACAGCCGCTGGTATTACTGCTCTGCAGATGGACATCAAAATCCAGGGCATTACCGAAGAGATCATGGAGATTGCTCTAGCGCAAGCTCATACAGCTAGAAATCATATCCTAGACGAGATGAATAAAGTTATCTCAACTGCTCGCGAAACGGTTTCTGATAACGCGCCTGCTATGGCGATGATCAAGATCGATACAGACAAGATTCGCGACGTTATCGGTAAGGGCGGTGCAGTTATCCGTGGCATTACTGAAGCGACTGGCGCATCAGTTGATATCGATGACGATGGTAACGTTCGCATTTACGGCGAAGACGCTGACTCTCGCGATGCTGCACTCGAGATGGTTAATGCCATTACAGCAGAAGCTGAAGTAGGCAGGATCTATAATGGTAAGGTAGCGAGAATCGTCGACTTCGGCGCGTTCGTTACAATCTTGCCGGGCAAAGATGGCTTGGTTCACATCTCTCAAATCTCGCAAGAGCGTGTAGAGAATGTAAACGAGCATCTGGAAGAAGGTCAGGACGTTCTAGTTAAGGTTCTAGACACAGACGCTAGAGGCCGTATCAAGCTGAGCATCAAGGAAATCAGTGAAGAGGAAAGAGCTGCACACGTAGCTTAATTCTCTTGACGATCTAAAAAAAAGCCCGAGCATTGCTCGGGCTTTTTCGTTCCAGGCTATTAATAATCTACTAAGGATAGGCTCGCAGCTCAAATTCTACGTAGTCGATGGCTCGCTATTGCGAAATTCCGAAGGTGTCACTTGATACCGCTCCTTGAATGCCTTGTTGAAGACAGACAATGAGGCATATCCAACGTCCAGAGCTATCGTAGATATTGGCGAAGTGGTATCACGCAGTCGTGTACATGCATCCTCGATTCGGTAATTATTCAAGAATTGATTGAAGTTTCTAAACTTCAGCTGCTGATTGATTATTCGTCGCAATCTATATTCCTGAATAGACAAGTTCTCCGCGAGTTCGGCAATAGTAAGACCGGTGCGAGTATAGAGCTTCCCTTCTTTCATCGTCTGTTCAAGCTTCTCGAGTAAAGCGGGATCGACATTCGCCGGTGAGTTGCCATTGGTGCTCGTTCTGTCCTTAGTGCTAACTCCGGTTGAGATAAGCGTGGTGGCTTCTTCACTTAGCTGAAATATGCGCTGGCAAAACAGAAACGTCACCACCAATATATAGAGTGATACTAGATAGTTTGGTACATCGGGTATTAGGTTTTGGTCCGGTTCTAGAATGAATCGACTGAATAGATTGATGAAGTCGGAACCAACGATGACGACCAACAAGATTCCCATGATGAGCAAGAAGGTAGGCCGAAGACGCCTGCGTTGTTCTAACAAATCGACTGAGTAGCCCTGATACGCCAAATATAAAGTGTGTGCTGCAAACACAAACATGATCAGCTGGGGGATTATCTGGACTACGATAAAACTCGTGTCGTTAATGGTGTCTGGGTTCAAGTAAAAAATACCTATTCCGATCCCCCGCGAAAGTTCGAAGAAGACGATTGCCAGCCATGCGCCCGGGTGAACTTTTCCGTTATCGACAAAAAGCATGAATGCGATGATCCAGAGAATGAAGGGTGCTAGGGTTGCGAACCTAAAAAGTATGAAAAATGAAAGTAGGTTGTTCGAGAAGAAGGGGATTCCTGCGAGCGTATAGGTACTAAGGCAAAAGCAATATAGAGATATTAGTCGCGCAAGTGCCCCCTGATTGTGAACAAGAAAAAAGGCTCCAATAAAAATTATCTGGAAGAAGGCAAGTATCGCAATTAGATCTGAGAACTGATTCATTCGGAATGAAGATAAATTAGTGGGCGGTGCATTGCAACTACGCTGCAGCTTTCAAGCAGTCTAGGAATCCAGATTGTTGTTCTGAGCAGGAAAATTGGAAATCCAGGCTATAAGTTTACATCTTAGGAGATGGAGAGCATTCTGTCGAAGTTGTCATGCAGTCGACTCTCGGACCTGCCTTGCACAGGTAGCCGACGATTTCTTCTACTTGATCTGTTTTCTGCGAGTACTAGCTAGAGCTGGTTGTGATTCTTGTATCGCTTTTGTGGATGTGTCTCCTCGTATTTAAGTGTTTTCCGTGAATTTTGGGATGCTGGGGCGTCGACTTGAGGGAATTGCGAGATGAACGGCATTTGCGTCCAATTTCGGCTAAATACCCTCTGGCGACGCTAAAAATCGCGTAAAGTGTCAAAATTATAAGAAATTTTAATAGTTTCTGGGTCTCTGCACCTCTAGGCAGCTACTCTAATTCCAAAATTCGCCAAGAATAGTTCAGAATTCACAAGACAGTCTCTGCTAATTTTGGTTAAATTCCTGTGGGTAAATGAACAGTTCTCCAAGACTGTTCTCGACCATAAGAGACTTGTCCGCCCGCGCGGGTAGGACAGGCCAAAGAACCACTAAATGGAGGGTCTGCTGGTGTTAACTGCAAGCTACCGATCAATATTTCGCAAATTCGTGAAGCTATCTCAGACTATAGCTGTTTTATCCATCTTGTCTTTACCGACTCTGGCAAATGCTCAGTCGGATGAAGTCACATTCCATAAGGATATCGAACCAATTTTGCAGCGCAGCTGTCAGAATTGTCATCGCTCCGGGGGTGTTGGCCCTATGCCGCTTGTGTCATACGACGAAGTGGCACCTTTTGCTGGGTTGATTGAATACAAGACTGCACTGCGTGATAGAGCTGGAGCGATGCCGCCATGGTATATAGAGAAGGACATTGGTATTCAGGACTTCAAATTCGATCCGTCATTGAGCGATGCTGAGCTTGCTGCTATCTCAACCTGGGCACGAAGTGGAACGCCGAAGGGTGATCCAGCAGACGCGCCTGAAGCGCTAGCCTTCAGCGATGATCTGAAGTGGACGGCAGGTCAACCCGACCTCGTTGTCAGCACAAACGATGTAACCAAATTAGCAGGCACTCCTGATTGGTGGGGTGAGATTGATAGAATAGCTATCCCGATAGAACAAGATCGCTATGTGAAGTCTGTGGAAATCGTTGAAGTCAACGATGTGAACAACAGTGCCGGCACAGGTCGAGACACCGTTGGCGGCCGGTACATATTTCACCACATGATCTGGTCAACTGCCGAGATAGACGAAAACGGGCAGCGTATCGCAGAGACTGCAACCGGCTGGCCAGTGCATGAAGTAGGACGCAACGCAGACATTTTCGATGTGGACGGTGGACGCCTACTTAAAGCGGGTACCTTCCTCGTTTCTGATTCTGTTCATATGCATTCCAATGGCAAAGACACTACAGGGCATTTGGAAGTTGGCTTCCGTTTTCATCCGGTTGGTTACGAGCCAAAGTATGAGCGAGCTACTCTAGGCTTGGGTAATGGCGTAGACATTAGTATTGCGGGCAACGAAGACGCTCAGGAACTACATGCCTATACCGTTCTCCAAGACCACCTCAAGATCATTACATTCGAGCCACATTTGCACGCCCCTGGCGAGCGCATGTGTCTTGAAGCGATATGGGGCTATACGGTAGAGACACTTTCCTGTGTTGGTTATGACCATAACTGGGTACGTGGCTATGCGTACGATAACGATGCGCAGCCTCTGTTGCCGAAGGGAACTATTCTGCATATCGTCGGTTATATGAATAATACTGAAACCAATCCCAATGTCCCTGACCCAAGAAACTGGCAGGGGTCTGGTAACCGATCCGTAACCAATATGTTTATCGATTTGGGTATGCGGGTAAAAATGGATGACGAGCAATTTTTCGAAGAAATGGAAAATCGACGTCAGACACTAAATCTTGGACCAAACGATCATGTCATCGGTTGTCCATTATGTTTGGCGCCACTTGTTGCGCCGGTAAATTCCACAGATGAAATAAGTAATGAAGTTGCATTGCAGGGGACAAATTAGATATGCAGAGTTTAAAACTAGGAAGCGCGAGCAAAGCCATTAGATTTTTCGTGATCGCGCTAAGTGCTGTTATTTTATCACCGCTAGTATCAGCGGATACCTACCGTAGCGGACAGCACATCGAGCCGGCATTTGAAGGTTGGCGGCCAAACGAAGATGGCACATTCAACATGATGTTCGGTTACATGAACGAAAACTGGGAAGAAGAGCCAAACGTGGATGTTGGCGAAAACAATATGTTTTCTCCGGGCGACGCTGATCGTGGTCAGCCGACTCACTTCCTTCCACGTCGTAATCGCTTTACCTTTGAAGTTCAGGTTCCTTCTGATTGGGGTGATCGCGAGCTGGTATGGACACTAAGTGTGAATGGGGTTGATCGCAAAGCCTACGGAACATTGAAGGACGATTACTTGGTCGATAATATGGTGATTGCATCGGAGACGGGCTCTCTTGGTGCCGGAACTAGTAGCCCTGAATCACGCGCGAATCTTCCCCCGGTAACTACGGTTCAAGGTGATGATATCCGTACAGTAAGAGTGGGCCAGGCTATGGCTTTGCGTACTCATGTTGCCGACGATGGCATTCCTACTCCTACCGATCCAGTTGAGCAAGCTAGAGAGTTTGCGGAGTTTGTTGGCGGTCCTCTTGCGGTTGCTTTTGTAACTGAAGAAAATGTTCGCCAACGCCTGTTGATGTCGCCGCCAATAAAGGTGACGGTCCAAAAAATAAACGGATTGTTCCTGTCATGGAATGTTTACCGCGGAGCAGGTGATGTTCAGTTCAGCCCGCAGCAAGCCAAGCCATGGGAGGATACTCGTGCTGGATCACATTCTCCCTGGGGAACCCTTTGGATGCCGCCAAAAAGCCCAGAAGATGGAATGCATGACGTGGAAGTGACTTTCGATGAGCCCGGAACCTACGTTCTATGGGGGCGGGCCGATGACGGTGGTCTCTATGACGATGCTTATATCACGGTAAACGTGACTGAGTAGCATTCGCTTGATATTTCAATGAATGCTAATCTCAAAAGGGCGGTTTACCGCCCTTTTTTGTGGGTGGGATTTCTAGCGCTTGCTTAAACCGTTCGCTACACCCTAGGTCAGCGTAGCGCCTAGACCACGATACGGCTGTGTTCGTTCGGGGCTTCCACGACTTGTATTATGAAGAGACTAGTTGGCCTGCGATCGATGCCGCTGATTTTGTTGAGAGGCTCTACAGATTTCTAAAATCAGGTGGCATCTTAGGTGTCGTGAATCATGCCGCCGGACCTGGTGTTAGTGTGGATGTTGCGAATACATTGCACAGGATCGATCCGGGCATCATTCGTAGCTATCTAATTTCTGCTGGATTCGAATTCGTTGCTGAATCAGATGTCTTGCGCAATCTAGGTGATGATCGCAACAAGCCGATGAGCGATCCAAGTGTACGCGGTAAAACCGACAGAGTAGTGATGAAGTTAACGAAGCCCGCTTCTTAAGATTCGTTCTGCGAATTTAAATTGGGGCGCGCTTACATGTTTCTGCGGTACTGCCCCCCAACTTCGAAGAACGTGTCTGTTATCTGACCCAAGCTGCAATAGCGCACCGCGTGCATCAACTCTTCAAAGACATTTTCGTTATTGATAGCGGCGCGCCGCAGTCGCTCTAAGGCCTCAATAGAATGCTCGGCGTTCCTGGATTTGAATGCCGCTAAACGGTCAATTTGACTTTGCTTCTCAGTTTCGGTCGAGCGTGCTAATTTGATTTCCAATTCCGCTTCAGGCTCTGGGTTTAGAAAAGTATTAACCCCAATCAAAGGTAGGCTGCCATCGTGTTTTCGATGCTCGTAGTACATGGATTCGTCCTGAATCTTGCCGCGCTGATAGCCAGTTTCCATAGCCCCTAAAACTCCGCCGCGTTCGGAGATGCGTTCAAATTCCTGAAGTACGGCTTCCTCCAAGAGATCTGTTAATTCATCAATAATGAACGAACCCTGACTCGAGTTTTCGTTGACAGCCAAGCCCCATTCTTTGTTGATGATTAGCTGTATGGCCATCGCCCTGCGTACCGACTCCTCAGTAGGCGTGGTTACCGCCTCGTCGTATGCGTTCGTGTGTAAGCTGTTGCAGTTGTCATAGACCGCGATCAATGCCTGCAGCGTCGTGCGAATATCATTAAATGACATCTCCTGTGCATGCAAGGACCTGCCTGATGTCTGTATGTGGTATTTGAGTTTTTGGCTACGCTCGCTAGCGCCGTATTTAAAGCGCATGGCTGTAGCCCAAATGCGCCTAGCAACTCGGCCCAAGACCGTGTATTCCGGATCCATACCATTAGAGAAGAAGAAGGATAGATTATGCGCGAAGTCATCCACCTTCATGCCGCGAGCGATATACGCCTCTACGAAGGTGAAGCCATTAGAAAGCGTGAATGCGAGTTGCGAGATAGGATTCGCACCGGCTTCGGCAATGTGATATCCCGAGATTGAAACAGAATAGAAGTTGCGAATCTTATTGGCCGTGAAATATTCCTGAATATCGCCCATTAACTTGAGGCTAAATTCGGTGGAGAAGATGCAAGTGTTCTGACCCTGATCCTCTTTCAATATGTCCGCCTGAACAGTGCCGCGGACATTTTCAAGTGCCTGCGCTTTTAGTGACTCGTATTCCTCGGTAGTCGGTGAGGCACCGTTCGCGCCCTTAAACTTTTCTATCTGCTGATCTATCGCGGCATTCATATACATTGCGAGTATCGTCGGCGCGGGCCCATTTATTGTCATCGACACGGATGTGGTGGGGCTGCATAGATCAAAGCCGCTATAGAGTTCTTTCATGTCATCGAGAGTGGCGATAGAGACGCCAGAGTTGCCTACCTTGCCATAGATGTCCGGCTGTACCGCTGGATCGAAACCATACAGCGTCACTGAATCAAATGCGGTGGAGAGCCGCTTCGCTTGGGAGTGCTCGGAGAGTTGCTTGAAGCGCCGGTTAGTGCGAAATGCATCTCCTTCGCCAGCGAACATACGTGTTGGGTCTTCCGACTCACGCTTAAATTGAAACACGCCTGCAGTAAAGGGAAAGCGTCCAGGAACATTTTCCAAGAGCAGCCATTTTAATAACTCGCCGTGATCTTTGTAGCCGGGTAGGGCTACTCGAGGAATCTTTGTGCCAGAGAGCGATGTATGTGTGAGTGCGGTGCGGATCTGGGTGTCTCTAACCTTTACGACATACTCTTCAGCGGAGTAGTCCTCGACTAGTTGTGGCCAGGCTTCCAATAACCGTTTCGCCTTACTATCCATAGCGTTGTCTTTAAGTGCTATGAGTTCATCAAGCTCGGAGCTGTCTTTTGATGCAGCATCCAGCATAGTTTTACTGGCGGTGAGTTGCTGCCTCTCGCGAGCGAGTTGTGATTGAATCTGCACCTGGTCATGGTAGCCACGCACGACACCTGCAATCTCGGCTAAATAGCGCTGTTGGCCGGCGGGGATAATTAGTGTGGTTTGTGTCGACTTTTTAGTGGTAAGTAGATCGATAGACTGGGCATAGTCTCGCAAGCCTTTCTCTCGCAATAACGGAACGAGTGCCTGGTACAGCGCAGTAATACCGTCGTCATTGAATTTGGACGCTATAGTGCCGAATACTGGCATTTTATCGGGCATTCGATCGAACGCTTCGCGATTGCGCTGCACTTGCTTGCAGACGTCCCTGAGTGCGTCCTCGCTTCCTTTTCGGTCGAACTTGTTGATAGCAAAGATATCGGCATAGTCCAGCATGTCGATCTTTTCCAGCTGGCTAGCAGCGCCGAACTCGGGCGTCATGACATATAAAGAAGTATCAACAAAAGGAACGATGCCGGCATCACCCTGGCCGATGCCCGGGGTTTCCACAATGATGAGGTCGAATCCTGAGAGTTTAATCGCGGCGATAATCTCGCTCAATCTCTCAGGAATTTCTACGGTAGCATCTCGTGTGGCTACCGAGCGCATGAATATATTGGAGTGACCGATTGCGTTCATGCGAATTCGATCGCCAAGCAAGGCGCCACCTGTCTTTTTTCTAGTAGGGTCGATTGCTAGCACTGCAATCGTCAGCGAATCTCCGCTGTCTTGCCTGAATCGTCTTATGATCTCATCGGTAGACGATGACTTGCCCGCGCCGCCAGTACCCGTTATTCCCAAAATGGGTGTAGCTTCGACTGAGCCAGCCTTGTCCTTAAGGGTAGCCAATTCTTCAGCAGAGTATTCGCCATTTTCAATGCCGGTAATTGTGCGCGTTAGCGTGATTCTATCGCCGGTGATGAGCTGCGCTGGATTTGGAGCGGCGGGACGACCATCTCCATCATGGCAGCGCCGTAGCATGTCGTCGATCATGCCTTGTAAACCGATGGTCTGACCATCATTAGGGGAATAGATACGGCTCACGCCGTAGGAGTGCAGCTCTTCAATCTCTGCTGGGATAATTACTCCACCACCACCACCGAAGATCTTTATGTGCCCTGCATCCAATTCTCTGAGACGGTTTACGAGGTATTTGAAGTATTCGATATGACCGCCCTGATAAGAGCTTATGGCAATCGCATCGACATCTTCTTGAACAGCAGCGTCTACGATTTCTTGAACTGAGCGATTGTGGGCGAGATGAATGACCTCGGCACCACTGGATTGCAGAATGCGGCGCATGATATTAATGGCAGCATCATGGCCATCGAACAGACTCGCAGCAGTAACAAAGCGAAGCCATTTGCGTCCCGGCTTCGACGTTGCAGGGTTCTCGGTTGGTTTTTGGAATGATACTACTGACAAATCTAGGCCCCTTTTCTTCGCTAAAACTTCACTACGACTTACTTTCTGAAATCGCATTCAAGGCCAGTTTAGCGCACTCTAGTTTACCGCGCTCTAGTTTAGAGGCCTTTGAAGGTCACCTCGAGGCCGCTATGGCGTGTTTAGCGAGAAACGAGACGATAGCAGCTGCTGTTTCTCGGGGCTTCTCTAGACCCATGGCATGTCCAGCTCCCTCTAAATTGACTAGTGTGATGCGCTCGCCGAACTCTTGCTTCATTTGACGGCCATTCTCCGGCGGGGCGGTTTTGTCGTCTACGCCTTGAACGATCAACATAGGTCCATTGCCGCCTGCCCACCATTGCTCTAAGGGTGTATTTCTATTGGCTTGTCCTTGAGAGCGTCGGGCATCGGGCCAATACTTCAGTTCTCGCACGTAGTCGTAAACTAGCCTATCGCTAGTGTGAGGAGAGAATAGGGTCCGCCTTGCTAGGTTGAACTTTTCCGTATCGGGTATGCCTGCTTCGCCTAACAGTCTTCCGAGTTCACCCGGTTCGGTTAGCGGTCTCACGAGACCTCCAGCTGCGATAAGAGAGATACTTGCAACCTTGTTCGGAAAGTCTGTGGCGACAACGCGAGACGTTCGATTGCCCAAGGCCCATCCAAGTAAATGCGCTTTCTGTAGATCTAGCACATCGATAATCGCGGCCACATCTGCTGCGTAGTCATGGAGAGTTAGGTCTTCTAGCTCACCTGTGCTGCCTCCAATCCCTCTTTGATTAATTGCAATAACACGGTAGCCCGAATCAGCAATAAGCGGAGCTAGGTATTTGTAGCGACTAACATCGCCACCCGAACCGGGGAGGGCGATAATGGTTTCTGAATTCTTAGCGTCGGACTCCCACACTTCTACATTGAGCTGTGCGTGTCCTATATTGACTGTCCTCATTGTTCGTTCAGCCGCAAGAGCTAGGCTTGAAGAAATTAACAGAATGCAGATCAGGTATTTACTGGAGAGTAAGAGGTGGCTAGTGGTGTTGCGCATTTCATCTCCCTTCTTCTACTTTAGTTGTTCAAAAAGTGCGTATCCCTTCGATTATTCTAGCACGCTGTTCGAGCACCCCAAGGGCTATTTAGCGTCTCATCTGTAGAGGATTATTGCCTTGGGCTTGATGATCGTGTTCTGTATAGTTCCCGCATGGAAATTTGGATACTATTTACATTGCTCGCTGTGACCATGCAGTCGGTGCGCACTGCTGCTCAGAAACAGATAGCGCAAAGCCTATCCGCATCCACGACGACCCTCATAAGGTATCTTTTTGGCTTGCCGTTCGCGCTCGCCTATTTCTTCTTTCTACGCTACATCTATCAAGAAGAATCTGTAGCTGGCAATCCTGTATTTTATCGAGCAGCAAGCCTAGCGGCGATTGCACAAATAATTGCTACCGTATTCTTGGTCAAGGCGCTCACGCTTCGCAATTTTGCGGTTGGCACCGCGCTTGCTAAAACTGAAGCTCTGCTCACAGCGATAATCGGCGGGCTATTTTTCTCAGCCACGCTAAGCCCAATTGCTTATCTGTCGGTCGCCCTCGGTGTTGTTGGTGTGCTCATTGCCAGCAACTGGAAGATTAGCCTTGCAGATCTCTTTCAGAATGAGAGTATCAAATTTGGCATCGGCGCAGGGCTGGGGTTCGCCTTGGCATCGCTTTGGATACGCGAGGCTTCACTATCTCTAGAGTTGCCTCGGCTTGCTAAAGATTGCTTTGGGAGCAGATGATTCTCACATCCTATAGCGTGGACATATACCACCAGAGGAGTAGCAGGGTGGGTATAAGTATGATGGTCATGAGAGTCGTGATAGCGATCATTTTGTTGGTCCACAATCTTTTCATCAGCGATCCTCTAGGCCATTAGCCTTTGTCATTTTCGTTTTTCTCGGACAAAGCGTTTACGTAATTCGGGCTACTACGATTCTATTTCACTATCTCTAATCATATGGATTGAATGCGATCCAGTGGCATCTAAAATAGTCCTCCTCTGGCTGAAGAGAGTGCCGAGAAGGCGCGGAATTAGCTTGGCAGTATCTCGAACGTTCTTCAGATTACCAAGTCATGTCATCCGGGATTTGAAAATCCGCATAAGGATCGTCTTCTTCGCCAATTGTATTTTGTTGTGCCTTAAACACTACGACCTTAGGGTCACGCTGCTCAATCTTCTTTGCCACACCCATGGGGACTACTACGTGATTATTTTTCTGTCCATCCTTCTGTGTAACTATTGCAAGGGTGCCGCGACTGAGTTGATCAATTTGAGTTTGACTGACGTAAATATGCTTAATTACATTGGCATCGGTAAAGCTGAATTTCTGTTCACCGTCTTTTGCGACAATATTCATCTCGATTAGCTGTTTTATCTGAGCCACCACTGCATGTTTCTCGGCTTGCTTATTTTTCTCTAGATTCAGCTGCCGGTCCTTGGCTATCTTCTCGGACTTTTCTCGATCCAGCTCAAGTTTGTGTTGATCCACGGCAGGGTTCTTGGTCTTACGAGCAAGTTTTTCCTGTTTGTTTTTCGCGCGCTTGAGTTGCTTGGCTTTCTTTTCGTTTACCAAACCGGATTTTTTGAGTTGATCTTGTAGGGATACAGACATAATTAGTTAGATAGTAGGTGGTTAGTTGAGCGAGTGGAAGTTAGACCATTCAGGTTAAATTGCTATCTGCATTAGCTTAACATGGGCAATTCGAAAACGAGAGTTAATCCCTGAAAATCTCTAGCTGTAGATTAGACTCCAGAACTAACCCGTACCGTTTTGGCTGAGGCTGAGGCTGAGGCTAGGTGTAAGTAATGGAGCGGAAATTGGGTGCCCACAGAGATGTGAACCTCGATGAGCAGATAATGAATCTGCTATTTAGGCTGGCCGAGTTGTAGTTTCGTATTCAGCTAGCTTCAATTATTTCACGAGCAGATTAAATTACTGGCTCTTGCGCTACAGGGTGAACTCACTACAGCGTTGCGGATAGCTCAACTTTTCTGCAAGATGGCGTGTACCACCTGTGGATAACAGGTCGATTTTTATAGCGATTTTAGTTAACTTGTCGCCACTGTTTTGAATCCTCTGATTCCTGCGATTGTTGGGTTAGAATAGATATATTAAATTCGCGGCCCACTATAGCCTGCCTAACTCGATTCAGGATGGACCTTTTCGTGATTGATTCAAAGTGGATAGGAAGGGAAATGGATGGGCCCGCAGATACTCGAAGTCCGGGCAAGCAGATAGTGAAGAAGAATAATTTGGACATTAATTTTGTAGGCGCCGGAAAGGCGCTACCGGCACCCTGGATGACCTGAAGAGCCTCCCGCCAATACCCATTGAGACCCTCGCTTGTGAAGGCCGTAGTGGGGCGTCTAAAGGCGGGCCAGCACATCCATTCTCGACTTAATCTCGACTCCATCCTATACAGTCACTTCTTCGACCTTTCCAAGGACCGTTATCGGATAGTCTGGTCCAAGAATATGATCACTTCTGCAGGCGTGTCTAGAATACAAAGAAAAGGGGCCAAAGCGGAGCTGGTCCTACATCTGCGTGACGGGGAAGAGGAGGCTAGCGACAACCAGCGCTGGATGCGTCAGATTCTTGAGGGCCTATACACCAAAGGAGAGCTAGCGAAAGAATCGGTTGAAGATTTTCTTTATCTCACTTTGGTACATGAGGCGAGTGAAATACATCAAAGAAAGCAAGCAGAGACCTTAATTCCAGACATAAAGTCAGAAATCAGGGCTGAACTCGAAGAGGCGAAGGCTTACTTCTCGTTCCCTGCGAAAAGAAGAAAAGCTCTGAAGCAGTTGTATGGAATTCTTGATAAGACACATGATGCCCACAAAAAAATATACAGCAGCGAGCTTGATATTTTCGAGAGCATAGGCGAAGAAAGTCTGGGAACAATCGAAGGCCTGTTGACGCTGATTGAATTTGTTCTTGCGATGCCCGATTACGCTAAGGAATCAAAACTCTATCATGATCAGAGAACCAAACTGCAGCTCGCAAGAAGTCTGTTCGTTGACATCCTTCACGATTTTGCGAGCTCGAGTAAGACCGATAAGTGGGTGAGGGATGTGGAAAGCTCTGACGCGTTTGCCAGTCAGCCCGTCAAGTTTAACAGCACAGAAAATTCCATAGCTCTCAGCGAGCAGGCGCAGGAGATATTTAGCTCTGCGGTGAGAGTCATTGCTACTTTGAAAGGGGAGAATACAGATCCAGACTTCTCGCCTAGCAGGAATCAGATTAAGCAGGTTGTAGATGGTTTCAATAAAAAAATTGGCGAGCTGGACTCAATAAAGGAGCAATTGAGTTTGAATGAAGTATTGAGTGTGCCTTCTCAATTTAAGGATGCACTTGAGGATAACAACCTCAATCGGCACTTCTCTTATATGGACCAGTTTGGCATCTACCATTCTCTCAACTTATCTCGCCTAGACCTTCGTGGTTTGGATTTACATTCTGGCGACGATAGAAGAACTGCAAAGGACAAAGACCGAGAAATCAATAAACACAAAGACGAGCGCGCCGACCTGAGAGGCGCTCACTTTTTTGGCAGCGACCTTTCTGAGCGCGCTAATTTTAATGCGGCGCAGATGGACTTTGTGATCGCCTCTTACTCTAATCTTAGTGAAGTCGTTTTCACGCGGACCAAGGCGATAGGCATGGTTTTTTATGGCGCGAATGCGAATGAAGCACAATTTGAGCACGCTAAGATGACCGCGGCAGATGCAAGAGGCATGAGCGCTAGCTTTGCGCGTATTCAGATGAAAGAAACCGACATTAACGGAATGAAAGTCTGGCAATCTGACGTGCCAAGCTGGGAAAGAGCCTATGTTGATATTTTTCAGGAAAAAACGGTAAAGCAAGATGATGACTCGAAAGGCGAAGATCGTGAATCTCTGAAAGCGGAGCTCGACTTTTTGGATGACTCATTTCTGAATGAGTTAAAAGAGATAGAAGAGACCGATACTTTTCAGAGAGAGCAAACCTGGATAGAGCTGCGAGAAGTTGATGGGCAGCTCGATTTCTTAAAGGGGCGAGGCATCGTATTTTACTCAAGGGACGAGGTTCTAGAGTACAGTGTTAGTGAGCAGTCCTAGGTTGTGCATACTCCTGCCCGGGTGCTGGAAGATAGTGAGTTAACTTGGCGCTAGCTGTTTAGTACATGTCCGAGTGTATAAATACGGTAGTTCGATCAACGCACACAATAACAAACTCCAGCATTTTTGAGCAGAGCTACTTAAGTCTAACGATCACCGCGCCCGCGTTAAAGGATTCGGGCTCGAAACCCATGATGTCACCACGGAATCTCAGGTCGCGCAGTACCAACAATACTTCGTCACGAATCAATCCTGAACCAACAACAAGACGAATACACTCAGAGACGCCTTGTCGGGCCAAATCTATCTCACTTTGCATCTTTTGCAGCGCCTCACTAACTCGTTCACCCTGATGCGCGATGTCAGCCGTGATTGTTGAGCCATCGTGCTGCAGATTTAGCGCGTTGTCACATTTTGGGCAGTACTGCATGGTCTCACTAACGCTCATGCCACAATCTAGACAAATCTGCTGCATCACTTTTACTCTGGGTCAATAAGAGGTATCAGGCTATCGTCAAACCAAAAGCTTGTCCAGATTCATGGGTCCCTGCGAGGGTCTGTGCGCTTCGATCCACTAGCGCCAATGAAATCGGTCAAAAATAGTTAGCGACGAGCCGAATTTATTCTCCTGCAAATTACTTCTGCCACGAACTCTCTTTAGGAAGCTATCCACATCGCTGAGCTGGATCCCTGCCAGCTTACAGTTCAGTAATTGTTGCACTGGAGACTTTTGCGCCGGGTGGTCTTGAACTACGACAATCTCAGAGACTTTCATTCTTTTGGCCAGCTGCATGAGTGTCTCCTTACAATGCAGAATAAGGTTTTCTGGTATTACACTATCCTGCTCTTCCAGCGGAACGAATCCTAATATGGGGGATTGGGCTCGAGGTTTTGGTTCAACTATTTCTTTATACAAGTGTCCAGCGCGCTCTCCGGCACCCAGTATTAGAATAGTTGGAGATGAAGATCTTCTTCTGAATAGGTTCATGCTGTATTGCCCAAGCGCAAATGTCCTGACGGCTCGCAAACTGCGACTGTCGAAGCCAAAAAGGCTGTGCCAAGAGTCTCTAAAGCACGTGCAGGTGTGTCCGGGTAGGTGAAAAGATTCAGAGAAACTGAAAGAGGGGACGTTCTGTAAATGATATTGAGTACTGCCAGTTTTCTTAACCAATTACGCTCCGCTGCATAATGAGAGTCTCGAAATAGTTCTTTGATAGTAATGGAATTCATACCTTCCTCAGTGCAAGTCTAGTCGGTTTTTATTCTGTCTGAGAACACTATCACTATGCGGGAAAGTTAATATGGCGTGAGGGACTCATGTATATCTATATAGTAGTTTGAGGAATGCGGTGTCGACAATACTGAGCATCTCGCCCGAAGGTTTTACGGTCGTTCAACGTGACTCTGAAATGTAAGGCTTAGGAAGGTGCTGGCCAGTTAGCTCAAAATCCGCCAGGGTTTAGTCTTTGGTTTTTGTCGAGAATTAGTAAGCGCCACCGATTCGCACTTGAAATAGTTCAAAGTGCCGCTCGGCTTCGCCCTGTGCTCAGAATCCCTGATCATCTTCAAGTCTTCGGCCATCACAGGCGGAGCCATTTATCGAAGTGACTCTGAGCAAGGTAACTCCCAGATTGGCGAGTGCGTCCATGTCGGAGCAGGGCACATAGGTGAAGCGGAGGTCGAGCTCATCGCCATTTCCGATGCCCTGATTCAGCAGTAAAGCTTGTACGTTATAGAGGGACCAGTTTTGCGCGAGGCTCAATTCTTTAAGTTGATTAAGCCCGGCAAGCGCGCTCACATCAGTGATGTTGTTATTCTCCAGGCGCAGAACCTGCAATGCATGGAGTCGTCGCAGGGGGGCAATGTCTTCAATACTGTTATTGCTGAGAAACAGATAACCTAATTCGAGCATGTCCTGTAGTGGACTAACGTCGGCGATGGCGTTGTCATTCAGGCTAAGTTGCTGCAGTTTGGTCATGCCTCGCAGAGCACTGATGTCTTCTATCTGGTTGTTATTGGCCCAAAGTAATACCAGTTCATTCAGGTTCGCTAGTGGACTAATGTCTTTAATCTCACTCTCATAAATACGCAGATGGGTGAGTTTGGTTAGCCCCACTAGCGGGCTAATATCGGATATGGCATTGAGGTGAATGCGCAGTAAGCGCATCTCGGTAAGCCCCGCAAGCGGGCTGATGTCAGTGATGCCATTGAATATTACGTTGGGGTCGCGCCCGTCATCCATATCGAGATAATGCTGAAGTTGATGGGGATACAGACCATGTACATGCAGTCGCCGCAGCTTTGTGAGTCCTGCCACCGGGTTAATATCAAAGATTGGGTTTTCACTGACGACAAGCTGCTCGAGATTGGTCAACTCACTTACAGGGCTAAGGTCGCTGAACCAGTTGGTGTGGAGGTTCAGGTTAACGAGATTGGTCAATGTGCGCAGCGGGCCAATGTCAGTAATAAGTCTATTGATCAGGGTGAGTGTAGTTAAACCGGTAAGGTTTTGAATGCCGTCGAGGCTCTCGAAGGGTTTTTCTGGCGATGGCCTTAAGGTGCCGCCGTAAACTACCCGCTCGATCGTAGTGCCCACAATCAGTTGTTCTAACTCGGCTGCTTGCCCACAGGTGAGTGTTGCCTGCATATCCAATCCCAGAGCGTCGTTCACCACATTAGCCAGATCCTGGTCGGCGAAGGTGACGATCGCATTCGCCGCAAAATCTCGGCAGTGATCTGTTGGTGACAGTCTGGTTTGCGCGAGCGCGCTGGAGAGGGAATAGCATAGAAATGCCAACGTAAACAGGCTTTGCAAGTTTGAGCGACAGTTCATGGGTATTCCTATTTTCTAGTAGTTTTTATTCTTAACACAGACGTAACCAATGGAATCAATCTGTGGTCTGTGAGCTAGTAACAAATCAACTCTCAATCTCTAAGAATCCTAGCATGAAAACATCCAATCACCATCGACTCTCGCCTGAAATCAGCTAGTACGCCGTGTGGCTTTGCAGCCGACCCGGCATTAGATGCATTTGGTGTCCGCTGAGATTTGCCGATATCCTAGATCATGGACCTTTGTGTCATCGGGTTGCGCGACTGTATATGGGATGAATTCAGAAAGGGAGCGGTAGCGAGCGTACATCATAGCTGTAGAATTCACTCTGTGGTTCTGATAGCTTGAGAGTCAATTTTCAGCACCTTTAAAAATTCTCATTGGCTCCCTATCGAATGCAATTATGGCTATAGCTAACTCCCCGTCTAAGCTCAGCCTGCCCCAGAACAATCCCGGTGTAACAACTGTTCTAGAATATCTTGCATTAAAATTTCCATCCATAACAAGTGATGTTTGGGAAAAACGTATGACCGATGGAAAGGTTCATTGGCATGACGGGAGCCCAATTAGTGTGAACTCTCCTTTTGCGGCTCAGCAACGAGTCTATTATTATCGCGAAGTTGACAATGAGCCTGTCATTCCTTTTGCAGAAAAAATCATTTTTCAGGATGAGTTGATCTTAGTGGCGTATAAGCCGCATTTTCTACCCGTCACACCGGGTGGTGAATACGTGGAGGAATGTCTGCAAAGTCGTTTACGTAATAAGACAGGCAATCAACGACTGCAAGCCGTGCATCGCATCGATAAAGCCACAGCAGGCTTGGTATTATTTTCGGTTAGCCCCAGTTCACGTCAGCATTATCATCATCTATTCGAATCCCACCAGGTTAACAAGACCTATCAGGCCATCGCCAGTACCAGTAGCAAGCCTGTGAAGATAAACCAGCAATGGGAAATTAAGAATCGTTTGGAGAGAACCGGCACGAGGTTTTTGATGCATATCGTTGAAGGGGAGGCCAACAGTCACTCCCGCATTCGTTGCCTGCAATGCTCTGCCGACAAAGCCCTATTTGAGCTAAACCCAATAACCGGCAAGACCCACCAGCTGCGCCTGCATATGCTCAGTCTTGGCTGGCCATTACTCTATGATACTTATTACCCCCAACCACTTCAGCCGGTTAAGCCAGATGACTACAGCAAACCCATGCAGCTATTGGCACAGCAGCTACAATTTACTGATCCAATGACACAACAGTTAAGAAGCTTTTCTAGCGATACCGAGCTCAGTCTAGAGCGCTGAGTGATTAACTCTCGATCTGTTAGTATTTGAAAGAAGCTAGCGGGTTAGGCCACAGTTTACCTATTAGGAAAATAGAGTCTATTTTTGGTAGTTCCGATATATGTGTTAAAGCTCTATCAAGAGTTTTGCCTAACCGAATTCAACGCATCTGCCAACTTACCTTGATCAACATGGCGATTGAAACACTCTAACAGCAACTTGAGTTTTGGCTGAATGTAGGCTTGGCAAAATGGTCTATCAGGTGCTGAATAAAAGTAGTCTGTTAGCTCAATTTTATTCTGCCTAAAACTTATAAACGGAAAGACTTGAGTAATTACTGCTTCATCGAAATCTGCGCTAAGGCCATTTAGTATGTCGGTGGCCTGCTCAAATTGACTATTATCATAGGTATATATGGCGGAACGGTATTTGCCGCGCATAGAATGGTTTGATCTGCTTGCATGTGTATGCAAATGAATTTCGATCAAGTCTGCTAGAGAAATCACTGCTGGGTCGAAGTAAACTTCAACCGCTTCAGAGTAGTCAGAGTTCTCGCCGTTTGATGCTATCCATCCTTGATTCACGCATGTCACGCCAAGAAGTGATTCAAACACGCCTTCGGTGCACCAGTGACAGCCACCACCTAAACCAATTTTACTAGGGGCAACTGTCATGGCAGAATTTCCTGATTGCAAGCTGGCAACAGATTACAAGAATATAAGCTCATTAAGCCGAGGGTAGTATCCAATCAGGTCTGGAGAAGTGACAGGTATAGCCATTGGGGCTTTTTTCCAAATAGTCTTGGTGTTCAACCTCAGCTTCCCAGAAGTCACTCACAGCTTCCACTTCAGTGACTACTTTTCCAGGCCATAATCCGGAGGCATCCACATCGGCAATGGTTTTTAGCGCTTCTTCTTGCTGTGCATCAGACGCATAATAAATAGCTGAGCGATAGGATGCGCCGGTGTCGTTCCCTTGTCTATTCTGTGTGCTGGGGTCATGAATTTGAAAGAAAAGCTCTAGAATTTGTCGATAGCTGACTACCTCATTGTCGAACGATATTTCGATACCCTCGGCATGGTTGCCATGATTGCGGTAAGTTGCATTGGCCACTTCACCACCAGTATAACCAACACGCGTTGCAGTGACGCCGGGGCGTTTGCGAATAAGATCCTGCATGCCCCAGAAACAACCACCGGCTAATACTGCACGTTCAATTGCCATTGCTAAATATCCTCTACTTGATCTAAATAGGCTTCATATCCTTGGCTGCTCATCTCATCTCGAGGGATGAAACGCAGTGAAGCTGAATTGATACAATAACGCAGACCGCCCTGATCTTCGGGTCCGTCTGGAAATACATGTCCTAGGTGGCTATCACCATGAGTAGAGCGCACCTCAGTGCGGACCATGCCGTGTGTTGTGTCAGTAATCTCATTCACATTGACTGCGTCTATCGCTTTGGTAAAGCTTGGCCAACCACATCCTGATTCGTACTTGGCTGACGATGCAAACAAAGGCTCTCCAGAGACCACATCTACGTAGATGCCAGGTGATGTGTTGTTCAACAGCTCTCCAGTACCGGGGCGCTCAGTACCGCTTTCTTGGGTCACGTGGAACTGCTCTGGCGTCAGGGCAGAAATAGCATCCTGTGATTTTTGATATGTACTCATAATTTCCTCTTTGCCATTGATCAGATGTACTTGCTGGGGTGTAACAGACCTGCTCCCATAGTATTTCATTGCGAGCCTAGGATAAAGATCAGTATTTAAAGCAAAACAGCCGTGCTGACAAGTAAGCTCTCAATCTGTCAGAATTTGGGGCATGACCCAATCCAAAGGGTGCAAGGGACATCGGCCCCCTCTGGAGAGCCTTCGTACTGGGTAGCAGATAACTCCTTTGCTTTGATTCTTGCAGCTCCTTATGGTTTTAGGCAGTTAACTTGTCAATGACCAACTTGTGCTTATACTGAGAATCTTATCATTTACAAGGTAGTGACTATGTCTCGTTTTTCTCAACACACAAGCAGTGCCGCTAAGCTACTGACCGAGCTTAATCACTCCATTTCGGTAGCAGAATCCTCTACAGGAGGCTTGATTGCAGCAAGCTTGCTGTCAGTGCCCGGCGCTTCAAAATATTTTATAGGCGGCACAGTTATCTATACCATCAAATCGCGCCTAGCATTCTTGGACTTGGATAGAGAGCGTATAAAACAACTCAAACCACTAACAGAAGAAATGGCCCTTGAATTTGCAAGAGCTGCACGGGCTAAATTGGACACCACCTGGGGCATTGCAGAGTTAGGGGTAGCGGGGCCAGGAGGCACACCTTACAGTGATGCTATCGGCATTAGTGTGATCGCCATATCGGGGCCAGTTGATTCCTCTGTGACCATTAGAACAGATTCGGATGATCGTGAAGAAAATATGGAGATGTTTACTGACGGTGCCTTAAAATTGCTTGTGCAGACTCTTGATAGCATTTGAGCTAAGTAAGCTGTTTAGGGTCAGGTCGCGTTTTAATCTGTCTGCTCTTGGTCTAGGGCCAACAGATTCCCAAAATTCCTCAGCGGTCGCCACCTTATTGATTATGACTTTCTTCGTCACCTCATCGGACTCGGGCTCACTGGTAATTGACATCATTACTTCCGGCGGTAACGAAGACCCGCCTGTTTGGCAGCGAATATTCTGGGCCGTTACCGAAGGCGTCGTCGCCGCTGCACTGCTACTTGCAGGAGGCCTGTCTGCGTTGCAAACGGCCTCAATTATCAGCGCACTGCCCTTCGCCTGCGTTATGTTCCTCATGTGTTTTGGACTCCACAAAGGATTGCGCATGGAAGCCCTCAAACGGCCCTATGGGCCAGGTACTGTGCCTAGAGTTCCGCAAGCCCCCTCATCGAAACATTGGCAACAGCGCCTGCGCGCACTGATTGGCGAACACCGCCAACAGGATGTTCGCGACTTTATCGAAAAAACAGTAAGACCGGCTATGCAGGCGGTATCGCTGCAAATCGATGCATCTCAGTTGCAGTCTCGCGTCGAAGGAAATGGTATCATGATCAAGCTAACTGTCGACCATGGCACCAACACAGAATTTAAGTACGAGATCCGCTTGCGTGAATACGGCATTCCATCGGTAGCGTTCCCCAAACTACCTCGGCGTGACCAGGAGAAAACCTACTGGCGTGCCGAAGTTCATCTAAACGAAGGGCCCCAGGAATACGATGTGGCTGGGTATACCTTAGAACAACTGACAGGTGATCTGTTGGCCCAGTTTGAGATGCATATGCAATGGTTGCATGCGAAGGTGTAGTTGAGCGGCATCAAGAGAATAAGGGTGTTTCGACACCATGGGCCTTAGCTCCTAGCCGCGATGCGGTAGCTGGCATTGCGGCCGTCAAATTTCTTATCAGTGAAAGAGTATAGAGTTATGAATATTTCACCTCAAGAAGGCGAGGTCTCTCGAGCGGATCGTCAAGCCCTGCTGAATCAAACTGGTGTGACAATTTGGTTTACGGGTATCTCTGGCGCAGGGAAAAGTAGTATTGCGATAGCTCTGGAGAAAGCTCTGCATACGCAACAGAGGGTGTCATACCGGCTTGACGGAGATAATCTTAGGCTTGGCTTAAGTAAAAATCTCGGATTTTCGGAGACAGATCGACGTGAGAACATTCGCCGTGTTGGTGAAGTCGCGAAACTTATTAGCGATGTGGGTGTTATCGTCCTGTCGAGCTTCATAAGTCCTTATGCAGTTGATCGCGACACGGTTCGCAAGTTACATGAGAACAGCGGGTTCAGGTTCATTGAAGTGTATGTTGACTGCTCAGTTACTGAAGCGGAGCGTCGAGATCCTAAAGGCTTATATAGAAAAGCTCGAGCTGGTGAGATTGAGAATTTTACTGGTGTTAGCCACCCTTACGAAGTGCCTATTGAGCCAGACATTCATTTACATACTGAGAACTCAACGATTGAAGATGAAGTTAGTACAATTATTGAATATCTTGTTGCTGAGAAGATTATCGATAGCGGCTTGGTCTTAAAGAGCTGAATCTTCATTCTGTAATGTTTCGCAGGAAAGGTCCCCACGTGTGAAGTTTAGCCAACACCGGCTTTCAGTCGAAGTAAGCAAAGGGATCAGATAACAGTGGCGTACAAGTACGGATAGTTTATCGAATTGATGCCCTTTGCTACTGAGTTTTTGAGCGTTATTGGTGTGTCGCGCCTCAATCCCTACTCTTCGGAGTCGTCAAACGTTACGTGCTTTTTAGACCTCTTGCCAACCAAATAGGATTTAGATGAATCGACTAGCGCTCGCGACTTAAGCGCGTTGCGACCAAGTAACATTCGAAATCTCATATCATCGCGTGCAGTCAGGGTGACCTCGATAGGCCATTGATGAGCACCGATTAATAGCTCAGTTGATATGACCCAGCGTTCCTCTTTGTGCCCACCCGAATCTGTCACCGTCCGTTGATCAACGACCTCGGCTGTACAAACCGTCTCAGTTTCAATATCTCCCTGCTTGGGATGTAAACTGAACTCGATGCATTGAATGCCTTCTTGCATAAATGGGCGCAGCTTGAATGCGTGTAAGGCCGAAGTTCTAGCTCCAGTATCAACCTTCGCTTTAATTTGCGAAATCCCCAATGCGGGTAATCCGACCCACTCACGCCATCCGAAGGTCAAAAGCCTATTTTTCATAGTGATGTATTATTTCCCCAAATTTTTGGTTCTTGAGTTAAACTTGCAAGCGAATCGCTGCCAAACATTGTTGATTGTGCGGTGTGCAGGAGAATAATTCAATATGAAGCTAGCTATACTTTCGCGTGGATCCAAGTCTTACAGTACTCGTCGCCTAAAAGAAGCAGCCTTGCAGCGAGGTCATGCTGTCAAGGTGCTTGATACGCTCAAATTCGCGATTGACTTGCAAAGGGGTGTCCCTGGTCTCTATTTTCGGCAACGGCCATTGAGTGCCTATGATGCGGTTTTACCCAGGATAGGTGCATCAGTTACGTACTTCGGAACAGCTATTGTTAGGCAGTTTCAAGAGATGGACGTTTTTTGCGCAAATACCGCGCATGGTATTGCTAATTCACGAGATAAGCTGCGCAGTTTGCAAATTTTAAGTCGGCACCACATCGGCATTCCGCGAACCACGTTTGTGGTAGATAAGAAGGACGTGATGCCTGCCATCAAACGTGTGGGTGGGGCACCGGTGGTGATCAAGCTCATAGAGGGTACTCAAGGTATCGGCGTACTTCTGGCTGAGTCCACGCAATCAGCAGCATCTATCATTGAATTGCTGCAAAGCCAGAAACAAAACGTGCTGGTGCAGAAGTTTGTTGCCGAAAGCAAGGGCAAGGATATTAGAGCATTTGTCGTTGGAGATCGCGTAGTGGCTGCAATGCGCCGAACCGCGGAAGGTCAAGAGTTTCGTAGCAACGTGCACAGGGGAGGTTCTGCAGAAGCAGTAGATCTCCCTGATGAGTATCGTGAAACTGCTGTTCGAGCAACGCAAATCCTCGGCTTACAGGTAGCCGGTGTCGATATGCTTGAAGGAGCCAATGGGCCACAAATAATGGAAGTAAATTCGTCGCCGGGGCTCGAAGGGATTGAAAGCTGCACCGAATTGGATGTGGCTGGTGCGATAATTGACTACATTTCTGCGCAAGTAGATTTTCCAGAGATAGATATTCGCCAGCGCTTAACTGTCAGCAAAGGATACGGTGTGACTGAGATCTATGTGCCAGAAGGGTCCAATTTTGTTGGCATAACAATTAAAGAAACTGATCTCGCAGAACAAGATATTAACGTCCTTACTTTGTATCGTGGGAACAAGATAATTCCTAATCCTAAACCTAGCCGTGTTCTGGAACCCGACGACAAATTGCTCTGCTTTGGTAAGTTGGAATCCATGCGTGGAATGATTCCAAAGAAAACTCGTAGACGCCGCCAGCCTCAAATACAAGACTTAGTGTCTGATGAGTTGCGTGATTTGGTTAGAGATGAGAGTGATGAAGATTGAAAGAGCTAGACTATAATACAGTCAAGGAAAAACTCGCCAAAGCATCTCCGTTCGAGTTGGCAGGGCGCACTATTCAGCCAGGCGAGCGGGTTCAGTTTGATCTTCAAATTGCCAATCTATTCACTCATACCCCGCTAAATTTGCCAGTCGAAGTTATTCATGGTCGCAAGTCTGGTCCTGTTCTTTTAGTGTGTGCGGCTATTCATGGTGATGAGCTAAACGGTGTCGAAATCATCCGGCGAATGCGCAGCTTTAAGTCTCTGAAGCGATTGCATGGAACACTGGTGTTAGTGCCTGTGGTAAATTTATTTGGATTTATTCATCAGTCGCGTTATCTCCCTGACAGACGTGATCTGAACCGTTGCTTTCCTGGAAATGAAACCGGTTCCATTGCTTCCAGAGTTGCCTATATTTTTTTTCACGAGATCGTAAAGCGATGTACGCACATTATTGATTTGCACACCGCTGCCGTGAATAGAGACAACCTACCGCAAATACGCGCAGCACTAGAAGAACCTGGTGTTCGTGAGATGGCCATGGGTTTTTCGATTCCTGTAATTGTTAATTCGGGTCTCATAGACAATAGCTTACGCCAAGAAGCCGGGAAATTGGGTATTCCAGTTATCACATATGAAGCAGGTGAAGCGCTTAGGCTCTATGAACGCCCCATTGTCACCGGAGTTCGCGGTATTGTCAGCGTGATGAGGACTCTTGGAATGTTGCCTACAAGAAGAATCACAACTGTTCGAGCTGAGCCCTCAATAGCTCAGTCGAGTAGTTGGTTTCGTGCTCCAATGGACGGAATCTTCCGACCACTTGTAAGGTTAGGAGCACGTGTAAAGGAAGGAACTACGCTTGGAGTAATTTCAGCTCCATTTTCATCAGAAGAGTATGTGCTCAGCGCAGGGTTTGATGGAATTGTCATTTGCACCAGCAAGCTCCCCCTCGTAAACGAAGGTGAAGCCCTATTCCATATAGCACAATTCGAAAAGACAAGAACTGTAGAGAGTGAAATCGCTTTGCACGATAGTAATATTCAAGAGGACCGACTTTTTGAGATAGAATCAGTGCCAGTAACTGATGTAAATTAAGAAGCACAAGCCGCTAGAAGGCTGAGATGCTCATTTTATCTGATAGTAAATTCAAGAAGACTCTGATCGTGGATCCATTTGAATCATACCTTGAGCGGACGCCGTAGTCGCAAATTCAAATTCAGTAAAGTGTTCTCTGTTAGGCGTTCGTAGTTGAATGAGAATCGCAATGCTGATTGATCCAATTAACAAAATTACCGCGTTGATAGAGAAAAAATATTCTGCTCCAAAAAGCTGCATTTGTGCGAACTTACGAAGGTTTTTTGTATGTGGCCACAGTGCTGGACCTTTTTTCACGGCGCATAGTTGG
>JAQCKF010000011.1 GCA_027592275.1 Pseudomonadota bacterium
TCATGCTGCGGTCTATAATTTATTCAATCTGGGGAGTCACTTGGTATCCGCAGAGAACTATCGATTCTTTAGACAGCGCGCCTTTACGTCTTGGGAAAAGGTAGTAGCTATATAGGGTGTGATAGGAAGAGGGATTTGCGGGTTTTGAGAGTTAACTTGTCAATACCTCGCGCTTAATATCTTTAATGAAGAGATGGCCCATGTGAGGATTAACATATTCTGTGAGTTGATGCGTTAACCTGCGAACCTGCTCGGGGGTTTTGTATTCTTTTGCCTGCTTATTAATGAAGCGTTTCGAGTACTCTGCGAAAGTAATATGTTGCGCTTGTTCGGCAACAAGGGCTGCTTTTTTTGCTCTCTGCTCAGCAACCGGGTCTAAACCAGATTTGATAGATTCATACTTTAGACGAGCCAACTCTCTTGCATCTTTGAGCGCTTATAAGTAGAACAAAAGGTATATCCGAATCGAGAGCTTGTCCAGATTCATGAGTGGTGAACCTGTTGAAATCCGATTCCGGCCAAAATTCTGAGAAATCCGCCGACTTTCGCTCTTCAATGCCTCACTTATATACCGTCATTCCCCACTGAGTTCCGCTCAGACCTTCACCAGGCCAAGAGCAACCCGGCCACCTTCCCTGGCAGACTGATATTCCTTCGTTTGCTCTTGATGTTGAGTCAGGCCTCATCAAACAACCCGATCTGCGGCGGTCCCCTTTCGGGCGGGCGCTGCGTCTCGGAATCTTCTGACTCCTTCTTCCTTAAGTGTTCCAGTATCTGCCGGATCACCGCCGGGTCCTCAATACACGCTATGATCCTGACTGGCCCCTGGCATCGCTCACAGGTTTCGATGTCGATGTTGAATACACGCTTCAGGCGTTGGGCCCAAGTCATGGCGGCATGACGTTCGGCTGTTGTTCGGTTATCTGCGTTGTCGCTGGTCTTCGAGCGTTTGCCTCCCTTGCCCCGCCCTGCCGGCGTGATCCTTGCGCGGTGTTTGCTGTTAGGCGCGAACACACCATGAAATCTTGTCAGGTTGACTCTGGGCTTGGGCACCAGGGCGGCCAGGCGGGCGATAAAGTCCAACGGCTCGAAGATGACGTGGGTGGTGCCGTTGCGAAACGGGGTCTTCAGTTCATAACGCACCTTACCGGTGGGGGTGAGGGTCAGGCGTTGTTCCGAGACTGCCGGTCTGGCAATGTAGCGGCACAGCCTCTCCACCTTGTTGCGCTGATGGGCCCGGGCGGCCACCCCGGCGTGCAGGCTGAAGCCGTTGAGTTTGGCGACACGGATGTGATCGGGCGCAAGTTCCGGCTGGGGTGGAATGGTCTGCAGGGTGAACACCTTGCAGCCTTTCTGCGGGCCGAGGGCGATTCGGTAGGTGACCGAGTGGGTGCGGATATCCTGGAGCGGGTCCTCTTCCAGCCCGTCCAGGGTCAGGTAGCTGTTATCCTCGTCTCGCTCCAGTACTCCGCGCCGCTCCAGGAACCGGGCGACGCGGTCACTGATCCGGTGCAACAGGTTGTGGAGTTGTTCAACAGTGGGCGGCGGGGTGTGGTGGAAGCCATAGTGTCCGGCATCGTCCTGCACATACACCCCGTCCAGAAACAGCATATGGAAGTGGATGTTCAAGTTGAGCGCAGACCCGAAGCGCTGGATCAGGGTGACCGCGCCAGTGGGAGCCTCGCGTTTGCTTAACCCCGCCTGATGGGCCAGATGGGTGGAGATCGTTCGGGTGACGATGCCCAGCACTTTGCCCATCAGTTCCGGGTAGGCGGCAAACAGGAAGCGCAGCGGGAACGGGACAGTGAGCACCCATTGCCGGATCGGCCTTACCGGCAGCACCTCATCCACCAGCAACGCGGCGCTTTCCACCATGCGGCGGGCGCCGCAGCTGGGGCAAAACCCTCTTCTGGTAGCTGTCTCTTGTGCTGTGCCGACTAGCTAGAGGCAGCATTCCCAAAAGTTGACTGAGGGTTGACTGAGAGCTGAAAAAATAGACTGGGCGGTGCTGCTCGTTCTTATAAGAACGATGGGTAAATAATTATAATGTATAAAATACAGCAGGTTAGATTGGTGCCCAGAAGAGGACTTGAACCTCCACGACCTTGCGATCACTAGCACCTGAAGCTAGCGTGTCTACCAATTCCACCACCTGGGCATAACAGAGATGAATGCGGGCCTGAAACGACCGGAGCGCAACTCTAGCTAGAGGCTTCTACGCTGTCAATACTCTTGATAATTGGGGTTAGGGTAAAAATACAGTAGTTTCGTCATAGATTTGTGTTGCGCGTTGGGAGGTGGTGATTAAAATCGCTTTAGGGCGATTTCAACCCCTTCGGGGCGCCCTGAAAAGCGGGCGTCCAAAATGCTGCGCTTTTTGTCAACACCGTGGTTTCTCCAGTTCCTAGTGACTGTTGTCACATACTTTGTAGATTGGCGGGTGTATAGTGCAGCCTTGTTAATTCTAGTATCCTTCCTTAATGTCTAAAACCCCAAAATCCAAAGATCCTCACGCGCAGCGTGAGGCTGAAAACTACACCAATCCCATTCCCAGCCGGGAATTTATTCTTCAACTGTTAGAGCAGATCGGTGAGCCAATCGGCCATTTGCCGCTGTGCGAGCAGATGAAACTGACTTCCGAGGAGCAGATCGAGGCGTTACGGCGGCGGCTAATCGCGATGAGTCGTGATGGTCAGATCATCAGCAATCGGCGGGGTCTATTCGGCTTGGCTGCGCATATGGATCTGCTCAAGGGTCGTATTCAGGGTAATAAGGACGGCTATGGATTCTTCATTCCTGAAGACGGTTCCGGCGATATGTTCCTCGGTACGCGGGAGATGGAGAAGCTATTCGATGGCGATGAGGTACTTGCGCGGCATTCCGGTTTTGATAACCGTGGCCGGCGCGAAGGCATGATCGTCGAGATACTCAAGCGTCGCTTCGAGCAAATAGTAGGTCGCTACTATCGTGAAGATGGATTCGGCATTCTGGTTCCCGATAGTAAGCGGGTGAGTCACGAAATTCTGATTCCGGATCAGAACGCGGGTAGCGCAGAAGATGGTCAGTTCGTCGTAGCAGAAATTACTGAATATCCTAGCAAGCGACGCAAGGCTGTCGCGAAGATTGTCGAGGTTCTCGGCGACAGCACGACTCCCGGTCTAGAAATAGAAGTAGCTGTGCGCAGTCACGATATCCCTCATGTCTGGCCTTCCGCTGTAGAGAAAGAAACCTATCGTTTCTCGGAAGAGGTCGGTGAGGAAGATCTACAAGGGCGCGCCGATTTACGTGACATCCCATTCGTTACCATCGATGGCGAAGACGCGAAAGATTTCGATGATGCCGTGTTTGCACGCCAGCATAAAGAGGGCGGCTGGACACTCTTCGTTGCTATCGCCGATGTCTCACATTACGTCAAGATCGGCAGCGCACTAGATGAAGAGGCTATCAATCGAGCGACCTCTGTTTATTTTCCAGGTCACGTGATTCCCATGTTGCCCGAAAAACTTTCCAATGGCCTCTGCTCATTGAAGCCCAAAGTCGACAGACTGACGATGGTGTGCGAGATGGAGATCTCGGCAAGTGGAGAGATGACTGGCTACACTTTTTATGAAGCAGTTATTCATTCTCATGGACGTATGACCTACAACGAAGTTTCCGACATCGTCGAGCTTGCCGAGAACGATGCTCAGAAGAGCATACAGGCAACTATTAAAAAGCGTCATGAGTCCCTCATTGAGCACTTCGAAAACCTTTACTCTCTTTTCCATGCGCTAAGAGCCGTAAGAGATAGTGGCGGCGCCATGGACTTCGACACGACGGAAACGCGTATCGTGTTCGGCGAAGACAGGAAGATACGAGAGATCGTCCCAGTGTTTCGCAACGACGCGCATCGCTTGATCGAAGAATGCATGCTGTGCGCGAACGTAGCCGCTGCACGCCTTTTAGAAGACTCCAAACTGCCCGCTCTGTACCGTGTGCATGAAGGCCCGAATCCGGCGAAGTTAGAGAATCTACGCATGTTTCTCAAGGAGTTGGATCTGCATCTGCCCGGTGGAGACAAGCCAGAGCCAGCGGACTACCAATATGTACTGAAGCAGATGGCGGGTCGCCCCGACCGTATTTTACTGCAGACGATGCTGATTCGTTCCTTAATGCAGGCTGTCTATTCGCCCGAAAATCTAGGGCATTTCGGTTTGGGCTATGAAGCTTATGCGCATTTCACTTCGCCCATTCGTCGTTATCCAGACTTGTTGGTGCATCGGGCCATCCGTTACTTAATTCGTAACAAGCCCGGCGCTCATGTTAAGAGGCAGCCCGGAGCGGCTGATCTTGCAAAGAAAACAATTTACCCATTCGACTTAAAGCAGATGGTCGAGTTAGGCGAGATCTGTTCCACTTCTGAGCGTCGCGCTGATGCGGCGAGCTATAGCGTTATTGATGCGTTGAAATGCGAATACATGCAGGACCGTGTGGGAGACGAGTTCATTGGCACTGTTACCTCGGTGACGAGTTTTGGTTTGTTCGTAGAGCTGAATGAAATTTACGTCGAAGGCTTGGTGCATATTAGTGAGCTTAGCAACGATTACTACCACTTCGATCCAGTGCATCATAGTCTGAGTGGCGAACGCAGCCAGAAGACCTATCGTCTGGGTGACAGCGTTGAAGTTAAAGTTGTGCGCGTTGATCTGGATGAAAAGAAGATCGATCTGCAGATGGTTGGGCTGAAGCAGTCGGCCAAAAAATTCGGTAAGTCGAAAGCCAAAAAACCGGATTCTAAAAAGCCACAATCGAAAAAAGAAAATCACGCGAAGAAGAAAACTGATCCTTCGAAGAAGCCAAAGCCTTCTAGGAAATTGAAGCACAAGAAACGCCAAGCGAATGTGGAGGCTAAATCTGGTAAGGGAACATCTGCTGCGACAAAGACTCCTGGAAAGAAGAGCAGTGCGGAATCTGGAAAGCCTAAAAAGAAACCTTCGTCTAGACGCAGAAAGAAACCGAACGCGAAGCCTGAAGTGTAACTGCTAGCTTAGCTCTGAGTGAAAATTGGGTCTTAACAAGAATAACGACGATCACCATGAAGAACGAAAAAGACAATCAAGGAAAAGTAATTGGCATACATGCAGTCTCCGAGCTACTCGTTCAGCGACCCGAGTCTGTAAGCCGGCTGTTAATCCAGGTTGGAAGAAACGACAAGCGCATCAATGAGCTTCGAGAGCTAGCCACTGGCGCAAATGTTGCGGTGGAAGAACTCAGCAAGGAAGCCTTCGAGAGGGAATTTGAGGGCGTGCATCAGGGCGTGGCTGCCATCGCGGAATTTGAAAATAGCACTCTGTCAGAAAAAGGCCTGTTCGAGCTGCTGAAGGGCCTAGACCATCCACCGCTGTTGCTGATACTGGATGGAGTTACCGATCCTCACAACCTAGGGGCCTGCATACGCAGCGCGGATGCGGCGGGCGTCGATGCCGTGATCATACCCAAGGATAACTCCGCGAGCCTGAACGCTACAGTGCGCAAGGTGGCCTGCGGGGCTGCTGAGACGGTAAATCTCGCCACGGTAACCAACCTCGCTCGTTGTCTGGATAAGCTGAAGGAAGAGGGCATCTGGCTGGTCGGTGCCGCCGATCAGGCTGATAACTCCCTGTATGATCAAGATTTAGGCGGTGCGATAGCGCTGATAATGGGTTCGGAGGAAAGCGGACTGCGCCGTTTGACGCGCAAGAGTTGCGATTTTCTGATATCTATCCCTATGTCGGGCGCGCTCAGCAGTCTAAACGTATCTGTGGCTACGGGAGTCTGTCTGTATGAGGCACGAAGGCAGCGGATTAGTACTGACTAAGTTGCACAGGGATGTGCAACCATTGCTCGCTAAGTGCAATGCGACGGCCAATAGCAAGTAAAATGGCACTATACGCCAGGCTTTTGGCGCGCGACAGTCTGAAAAGTCATGGATGACTTTTCAGTATTGATTATAAATAGGCAAAAACTGGCTATTAGCAGTGATTTGATCCCTCTAAATAAGAGTAAAGCTTGCATCCCTCACTCAGAATCCCTAGAATTCCTCCTCGTTTTTATCTGCGGGACTAGTTTCCGTAGCTACATAACTCCTTGTCTTACCGCGCACATCAGTGTCTGAGGAAGGCATTAACCCAGAAGGAGTCTCTATGAGACACTATGAAATTGTATTCTTGGTGCATCCCGACCAGTCAGAACAGGTCGCAGGGATGATCGAGCGCTATACTCAGTTGATGGCCGATAGCGGTGGTCAGATTCACCGATTGGAAGACTGGGGCAGACGCCAACTCGCCTACCCAATAAATAAGATCCATAAAGCGCACTATGTACTCATGAACATCGAGTGCAACGGTGAAGCTTTGGAAGAGCTTACTACTCTATTTCGCTTCAATGATGCGGTTATTCGTAATCTTGTTATTAAGACAAAGGCGCCTGTAACGGAAGAAACTTTTATTCTGAAGGGCGAGCGCGAAGGTAAAGAGCGCAAGCAACGTGCCGAGCAGAAGCGCAAGATGGAAGATGACGCAGCCGCAGAAGAAGCTGTCGCTCCTGCTGAAGAGGCTCCTGTAGAAGAAGCCCCTGCAGCTGCACCGGAAGCAGCAGCTGAAGAAGCGCCTGCAGCTGCACCGGAAGCAGCAGCTGAAGAAGCCGCTGCCCCTGAAGCTGACTCCGAGAAGCAGGACTAAGTCACTGCTAATCCGAACCCTTTCCTAGTACGAATAGAGATAGACAGACAGACAGGATAAAAATTATGGCTCGTTATTTTAGACGACGTAAATTCTGCAAATTCACCGCAGAAGGCACAGTACAAATAGATTACAAAGATCTTGAAACTTTGAAGGCGTATGTTTCTGAGACGGGCAAGATTGTCCCTAGCAGAATCACCGGCACAAAGGCTCGCTATCAGCGTCAGCTTTCAACGGCAATTAAGCGTGCGCGCCACTTGGCGTTGATTCCTTACACGGATAGTCATCAGGTTTAAAAGGTTATAAGCATGCGCGGCCTTGCTGAATTCGTAATGAAGGGACGCAAGCAGGCCATAATGGCAGTACTGCTATTAGGCCTGATACCGATCGTAAATTTTCTAAGTCCGGTAGTAGTTGGCTTAGTCGTATTACGCAAAGGTTTGAGCGAGGCCACCCAAGTTTTGGTTTGGGCCATTCTCCCGATAGGCGGGTGGGCCATAGCAGGCGATCCAGTTCCCATGATTATGTTGTTGGGAATTACCGGATTGGCAGGACTACTGAGAGCATCAGAGTCTTGGGAATTTACTCTGCTTGCCGCAATAGCCATTGGCCTTTGCGTAGAGATTTACTTGCGTTTGCAGCCGGCAGTGTTGGATTTGATCTTTCTTCAGATGCAGCCCTACTTCGATGCAAACGGTATACAAGGCGAGCAACTGGATTCGCTGAGAAATGTTATGACCAGCTTTATGGGCGCGGTCTATATGTTTCTCGCGATAGTCCTGCTGATGCTTTCTCGCTGGATGCAGGCTGCAGTGTTCAATCCTGGTGGATTTCAAAAAGAATTTCATGGACTCCGGGTAGAACAGAAAGTTGCGCTGCTTCTAGTCGGCTTAATGATGCTGGCAAATTTTGGAATACTCATCCCGCAGAGTTGGATGCTGTATTTGGTTTTACCGCTGATGTTCTCCGGGCTTGCCCTGTTACATGCGGTGGTGGCGGCGAAGAAGTTATCGAGCCTCTGGTTAGCGGTGCTGTATGCGATAATCGTGTTGCCAATAATAGCGAATATGATCGTGCTGCTTGCACTACTAGATAGCTGGTACGATTTTAGAACGCGCCTGCACAAGCCGGTGTAAAAAGAATGAAGCACTGGCAGTCAATGCTAGATAAGAATTAAAGATGAGGAAGAACCAATGAACGTTATCTTGCTTGAGAAAATTGCAAACCTGGGTGAAATCGGCGATACCGCTACTGTGAAATCTGGATTTGCGCGCAACTTTCTGTTCCCAAAGGGAAAGGCGATACCTGCGTCAAAGAAGAACCTAGCCGATTTTGAAGGTCGTAGAGCAGAGCTAATGGCAGCTCACGATTCCAACGTGGCCGCCGCGCAGAAGCGTCAAGCAGTAGTTGCTGATGCTACGCTTAGCATGCAAGTAAATGCGAGCGATGAAGGCAAGCTATTCGGCTCTGTTGGTACTCAGAATATTGCAGATGCTTTGAACGCGCAGTGCGGGTCCGATATCGTTAAGGCAGAAGTATTGCTGCCAAACGGTGTTATTCGCGAGTTGGGCAGCTTTGAGGTCGTATTGGATCTTGGCTACGCCGTTACTGCGACTATCAATCTTGTTATTCAGGAGCTTGATGCCGCTGCAGGCGTCAGCGCTGACGGCAGCATGATCGAAGAGATAGAAGAAGCCGAGGCCGCTGCAAAGGAAGAAGCGGAACAAGCCGATGAAGAGATAGTGCAGACAAAGGAAGACTAAGATTGAATCTCCAGGTCTAATCGCCTAAGGCTAGAGGAGTCTGTTTCTAGCCCTTGACCAATCTATCTTCATCAAGCACCATCTGTTCATTCAGTTGGTGTTTTTTTTCGCCTTCTTTCTAAGAACAAGTCCCAATCAAATAGAAGCAAAAGATGTCTTTCGATACCCCTCATAATCCTCAGAACCGTGCAATTAGTAATGTAGCGGCATTGAAAGTGCCCCCTCATTCTGTCGATGCGGAGCAGGCGGTATTGGGCGGTCTGATGCTGGACAATACAGAATGGGACAATCTGGCAGATGTGCTGCTTCCCGAAGATTTCTATCGCCCCGAGCATCAGATCATCTTCCGGGTAATGTCACAGCAAAGCGAAGACCGTAGTCCTATCGATGTTGTGACATTGATGGGATCTCTTAATAGCTTGAACGAATTAGAAAGTGCTGGAGGCATCGAGTACCTTAGCGAGCTGACAGACAATGCCAGAGGCACGGCAAATATACATGCCTACGCCGAGATCATCCGCGAGCGGGCGATCTTGCGCCGCCTGATCAGTGTCGCCAACGGTATTGCCAACAGCGGCTATAACACCGGTGGCAAGAAGGCCGCCGTCGTCTTGGACGAGGCAGAGCAAGAAGTCTTTAGCATTAAGGATGAGCGACCACAAGATCAGGGCCCTGTCCCTATCAATCCCTTGCTCAGCAAGGCGGTGGATAGAATCGATGAACTTGCCGGCTTAGATGGCAGCCTCACTGGCCTGTCCACTGGCTTTACCGATCTTGATGAGATGACCTCCGGCTGGCAGAAATCAGATTTGATTATCGTTGCTGGAAGGCCCTCGATGGGTAAGACGGCATTCGCTATGAACCTGGTTGAGAATGCAGTGATGAGCTCTGACGCGCCAGTACTGGTGTTCAGTCTCGAGATGCCAGCACAGAGCCTGATCTTTCGTATGCTCTCTTCTATTGGCAAGCTAGATCAGACGAAGCTGCGTACCGGCAATCTAACTGAAGAAGACTGGCCGGGTTTTAACAACGCCGTGGCGAAACTTAAAGACCGGCCCCTTTTCATCGACGATAGTGCAGCCTTGAGTCCGATGGAGATGCGAGCGCGGGCACGTAGAATCGTGCGCGAGCATGGCAGCCTGGGTATGGTTGTCGTGGACTATTTGCAACTCATGCAAATCAAAGGCTTCGGTGACAATCGCGTCGGAGAGATCTCTGAGATATCACGATCACTGAAGTTGTTGGCACGTGAGTTCGAGTGTCCAGTTATAGCACTGTCGCAGCTCAATCGTAGTCTCGAGCAACGATCAAACAAACGGCCCGTAATGTCGGACCTGCGTGAATCGGGTGCGATCGAGCAGGACGCCGATATCATCTCCTTCATCTACCGAGACGAAGTATACAACGAGGACTCGCCGGACAAGGGAGTAGCCGAAGTGATTATTGGTAAGCACCGTAACGGTCCGATCGGCACAGTAAGGCTGAGCTTCGTTGGTAAGTACACTCGCTTCGAGAATCATGCACAACCGAGGTACGACGACAGCTACACCCATGGATAGCCACGCCGCAACTGATCCGGATCGATCATGATTGACTCCTCATTTAGAGCTTGGGCTACGATAGACCTACGTGCGCTCAAGAAAAACCTCTCACAAGTAAGCATCCATTGTCCCGAATCACAAATCGTTCCTGTGATAAAGGCGAATGCCTTTGGCCATGGCGTCGAAAAAGTGGCTTTGGCGCTGAATGCAATGCACAAAAAATTTGCAGCCTTTGCTGTGGCTTCTATGGAAGAGGCTATGGAGCTGCGTACCCTCGGCATTAGTACTCCAATCCTTCTTCTCTCTGGGTTTCGTAACAAAGTAGAAATGGATCTCTGTCTCAATCACAAGATTGAACCGGTGATTCATTCGATGTATCAGTTTGAGGAAATCGATAAATACCTGCAGACAGAAATTCTCTCGGGGGTTGGCAGAGTTTGGCTGAAGTTCAATAGCGGCATGAATCGACTCGGCCTCGACAAAGAACAGGCCTTGCGAGTCTATGGAGACTTGCACAAACACCCGGAGACAGAAGTCGTATTGATGTCTCATCTCGCCAGCGCCGACGAGACTGAGAATCAATCCGCGGTGGAATTCACACAAAGGCAGATAGCAGAGTTCGACTCGCTTAAACAGCAGATTGCAAACTCGACGCAGGGGCCGGTGCAGGCAAGCCTCGCCGCCTCGGCCGGCATCTTGTCACTCCCCCAAACCCATCATCAATTCGTGCGGCCCGGGTTTATGTTGTATGGCGGATCGCCTTTTACGAATCGCACTGCGCAGGAAATAGGGCTGTTGCCTGTGATGACGCTTCGCGCGAGGATCATTGCTATCAACGACGTTGAGGCTGGCGGCACTATAGGCTACGGCGCGACCCATCGTTGTGAACAAACCACACGGGTAGGGATCGTCTCCATAGGTTACGCCGATGGCTATCCGCGCTCGGCGAAGAATGGTACGCCAGTTCTGGTCAACACCAAGCAGGGCCAACGCCGTGCTGGACTACTAGGTCGAGTGTCTATGGACACGATTGCGATCGATCTGACTGGACTTGATACGGTAAAGATAGGCGATGACGTAGTGCTATTCGGAGACGGGCTTTCTGCCGATGAGGTAGCCCGCTACGCAGATACAGTCTCCTACGAATTGTTCTGCAAAGTCACCAAGCGCGTTGAATTTGTCTATACTGATGGATGACTTGTTGCGCACTTTTCCTCACTCTATTTTTAACAAAGCAAACAACAGAAAACTGAATACAGAGTATGTCTAAAAACAAAATCGCATTCGTCTGCACAGACTGTGGCACTGAACACGGTCAATGGCAGGGGCAGTGTGCCTCCTGTAAGGCATGGAATACTTTATCGCAGATTAATCTAGGCAATAGCGGTAGCACCTCGCCAGCAACCAAGGCCGACTTCCGCAAGAAGGGTTACTCCGGTGATAAATCTAATGTTCAGAATCTTTCCGACATAGACCTAGAGGCCCTCCCGCGTTTTAGCAGCAGCATCGGTGAGATGGATCGCGTTCTCGGCGGTGGTTTGGTGCCGGGATCGGCCATTCTGATCGGCGGCAATCCAGGTGCTGGCAAGAGTACGCTCTTACTCCAAATAATGTGCTTGTTAGCAGATGCTGGAAAGCCAGCCCTGTATGTCACTGGAGAGGAATCCTTGCAGCAGGTTGGCATGCGCGCAAAGCGTCTGAATCTGCCCCAGAGGAATTTAAAGATGCTGGCCGAGACCAACGTCGAGCAGATTTGTAAGGCGGCCCAGGAGCACCAGCCACAGCTGTTGGTTGTGGACTCGATTCAGGTCATGCATAGCGGCGATGTGGCGTCGGCACCAGGCAGTGTCTCTCAGGTGCGCGAGTGCGCCGCTTATCTTATTCAGTATGCGAAGCAGACTAACACGGTTTTATTTCTAGTCGGTCACGTGACCAAGGATGGCAATCTCGCGGGCCCCAAAGTGCTGGAGCATATGATCGATTGCTTCATCATGTTGGAGGGCGGCAACGACAGTAAGTATCGCATCCTACGCGGACAGAAGAATCGCTTCGGAGCAGTCAACGAGCTAGGTGTGTTTGCCATGACGGAAACTGGGCTAAAAGAAGTTAGGAACCCCTCTGCGATATTCTTGGCGCGAACTGAAGAGGACACGCCCGGCTCGATAGTCATGGTGTTATGGGAGGGTACGCGCCCTCTGCTGGTGGAGATTCAAGCTTTGGTCGATGGCAGTCAATTGGGTAACCCGCGTCGAGTGGCAGTCGGTCTCGAGCAGAATCGCTTAGCCATGCTGCTAGCAGTTCTACACCGTCATGGCGGATTGTATATGGCGGATCAGGACGTTTACGTTAACGTCGTGGGCGGGGTCAAAGTGACTGAGACAAGTGCTGACTTGGCATTGTTGCTCGCGATCGTATCCAGCTTTCAGGATAAATCCCTGCCTAAGGATCTGGTCGTGTTCGGAGAGGTGGGCTTAGCGGGTGAGATTCGCCCCGTGCCCGGTGGGCAGGAACGATTGCAGGAGGCGGCCAAGCATGGCTTTACTAGAGCTATCGTACCTAAGGCGAATGCGCCGAAGAACAAGATTCCGGGACTCGAGGTAATCGGCGTCACCAAGATCACTCAGGCTCTCGAGGCGATTTAGTTGCTACCCTAGCAACTAAGCTAGCACTCTAGTTCTTGACCTGCTTAGTCTGGAGCCCTATCGAAATCTGCGGCAATCGTGCGGCTCGCTTTCCAATAGTGGAAGGCACACCAAAAATTCACCAGCAGCGTAATCGACATTGCATAGCGTAGCGAATCAGAGCCGTAACTTGGTTCGAAAAAGTCGCTCATGAAGCCAGTTAACATCGGGCCTAGCCCTAAGCCAATTAGATTTAACATGAATAGCAAGATCGCCGATGCCATGGCGCGCATGCGAATGCCAACCAAGAAGTGAGTGGATGCAATGCAGGGCGCAAGATACCAGCCGCCACAGAATACCGGCAGAAAGTAGGAGAATGCCGCGCTATATCCGCTGGGCATCAGCAGAAAAGTAACTAGTCCGAAAGGGATTGCCAGCACAGTGGTGATGAAGGGAATCCATACATACCAAGTCTTGTCCCCTGTCTTGTTTGCCATACGATCTGACATCCAACCACCAAAGAACGTGCCAGCCAAGCCACCGATACCCGCAATCAGACCGTAGTACCAACCCACATCTAGAATTGGCATATCATGGACGCGACCTAGAAATAGCGGCATAAAGTTGCCCATGCCATAGGTAACGAAGGCATGTAGTGCGCAGGCAAAGGAAAGATGTCTAAACGATTTTCTATCCCAAAGGAATTGCAGCACACGCAGGAAGCCCGGTGGCGCCACGTCTTTGCGTGATTCGGCCATGCCGCGCGGCGGCTCTTTGATTACGAATCTAACGAGTAGCGCAAGAAAAATTCCAGGGATGGCGACTACTACAAAAGCAGTGCGCCAATCGAAATATTGAACGAGGTAGGCGCCGCCGACCGTACCGACCAGAATGCCGCCGTATACTCCCAGAGAATAGATGGATAAAGCCGTGGCCCGTTGGGCTGCTGGAAAAATATCGGAGACAATAGAGTGAGAGGGAGGCGATCCGCCTGCTTCTCCGACCCCGACGCCAAACCTAGCCATGAATAGCTGAAAGAAATTATTTGCCGCTCCACAGAGAGCGGTCATTACGCTCCATATGGTAATTGATATGGCAATTATATTGCGTCGGTTACTGATGTCGGCCAAACGCGCGATGGGTATGCCGAGGGTTGTGTAGATCAATGCGAAGGCGAGGCCAGATAGCATGCCAAATTGGCCATCGCTAATCTGCAGGTCGTCGATGATGAACTGCGCGAGAACATTGATGACCTGCCTGTCTACGAAATTGGAGACGTAGGCGGCGGTGAGAATGCCTAACACTAGATAGCGGTAATAAGGGTTCTGGTAGGCCTTGGCGGCAGCTACTTTTTCTGGCGATAAGTTGGATGCTGAATCTACCGAGGTGTTTTCTGAGCTGTTATTAAGGTTCGCAGTCATTCGCTGTCCTCAGTGTTATTCTTATTCACGGGTCAGCAAAGATTCCAACCGGCACTAGGGCCCATTTCATTGAATGGGCTTCGATCTATAGCATGAAAACATTTATTCTTCTGCCAGTCTACGGATAAGTACCGCGCTGAGTTTTGCGCGTTCTACCAGAGAACTCACCTTGCTCGCTTCTTTTTCTTAGACGGCGCCAGTGTGAACATGGTTACATTTGCTTTGCTTGAGGTTCTGATTCTTGCCCTGCATCGATAACCCTAGCGCTCGCTTGCATTTGTAATGCTTCTAGCAAGAACAGAGCCATAAAAATAAGGTTAATAAAAACAGTACCTCGGTGATTCCTGGGGGGCTAGATGGGGAGTTGAGCTGGTATAATTCGCCATTAAATAACAGAAGGGAGGTAAAGCTTGTAATTAATAATAGACTGGTCTATTATTCGGCTCATGGCTAGAACACGTGACGAACAGAAGTTTACTCAGTGCCGCAACTCGCTTATCGAAGTTGGGCAGGAGTTGTTCATTACTAGCAGTTTTAACAACGTTGGTTTGAACGACATTCTCAAACACGCTGGAATACCGAAGGGTTCGTTCTATCATTATTTCGAGAGCAAGGAAGATTTCGCTCTCCAGGTTGTTGAGCAGTACCACAAGGAAAACTATGCGGCCTTAGAGATATTATTGCGGGATGATTCATTGACTGTCTATCTGCAGTTGAAGGCCTTCTTTGCGAACAGTGTCGATCACTTCAGCGACATAGGCTATTGCCAGGGCTGTTTGATGGCGAACCTGTCTCAGGAGATCGCAGATGTTAATGAGAATATGCGAAGCAAGATAAGTGAATTTTCTACACAGATGGTTGATCAGGTTAGTGAGTGCTTACAAAAGCTAGAGAATAACGAGTTGAATCTGGGACATTTACGACCCTGCGAGGCAGCCCAGGTGTTAATGAATTCATGGATGGGCGCCATCATGAAGATGAAGCTCGAAAAGAGCCGTGAGCCTCTCGATGTATTCATGAAGTTCTTCTTTTCGCATTAGGCCATTTTTTTTGGTGAATAATATAGTAGACCGGTCTATTAAATAACTATGACAGGTTCGAGCAAGAGCATTTGGAGGCCCGTAACTTAGTAAACACGGGCCGAGTAAGAGGAAAACACGATGACCACTACACGCAGACATTCAATTACTCCAAGGTTTCAAGCTCTCCTTGAATTGCCATCGCAGGGATTGTCGCGATCACTCGACATGGCTTTGGCGATTTTTTTATTCCTACTGCTAAATTGCTCGTCCGCCTATGCCGCTAACGAGTATGATCCCTTCGAAAAGGTAAACCGGGTCACCTTTGGGTTTAATGTCGCTTTGGACCGCGCAATTTTGAAACCCTTGGCGAGTGGATATGACAACTACACGCCTAAGGTAGCGAAGACAGGCGTTAGAAATTTCTTTAACAACCTCGATGACGTGCGTGTCGGTGTAAACGATCTTCTGCAACTGAATTTCACTCAGGCTGCAAAAGACTTTGGACGCTTCGCGGTAAATAGCACGGTGGGTGTTGCGGGGCTGTTTGACGTTGCCGAGCCGGCTTTCAATCTGGATAAGAATAGACAGGATTTCGGAAAGACTCTCGCTCACTGGGCCGTAGGTTCTGGGCCCTATCTCGTGCTGCCAATTATTGGGCCGAGCACAGCACGCGATGCGCTGGGCTTTAGCGTAGATACGGTGGTTGACCCTATTTCGTCGATTGACCATGTGTCATCTAGAAATAGCCTGCTTGCAACAAAGAGTACCGATCGACGCGCAGATGACCTGTTATTTGATGATCTGATCATAGGAGACGACTATTTGTTTGTAAGAGGAATCTACTTGCAATCGCGCGAGTACGCCATCAATGGTGGTAGCTATACTGAAGTAGCTTTCGATGATTTCTAGCTAGTCTTACTCACCACCAATAGAGTCGAGTCAGCAAATGATAAACATGGATTTCAGCGAGAGAGTCGTCATCGATAGTAACGCGCAGGATTGGGTGACGAGTCCTAAGCCTGGTGTGTGGCGCAAGCCTCTTGCCCGTGAGGATGCGGAACAGGGGCATGCCACTAGCATTGTGCGCTACGACCCCGGCGCGAAATTCTCGGAGCATGGTCATCCACTTGGTGAGGAAATATTAGTGCTATCTGGCACCTTTTCTGACGAGACCGGTGACTACGGTGAGGGAACCTACTTTAGAAATCCAGAGGGATTTAGTCATTCTCCTTTTAGTAAGCACGGCTGTGAGATCTTGGTCAAGCTACATCAGTTCGCACACGGCGACGATGGCCGCGTGTGTATCGATACCAGTAAGGCGAACTGGTTGCCAGGGCAGGGAAATTTAAAAGTGTTGCCACTGCATCAGTTCGAAACCGAGTCCGTCGCCCTCGTGCATTGGCCGAAGGGAGAACAGTTTCATCGGCATGTGCATATGAGCGGTGAGGAAATATTTGTCATCAGCGGTGAGTTCATAGATGAGCATGGGCGCTATCCAGCCGGTACATGGATACGCGGCCCACATATGAGCACACACACGCCCTATGTTGAAGAAGAGACTTTGCTATGGGTGAAGGTTGGTCATCTGCCTGCGTAGGATGGGTGTACAGAACTGCCCTTTCCTAGACCGACCTGGATGAAAATGGACAGTCTTCTTCTCAATTACTATTCCTGCTATTCTGGGCTAACTACTATTGAATAGAAGGTGGCACCGTGAATTATTTCTCCAGTATTAGCAGCCGTTTTTTTCAACAACTCTGCGTCTTAGTTGCACTCAGTGTTCTAAGCATCAGTGCAGTAGCACAAAATTCCGCGGAGGAAGAAGAAGCAGTTGCCGGGGCAATGAGAGCGATGGATGCATTCATGCTGGGCTTTAATGCTAGAGATCCTGAAGCGTGGGCCGCGTCGCTGAACTATCCTCATGTTCGATTCGCAAGTGGCAGCGTAACTGTTTGGGATAGTGCAGAAGAGTTCGCTCAAACACTAGCGTTCGAAACTCTACCGAGATCAGGATGGGATCATTCTCATTGGCTAACGCGAGATGTAGTCTTGGTTTCATCAGAGAAAGTGCACATCGCTACGGTATTTCAACGTTTCAACAGCGACAACGAAGTTCTCTTCACCTACGAGTCGTTGTATATAGTGACGAAGGTTGATGGTCATTGGGGTACACAAGCTAGATCCAGCTTGGCGCCTTAAGTTTACTCGAGCTATTTTGCATTAAAAAATCAGCGCCCTGGTTTGAGCATTGTCATGTCGTGCTGCATAATGTCTCGATTTTAGGCGTTCCGTTACCAAGTTATAGGCTTCCCCGCCCAATCTAGAAACTCCGCGCCGCTTTCTCTATCTAGGTTTTCCATTATTCCAACCAAGGAGCTCGCAACAAAATTCGGAGTGAATAACTTTCCTTCTGGTACATTCGCTTGAAAAGGCTTTGAAAGTTGCGTGTCTGTAGTTCCAGGATGAAACGCAATCAGCTTTACATTGGGAGCGCGGCGCCGGTATTCGATGCTGGCCGTCTTTATAAGCATATTCAGTGCTGACTTAGACGCTCGATAGGCATACCAACCACCAGATCGATTATCTTCGATACTGCCGACACGCGCACTGAGTACGGCGACCGTGCAATCGATCCTACTTCTCAGTAGCGGAGCGAGGTTGGCGAGCCAGAGCATCGGCACAATGGTATTGGCGTGGAAGATCGTCTGGAGCTTTTCTGTGTTGATATCCTCGAGACGTTTCTCGGGTGCTATCTGCTCTGTGTGCAGCAGGCCATTGCAAATGAAAACGTGAGAAAAGTCGTTCTCTGGGGGGCGCAGATTGGCGCACACTTCCTTTATCGTTTCTTCCGAGTAGTCGCAGCATACCCACCGCAGGCTGGAGCCAAATTTTTCTTGCAGGTGCGCGTTTTTGCTTCTGCTTATCGCGGCAACCTGCTCGACTACGCGACCACTCAATAGCTGTTCGATAACACACTGGGCAATACCGCTATTGGCTCCTACTACGATCGCTCTTGTCATCATATTTCCTGTTTCGTGGACAATAAATTGAGTTACTTCCATCTAGATGTTTTTTAGAAGAAGGACAGACAATAATACGCCCGTTACCTCTATTCAGTTTTTTTGGATCTATACCGAACCGACAAAATCAAACAATATTTTTTAGCCGCGGTGAACGTAAATGAACATACTGCCTGTCCTTAGTGGAGCAGGGTGATCTTATTGGTACATACGAGCGTAACCTTAGGTTTTTAGATGAAGAACAGGAAATAACTTCATGTCACAAACCCAAAGCAAGAACATACTGATTACCGGTGCCTCGGGAATGATAGGTAGTGCGCTGGTTGAGTACCTCTCAAAATGTGGCTTCTCTGTCCATCAACTAAGTCGCCATTCCAGCGACGCGCTGTTCTACTATGATGCCGCTGCCGGCCGAGTGCATCTGTGTCCGTCAATCCCGCTATTGGCGGTTATAAATTTGGCGGGCCCCAGTATTGCCGACAAGCGCTGGAGCGAGGGTAGGAAGCGCGAAATTCTGGATAGCAGGCAGCAACTGACGCACGCTTTGGCTACAGCGCTGGCAGAGTCAGATAACAAACCTCGAAGCTTTCTTTCAGCATCGGCGATTGGCTTTTACGGTGAAACTGGCTTTAAGGTCGGCGTCGATGAAAACAGCCCTGTTGGCAGCGATTTTTTGGCAGAAGTAGCGCAGGCTTGGGAAGAAGCGACGGCGCCCGCTGAGGCAGCTGGCATCAATACTATTCATCTTAGATTCGGGATCGTGCTAAGCCCGCGCGGTGGTGTGCTTAAGAAACTACTGCTGCCCTTTAAGCTGGGTTTAGGCGGGCGCGTTGGGAGTGGGCTACAGGGTATGAGTTGGATTAGCATCGCTGACGTTGTGCAAATTATCCACAAGCTAATTAGTAATAATCCCGAATGTGGACCGATCAATCTAGTTGCTCAGCAACCTATTAGCAATCTAGATTTCAGTGAATATCTTGGGAAATCCCTGCGCCGGCCTCACTTTACGCCGTTGCCAGGGTTTATGGTGAAGTTGCTTTTCGGCGAAATGGGGGAGGCGCTGCTACTAGGCAGCTCGCGGGTTACTTCACATAAGCTAGCCGATCTTGGCATTCAGTTGGAGTATCCGACTCTGCCTTCTGCACTTACTGCACTTCTTAATCCATGACATCAACGCTTAGCTGGTGAGCGAGTTGCCGGCTCGCTGCAGAGTCAAAAAAGCAGGCTTATTATTCAGTGAACCAGAATTCAATCTCGCAGGTATCTTCTCGAAATTCGGCGCTGTGTTTTTTGTTAGCTGGAACGTGGTACCACTGACCAGCTGAGACGGTTGTCGTTGCGCCGTCCACAGTTAGCAGCAATTCTCCCTTAGTAATCACGCCAACATTGTCTGTGTCGTGCTGGTGTGGTTCGATGAGGGTGCCGGCAGGGTAGGTAGCAAATAGTACGTCACAGTTCTCAGCGGACAATTTCCTAGCATCGAATCGGCCGCTGAACTTCGGGAGATTGCAGATTAGGTCAGGGTAGTAATCAGATAAGGGCATGAAAGTTTCCAGTTTTGATATTAAGGAATATTCAATTTTGTAAATAGAGAGAACAACTTTGAAAATTTGCTTGCAGACTGATCTCTATATCTGGACTGCGACCTACACACCAAGGACCCAAATCTCTATCAGCCTCTCTTGATTATACTTAAGAATCCCGCTGAGGATAGCAGCCTTAGGGTGGTTCGTGTTTTCGCTGGATGTCCCGAGTAATAAGTGTATTGTGGCATTCATCCACGAAACTGAAATGGTGCGTTGATTTGAGCTACAAAGGTGTTTATTTTTTGACAATGCTGCATTGTCCAATATCTCTATTTATTTAACCCGATCTGACGGCCATCAAGTGAATGCCTAGGTCGATACCACCTCTGGAGGTAGGCGTGTCCAAACAAGTTACACGTAGAGAGTTTCTAAATTTATTAGGTGCCGCCGGCGGGACCGCGGCAGCGCTTAAAGCTGGCTCGGCACTGGGCCTGCTCCCGCATACAGCACAGGCCGCCACCGTGGACCTGCATGCAGCTAATCCGGCGAATCGTAAGGTTGCTATCCTAGGTGCAGGTCTGTCGGGTCTCACCGTTGCCTATGAGCTTAGCAAGGTTGGCTACGAATGCACGATATTGGAATCCTCGCATCGACCAGGCGGCAGAATTTTTACCGTACGTCACGGTGACTTGATTGATGAAATTGGCAACCGCCAATACTGTGAATTCGATGACGAGCCGCACATGTACTTCAATGCCGGCGCAGCGCGCATTCCAAGTACTCACAGAAACCTGCTGGCCTACTGCAAAGAACTGAAGATCGATCTCGAAGTATTCATCAACGAGAACAAGACTACCTTTATGCAAGATTCGGCGGTAAATGGCGGAAAGCCGATTCGCAATATTGACTACACAACTCATACACGGGGGTTTCTGGCGGAACTATTGGCGAAATCACTCTCTGCCGGAGAAATGGACGAGCCTTTTACCGACGCAGAAGCGGAAACCCTGATGAGTTTGATTCGCTCTTTTGGGGATCTAAACGAGGACAATCTCTATAAGGGGAGTCTCCGTGCAGGCTATGCCTCTGGTGGATTCCTAGAGCACGGTGTTCAGAAAGACATCATAGCCATGAGCGAACTTTTGAAAACCCAGATGGGGAACCAGTTCTTGAATGCTAACGAGGGCGATACCGGCCCTATGCTGTTTCAAGCCGTGGGCGGCATGGACAAGATTATTGAAGGCTTCACTAATCATGTGGGCCATCAAATTCACTATCGTTCGATGGTGAATGCTGTCGAAGTCAAAGATGACGGAATCGACATCGCTTACTATCAGGATGGCACGCGTCATTTACTGCAGGCTGATTTCTGTTTCAATTGCATACCGAGCCATATAATGACTGGTATCACTAACAATTTTCCAACGCAATATGTGGATGCGCTGAAGTATATACGTCGCGGAACAGCGTATAAGGCTGCCTTCCAAGCAAAGGAACGTTTCTGGGAGAAAGAAGATATCTACGGTGGTATCAGCTGGATGAGTAGTCCGAGTAAACAGATCTGGTATCCGAGCGCTGGCATGCACAAACAAAAGGGCATAATACTCGGGGCCTACGACTATATCGACGGCGAGCTACACACCGCAAGGACCCAAGAACAGCGAATCGAGGCTCACCTCACCGATGGTGAGAAGATTCACCCTAACTACCGTAATCAGGTTGAGAAACCAATCACTATCGCCTGGCATCGCATGAATCACATGCTTGGCTGTTCTGCGCGTTGGCAACGTGATCGTAACGCTTGGACCCATGAGGAAGAAGAGTTGTACCACGCGCTACAGCAGCCAGTTAACGGTCGCCACTATATGATCGGTGATCAGGTAAGCATGCACTCAGCATGGCAAGAGAGTGCGGTGATGTCGGCGCAGTGGGCGATGGCTGATTTGAATCAGCAGTTGCTGGCGTAGTTAATCAAGATTTGGAGAAATAAGAGTATGTTGAAGACCTTTATGGCATTTAGTCTTTGCATGGCTTGTATTGGAGGCACTAGCGCAGCGGAATCGGAGCGCGAACCATTCGACGATCGCTATTGCACAACTTGTCATGGCACAGACGGCCGCGGCAACGAAGGCGTGCAGGCTCCGCGACTTGCTGGCATGGAACCTTGGTACCTGAGGCGACAATTGGAAAACTTCCGTGGTGATATTCGTGGTGTACACGCTGAAGATAGAGAAGGTATCGCCATGCGTCCCATGGCAACAAAACTGACCGATGAATCGATCGATGACATCCTCGGCTGGATATCCAGCTGGGACTACATACCGGCAGAAGCAACAGTAAAGGGCGGCGATCCCTTACGCGGGCGAGACCTGTATAGTGGTTGTGCTGTCTGTCATGGGGCAGACGCAACGGGCAATGAGAGCCTTGGCGCACCCGCCTTGGCGGGACAGAATGACTGGTATCTCGTCACCCAGCTGAAGAACTTCCTAGCCGGGTACAGAGGCGCGCACCCGAATGATACATATGGGGCGCAGATGCGCACCATGGTGAGCACCCTGCGCAATGAGGCTGGCATACTCAATGTAGTGAGTTACATCAACTCGCTTTCCCGTTAGACTAGGAACTCCTATCAGCAGGAGCTGCGCAAATGCCCATTATCGCGATAATAAACCTGATTCTCTTCACGGCCTTGGTGAGCCTGCTTTACCGGGTTTCTAAGAATGAAGCGTTCACTCTTTCCCGCCGAGTGTTCATGGGCCTCGTTGGCGGCACTGTGTTTGGACTGTATCTGCAGTTTGCGTTCGGCGCGAATCCTGTGGTCACGGATGCCACGCTAGAGTGGACAAATGTAATCGCAAACAGCTACGTCGCTCTACTGCGCATGATGATCATGCCGCTAATTCTAATCACCATGATCGCCGCCGTCCTAAAGGTGGAAGAGATCAAATCGCTAGGCAAGATTGGTGGCACGGTGGTTGGAACTTTGATCGTAACCACGGTTATCGCCGCGCTTATCGGCATCATGATGGCTACAGTGTTCCAATTGAATGCGGACGACCTAGTCGGCGGTGCCACAGAGATGGCGCGCGCAGAAGTCTTGCAAGCAAGACAGGGTAGCGTTGCCGACCTGAGTTTTGCCGAAACCCTCGTCAGTTTCGTTCCCACCAACATCTTTTCGGATCTAGCTGGACAGCGCAGCATGTCTATCATTGGTGTTGTGGTTTTCGGGTTGATTTTTGGTATCGCCGCGTTGTTGGTGGCGGAAGAAAATGCCGAGCAAGGCTTGCGCATCCGTAACGCAGTCAACACATTGCAGGCGATAATCATGCGCCTCGTTAAGATTGTTATGGCGCTAACGCCGTACGGCGTTCTGGCGTTGATGACTCGCGTGATAGCGACATCCGATGGCAACGCCATCATGAACTTGATCAGCTTTGTGATCGCATCTTATATAGCTATCGCCCTCATGTTCACGGTACACGCCATCATCATCATTGGCTTGGGCGCGAACATTAAAACTTATTTCCAAAAAGTGTGGCCGGTTCTCACGTTTGCATTCGTCACGCGCAGTTCCGCGGCAACCATTCCTTTGACGATTCGTGCACAGATAGAAGAACTCAATGTGCCCGCACCGATTGCCAACATCGCCGCTTCGTTCGGTTCGACGATAGGGCAGAACGGCTGCGCGGGGATCTACCCAGCGATGCTCGCGGTGATGGTCGCGCCTACGATGGGTGTAGACATCGATCTCAATTTCATAGTTAGCCTGCTAGTAATTATCGCGATCGGTTCATTCGGTATAGCAGGCGTCGGCGGTGGTGCGACCAATGCTGCATTAGTAGTCTTGCCCGCGATGGGATTTCCAGTGATGATTGCCGCGCTGTTAATTTCTATCGAACCTTTGATAGATATGGCGCGTACTGCTTTGAATGTGAACGGAGCGATGACAACAGGAATGATCACTACCCGCATATTAGGCGACAAGGACGCTGCCAGAGAAGCGACTAGGCCAGAGGCACAGTTACAAAAACCATAAGTAAGCTTTAGTTTTATTTGGAATAGAGGAAAAATAATAATGATTAAATTTAAGAAGCCACTCATTGCGATTTCCATCGCTGCATCACTTGCCGTTGTCCTAGGCATTGCTGCCGTTTCAAGCGCCGCAGAAATTGTACGTACTGGCGAGGGCAGAAACTTTTACAATAACATTATGATCCCAGCTGGTGCCGAGACTTTATATCTCAGCGGTTCCGGTGCGCAGCAACAAGCTGATGGCACGTGGGGCGATATGGAGCAGCAGACAATCGACACATTTGGCCGATTCCAAGAAACGCTAGAGGCGCAGGGCTGGTCTTTAGAAGACATCGTACAGGTACGCGCGTTCGCCGTATCCGGTGCCGATGGAGAATTGGACTTCGCCGGTTTTAATGCAGGTTATCAGCAGTTCTTTGGTAGCGAGAAAAATGCCATGAAGCCAGTTCGTTCTTTCGTAGAAATTGCTGGCTTGGTTGTCCCCGGTTGGCTTATTGAGATCGAGATTCGTGCTGCGCGAATGCCTGACTAAGATTGTTTTCGCTAAGGCGAAAGAATAGGCAGAAATATCGAAAGGCCGCTGTGATGCTAAGTCATCACAGCGGCCTTTTTATTGTCTGTCCATAAGAGAGAAGCAATTATTTCTTCAAAGAAAGCTGGGTAGTCATGCTTTAGGCGCAATTTGCGCCGAAGTATTCTGTCGCATTCGAATTCAATGCTGGTGCTTCTGACGATTGTTGCGGATTTGCGCAGCTACCTCTCACAGCATTCTTGTTAGACGCAATGCTGTGCTCCTTCTGTGGAGCTGTTGAAAGGCAGGCGGTGGTCATAGGCTCGTTATTCACATACACTTTCTTTTCCACTTTTTCTCTACTACTTATCGGTGCGCATCATGATTCGTATTCGTTGCCTCTTATTAATTCTATCTTTACTGTCCCCGTTCGCAGCTGTCGCGCAGTCAAACTTCGATGTCTTCGAGGCGAGTATCAGCGAGATACAGAACGCACTCGACCAGGGCGAGATTAATTCTGTGCAATTGGTTGAGCAATATCTGGATCGAATACAAGCCTATGATAAGCAAGGCCCAAAACTCAATAGCATAGTACGGGTAAATCCGCAGGCGCTGGCTCAAGCGCAAGCACTCGATGGGGAACGAGTGAGAACGGGTTCACGCGGCCCTCTGCATGGCGTGCCCATCGTAGTTAAGGACAACTACAACACTGATCACATGCCGACAACTGGAGGCTCTGTAGCGTTAGCGAATTTCATTCCCAGCGAGAATGCGGCGCAGGTGGATAAACTGCTGCGCGCAGGAGCCATCATTCTGGCGAAGACGAACTTGCATGAGTATGCCTACGGGATCACGAGTATCGGTTCCTTAGTAGGACAGACACGTAATCCTTATGATCCCAGACGCGTTCCCGGCGGCTCGAGCGGTGGCACCGGTGCTGCCGTAGCGGCTAGTTTTGCGGCGGCTGGATTCGGCTCGGATACCTGTGGTTCGATTCGCATACCGTCCGCATTCAATAATTTAATTGGGCTGCGGCCCAGCAAGGGGCTTTCTAGCATCTACGGCATTCTTCCGCTTTCTCATACTCAAGACGTAGCGGGCCCGTTAGCGCGCAGTGCGCAAGACCTCGCTATTATTCTCGATATTGTTTCCGGCTACGATTCCCGAGATGAGGCTACACAGATAATGAGAACAGCGGCTGTCCCAGCTTTTATGGATAGACTTTATTCTGCGAATCTGGGGGATCTGCGCATAGGTAAACTACAGCAGTATTTCGAGGGTTCTGATAGCGCAGTGGGCGCAGCAATAGAAGACGCTCTCGATTGGTACGAGCAACAGGGTGTCGAGATTGTAAATATTGAGATACCCGACTTGGAGGATCTAATTAGACGCTCGGGATTAATCGGACACGAGTTTAAGCCGGACATAGATCAATATCTGGACACGTTTTCTATGGACGACAGCTTGAATCTGAATTTCATTGTCAGCCAGGGTCTCTATCATGAGGCAGTCGATGGTGTGCTAAGTCGATCGAACGCATCGGAACTCGACGAGCAGGCCTATAGCAGGGCGTTAGCTGTTAGATCCCAGCTGCGCGCTGCAATAGAGGCGGTGATGAGTGAGCAAGGTCTGAATGCGATCGCCTACCCAACGATCAAGCGCACACAGGTCTTCACTGGCGACTCGCAGCCGGGTAGCAATTGCAGTCTTAGTGCGAACTCTGGTTTGCCAGCTCTCTCGATGCCTGTAGGGTTTACTAGCAATGGCTTGCCGGTGGGTTTGGAACTTTTGGGCGGGTTCTTACAAGATGCCGAACTGCTGGCTATCGCACAGACCTATGAATCGGCGATGAGCAGTAGGCGTGCTCCCTCAACAACTCCCGCTCTAGTGTCAGGGCTCGCGCCGGCTTCGCAGAGCTTTGAGCTTGTCTTCAGCCGAGGGTCGCTGCGGGTTGAGGCGCGCTTTGAATACAGCACAGTTACGAATCTATTTGAATTCCAAGTCAGTAAAGGGCAGGCGGGAGAGCGGGCACAAGGACAGGAAATTACAGCGGTTACGTTGGTAGTTGATTCGAATGGAGACGGCGAGCTCAATGAACCGATTGTCCTCAACTTGCTGCCACCGGATGCAGACGCGGCCACTGGTAGTCATTATATGTCTTCCGAGTTTCGACTGGCTGTCGAAGAAAAGCGTCTCTACCTGAAGGTTTTTGGCGTATCGTTGCCTAGCGCAGGAGCGGTGCAACTGCTAGAGTAGCTAGAAATAAGTGTTAATGTTCTATATTAAAACATCGAGGCCACGCTATGAATCCCAACATCAGATTGAGAACGAGTGTTCAGCTCTTCAGCCTATTCACATTGTTCTGCTCCAGTATTCTCTCCGCACAAGATGTACAACTGGATTTCGACTACTTCAAGAACGAAGTGCAACCGATCTTCCTCTCCAAGCGTGAAGGCAATGTTCGCTGCATTCAGTGTCATACGCGCAGTAGTGGTTTTAGAATACAGCCCCTCGAAGACCACCAACTATTTTGGACTGACGAGCAGTCGCGAATGAATTTTGATTCGGCCAGTAGTTTTAGTCTAGCTGGTGAAGATCCGCTGCGAAGCCGGTTTCTAACCCACCCCCTGGCCTCTGATGCAGGTGGCGACCCCTTTCATGGCGGTGGCAAACACTTTGATAGTCAGTTCGACCCCGAATGGCGCATCATGGCCGACTGGGTAGCTGGAGCTAAAACAAGGCGTGAGCCTTCCAGTGTCGCAATTCGGATTATTCAAACGAATGCGGCAGGAGATGATTCCACTATTATCGACCCTCAGACCAACCTAGTGGTTGGTCATATATCTGATATAGAAATTCCCCACGGTGTGGTCGGTGCACCCGATGGCTCGCAGATCTATATCACGAATGAAGTTATGCACTCTCTGGATATAGTAGATGCTAGAACTCTGCGGGTTAAGAGACGCATTCCACTTAGCGGTAGGCCGAACAATTTGGGTGTAACCAGCGACGGCAGCAAAGTCTACGTGGCAATCATGGAGATGCCGGGCTCAGTGGATATTATCGATGTGGCCAGCATGACGAACGTGAAGACACTGCCCGTGAATGGCGCCATTCACAACGTCTACGTGACGCCAGATAGCCGTTACGCCGTAGCCGGTTCGATTCAAACCAGTACCATCAACGTCATCGACACCAGCACGGATGAATTGGTTTGGGAGCTAGAGATGAGCTCTGGAATCCGGCCTATGACGTTCGATACGAACGCCGATGGTTCAACCAAGAATATATTTGTGCAGCTATCTGGTTTTCACGGCTTCGCGGTCGTCGATTTCGCGAGTAGGAAGGAGGTTGCGCGCGTAGAGCATCCCGCAGTGCCGGGAGAGGAGGCTCATCTGGATGGTTTGCAGGGTGCGCCTGCACATGGCTTGGCGGTATCCCCAGACGGCACGATGCTCTGGTCGACAAGCAAGGTTTATAGTCACGTCTATATCCATTCCCTACCTGATCTGGAAGAGATTGGGCGCGTTTTCGTAGGTCAGCACCCAGAGTGGATTACATTCACGCCCGATGGAAAACGGGCGTATATCGGTGCTGCGGGTGACAATGTTACCTACGCCGTGGATGCTATTAAAATGGAAGCCATCGCAAAGATCCCCGTGGGGCAGGTGCCCAAGCGCGTCGCTATGGTGCGCATGGCGGTGGATTGATCTATCTAGAGAAGTAGCTAGCAAGGCAGCTAGGGAAGAACGAGTGTGATCGCGATGTCGTAGCTGCCAGATTCACTAGGATCGAAACTAGTTACGCCTAGCCAGTAAGTTCCTGCCTGGATGCTGCGATTGATTCTCGCGTTGTTGCCCGACCCAGAATTGTCGTCGGTAAAGGTGAAGCTGGGCAGTGCTGCCTGCGTTGCGGAAACTCTAACAAGATAGAGAAACGGGTCGAAGGACTGTGAATCGAGCTGAATATCTATCGTTGAATCATTCTCGAAGGTGTATTGGTACAGATCGAGTGACTTCCCATCTAGTTGATTGTCGCTGCTGCCTAGAGTGCCGCTGAGATTGTTGCTAGAGCTAGATCCTGAGATGGTCGCGTTGTCTGGAGACACGAGGGTAACGCGTAACGCCGTAGATGTTCGCAAGAGTAATCTCTTGCGCCACCTCGGTTGCCCCGTAGATAAAAGTTATGCCAGCGATGTCGTCGCTCTGCAATGAGTCTGCGTCAGATACGAATGCGCGCATGATCGCGGCATTCGCGTTCGAGTGGTTGAGCCCTAATGCATGTCCTAGCTCATGCAGAGCTACGCGTTCAAATTCGCTAGTTCCATCGAAGCGCAACGATCCGCTATAAACATCCCAAGCCTCAGCGCTGTTGAACACGATATCGGCATCAGTGATGAGGAAGCCACCGGTACATTGCGGGTTTTGGCAGCTACCGGCACTAAGCGTAACCGCCAAAGTGCTTTCGCCGAACTCACTGCCACAAACAGACGCGCTAAAATCGATACCAGTCGAGCCGTCACCGAATAGCCCTTGCTCGCGATCTATGCAGGGGTCGAGGTAGTCATCAACTGCCACAAATTCAAAGGAACTGACATCGCTCCAAGCAGACATCGATCGTTTGAAGGCATCGTTCCATGTTCCACCGGTTGGAGAGCTTCCGCTAATACCGACATGAAAGACAGCCTGTCCGTTTTCCCAGAAATTCTCTGAAACCTCGAACGCGTGACTAGAATTGATACTAAGAAGAGTGATTAGCAGTAGGGCGGAGATTCTCAACAACTAATTCCCTAGTTCGCTAACAGATCGGCAATACGTGACTTGAATTGCTCAACAGTCAGAGCGCGTTCGACCATGATCGAACTGGTTTGGGTCATGACGCCGGCCGCGATATCGGTGTTGCCTTCCGCAATCGATAGTGGCTTCTTGATGCTGCTAGGTATAGACGATACTGCCTCAACATCAAGCACTGGCTGATTGCCAGCGGTACTGACCCTGCGCGTACCGTTATCATCTACGATGATGAAATGTCCCTGTGACCAACCGATGAGGGGATTGATTAGATCTCGAGACATGGACTCGACGAAATAGATTCCCTGTTCATTCATCTCTGGAACACGCATGCCGCTGACTTGTACAATCTGGCCATTGAATGCGCCGCCCATGAATTTGAGTTCTACCGATTCACCGGAATAGTCCCCCTTAATGATGTCGTTGATTTGAAAGGTGACATAGGTGCTGATGATGCCGCTGTTACTATCTTGGCGCGTCTCGCTATTTATCACAGAGCCTTCGAAAACGAATTCCGCGTCGGCTGCGACCTTGTCTATATCCATTCCGAGGATCGTAGTCGCAGATGCAAAAGAAAAAGCGAACAGACATAGGGAGCAAGTAAGAACGGTTACGAGGCGTTTCGCGTGCGTATTGAGAAATGCGTTCATGAGATTCCCTCTAGTAGAAGCTGGGCTGGAAAACAGTAAAGGGGGTGAAAGTGTCATATTCAACATTCCTTGTGGGGCCGGTCGCCGGTGGCTATGCCGAGTCCAAGAATTCCGAATTGAAGAATTATAGTGTAGAGATACTATCAAAGACAGGCGGCAGTCCTAGTTTATTCCCGTGAGTCTGACTTTCCTTGAAGTCTGTCTCAGAACGATCAAATTACTCTCATTTCGACAACTGGCCTTTGAGTTTGTTCAATTTACTCCATTACTAACGCACGAATGCTCTTTTCGATGACAAAACACGGCAAAGTCTGGGAAAACATAGGCAGTTAATGATGCCGTAGAAGGCCGTATAGTGGGGATCATGCTGGTATCACGCGCTAGCCGGTAGTATCCTCAGGTCTTCATTAAAAACAATAAATTATGCAGATGCAGTCTAGTCATATAGCCAATATTATCTCAGGCGCTCTAATTGCACTGGTCAACATCTCTGTGGCTGTGTCAGTAGCGGCGTTGTTATTTGCCTAGACAGATCAGCGACTTATGGTGCCGGGTATCGCTATATTGCTGATCGGTACGTTGGTGACTGGCTTAGGCGGCACGCTGTTTAGTGGCTATAAAGCTGTCGTTTGCTCCCCTCGCAATGGCCTCATTCCAGTATTTGCGGTAATTGTTAGCAGTATCTATGTCAGCTTCGGCTCCGAATATTCGATCGGGGCGGAGGCCACAATCATCGTCGCCATAATGGTTACGACGACTTTTGCAGGCCTATTCCTGTTGCTCTTAGGCCGCCTCAAGCTCGGAAATCTAGTTCGTTACATTCCCTACCCGGTCACCGGAGGATTTTTTGCTGGCATTGGCTACATCTTCATACAGGGTGGTCTCACTGTAGCCAGTGGTCGCGACGCCGAACTAAGCTCTATTACTGACCCCAAATTCATTCAACTGGTGACGCCTGCCGTCGTGCTAGCGCTCTGTCTAATCATCGGCAAGATGTTCCGTGACAACCGTCTCTCGGTGCCAGGTATCTTGTTGTTGTCAGTGCTCTTGTTCTATGGGGTGCTGGCGATGGGTGGAATCAGCCGCGAACAGGCTGCTGAGAATGGCCTCCTACCTATCATCGAATCCGCAGGCACGCTGGTCCCGGTTTTCCATTGGGAGTATCTGCAGGAAGTGAAATGGATAGCTATTTGGGAGCAACTCGGCGGCATCGTAGTTGTGGCACTGCTGTGTTCTATGATGCTCTTGCTCGATGTTTCTGGTATCGAGCTCCTTGCTAAGCAAGATTTGAATCCCGACCATGAACTAGAAGTTATGGGTTATACCAATGTGGTGAATGGGATGCTAGGCGGCTTTCCTGGTGTGCATGATGCATCGGATACCGCATTAGTGGATAGGCTAGGCGGCAAAGATAGGCTCATGGGCATCGTCAATTCTCTCTTGGTAGCAGCCGCAATTCTAGCGGGCACCGAGTTTATGGAATTGGTGCCAACATTTCTTCTCGGTGGATTGCTTATCTACGTTGGTTTGGAATTTCTTATCGACTGGGTGTGGAAGGCGCGAGATGAATTACCTCTATCTGACTATGTCGTAGTCATACTTATCCTCGTCGTCATTATCTTCTCCGATATCCTGCAGGGAGTGACGTTCGGATTTTTCGTTGCCATTATTTTGTTCGTCGTGAACTACTCGCAACTCAGCGTGATTAAAATCGAAACCAATGGTAGCGACCATGCTAGTAATGTCGATCGTGATCTTGAAACGCGAGAGTTACTGAATAAAGAGGGACACCGTGTACTTATCATGGTGCTCCAGGGATTCATTTTCTTCGGCACGGCAGATAAATTGATTACGTCCATCCGTAATAGAATAATGGAGCTAGACGGTAGTAAATTCGACTTCCTCGTACTGGACTTTCATCACGTCAGTCAGCTAGACACCTCCGCGATCGTAACCTTCTCCAAGCTAGCGCAGCTTAGTGATCGGATTGGTTTTCATACCGTAATTAGCAGCGCCGACGAGAAGTCGATCAAGCAATTGGTTAAGCATGGTTTCTTTACCTTTGGCGATCAACGACTGGAAAGACACTACAAAGAACAACTGGATACGGCGGTCGATTGGTGTGAGCGACGCATACTTCAAGATTTAAACTTGAACGACGAAGAGCAAAACCTAGACATGCACGACGTTCTCGGCCGCATCGCTTATGAAGAGGCAGATGTCAAATTGTTGTCCGACTTCTTCGTCGTCGAGAACAGAACGGCGGGCGAATACTTATTTAAAGAAGGCGATAAAGGGGAGAGTCTGTATTTTGTCGGCTCGGGCACCGTGGTAGTTGTTCTTAAGATTCCTCGACAGGCGGAGCGAATATTACGCAAGTACAAGGCCGGTGCAATCTTGGGTGAGACGGCTATCTATACTGGCGAGAATCGAACAGCCAGTGTGCGCATCGAAAGCGATGCTCGCCTGTTTAGATTGGATAAAGAGAAGTTGGAGGAGATGTCACGAAGATTTCCTGCATCCACAGCGGCGCTGCATACCTACATCGTAAAAGTCTTGTCTGAGCGACTCGGACGAGCAAACAGAAACTTGAGTCGCTACATCTAAAGAGCCTCTGTCCAGATTATAGCTACTCTGGGGCTTTAGGCCCCTTCGGGCGGTGTCTCGCGCGCACAGAGGCTCCTAAGCTTACTCAACTGGTCTCAATACCACCGGTACCATCTCACTTCCTTGAAACCAATTTGCGTCTATACGCAGCAATTTTTCACCCGCCTCGTCGAATCGCAGGGTGCCGGTGAACTCAACATCTAGTCTGCCAATCACTACCGTGAGCGAGCGGCCATTGAGCCTCACTCTGTCCGCCGGCATGCCATAGACGCCTAATCCATCGCTGATAATGCTGGCGGAGTATTCACCATCTGCCATGGAGAAATTGAAGATAAGACCTAGATCATCTTCACCGATAACCAATGGTCCACCCCAAGAGCCGATAAGTGGAGGGCTACTGGTATCCGCTGCGAGGGCAGCAGCCCAGTGCAAGCTCAGCAGAAGGCCTATAAGGGGAAAAGAGAGTAGGCGCGTGATGTTGGTAGCAGTTTTCATAGGATGGATGTTAAGCCGCAAGCTGCCTCGGTGCAAGTTGATAACTAGTAAGTCGGGGGTGACCATTTATGACTGATAAGCCAAGTCTGATGAATCTTCTTCTGCCGCTGGAAATCCTTACCGAGGCTGGATTTGGTGTAGTCACGAATCTCGAACTTCTTTAGGCTTTCGCTGTCTAGTTTAAAGTTGAGCTTGTTGGTGGAGAAAATTAATAGGCCGTCTCTCTCTAGCTTGTTCATGGCATTGCGGATGAGCGAGCCATGATCCTTCTCAATATCCAAAACATTGCTACTGCTCTTCGAGTTTGAAAAAGTAGGCGGGTCGAGGAATATCAAATCAAATTTTTCATATTTCGAGCTGAGATAGTCGATGCAATCGGCCTTCTTCAGGCGATGGTTTTTTCCACCTATCTTATTCAGAAGAAAATTCCGTCGTGCCCAATCGAGGTAGGTGTTGGAGAGGTCGATGCTCAATGTGGAAGTGGCACCACCTAGAGCGGCCTGCACGCTAGCGCTCGCGGTATAACAGAATAAATTCAGAAAACTTTTCCCTTTGGCATTCTCGCGAATGAATTGGCGTATAGGTCGATGATCCAAAAATAACCCGGTATCCAGATAGTCTTTCAAATTTATCCAAAGTCGTGCAGGACCCTCATTCACGACAAAGAATGATTTGCTCTGGTCTTGAGCCTCATACTGCTGTGTGCCGCGCTGACGTTCGCGGGACTTCAGCATAATATTTTCACGCGCCAGTCCGAAGACTTCTTGAACAGCCGCTATCGCCTGCTCTCGTCTCGCGCTCACTTTTGACTCGTCGATCTCCGAGGGGGCCTGGTACTCCGCCATCTGCACGTACTCGCCATAACAATCGATAGCGAACGCATATTCCGGCAGATCGCGATCGTATACACGATAGCACTCAATGTTCTGCTGTCTTGCCCACTTTCCTAGTAGGCGCTGATTCTTGCGAAGGCGATTTATAAGCATCGCCACGCCTTCGTCCTGCATTGAGTTTTCGTCGATATCGGAATTCATGGAAAGATTGAGCAGCCTATTGTTTGCCCACGCGTGTTGACGTGGCAGAATATGAGATTCACATGATACGCGAGTTAATCGGCAACAATAGAATAAAAATTATGGGCCAAGCAGAATTAGAACAGGTGAATGAACTCTACAACATGCTCGTGACCTACATGGTCACTTATAGCTTCTAAATATTCGGGGCGATCGTCGTCTTAGTCGTAGGCGTATTTATTGGCAGGAGAGTTAGTAATTTGGTGCTAATTTTGTGTGCCAAAAAGTCATTAGATATAACCCTCAGTCGATTTTTTGCCAGTGCAGCCCGCATAGCCATCATCGTCTTTGCGGTGCTTATAGCGCTGCCGAAAATGGGTATTCAAGTTACGCCTTTCATAGCTGCCGTCGGCGCTCTAGGTTTGGGTGCTGGATTGGCTGTTCAGGGATTACTTTCGAATTATGGAGCGGGCTTGAGCATCATCTTCACTCGTCCGTTCGTGATAGGAGACACCATCAGAGTTGATGGCGTGTTCGGCGTGGTTAAGGAAGTACACCTGGCCTTTACGCTTCTTAGTAATGAAGATGAGGAACTCATCATCATCCCCAATAAACACATAGTTGGTGAGATATTGCATAATTCGCAAACCGATACGATCTTGGAGCTTTCTGTTGGAGTTGCCTATGACGGCGACACGGATGCGGCGATGAAAGCGATTTCATCCAAGCTTGCGGCTGTAGATGGCCTTAGCAAGGAGCGCGCTATTCAGATCGGCATCGATGAGTTCGGCGACAGTTCAATCAATATCGCGGTACGTGCTTGGGCGAAAACCGAAAGTTTCCATAAGATCCGATTTGCTTCGAATCAAGCGATTAAAGACGCGCTGAGTGAGGCGCATATTTCCATCCCGTTCCCCCAGCACGAAGTGCGCGTATTGGCGTAAAGGGCCTATTTTTACAGAGGTTTTTCCCGGATATATGGCTTGCAGGTACTGACTGTATCTATTACTTTAGCGAGAGGGAGAGACGCGCTCGTTTTTGACCGAATGGCTGGGAGAACCGATTCTGGCATTTCCCCACTCGATGAGAACTCTACAAAATTGAAAAGAATGAGGTATCAAAGTGATGAATTATTTTACTAGATCTAAATTAGTCGAGTGGGTATTCGGGGGAATTACTGCCTCGCTTATTGCTTGTGTCAGTTCACTTGCTTTGGCACTGGATTCTGTAGAATGGCTAACCTTAGGTAGTGACTATGCACACACCCGTTACCTGGGTGTTGATGAAATCACGCCAGAGAATTTCGAAGAATTAGAAGAGGCATGGGTCTGGGATGGCGCAAGCTTCAACGCGGCGAGCGGACGCTCAACGCCGAGCTACGTCGACGGAAAAATTATTACCGTAGCAGGACCGCGTCGCTACGTGATTGCTATCGACGCAAAGAGTGGTGAGACCCTCTGGACTTATGTCGAGCCGAAGACTGCTCGCTACGAATATTCCATGCGCAAAGATTACGGTAAGGGCGTCACCATCGCCGAGGTCAACGGCCGCAAGGTGGTCTACATAACTTCGCCGGCGTTCTTCCTCACGGCATTGGACCTTGAGACCGGTGCTCCTTTGGAGGGCTTCGGTGGTCAGGTTCCTGTGGATGGCTTCCCAGCAACGGGGGTTGTTGATCTACTAGCCGACTTAGGCCACCCCTACGATCCGTATGAGGGAATTCCACTAGAGACTGGCTATATCACTTCCTCTTCGCCGCCGATTGTAGTCAATGGCACGATCATCGTTGGCAACTCGGCCGAACAGGGCTACAACCAGGCGCGAATCGAGAATATTCCAGGGGACATCCTCGCCTACGATGCGGCAACGGGTGACTTCAAGTGGAAGTTCAATGTGATTCCCCGTCCCGGCGAATACGGTCACGAGACTTGGGAAAACGATGCCTGGCAGTGGACTGGTGACGTGTCCTCTTGGGCACCGCTGTCTGCCGATCAGGAACTTAATCTTGTCTATATTCCGACTAATAGCGCGACTATCGATTTCTACGGTGGTTTCCGACCGGGTGACAATTTATTTTCCGCGAGCCTGATTGCTCTCGATGCCGATACTGGCGCTAGAGAATGGCATTATCAGATGGTGCATCACGACATCTGGAACTATGACACGCCGACTGCTCCGGTTTTATTGGATGTAAATATCGAAGGCCGCGCGGTGCCAGCAATCGCGCAGGCGACGAAGCAGGGTTTCGTGTATGCCTTCAACCGTGAGACTGGTGAGCCGTTGTGGCCGATGGTAGAGCGTCCTGTACCAAGCTCACAGGTGCCTGGTGAAAAGCTCGCCCCGACTCAGCCATTCCCAACCAAGCCCGAGCCATTTGAATTACAGGGTATCTCTATCAATGATCTCGTCGACTTCACGCCTGAGCTACGTAGACTTGCGATAGAGGCTGTGTCTGAATTCGAGATCGGACCACTTTTTAATCCGCCTCTGCATTATGACAACGAGTTGGGTAAGACGGCTGCACTTTGGTGCCCTGGCGGCGGCGGTGGAGCCAACATCAATGGACCGGCCGCAGCGGATCCTGAGTTAGGCATTCTCTATGTAACCTCGAGCACCGGTTGCACGGCGCGAGTACTTGGCCCGGGTGCCGAGGCTGATCTGCGATGGAACGCTCCGACTGGGACAACCTTCGCCGACTACGCCGTTGTCCGTTCTGCATCGCCAGGCCGTATTCAGGGCATTCCTATAACTAAGCCACCTTATAGCCGTATTCAGGCTATCGACATGAACACGGGTGAAACCTTGTTCACGCTGCCTGTTGGAGAGACGCCGGATAGTATTGCTAATCATCCGTTGCTTGCTGGCGTCGATGTAGGCAATACCGGAAGCGGCTCCAAGGCGACTATGGTAGTTACTAAGAACATGCTGATGTATTCCGGTGCGGTTGGAGATGGTACGCCGCACTTGTTCGCGATAGATAAGCGTACCGGCGAAGAGCTAGCGCGAATCGAAACCACTGAACTCAGCCGCTACGGCATGATGACCTACCAACATGATGGCCATCAGTATGTGATGCTGCAGAATGGAGCTAGGCTTACCGCCATGGCATTACCTGGCGCGATAGTAGGTGGCGACGACAGTCACTAGACTAGCGGTAGTCTTCGACGTGGTAGAGATACCAGATAGGTAAAAGAAGGCAGGCAAAAGAAAGTAAAAAAAAGCCCGCTGACCAAATGGTCAGGGGGCTTTTTTAATTCTTCTTTCTCAGTTCTACAATTGCCTATCTGTTTCCCAGCCTTACTTCCATGCGCTGGCTGGAGCGTTCGGATCGGACTTGAGGAAGCGAATCAAGTCAGCGTGGAACAGATCGGGTATTTCAATCTGCGGGGCATGCCCGACACCCGGATAGAGCAGTATGGTCGAGTTTTGTAGCTGGTTATTCACATTGTGCGCGAGCGTTGGAAAATCATCGACTAGGCCATCTTCTTCACCACCGATAACCAATGCCTTCGTTGCGATATGCTGCCAATCATAGACGACTGGATCATCATAGAGCATCTGACCCTGCAATCTGCGAACTTGCGCTACGCGATTCCATTCGCCACTCATGGTTTGTCCAAATTGGCGGCGCACGAATTCTAGATGCTCTGGTGGCCAACGCAGTGGGAAATAATTCTGATGACCGCGCAGGATTGACTGGTACGTAGTCGTTCCTCCCTCAATGAAAGGATCTCTCCAAGGTCGACTCTGGCGCTGATCGGTTAGGCCGATCTGATTTACCATTACTACGTGAGTCGTGATGTCTGGATATACCATCGCGAAACGGCTCACCGTCATCCCACCCATTGAGTGTCCAACGATTGCCACTTCATCAATTCCCAGTTCATCTAACAACGACTTCATATTCGCTGCTACGAAATTGAAGCTATACGGAAGAATCGGCTTAGTTGACTTGCCATATCCAATTCTATCCACGGCTAGGACCCGAAAGCCTGCGGCTGATAAAGCTTTGATAGTGGGTGTATAGGCTTCGGAGTAGAAATTCATCCCATGTTGGATGAATACTGTCTGGCCGTTTGCTGGTCCACTTGGAGGCACATCCATATAGGCCATGCGGATATCTTGCTGGAAGCGATTCAATTCCAGGAAGTGCACCGGGTAGGGATAGGGGATCTCTTCGAAGTTAGCCGAAACAGCGCCCCAGTGCGCTGGCGCCTCAGTCGGAGGTACCTCAGGCCAGTCGGTCTGGGCTAAGGTGGGCATCGAAGCCACGCTAAGCAAAAAAGCGCTAAGTGATAGGACTATTCGTTGTTTTAGATTGAACATATGCAACTTACCTAAGTTATGAAAATTCGTTTATGGGCACTGTTTCTTATTGAGCGCTAGAGTATTTCAGGTTGTGGAGCAGGTTTCAAAAGGAATTGTGTTACAAATTGGTGCTTGCGGGGAGTTGCGCTGAGATTACTGCCGATTCCGTGGTTCGAAATCAGCAGCATTATAGATCGAGCGCCGCTCTAGTCTTCTTTCATGCAGCGTGGGTCGCTGTTCTGGATATTCGCGATTGTCTCACGGTCGATCGGAAGTGGCGCGCAGCCATGACCTGTGCCGCAAATTAGGTCCCATTCGGGTGTGGCTAGCATATGGCAACCGAAGCAATTGCCACCGAATTGGTTCACAACTTCAGTTGTGCCACGAACAGCGATCTCAGAACCAGCTGCGGATACAGTAAGCTCGAAAAACTCCCAGTCATTCGTAGCTGTATTCCAGCCAGCGTCGTGTTTGATCATCACTTCGCTAGGAACCAAGGAGATTACGGAGCCTGCTGGATATTCTCCGCCGGTTGCCGAATTTGCAACGGCGAGAGTAGCGTCAATGTCGCCTAGCATATTGTCCACGAAGAAGGCGCCAGTCGATGATCTGGTCATCTCGGTTAGACACTTAAACAGATCCTCGGTTACGTCTAACTGTTTGTCTTGCTCCTGTGAATTGCTTTGGCTAATGGCTGTCAGCGAGAAACAGAGTAGTAGAGCCATTTTCAGTGACTTTAGTGAGACTAAGGATTTCATGAATTTCTCCGGATATTGATCGAGCGTTTATTCGCACCGCATGGTATTGGGTCTAGCCTGATCTTGCAAAGGAAAGCGGCACTGAGTGGGGAGTAACAAGCGACTAGGAATTGCGTATGGACTCCGCGCTTAGCTACGCCTATTCTTGCTTAAAGTGTGTTTATTGGGAGAATGTTAGTGTCAAAGCTTGCTGTTTTACCTTTTATCCTGTCGATGCTACTGACAAATCAAGCCAATGCTCAGGTCGATGTCGACGATCTGTATGATCTTGTGGAGCACCACTACGCCGACAACGATGGCGTCAATATTCATTATGTGAGCCTAGGCGAAGGGCCGCTGCTTGTCTTCATCCATGGTTTTCCGAATCAATGGTATGACTGGCGCTATCAGATGGCTGCGCTGGCGGATGACTACCAGGTTGTTGCAATCTCGCTACGTGGCTACAACCGCAGTGACAAACCCCAGGGAGTGGAGAATTACCAGTTACCGCATCTGACGTCTGATGTGGTGGCGGTCATGGATGACCTAGGTGAGCAGAGCGCCACAATAGTCGGCCACGATTGGGGAGGCATAATTGCCTGGTCCTTCGCTGAGGCCTACCCACACAAGACCGAGAATCTAGTGATCTTTAACAGGCCTCATCCTCGATCGCGCAAGCGTGAGATGGCGCTCAACAATGAACAGAAAGAGCGTAGCGCCTACATAGCAAGATTTACCAATAGCGAGGGAGATCTCGGTGGCATGGACGCGGAGCGTCGCGCAGGAAGTCATCAGGGTACTGTTTGGTATGAGCGCTATCTATCGGCCTATCAGCGCTCAGACTACGAGGCGATGCTGAACTACTACCGCGCCTACTATCCGAAGCCACCCTGAATGGTGGATGAATCGCCAATCGTGCTCATTGATGTTCCTGTATTGGAGTTTCATGGCCTGGACGACGGCGCCTATGTTAACGAGTCGCTCAATGACACGTGGGAATCAATGGGGCGAGACTTTACTTTGGTGACGCTGCCAGGGATAGGCCACAACTCACAGAATACCGGTGATATTCAATTCGTCACTACCATGTTGCGCTCCTGGCTGGAGATGCAGAAGAGCAGACAGTAGGTAAGCACGTAAGCAGTTACAGCGAGTCTTTTTGCAGCGTTGCCTATGGAGAATTAACTAGGCAGAATTTCTCGAAGCATTAATATTGCCATACAGTGAGCGCACGACCATCTTCTCGAAGTCTTCGATCCGCAGATTGTCTTCATCGACGGCTCTTATCTCGTTGATTTTCATCAAGGCGAATTGCTGCGTTACTAGAAGTGGCAGAACGATGCGCTCGCGTAGCTCGATGCTAAGTCTGGCTCGAGGATTATCCTGCAGCAGGAAGTCTTGTTCTGCTACCTTCAAGACCATTTCATGAGTAAGTTGGTGCTCCGCATGAATCATCCTCCAGAAATCGCCGAAGCGCTCGTCTTCCTCCATATAACGGGTCAAATGAAAGTTGGTCTTGGCGAGATTCTGCATACCGTTGGCGATCAATGCGCGAAAGAAACCCGAGTCTTTATAAAGTTGGATATAGGCATCAAGCTGCCCCGCGCTTTCTTGCTCCGCTAGCGCGGTGCCGAGGCCATAGTAGCCAGGCACGTTCTGTTTAAGCTGCGCCCAGGCTCCTACGAAAGGTATCGCTCGAAGATCCTCAAATTTTAACTCGGAACTATCACCCCTTTTTGCGGGCCGACTGCCAATGTTTGTCATATTGTAGTAGTGCAGTGTACTCATCTCTTCCAGATATGGCAGGAACAACTCGTGTTGCTTCAAAGACTCGTACTTTCTAAGACTCGCAGTGGATAGCGACTGGATTAGGCTGCTCTGCTCATCGTTCAGCTCCCTCTGCGCACGGTCATAGAGATTGTTTTCCAAGCCGGCAGCGAGCAGCAGACTTAAGTTGTGTTTTGCTGCGGGTTTTACGCCATAGTTAGAGCTGATGGTCTGCCCCTGCACAGTCATCTGAATCTCGTTGCTTTCAATCTTCTTTCCCAGTGCAGCGTAGAATAGATAGGCGTTGCCGCCGCCGCGAGCCGTGGGGCCGCCGCGACCGTCGAAGAAGATGACTTCGATGCCTGCTTCCCTGGACACCGCAGTTAGATCCTCTTTCGCCTTATAGATGGCCCAGTTTGCCATCAAGTAGCCACCATCTTTTGTGCCATCAGAGAATCCGAGCATGATGGTTTGTCGATTGCCACGGTTGACGAGATGCTGCTTGTATATCGGATTCCCATAGATGCTGCGCATGTACTCGCCAGCATTATCCAGATCGTTGATTGATTCGAAGAGTGGAACGATGTCTACGCTCAGGCTTTTTTCTTTCCATCCAGATAGTTGGAAAAAAGTATAGACCCGCGCTATATCAATCGGTCCATGGCAATTGCTGATTATATAGCGATGGCAGCCCTGCTCTCCGTTGAGGGATTGAATGTCATCGATAAGCGAAAACGAACCCACAGTGTCTAGCAATACTTCATCATCAAGCGAGGGAATGTCGACACTACCGGAGATATTTAGCAATTTCTCAACCTGTTCTGCCTCACTAAGATCATTCAATCCCGCAAAAAGTGCGGAATTCTCTTCAATGACCGCGTCGAGTGCGCGAGAAATTACCCGGCTGTCTTGACGAATATCGAGGCTAGCGAAATAGAAACCGAAGAGGGTTACCTTGCGCCGGAACGAGCGTAGCTTCTCTATGAATAGGCCCTGATTCTGCTCCAACAGGATCGTCTCTATATCATTGAGCTTCGCGATTAATGTCTCTGCATTCAGTGTGTAGACAGGCTTGCTCTCGGACATTTCGTCGTGCAGTTGCTTCTCGATTTCATCAAGAATTTCGTAGGTTCCCTTGAAGGTGAGTCGCCGCTTAAGTTCGCGAACTTCGCGGTGATAGCAGCTGGCGATGCTATAGCGCAGCTTCGCGGCGACGCGACGAGTCGTGTCGACATTTACGAATGGATTTCCATCACGGTCGCCGCCTGGCCAGAAACCAATTGTCATGAGTTTCTGATTCTCAAGCACGGCGCGTTCGTAGCGACCCGCGAACTTGTCTATTATTTGTCCCATTACTGGATAGAAAATATTGCCGAGATACCAGCTGAGCAGCACGGCCTCGTCATAGGGAGACGGTTTGGTTTTTCTTGAGAATGGCGTGTTGCCCAGTTGCTGTAGAAGATTTCTCACCTCAGAATTATCATTACGAGCAATAGCACGTGTCAAATCATTGATGATTGCGAGTACCGGACCCGGATAAAATTGTGTGGGATGTGCTGTCAGTGTTACGCGTATGCCGAATTTTTTAAGTATCGCCGAAAATTCTTCACTTAGATTGTCCGACTCGACGTTCTCAATCACAGTCTGTAATATTTTAAGCTTGTCGACCTGATGCATCTTGCTATAGGCGGCGTCTTCGAGTGCGTCAACTAGAACTACTTGCCGTTCGACGTATTGAATGACCTTGAATAGGAAGTTGTTCTTATCAGTAGCGGTAAAATGTGGTTTGTGCAGTTCGAAAAATTCTTCGATTATTACATCTGGGTTCTTGCCGTCAATGAGGCCTTGCTGGCAAGCGGCATCTAACAAGGGTAATAGCAATCCAGTCTTTTCTACCGCATCCAGTGGCAGAGTGAGAAACAAGCCGTTATAGAGTTGGTAGTTCAGGCCAATCAGTTCTTCGAATTTATTGGATAGTGAATCGCTCATAGTTTCCCGTTTTTAATTAATGCGTGGTTTTTAGCTTAGTTCAGTTGCCACCCGGTTCGTGCTCGGATAAGTATTGCTGAGGTAGGACAGAATTCATGCTTAGCGATGCGGTCATCAATCCATTCAATCGAATAGATCGAGTTCTACGATATTGGCCATCGCCGCATAGCCGGCATCGTTGGGGTGCAAATTGTCTTCGGTAAATTCGGGGAGAATCCGACTCGGATTGGCAGGGTCTTGCACCGCCTTCTCAAAATCGATAACACCATCGAACTCGCCTCCGCTGCGAATGAAGGTATTGATTTCCTGCCTTACAAGCTCTCCCTCTGCCGTGAAGTAGGCCGCGCCTTTATAGGGAGTGAGTGTGGCGCCTATAACTTTTATTCCTTGGGCATGAGCGCGGGCCATGACCTGCCGGTAGCCGCCGATGACTTGTGCAGCTGATGGTAAACTACCACTGGGAGACATGCCGATGTCGTTGATGCCTTCCATTAGGACTATATGCGTCACATTGCTTAGCGCGAGCACATCGCGTTCGAAGCGAGCCTGTAGGTTCTGCCCGAAGAGCGAGTTGCCCTGACTCGTAACCCTATTTCCGCTTATGCCTGCGTTCACCACGGCATACTTCTTCGAGCCGCTGTCGGCGAAGAGTCTTCTGGTAAAATGGTTAGGCCATCGCTGATTGGCACTCGCGGTTGACCCCCAGCCATCGGTGATGGAATCTCCCACTACGGCGATTGCGGAAATCGAATCGGTATTAATTACGTCGATGGCGGTCAGTAGAGGCCAGGCCGCAGTCTCTGCTGGGTCGGTGAGGTTCACAGAGTTTGTCTGATCTGAGCCGTCCGACATATAGTTGGTTTGATTCGACAGCGCATGGGCGGTTAGAAATCCATTGTCTTGTGGAAGATAGAGACTAACGCTTAGGTTTGTCATCTCCGGCAGGTCGTAGGTGAGTGGGTCGCTAAAAACAACTGCTCCTTTGGGTATTGAGATTGAGGACTGACCCGCGAATTGCAGCGACTTACTAGTCCCTGACTGGATTGAACTTCCTTCAGATTGCAATGCAATGCTGGCAGCGCCAATTTTCATCGCTTCATTGCCATGGGCATTACTTAGACGAATGCGCACGCTGTCGCCACCCACGCTGCTGTGGACGATTAAACGCAGCGTTTGATTTTGCGGACTATCTTCCGGATCATCTTCTCCGGGCAGAGTGCTTGGCGAAGTACTCCAAGTAGTAACCCAGCGTGGATCGCTTTGTTCCTGCGCGAAAGAGAATGGGGCTGAAACAAAAGCTGTAAATAACAGGAAGACTGCGAGTAAAGAAACCGGAGCACGCCTAGACTTTGCTAGGCTGATTTGCTGTTCCAATATTTTCATCATTTTGCTCCAACGCAATGTAAACTATTATTGTGCATCTGCACTACCAATTCGTATGCTCTGCACTACCAATTCGTAATGAGTAAAACACAGAAACCCGAAGATGAAAATCGTAATTCATGAGTTGCGAGACGATACCGCGCCTGCTATAAACTCGATCTGCCCAACGTCTGAGTACGCTGCGCGCGGGGAATCAGGATGACAATAAAAGAGGCAAGAGGCGTTATGGAATTACTACCTGCAATTGAGATGGACTCGCCCAATGGCGCGGCTGTGAATGCGTCGATTATTTGGCTGCACGGTCTTGGCGCGGATGGTAGTGACTTTGCGCCGCTCGTGCCGCAATTGAGCTTGCCGGATAGTTTTGGGATACGTTTTATTTTCCCCCATGCGCCTTCTATCCCGGTATCTATCAACAACGGCTTCGTAATGCCCGCTTGGTACGACATCAAAGAGATGGATATAGACAGACACGTCGATGAAGAGCAACTGCAGCAGTCAGCAGCGGCGGTGCACGCGCTTATCGACAGAGAGATCGAGCGCGGTGTCGACAGCAGTCGCATCATCGTCGCAGGCTTCTCGCAGGGCGGCGCGGTTTCCTTCGAAGCCGGGCTGACCTATCCAAAGCCGCTGGCGGGCATAATGGCGCTATCAACCTATTTCGCGACCGCGGACAGCATCAAGGTCAATCCTATCCAAAGCGGCATGCCGATATTGGTCTGCCACGGCAGCAGGGATCCAGTAGTTGCCGAGGCGCTAGGGCAGAAGAGCGTAGCTACGCTGAAAAACCTAGGATTCGAGCCCCAATACAACAGCTACCCGATGGAGCATTCGCTGTGCCCGCAGCAGATCGTGGATATCGCTGACTGGATAGGTCGTACTCTCAGTTAAGATCATGGCTGAGCGCATAGTCAGGCTCTGCGCCGGCAAAGCTATTTTTAGTAAATCAACTATTGACCTTAGAGTTAGCTCTAAGCTTATACTTGTCCCAAGTTTCAGCCAATTGGCGTGGATTTTGGGGTCGAGAACATGTTGAAGATTAGTGAACTCTCACAGCAGACGGGGCTTTCAGCCCACACCCTGCGCTATTACGAGAAACACGGCCTGATTAATGCCAGCAATCGAAGCGAGGCAGGTTACCGCTTCTATACCGACTCTGACGTGCGCCGTGTGCAGTTCGTAAAGACTGCGCGCAATACCGGGTTCTCTCTCGCGGATATTGGCCAGCTGCTCTCCATACGAGTGGATAAACTCAGCCACAGCTGTCAGGACGTCACTGACATCACTCAGAAGAAGTTGCTTGAGGTAAACGCCAAATTGGCAGAGCTGCAATCTATGCAACAGACACTAGAGTTGCTGCTGGAGAGCTGCTGCGGTGGCCCCGAGAATGCTACCCACTGCTCGATCATGGAGGCCCTCGATGCGGGGCTATCTAGAGAAGACAAGAACGAAGCGAGGTTAATCAAATGAGCTTACTGACGATTTTTTGGAATTTACTTGTCGAGAGTGCGCCTTGGCTGCTCATCGGTTATTTGTTGGCGGGGATCATCTCGCAAGTTATTCCTAGCGAGTGGGTGCACAAGCAGCTGGCAAAGCCGGGCTTCGTCTCCATCGTAAAGGGTGCGCTTATTGGGGCGCCTTTGCCGCTGTGTTCCTGTGGAGTAATTCCCACAGCGTTGGCTGTGCGCAAAGCAGGAGCATCCAAAGGCGCCACATCTTCCTTTTTAGTGGCCACTCCAGAAACAGGGGTGGATTCGATCTCGTTTTCCTATGCGGTCCTCGGTCCAGTATTTGCGATCGCGAGGCCCATTGCAGCGCTGACTAGCGCGATCATTGCTGGAGTGTTGGTGAATAGCTTCGACAAAGAGGACGAGGTAGCAGAACCGGTTAAGGCCGAAAGCAGTTGCTGCCACAGTGAGAAAAAAGAACAGCCTGAGACAGAACTCAGCCTAGGCGAGAAATTTGTCGCTGCGGTGCAATACGGCTATGGCCGAATGATTTCCGATACGGCGAAATGGCTGGTAATCGGCTTAGTGGCGGCGACCATCATTACCGCTGTCGTGCCGCAATCGTTCTTACTGCAGTGGGGAGATGGTTTGCTGGCCATGATCGTCATGGTGATCGTAGGCCTACCTATGTATATCTGCGCAACAGCCTCGACTCCCGTCGCTGCGGGCTTGCTCTTCGCTGGCATCTCACCCGGCGCCGCTTTGGTGTTCATGCTGACCGGCCCCGCTACAAATATCGCAACTATGGGAGTGATCAAGGAACAGTTGGGTATGCGCTCACTAATCGCCTATATGACGGGTGTGATCGTGACTGCAATAGCTTGTGGACTTATTTTGAATCAACTCTATGCTTTTTACGGCTGGGAGCTGCAGATTTCTATGATGGTGCATGGCGAGAGCTACCCACTGTGGAGGCAGCTAGCCGCGGTGTTGTTGTGCGTATTGCTTGCGAGAGTTTGGGTGCAGCCCTTATTTGGGAGTAAGGCTGCTAAGGCGAAAGAGCCAGAGATGGTTGAGTCGATTTAGTACAGCCTTAGCTCAGAGTTATCTTGGGATTAACTGAGGTGGATGCGATGCTCGGCATCGAGCCGAAAGACACGGTCTGCGGAATCTGGAAGCGTCCGCAGGCAGTGCCGCGTGAGGCGCTCAAAATGTTGAATGAAGCGTTCGATAGCCTTGCGATCCATTATCCCGCTGGCATCCTTCGCCGCATGCGCTCGCAGCTTCTCTTCCTGCAAACTACGCCATTCTAAGACTTGCTCGAATCCCGGTGCTTGTAACATCAGCAGCATGTGGATTTGTTCGAATAGGGGTTGGTAGCTTCCCGCCAGTTTTTGATTGACGTAGGCGCGCCAACGACCGTCGCTATCTTCATTGATCTCCAATTCATTACTGGGGTGGGTGAGCTCATCCTGGCCTTGCGCTTTTGCGCCAACGAACCAGCCTTCGAAAATGATAATGTCTACCGGCCCACGTATTTGCTGGCAGGCATCAAGCCGGCGGCAGTCATCAAGCGACTTGTCGAATCCGGGAAGGGTGACTTGCTGCTCAGGGCCTGCCTCGGCGAGCTGTTTAAGCAAGTGCAGCGCGAGATCTACATCGTGGGTGCCGGGCACACCGCGTGATCGTAAAAGGGGATGAATTTCATCCGCCAATTCCTGCCGCTTTGCCTTGGAATAGTAGAAGTCATCGATGGAAAGATTGGCTACGCGCCGACCGCTGCCCGTGAGCAGGGAGCTCAGCAAATTTGCCAGCGTAGACTTTCCCGTTCCTTGGGCGCCGTTGATGCCGATTAGAAGTGGGCCTTGCCGGTTCGATTGAAGTTGGGCTTCAATATCGCGAACCAGCGGTAAGAAGCACTGCGTCGCATCCTCCAAATAAGTCGATGGGAGACGCTCATGCTGGATAAAATCTTTAATAAGCTGTTGATACATTGTGCGTAGGTTAACAGCTAAGAAATTGCAAAGGCAAAAATTGATTCAGTACACACTGTTCGGTGTGTTCGGAAAACATCCTGTGTTAGCATCGAATCAGTAACTCAACTTCTACTGCAGCTAGGCGATTTCATCTCTTTTCGTCTAGTGGCTTACGTTTAATTCTTGATGCCTAATTCTTAGCATCTAGCTCTAAGCACGACAACCGATTCTACTCACCATGAAATCTTCACTGCTGCCAGAACGACCCTTGATTATATCGCCCACGTTAGCGGCGACCATAGGCTTGGAGGAGGCGGTCATGCTGCAGGTCTTGGCGGAGCTAATCCACGGCAAGGAAATCTGTCGACGCGCGTCGAACCCGAACCTGGAATGGGCCGTGCTGAGCGACAGCGATTTTCAGACTGCTTTTCCTTTCTGGAGCACCGTAGACATTCGCCGGGTGCAGAACAGCTTACAGAATTTGGGTCTCATAGTTGTTGATCCAATTGCCGAGTCACGCACTAGCTTCTTTGCAATAGACGATCCCAGTAACGAGTCAGCAGGCAGCAATTCTGTCAATGTTCAGCCTGCGCCTAGCAGGCAGCCCGAAATGCCTCAAACTGCAGCGTCGATTTCGGCACCCTCGATTCCCAGTAGTGGCAGTGCCTCATTGATAGCGCCTGATTGGCAGCCCAGTCTCGATTGGATCAAGAAATGCCAACAACACAATGTGCCAGAAGAATTTGTAAATGCCCTTATCCCTGAGTTCGTTAGCTATTGGCGCGACCGCGGTCAGGCGCGCTTTTCTTGGGGAAATGCATTCTATAAGCACGTGTTAAAGGAATGGCGTAACGAACAAACTCGCAAAGGGGCTTTTGAGCTTGCGACCGAGATGTCCGCTACATGGCGTCCTAGTGGAGATGCGATTGGCATCTTAGAGATTTCGGGTATTAACAGCAGCTTTATAGAAGATGCTATCCCTGAGTTTGTGCTCTACTGGCGCGAGCGGGGCATGGTTAACGGCGCATGGAATACGAAGTTCATCGAGCACATACGCAGACAGTGGGCGAAATTTTCGGCCTCATTTGGCTACGATGATACGCCGAAAGCGATTCAGGCGAATTGGCTGCCTAGCAATGACTGTTTCGAGATATTGCAGTTGGCGGAAATCGATGAAGAGTATGCTAAAAGCAAGATTCCCGAGTTCGTCATGTATTGGAAAGACAGTCAGCAGGTAAAGTCATCTTGGAACACGGTGTTTCTACAATTCATCAAACAAGACTGGGCGCGGCAGCTGAAACAAACTGAAGGTGCAGATGTAGGCTATGCAGAAAATCAATCCCTTGTTGGATCAAGCCAGCAAAGAGTTAAAGAAAGATTCCAGCGAATCGCTGACCGAAGTTGGGCGGAATAGATCCGTTCCGATTGTTAGTGAGGGTGTGGCGGAATCCACTGGCGAGTTTAACGATGACGCCAAGCTCGACCGTGTCGATGCGATAAATCAGATTTTCGCAGAATTTGAGTTCGCTTATCACAATCAATTTCATAAAGCCTTCAGCAATGTGGAAAGCCAGATTATCGCCAAGAAGTATTGGCTTGGTACTCTCGAGCAGTACTCTCCACTGCAGATCGTGCATGCGGCAAAGCAGGTAATTCGAACGCAGGATTATCTGCCGTCGATAGCGGCCTTGGTGAAGGCCTGTGAGCAGGGATTAGATTTGTTTGGTTTGCCGTCGCCGCGACAGGCCTATATTGAAGCCTGTGCAGCGTCATCGCCTAAGCGTGATTATCCATGGAGTCATGAGGCGGTGTATCTAGCTGGGCAGGGCGCGGGTTGGTTTGTTCTTGCGAGCGAGTCCGAATCCGCCTCCTTCCCGCTGTTCGACTATCACTACCAGCTGCTTTGCCGGCGCGTGATAAGTGGAGAGCAGCTAGAAGCGGCAGTAGTTACGCCTCTTCCCGACAAGATCGCGCGCCCACTGAGCAAGGATGAGGCGAAGGCACGTTTTGCGAAAATGCGAGACGAGCTGGGACTCTAGTTCTTGCTCTGGCGCCAATCTACGCACTAGCCATTTAACTTCTTGTACTTAACGCGTGTCGGTTCGTTGGAATCGCCGGTACGCTTTCTGCGTTCCGCCTCATAGTCTGTGTAGTTCCCTTCGTGCCAGGTGACTTCGCTTTCACCTTCGAACGCGAGGATGTGAGTGCAGATACGGTCAAGAAACCAGCGATCGTGCGAGACCACAATGACGCAACCTGGATAGGCGAGCAGGCCTTCTTCGAGGGCGCGCAAAGTTTCAACATCCAGATCGTTAGTTGGCTCGTCCAGCAGCAGAACATTGCCGCCGCGCTTCAGCAGCTTCGCCATATGTAAGCGGTTGCGTTCACCGCCCGATAGGTCTTTCACAAATTTCTGCTGATCGCCGCCCTTGAAGTTAAAGCGACTGGCATAGGCTCTGGAGGAGACCTCATACCTGCCAATTTGCAATTGCTCCTGTCCATCAGAAATTTCCTGCCAGACGGTGTTCTCACCAACGAGCTCATCGCGGCTCTGATCGACATAGGCAAGATCAACTGTCTCTCCTAATTCTATCGAACCACTATCGGGTTGTTCCGTGCCAACGAGCATGCGCAAGAACGTCGTCTTACCAGCACCATTGCCACCGATGATACCGATGATGCTTCCCTTGGGTACCGAGAAGCTCAGGTTCTCGATCAGGCTCTTATCCAGGAAGCCCTTGCAGAGGTCTTTTACCTCGATGACTTTATCCCCCAATCTGTTGCCCGGAGGAATATATAATTCAGACGTCTCATTACGTTTCTGGAAGTCTAGTGAATTCAGCTCCTCGAAGCGCGCGATACGGGCCTTGCTTTTGGACTGTCTTCCCTTGGGGTTCGCTCGCACCCATTCCAGTTCAGACTTTATAGTGCGCTCGTGGGCGGCTTCTTTCTTAGCCTCTGATTCCAGTCGCTGCTCTTTCGTTTCAAGCCAGTTAGTGTAGTTGCCTTCGTAGGGGATGCCATAGCCGCGGTCCAATTCGAGAATCCAACCTGCGGCATTATCGAGAAAGTAGCGATCGTGAGTGATCGCAACCACGGTGCCTGGATAGTCTTGCAGGAAGCGTTCTAGCCAGCCGACACTTTCAGCATCTAGATGGTTCGTTGGCTCATCGAGTAGCAACATGTCTGGCTTGCTCAGTAGTAGCCGGCAAAGGGCTACACGGCGTCGCTCTCCTCCGGACAATTTGCTTACGTCGGCATCCCATGGCGGCAGGCGCAGAGCATCAGCGGCTCGCTCTAAAACCCGTTCGATCTCCCAGCCATCGCAGGTATCGATCTTGGTCTGCAGCTCGCCCTGTTGCTCCAACAGTTCGGTCATCTCCTCGTCGCTCATGGGCTCAGCGAATTTGTCGCTTATCGCATTGAAGTCTTCTACGAGACTGATGATCTCCTGCACACCCTGCTGTACGTTGCCGCGCACATCTAGATCTTCATCCAGCTGGGGCTCCTGCGGAAGGTAGCCGATATTGATGTCAGACTGCGCGCGCGCTTCCCCATTAAACTCCGTGTCTAGACCGGCCATGATTCGCAGCAGCGTCGATTTGCCGGAGCCATTCAGGCCCAATACACCTATCTTTGCCCCAGGGAAAAAGGACAATGAGATGTCTTTCAGAATTTGTCGTTTCGGCGGGACGATCTTGCTGACTTGATGCATGGTGTAAACAAATTGTGCCATTGAACTGTTTCCTAAGAATAGCGTTTGTAAATTTAACGTTTCTGAAAATAATACCTTCAATACAAGGTCTTGGGGCTGAAGCGAATACCCTGTGCCCACTCAATAGTGCCGCTGGCGCGGCTGCAACAATGCTTGCACCGATCGATCGCTATTATGGCACAAGCATAGTGCACTTTTCTGCCCAATCGCGGGCCTCAATCGGGGCAGAATACTAAGAATATTAATGCTCAAAGAAAGCTCATCATGTAGAATAGCGCCTTCAAAAACCCTGATATGCAAACATAATCGCGAAAGCGAATCTGGCATAAATCGGGAAAAAATTCCAGATTCAAGCATAACCCTCATAACCAGTAACCCTTCGGAGTAGCAGATGTTTAAGAGCGACACTAGTCTTTCAGAATTTGACCCAGAAATTAGCGCGGCCATTGAAAAAGAGAGAACTCGCCAAGAGCAACACATCGAGCTAATCGCATCCGAGAATTACACAAGCCCGCTGGTTATGGAGGCGCAGGGTTCAGTGCTAACCAATAAATATGCCGAAGGTTATCCCGGCAAGCGATACTACGGTGGCTGCGAGCACGTTGATGTTATCGAGAACTTGGCTATTGCTCGAGCGAAGGAATTGTTCGGGGCGGACTATGCAAACGTGCAGCCACACTCAGGCTCGCAGGCAAACGCTGCTGTCTACATGGCGCTATTGAAGCCAGGCGATACGGTGTTGGGCATGAGCCTGGCAGATGGCGGACACCTTACTCATGGTGCCAGTGTGAGCTTCTCAGGAAGAATCTACAATGCTGTGCAATACGGCCTGCATAGCGAAACCGGCGACATTGACTACGAGCAGGTGAATGCGCTTGCTCAGGAACATAAGCCGAAAATGATCATGGCTGGCTTCTCCGCGTTTTCTCGTGTTGTCGATTGGCAGAAATTCCGCGATATAGCGGACAGCATCGGTGCTTACTTCGTGGTCGACATGGCTCACGTCGCGGGATTGATCGCTGCCGGCGTCTATCCAAGCCCGGTAAACATCGCTGATGTCACTACGTCAACTACGCACAAGACCCTGCGCGGGCCGCGCGGTGGAATCATCCTCGCCAAAGCGAATCCTGATCTAGAGAAGAAGCTCAACTTTGCAGTATTCCCAGAGAGCCAAGGCGGGCCATTGATGCACGTCATTGCAGCGAAGGCAGTGTGCTTTAAAGAAGCAATGAGTGAAGACTTCAAGAACTATCAGGCGCAGGTAGTCGCTAACGCAAGAACTATGGCGAAGGGATTTATCGATAGAGGCTTCGATATTGTGTCAGGCGGGACGGACGACCATCTATTCCTTCTCAGCTTAATCAAACAGGATATTACTGGCAAAGATGCCGATGCGGCTTTGGGGCGAGCGAATATTACGGTTAACAAGAACGCCGTACCAAACGACCCGAGGTCGCCGTTCGTAACAAGCGGCCTGCGCCTAGGCTCGCCTGCAATCACCACGCGCGGGTTCGGTGAGGTTGAGGTTGCCGATCTAACTGCTTGGATGTGTGATATTCTCGATGATATAGAAAACGAAGCGGTGATAGCCGAAGTAAAGCAGAAGGTAGTTGAGCTCTGCGCACGCTTTCCTGTGTATCAATAAGCGTAGTGAGTGGTAGCTGACTCCTTAGATGAGTCAATCGAGATAACCCCTTGCTGCATTATTAGAATATTAGTTGAATGAGTGGTTTTTATGCATTGTCCCTTTTGTGGAGCGATTGACACCAAAGTAATAGATTCTCGATTAGTAACCGAGGGCAATAATGTCCGTCGCAGACGCGAGTGCATTACCTGCGAAGAGAGATTTACCACCTACGAGTCTGCCGAATTGGTGATGCCAAGAATCATCAAGACGGATGGCATACGAGAGCCTTTCAACGAAGATAAGTTGATGATGGGCCTAACCAAGGCTTTAGAGAAGCGCCCTGTAAGTATCGAGAAGGTGGAAGAAGCGATTACGCGCATCAAGGCAAGCCTGCGCTCCAGCGGAGAGCGGGAGGTACAATCTAGAGCTGTTGGCGAACAGGTGATGATCGAGCTTCGCGATTTAGATGAAGTGGCTTTTGTTAGATTTGCCTCGGTCTATCGGAGCTTCAAAGATCTCGATGAATTTCGAGCGGAAATTGACCGCCTCTCCAAAGATAATTCTAAATAAGATCAGAGAATTTTCCAGTCTCGGTAACGGCGGAAGCTGCCTCAAAGCCACCTTCTCGAGAAATCCGGTTTCTGTAAAACGAAGTCTCATTCATGAAAACCATGAAAAAAATTCGCAACGATGAACTAGAACCAGAAATTATTGACTGGCCAGTCTATATGCGTAGAGCAATAGATCTTGCCGGCAATGCCATAAATACGTCTCCGAATCCTCGAGTAGGTTGTGTTCTCGTTAGAAATCAGGAGATTGTAGGCGAGGGTTGGCACGTGGCTCTAGGTGAAGCTCATGCCGAAGTGATGGCATTGAGGCGGGCAGGTGATCGGGCAAAATCTTCTATTGCCTTCGTTAGTTTAGAGCCCTGCTCGCATACAGGTCGCACGGGTCCTTGTAGCTACGCGTTGATCAATGCGGGAGTCTCGCAGGTTGTAATTGCCAGTATCGATCCAAACCCTGAAGTTGCAGGAAAAGGCATTGAAAAATTAATTGCTGCTGGAATACCCGTAACACAACTAACCGATTTCGATTCCTTAGCGCGCGCAGTAACCCCAGGTTATTTTAAGAGAAGGGAGCAGGGCATTCCCTATGTTCGCTGCAAGCTAGCTATGAGTTTGGATGGTCGAACCGCTCTGGCGAATGGCGAGAGCAAATGGATAAGCGGGGGGCAATCACGAAGTGATGTGCAGAGGCTGCGGGCCGAAAGCAGTGCCGTGATAACCGGTATAGAAACGGTGTTAGCCGACGATCCCTCCCTGAATGTGCGCCTCGATGATCTGAATCTCCAGCAAGAAGACCTTGCTAGAAATGAGAAGGCGCTCTCAAAACAACCTTTGCGAGTAATTCTCGACAGTCAGCTGCGTACTCCAGATGTAGCCAAAATTCTCGCATTGCCGGGCGAAGTAAAGATATTCTCAATCGCCCCGCCTGACACAGCTAAAAACCCTGCTTCGAATGTGGAATACATACAGGCAGCGGCGAGCGGAAAGAGAGTAAGTCTGCATTGTGTGCTAGAATCGCTGGCCTCCGATTTTGCGTGTACCGAAGTGTTGGTAGAGGCAGGCGCCACGCTAAGCACAGCGTTTATACAGGCGGGTTTGGTAGATGAATTGATTGTCTATATTGCGCCAAAACTGCTTGGTAGCGATGCCCGTTCTCTGCTCAATATAGCGGGCATCGAGTCAATGTCGGATAGCTTGAATTTTGAGATAACCGATTTGCGGCAGATAGGTAGCGATATTCGCGTAGTGCTGAAGCCGGCTTGAATTTAAGTCCCCAGAAAACGAATTTGGATAAGTGAATAACATAATGTTTACCGGAATAATCGAGGCGATCGGTTCAGTGGCCAGATTACAGCAGTTAGGCTCTGACTGGCGTCTCACTATCGATAGTGGAAAACTCGATCTAAGCGATGTTGTTCTCGGTGACAGCATCGCCGTGAATGGTTGTTGTCTAACAGTGGTAGAACTGCGAGAAAACTACTTCGGCGCTGATGTTTCGAATGAATCGATGCGTTGCACCGCTCTCGGGGAATTCAAGGACGGTACGCCCGTAAACTTAGAGAAGGCCATGCTAGCTAGCGGGCGTCTCGGTGGGCATATTGTTAGTGGCCATGTGGATGGAGTGGGCAGTCTTATTGAATCATCCTCAGATGGAGCCAGCGTGCGTTTGGTCTATGAAGCTCCAAAAGAGATAGCGAAGTATATCGCAGGCAAGGGCTCTATCTGTATCGATGGCACTAGCCTGACTGTGAATGAAGTAAGTGGTCAAAAGTTCACCGTTAACGTGATTCCTCACACTCAAACAGAAACGATAATTGGGGACTACAAAGTGGGTCAGAGTGTCAATCTGGAAGTTGACCTTATAGCTCGTTATCTCGAGAGACTGTTACAGGGGACAGATTCCAACGAAGAAGGATTGAATAAGGAATTTTTGGTAAAGCATGGCTTTGGTTAACTCGGCACTGGTTCAAAGAGTATTTTTTTTCGAGAAGTTTAAAAAGAGTTTGAAGAGATTATGAAGTTGAATTCGATAGAAGAGATCATCGACGACATTCGCCAGGGAAAGATGGTGATATTGATGGACGATGAAGATAGAGAGAACGAAGGTGATCTCATTATTGCCGCTGAGCGTGTGCGCACCGAAGATATTAACTTTATGGCGACCAATGCGCGTGGCTTGATCTGTCTTACTCTCACTCCTGAGCGTTGCGAGTATTTGAAGTTGCCTCTCATGGTGAACGAGAACAATACACCTTATAACACAAACTTCACCGTCTCTATCGAGGCGGCGAACGGAGTGACTACTGGAATCTCCGCTGGTGACAGAGCCCGCACTATCCAAGTAGCCGTCGGCCGCGACAGTGTCGCTGCAGACATTGTGCAGCCCGGACATATATTCCCTATTATGGCGCAGCTGGGTGGCGTACTACGCAGAGCTGGTCATACCGAAGCAGGGTGCGACCTTGCCAGGCTGGCAGGATATTCACCGGCCGCCGCAATCGTTGAAATCATGAACGAAGACGGCTCGATGGCGAGGCGCCCAGATCTTGAGATATTCGCAGAGAAACACGGCATTAAGATTGGCACTATCGTCGACCTTATCCATTATCGAATTGCGAACGAACATACTGTCACCAAGGTTTCCAGCAACAAGATGGAAACGAAGTACGGTGAATTCGATGTGCATTCTTACAAGGACTCTATTAGTGGCAGCCTGCATGTAGCCTTTACTATGGGGATAATCGACTCTGACGATCCTCAGTTGGTACGAGTCCATATACCAAATACGCTGCGCGACATCTGTGATGTGCAAAATTCTAGCCGCACCAGTTGGTCTTTCAGCGATTCTTTGGAGAAAATCGCCGATCAGGGCCGGGGTGTGGCTGTGTTATTATCCGGCGAAGATTATGGTCAAGATCTTGAGCAGAGTATTGCCCATGTCTTGAACGACGGGTCTGAGACCGCTTCGGCTAATCGCAACGGCAGCGATCTGACCATCGGAACTGGCTCGCAGATACTAAGGGATTTGGGCGTCAGCAAGATGCGTTTGTTGAGCTTCCCAGCGAAATTCAATGCGATCTCAGGATTTGATCTAGAAGTAGTTGAGTTCGTTGAGTTTGAGAAATAGACGCGGCGAGAAAGTTTTACGCCGGAATGAGTTATAGAAAAAGAGTAGCAGGAAAAGATAATGGGCATAAAGACAATAGAAGGTAATTATAACAACGCGGCAGCGAGATACGTTATTGCTGTGGCGCGATTCAATAGCTTTATCGTAGATCATCTACTCGAAGGCGCGATAGATGTGCTGCGCAAACACGGTGTCATGGACAAAGACATCACCATTGTTAAAGTGCCGGGTGCTTTCGAATTACCATTGGCCGTAAAAAACATCTTGAGCGGCGAAGATTGCGACGCCGTGATCGCTCTGGGTGCGGTAATTCGTGGTGGTACTCCGCATTTCGAATATGTGGCTGGTGAATGTGTAAAAGGGTTGAGTCAGGTTAGTCTCGACAGCAGCAAGCCGGTAGCCTTCGGGGTACTCACCGTTGACAGTATTGAGCAGGCGATAGAGCGTGCAGGTACTAAAGCTGGTAACAAAGGCGCTGAGGCTGCGATTACTGCAATAGAGATGGTTAGTCTTCTAAGGCAACTGGAGAAATAAGTGGCGCCCACTAAGGCCGACTTGAGCGCGAAACCTTCGGCTCCCAAAAAGAAGAAGCCGCAAGCTAAGGTTAAGATTCCACTAGCGCAGCGGCGCAAGGCCCGCACACTCATCGTGCAGGCTCTCTATCAGTGGCATATCAGTAAATCTGAGCCTCTGGAGATCGAAGCACAATTTCATGAGCAGAACGGGGGCAAGATCGACTGGGAATATTTCTCGGAAGTCTTTCTGGAGATTCCCAAGCAGCAGGAAGCTCTAGATAAACATATTAGCCCCTTGTTGGACCGCGAGTTGAAATCGTTGGACCCGGTAGAAAGAGCACTGCTGTATCTTGGAACATTCGAGTTGGCGAATCGCATAGATATCCCTTATCGCGTGGTTATCAATGAGTGTGTTGAGTTAGCGAAAACATTTGGTGCGACTGACGGCCATAAATACATCAATGGTGTATTGGATAAACTCGCAAAGAGTCTTCGCTCTGTGGAATTGTCGTCTAAGTAGTTAGCAGTACATTCACTCAGAGGCTATCGCTTTTCCATCCATGCGGTTGTCGATCAAGCCCCGGTATGCGAAGTCATGCACAAGCCAAGCAGTCACTCAGAATTTGAAATCATTCGTCGCTTTTTCGCGACATCTAATTTGTCTTTCCCGCGTGAAGGAATCGAATTAGGAATCGGCGATGATGCTGCTCTCATCGAGGTTCCACCGAACAAACATTTGGCGATGTCGATGGATGTATTGATATCCGGCATACACTTTCCACTAGGCGCCGACCCTTCCTTGATCGCCAATCGCGCACTCGCAGTAAACTTAAGTGATCTAGCGGCCATGGGTGCTGAACCTTACTGCTTCACGCTAGGATTAGTCCTCCCGCATAGCGATGAGAAGTGGCTAGCTGGCTTTAGTAGCGGCCTCGAACATCTAGCAAGGCAATACAATTGTCCTTTGGTCGGTGGCGATACTAGCCGTGGTCCGATGAGTATCTGTATTCAAGTACAAGGCTTAGTAGAAAAAAATCGGGCTGCACGTAGAAGTGGTGCGAATGTGGGAGACAAAATTTACGTCAGCGGCACACTCGGCGATGGTGCCATAGCACTTCTCGCTTTGGGCTTAGACTCACATCTGGGCAGCGAGTTTAGCTTGGCCGTGAGCGAGCCTAGTGCGGCGTGTATGCAGTTCTTTGAGGACGCCTATTTTAAACCGCATCCACAGATTGAGCTTTCTTCGGCAGCTGGAAAACTATTTTCAAGCGCTATCGATATATCCGACGGACTGCAGGGTGATCTGCAGCATATCCTCGATCAGAGTGAGGTAGCCGGCAACATTAGATTGGACGCGATACCCTATTCCAAATCTGCCCTGAGTTGCGTTAGCCCAGAGAATAGATTGCTAGCAGCCCTGTTTGGTGGCGATGACTATGGATTATGCTTCACTGTCGCTGAGAAAGATTGTGTCGAGCTGGAGGCTATCGCCAAAGGATTAGGCGTCAGCATCACCTGTATTGGAGATATCAATGCAGGTGAGGGAATCGACTATTTGGGTGCCGATGGCTCCCCAGTTGAGGTCGTCCCCCAAGCTTTTCAACATTTCAGTGCCACCACGCTAACTCACGGTAGTAGACTAAAGTGACTATGAACTCAAACAAAGCGATATTAGCTAACCCGATACACTTGTTAGCCTTTGGTTTCGGGGCGGGACTTTCCCCTAAAGCTCCAGGCACTGTGGGTACCGTCGTTGCAGTGCTTATCTATCTAGTACTGCCTAGCATGCCGACTATCATCTATGCTGGATTGATACTGCTTAGTTTCGTTTTTGGCATCTGGATTTGTGGTAAGACGGCAGAAGATCTAGGTGTTCATGATCATGGCGGCATAGTCTGGGACGAGTTTGTGGGTTATTGGATTACTATGTTTATGGCGCCCAGCGGCCTATTTTGGGTGCTTCTGGGCTTCGTCTTGTTTCGCCTGTTGGATATTTTTAAGCCTTGGCCTATTAAATGGGCGGATAAAGAGTTAGCTGGTGGGCTTGGAATCATGCTTGATGATGTATTAGCGGGTATAATGGCCGCTCTGTGTATGCAGGCCCTAGTTGTGCTACTAGGCTAAGGATTGACGGAATTAGAGGAAAGTTTTTTGACAGTTTCATTTGTAGCATCGGCAACTTTGCCCACTCAGTGGGGGCAATTCACAATCCATGGCTTCGAAGACCAGTCTGATGGCAAAGAACATGTGGCTTTGGCCTTCGGTGATCTAAGTTCAGATCAGCCGGTGCTGTGCCGCATTCACTCTGAGTGTTTGACCGGCGACTGTCTATTCAGTCTACGCTGTGATTGCGGGCCACAGCTGCAATATGCGATGGAGAGAGTAGCAAAGGAAGGCCGCGGCATTATCCTCTATCTACGTCAGGAAGGCCGTGGCATCGGTTTGTTAAACAAGATCAAAGCCTATGCGTTGCAAGATACCGGGGCCGATACGGTAGAGGCCAATGTGCAGCTGGGCTTCGAGCCAGATAGCCGAGGGTATGAAATTTGCAAACCCATGCTGGATCACTTCGATATCTCGAGCCTGCGCATTATGACGAATAATCCTAGAAAGGTAGATGCTCTTACAGAAATGGGCATCGACGTTGCCGAAGTCGTTCCAATACATACCGGCGCTAATCCGCATAACGAGAGTTACTTGGCCGTAAAGTTCGATAAACTGGGCCACAACAAACCTACCTAACACGTGTCTTCCTCGAAAAAACAGATAACCGTAGATTTTCTCCGCCATGGAGAACCGGTCGGCGGTGACGTGCTCCGAGGCAGGGTCGACCATCCATTGAGTGAATTGGGTTGGTCGCAGATGCAAAAAGCCGCCGCGCTCTCCGCCGAGCGAAAAGTATCTCCTTCGACACCGAGTTGGACTCACCTGATCTCTTCACCGTTACAACGCTGTCGAGTTTTCGCCGAGCATCTGGCTGACTTGACTGCACTCGAATTGCAGGTATCTGAGCAGTGGCAGGAAATAGATTATGGCGATTGGGATGGCATGCTACTTAGCGATTGGCGAAAAGAGGCGGGGCCGCAGTTCAAAGAGTTTCGCAAGGATGTGTCCAAGTTGCATCCACCAAATGGTGAGGCTTTTCTTTCATTCAGGGACAGAGTGTTAGCAGCGTGGAATGAGCTTGCCAACCTTCCTGATGGTAGTCACGTATTAGTCGTAACGCACGGCGGTGTGCTGCGTGTTGTGCTCCCTACCGTGCTGGGCATGCCGCTCAATCGTAGCTATCCGTTGCATATACCCTTTGCATCATTCAGTCGGATTGCTCTCACAGTTGGTCTTCGTACTAGTGCTACTTCCGAGGAAGAGTCGAGAAACCAGCTAAGCGGCAGCCGTCAAAAGACCAGTGCGAGTCTGCTGTTTCACAATGCGGCGGAGTATGAAGGACTAGTTATTAACTAGTTTCGCCCTAGTCTGATCTAATTGTTCACACATGCTTTTCGCACCGATCAGTGCTCGCGGGGTATGTCGCTGCAGCAGTTCTGGTGGCACAAAGAATAGCGAGTTGGTGCTAACAGCGCTGAGCTGCTCCCACCTGAGCCACTCGTCTAACCATTCAGGACGTTCGATATCCATGCCGCTGGCTACGATCGCCTGCGGGTTTCTGATCAACACAGACTCCACACTTACCTTCGGCGCCACTAGTTCGATGTCGGCGAATATATTCACGCCGCCACACAGCTCGATAATGTCGTTGATCAGTTCGTTGCCACCGGCACTGATCAGGGGCCTATCCCATACCTGGTAGAAAGTTTTAACAGCCGTCTTAGTTCTATAGTTTTCCGAAAGAGTCGCCAGCTGGGTGTCGAACTCTTCGATTACCTTTTCTGCGAGAGTTTCGGTGCCGGCCAATGTTGCCAGTCTTCGAATATGGCTGGGAATCGACTCTAGACTTTTAGGCTCGGCGATGTAGACCGTAAGACCCAACTCGCGGAGTCGATTGATAGCGGCGCGCGGATTTCCTGTCTGCCATGCGACGACTAAGTCGGGCTGCAGCTGCAGAATTTTTTCCATGTCTAGCATGTCGTACCGGCCGATGATTGGTAGCGCTTTCGCGGCCTCGGGATAGTCGCTGTATTCCACAACACCCACCAGCTTATCGCCCGCACCAGCGGCATACAATAATTCGGTGAGAGAGGGAGCGAGGCTGATAATCCGTTCAGCGCTTTCATCGAGTTGCACTAGCGAGCCTTCATCATCGCGCACTTCAATTGAGAAAACTGTCTGACTAACCACGAGAGTAGCCAGCATCAACATCTGTGAAAGTCTTTTCCTTAAGCTCGTTGAAAGAATTTTTTGAGCCGTCTCATTACTGCTAAGAGCCGCAAACATCAATGCCCTCGAAAAGTATTTACTAAATTGAGTAGAAAGATTGTTGGATGCATTCCCAAATAAAAACGACATGCCAAATATTTCTAACGCATTATAACGTCGGCATTCCGTTGATATTATCGGAAGGGTAATCATCAGTAGTCGATGCCTTTCTGAACCTTTACACCGTCGTAGAATGCGTGTTTGTTTTCACCCAGCTCGGTCACGGTGTCCGCCAGTTCTATAAGTTCCTTGGCGGCACTACGCCCGGTAATAACAACGTGCTGGCCTTCGGGTCTGTTCTCCAACGCGGATAGCACCATCTCCTTATCGAGATAGCCATAGGTAAGCATGTAGGTAAGCTCGTCCAGAATTACGACATCGAAGTCGGGGTTTTTCATCATTTCTGCGCCGTGTGCCCACGTTTTTTCGGCGGCGGCAATGTCCGAGTCGCGGTCTTGAGTCTCCCAAGTGAAACCCGTGTTCATTACATGAAATTCAACCAACGGATTGTCGGCGAACAGCATCTGCTCTCCGCATTCCCACTGGCCTTTTATAAACTGAATCACGCCGCAGCGGAGTCCGTGCCCAACACTGCGTGCAAGCATGCCGAAAGCAGAGGTGCTCTTGCCCTTGCCGTTACCGGTGAGTACCACCAGCAGGCCCTTATCGATTGTAGCCGCCGCAATGCGGCCGTCTATGTGCTCCTTCTTACGCTGCATAGCCTTCTTATGGCGCAGTGCTCTCTCTTCGCTAGTCGACACGCTGTACTCCAGTGTTGGTTCGATTGATAACTGATCGGGGGTGGTGATGGGTGCTGCCTCAGAACTAAGTGAGCCTTAAACAGCTTCCGATTGAATCTTGCAGTCTTTTAATTTCTTCTTGATGGCCGCGCTGATGCTTCCGGCATCAAGGCCTGCCTCGGCTAGCATTTGGGGCACCTTTCCATGCTCCAAGAATACATCCGGCAATCCCAGATTCAGGACGGGTATTTGGTAGTTAGAGGCGAGCAGGAATTCGTTCACGGCAGAGCCTGCGCCGCCCATCAAAGAATTCTCTTCGATAGTCACTAGCAATTGATGCTGTGCCGCCATATCGCCTATAGTCTCCTCATCGAGTGGTTTGACGAAGCGCATGTCCACTAGTGTCGCATTCAATTTCTCAGCTACTTCCAGAGCAGGGGTCACCATGCTGCCAAAGGCAAGGATTGCAACCGAACTGCCGCGTCTGCGTAGCTTGGCCTTTCCGATCTCGACTGGATTTAGTCCAGTCTCGATTTTCTGGCCCGGCCCCTTGCCGCGCGGGTAGCGAATAGCCGACGGCCCATCGAAATGATAGCCCGTCGATAATAACTTATGGGTTTCGTCTTCGTTGCTCGGGGTCATCACTAGCATGTTGGGAATGCAACGCAGATAACTCAAATCAAAACTACCAGCGTGGGTGGGGCCGTCTTCACCGACGAGACCGGCCCTGTCGATGGCGAACATCACGTTCAGATTCTGTAAGGCAACATCATGTATCAACTGATCGTAGCCGCGCTGCAAGAAAGTTGAGTAGATGGCGACGATAGGCTTAAGTCCATCGGTTGCCATTCCCGCCGCAAATGTTACGGCGTGCTGTTCGGCGATAGCTACATCGTGAAAGCGATCAGGGAATTGTGCAGCGAACTTTCGCATGCCGGAACCTTCACCCATGGCAGGTGTTATGGCCACTATGAGTTCATCTTTCAGAGCAACTTCGCACAGCCAATTACCAAAGACTTCCGAATAGCTCGGCGAGGAGTTGCTTTTGGGAGCTGGCACTTCGCTTTCTTCAGCAGCTTCTAAAGGTTCGCTCGCAGGAGTTGGGCCAGGGTCTATCTTGCTCAGTGCATGCATGCCGAAGGGATCGTTCTCGGACTCGAGGTAGCCTTTGCCCTTCTGCGTAACGATATGCAGCAGTTGCGGACCACGTAGAGTCTTTATGTTGCTCAATATATCGACAAGCCCATTGGTGTTGTGGCCATCTATTAGTCCGATGTAGTTGAATCCGATCTCTTCGAATAAGGTGCCCGGTGACACCATACCTTTCATGTATTCTTCTGCGCGGTGCGCTGCCTTCAATGCAGGAGGAATCTTGGAGAGTACGCGCTTGCTACCGGTGCGAATGAAGTTATAAGGCTTGCTTGCCCACATGCGGGCGAAATAGCTGGAGAGTCCGCCGACATTGTTGGAGATAGACATATTGTTATCGTTAAGAATAACGAGAATATTGTCATCGAGATGGCCAGCGTGATTCAGTGCTTCGAAGGCCATGCCCGCGGTCATCGCGCCGTCGCCAATAATCGCAATATTGTGCCGCTCTTTGCCCTGCACCTTTGCGGCGATCATCATGCCTAATGCCGCGCTGATGGACGTGCTGGAGTGACCGACACCAAAGGTGTCATATTCACTCTCGCCGCGATTAGGGAACGCGGCAAGGCCGCCCGCCTGGCGCATGGTCAACATCTGGTCTCTGCGACCGGTAAGAATCTTGTGTGGATAGGCCTGATGACCGACATCCCAGACTAGCTTGTCGTTGGGTGTATCGAATACATAGTGTAGCGCGATGGTTAACTCTACAACGCCGAGTCCTGCACCGAAATGTCCGCCGGTCTGACCCACTGAGTAGAGAAGAAACGCGCGCAGCTCTTCCGCCAACTGTGCCAGTTGATTCAGCTCCAGCAGTTTTAGGTCGTCAGGATTGTCTACCTTGTCCAGTAATGGCGTGTCGGGCCGGGACAGGGGTATTTCATTAAGCATAGCTGTATATCAACTCCAGATATCCTCTAGATAGCTCACAAGCCTGCAATATCTGCAGCTAACAGCCTAGAAGGGGTGAAAACCGGCGTAAGTTAAAGAACTGTCCCCGAATCGTCAATTATACCCTGATCAGTGCAATCTACTCACTACAAAGGCGGCCAGTTCTCGCAGCGGGTTTGCACTGGCAGGAAATTCCTGCAGGGCGGCGATAGCTTTGTCCGAAAGGGAGTTGGCTAGGGCAGTCGCTTCATCTAGGCCCAAGACTGACACATAGGTGGGTTTGTTTTTGTCGCTGTCTGAGCCCTGCGGCTTGCCTAATTGCGAGGTGTCTGAGGTTACATCCAGAATATCGTCCTGTACCTGAAATGCCAGTCCTATATTGTCTGCATAGGCTGCCAATGCGGCCATCTGTGAGTCGCTTGTCGATTCACAGCTCAGGCCACCAAGTAGCACGGCACAGCGAATTAGGGCGCCGGTCTTGAGGCTATGCATCTGCTCAAGCTGTTGGATGTTGAGTTCTAGCCCCACCGCCTCGAAATCCAGACTCTGGCCACCGACCATTCCCGTAGCGCCAGCCGACTGACTCAGCAACTGGACCATGGCAAGGCGATTGCGTGCCTCTAGCACATTCTCTTGAGCAACAGGGTCAGCGCTCAAAATTTGAAAGGCCAGGGACTGCAGCGCATCGCCGACGAGTATCGCTGTAGCTTCGTCGAATGCCTTGTGGACGGTCGGCTTGCCACGGCGAAGATCATCATCATCCATCGCGGGAAGGTCGTCGTGCACCAGAGAATAGCTATGAATGAGTTCGATGGCCGCAGCCGCATTGTCTGCAGCGGCTAGTTCGCCACCCACAGCGAGCGCGCTACCGTATGCCAGAACGGGCCGAATGCGTTTGCCGCCACCCAGGCAGGCGTAGCGCATCGCCTCAAGAAGTGTGGCGCTGGCGATTTCGGCATCGAGTGCTACGGCAAGACGCTGGTTGACGCGCTGTCGGCATTGCTGCAGAAATTCATCCAGCTGAAGGAGATTGGATGTGTTCATCAGCTTGGCTTATTCTTCGACTTCGTCGAGATCTAACTGTTCGGTATCGCCATTCTCGTTCAGCAATACCTGTACCTTCTGCTCGGCATTCTTGAGTGCGCTCTGACATTCGCGAGTTAGCTTAATACCCTTCTCAAATGCCTGTAAGGATTCCTCGAGACTAAGCTCGCCGTCTTCCATAGACGACACTAGCTTCTCCAGTTCTTCTAGAGCTACCTCAAAATCGAACTTCGCTTGTTTCTTTGTTGTCATGTTCCTATTCCGGTCTCGCAACTATGCCCTTGGGCAATACCACTGACAATCTGCGGCCAGTTTCGACACGTTATCTTATCGAGGAGAGATTATACGCCAAGTTCATTGGATTTCATGTCAAAACGGCGCGATAGGCCAATATTGTCCCATGTTGCTCATCCGCGCGCTTTCTGCTGCAATAGGGTCCTTGTCGTCATTGCCGTGCGGTAGGAGGGCTCTACAGTTGTTCAATTATCAATTAATCACTCGTTATACTGTTTCGTTCCAACTAACGCTGGGTTGGATTCTCGCTCTTTGCTTCCCACAGTCGCTTCTTGCCCAGCAAGACAGCGTTGCTCGCACGCCAACTAATTCAATAGTAAAAACATTGGGCTCGATCGACTATGTTGAGATCAATACTCCCTCAGCATCTGCCCAGCCGAAGCAGTTAATCATTTTCGTACATGGGACACCTGGCTCTTATACGACATTCAGGAGTTACCTCAGCGATCCGATTATGCAGGAGAATTTTCATATGATCTCTGTCACCCGGCCTGGGTGGAGGAACGATGAGGACGCGAAGGTGCCTTCTCTAGATGATCAGGCGGCAGCTTTGCGCCCCCTGCTGGACATGGATCGCTCCGGAAAGGGAGCGCTGCTGATGGGGCATTCCTATGGCGGGCCGGTGATAGCGCGTACCGCGATGAATTATTCCGAATTAATCGCTGGCTTGATTTTTGTCGCTACCACAGGCGACCCCGAGCTAAGTGCTCCACGTTGGTACAACCGATTCGCGGTAGCCTTACCGCGCTTCGTGTTAGGAGCGAGTCTAAAGGGGGCTAATGCAGAGATCATGCCGCTGCGTCCGCAGTTAGAAGCCATGGTGCCGCGTTGGCAGGATCTCACCATGCCGGTTCTTATCGTGCAAGGAGATAAAGATCGCTTGGTACATCCGGGCAATGCCCTGTTCATGCAGCGAATGCTGATCAACTCCGAGGTGCGCTACCTGCATCGCGAGGGTCTGGGTCATTTCGTATTGTGGGAGGAGGCCCCGATGATAAGGGATAATCTCATCGAACTCTTCGTCATTCGCAGCGCTGCCTCGGCTGGCTTCTCAGCTAACTAAATGCCCCAAGGAAGTAATTGACCCGTTCTAATTAGCCCTTTACTCTAGACCACCATGAAATCCTATATCCCTAAAGACTGGCGCATCTGGTTTGCTCTTGGCCTCACCTTCCTTTGGTGCTGCTTTCTTTTCATCTATATAGCGCGAAACGTCGGCTGGGGATCCTTTCTCGACCTGCCTATAGAAGAGATGGGCACCTTCTTAGAGGGAGCGTTCGCGTTTCTCGCCTTTCTTTGGTTGGTAGTCGGCTTGTTCATCCAGCAGTCGGTGCTAGCTGAAAATAATGAAGAGCTGCGGCGCAACAACCTCCACTCAGAGAAGCAGACTCAGGCTATCGCTGCTACGGAGATGAATGCGCGACAGGAGACCTTCTTCAAGATCGCTGAAAGCACGCGAAGGCAGCTGGGTTCGGTAATAGGCCTGCTGTTTCTATCCTCGCAGAGCCCGGTCGGTAATAACAACTATTCATCTGAAGAAATGGCGGAATTCTGGACGCAGTTTGCAGGTGGGGATACCGAGCTTTTTTCTCGCCTGTTCCTAACGATGGGGGGGGGGTGCAGCTGACGTAGATTATGCCGACCTCTATTACGGTACCGAAATTCGTAGGCGCCACACGGAGAATTTTGTAGTGGGTTTTGACCGCCTCGTAGAATTGGCAAAAGGCTGCGATACAGACAAGATTATTTTGGATACATTGCTCAATTCGGCGCACGGCATGCTAAATGGCAGTATGAGAGGCTTGCATCCGGACATTAAGTTCGAACCAATCCTCGGCACCGATTCGATAGAGTACTTGGATCGGTTGATCAACTCTAGAATAGAGAGTAGTAAAAAATTTTAAAAATAGATCGCTGCATTCGCAGCATGGGGGAGAGTCATGGAATTAGTTGCATTAGTAATCTTGTTAGCATTAGTGGAGTATCAGTTCTTTAGTTTTAAGGTGGGTATGGCGAGGGGCAAGTACGATATTAAGGCGCCAGCGATAACTGGTCACGAGGTATTTGACCGCTATTATCGCGTGCACATGAATACCCTGGAACAGTTGATTGTTTTCATTCCAGCTATTCTTGTTTTCGCGTACTTCGGTGATCCAACATACGCGGCGGGCCTAGGTGCGTTCTTCCTTGTCGGCCGGATCATGTACTTTGTATCTTACGTGAGTGACCCAGCTAAACGTGGAGCAGGATTTATCATAGGTTGGATACCTACAGTGCTACTGATTTTGGCGGGGCTTGTGTCGGTTGTAATGCAGATGATGGGCTAGTCTTTCTCGTCCATTTCGCGAACGATCTCAGTAAGAGTACGAAAGTCTGTCTTACCGCTGCCCATTCTTGGAAATTCGGGCACGTGTACGTACTTCTTAGGCAAAGCCAGATTGGGCAGTGCCTTCGAAAGACGCTTATTGAGATCCTGTTTGTCTATTTCGGTATTCGTGACTCCGACTATTTTCGAGCCGCGCTTGGCGTCGGGTAATTCCACGGCGCAGCACTCAATGTCTATTGGTGTTAACTCGTTCATAGTCTCCTCGACCATGACTAAAGACACCATCTCTCCGCCAATCTTGACGAAACGTTTCAGTCTGCCTTTGTGCCACAGATAGCCATCTTCATCTAGATAGCCCAAGTCTCCGGTGTCGTACCAGCCCGACTTGAGCCTCAACGAAGATTCTTCTAAGTCATTCAGATAGCCCTGCATAACCCCGTCGCCCTTGACGAGAATCTTGCCAGTTTCGCCGGTGGGGCAATCTTCGCCGCTGTCCAGGTTCTGAATTCTTATCTTTGTTCCAGGTATCGGGGTGCCAATGCTGCCAGGTTTGTTGGCTCCGCGTGGATTGGCGGATATCACTGGGGATGTTTCCGTAGTGCCATAGCCTTCGATGATCTCTATGTCGTGCTTCTCTTTATAAAGTGCTCTTAAATGGTCAGGGCATCGATCTGCGCCCGAAACCGCCAGCTTGATGCTAGCGAAATCGCCTGGCTCAGATTGCTTGACATAGCCTTCGAGAAACAGCGGCGTTCCTACCAAGAGTTCTGGTTTGTCCTCGCGAATAATCTTCGCGATAGTTTTAAAATCAAGTGGATTGGCATAGGTGATGGAAGTCATGCCGAGACACAAAGGTGTCCAAAGATTGATTGTTAGACCGAACACATGGAAATAGGGTAGGACAGCCAGTAGATTGTCCATCTCATAGATATCCATCATCTGCGAGAAAGAATCGATATTAGAGAGAATATTGCGCTGCGTTAACTGTACAACCTTCGGCTCTTTCTCGCTGCCGCTGGTAAACAGAATCACCGCAGGAGAATCGGGGTTCGATTTACCGGCAGCTCGCTTTAGCAAACTAATAGGGAGCTTGGACTTAACGAACGCGAGCGCTTTTTCGAATGTTCCTAGTGTGCCAAGTATGTCCTCGATGAACACCATGTTAGGCAATTGTTTGCAGCCGGTTTTTTCTAGCAGAGCCTTGGCTGTAACAATGACTCGAAAGTCACACTGTTCCTGGGCGTAGTGACAGTTCTTTTCGGCGCCGGTCGAGTAGTTGATCATTACCGGCGTGCGATCGGCCATCAGTGCGGCGATTACTGCTAGCCCACCAGCGGAAGACGTCGGAAGCATAACTCCAATGCGGCCTCTCTCTAGTTTTTTGAATCGGCGGGCTAGTATGAGCGAGGCGAGTAGCGCTTGAGAGTAACTAACATTGCGGCCGATGCTGCGATCGATAAAAGCAATTTTATCGGGGTTTCTCAAAGCAGAATCTATGAATCGGTGTTGGAGCATCGAGTCATAGTAGCGCAGATAAGCAGGGCGTGGAACCAAGTTGCCCGCAGTGATAAAGTGACGCCCTGCTTAAACGAATAGAGTGAAGATAATGTTTAGATCAGCCGCAGTTGCCGCCTCGGCCCGAAACTCCTCGTGCCGCAATAAAGCCGTAGGCCACTCTCGTCAATTCTTTTTGGAATCCCTATGATCAAGCACCTCAATACTGTCTGGCTCATCGCGGCGGCTGGAATTTTAGGAATGATAGTTATTTGTCCGGAGTTGCTGACGCGGGAATCTATATCGCAATTGCTAGGCCAAATGGGCTCTATGGCACTCATTATCTATGTATTGATGTCGCTAACCCGCGCAGTATTGCTGATGCCGTGTACGCCATTTGTCTTAGCTGGAGCGATTTCCTTTCCACAATGGCCTTTTCTGGTGTTTGCCATATCTCTTGCCGGAGTTGTGGTCGGGGCATTCCTAGTATACAGTTTCCCCTCTTTTGGCGGCTATGATAGGTTGCTGGAAGAGAAATACCCCGAAAAAATCGCGAACTTGAAGAGGAACATGCAGCACAAGAATGCGTTTTGGTTTGTAGTAGGTTGGTCTTTCTTTCCCTTAGTACCCACCGACGCGGTTTGCTATGTGGCGGGGGTTGCCAAGATGCCGCTGAGGAAAATGCTTATAGCATTGTTGCTGGGCGAGTTACCATTAGTAGCCGTGTACGTTTTTCTTGGTGCCGAAATTGGCGAGTGGCTTAGAATATGAATGCAAGATTGAAATTTAGTGATTCGCTAAACCTAATTAGAAGCTTTAAAACGTCTGGGACAATTACGCCCAGTTCAAAAGTCTTGATTAAGACACTCCTCGCTCCTATAGATTTCACATCGGCACGCTGCATTATCGAACTGGGCCCTGGTACCGGATGTGTTACACGGTCTATTTTGGAACGAATGCACGCCGACTGCGTTTTGATTTGCTTCGAGGTGAACAGTGATTTCATCGGTCAGTTAGAGGGGCTGCAAGATTCTCGTCTACGTGTGGTCAACGCCTGTGCTTCGTCTATTCGAACCGTACTCGATGATATTGATATAGAGGAAGTAGATCACATAGTTTCTAGTCTACCTCTGGCTTTGATCGATGATGAAGTCGTCAAGAGAATTCTTGAATCAGCGAGATCGAATTTACGTGAGGGCGGCCGCTTCTTGCAGTTTCAGTACAGTTTGAGTAACTACGCAGAATTAAAGCCAATCTTCAAGAAAGTGAAATTAGATTTCACGTTCCGGAATATGCCTCCAGCATTTGTCTATGAGTGCACAAAATAAGTCGTCCAGTATTTTTATTTTGGTCTGTCAGCTCGATCAGTAAGTTCAAGCCAAGCAGTATTCAAACCTCTTCGCACGAATCGTGTTATCGTCTCGTGGCGAATAATAGTGAAACTTTAGGAGATCGCCATGTCATTGAGAATCAACGACGCTGCCCCAAACTTTCAGGCACAAACCACCCAAGGAGAAATCGACTTCTACGAATGGCTTGGGGAACAATGGGGTGTGCTGTTCTCTCATCCTAAGGATTTTACCCCAGTGTGCACTACCGAATTGGGTTATATGGCTGGACTAGAAGGTGAGTTTACCAAACGCAACTGCAAGATCATCGGGCTGAGTGTCGATTCTGTGGATAACCATGAGGCTTGGTCTAAGGATATAGAAGAGACCCAGGGTCATGCGGTGAACTTCCCGATGATTGGTGATAGCGATCTGAATGTGGCCAAGCTCTACAATATGTTGCCAGCGGATGAGCCGGGGAGTACGGATGGGCGCACGGCGGCCACGAACGCGACAGTTCGCTCAGTGTTTGTCGTTGGCCCTGACAAGACGATCAAGTTGATGTTGACCTATCCGATGACCACGGGGAGAAACTTTGACGAGATACTGCGCGTGCTGGATTCCATGCAGTTAACCGCAAAGCATAAGGTAGCGACGCCTGTAAATTGGAAGAATGGGGAAGATGTGATAATCGTTCCTTCAGTATCCGATGAGGATGCGAAGGAAATGTTTCCTGAAGGCTTTAACACTATTAAGCCTTATCTGCGGACAGTCAAACAGCCCGACTGATTTTCGAAGATAAGACTTTCGAAGCTGCTACTAAAGCTGACGCGCAATGCACGTCAGCTTTTTTTATGGCAGTTTAAAGGCGACGAGCTCAGGGCTGTACTCTCGGTCACCAATCGCGACCAGTATGTACTGCTCACCGTCATGTAAGTAGCTGATTGGAGGCCCGGATGTTCCAGCTTCCAATTCGATTTCCCAAACAATGTCACCTGACTCTTTGTTGTAGGCTCTGAACATAGGGCCGCCGCTATTTGTCGCAATTTCGACAGGCATGTCAACCGGGATTCGGCCGCCAGGGCGCTGATTGGTGAGTCCCTCGCCGAGGAACAGCAAAGTCTTGGTAAGCAGAGGCGTAGGTCGCCCTGGCATACCAAGAGGGCCTAAGTCTAAATCGACTAGATCAGGATGGTCGGTAGGTCCATTTCCATTCGGCACCATCCACACATGGTCGCCGGTGTTCATATCGATAGCTGTAATACGCCCATAGGGAGGCTTAAATAGAGGCAGTCCACGAGGCCCCGCTATCCAGCGTCTTGAGCCTTTCACATAGCTGAGATTCGTAACTTCCGGGTCGCCAGGTAAAAGGTCGGCAACGAATGGCGATGTTATTGACGGAATGTACAAGTATCCCGTCTCTGGATCAAAGGCGGCGCCCTGAACGTCTGCTCCACCTTGCGAGCCAGGCAGCTGGATCGTTCCCATGGTGCCATTTGGGCCATCGCTGGCGATAGATGGCGGTGTGAAAAGAGGACCGGTCACATAGTTGCTAAAAATCTCTAGCGCTTCAGCGCGTAGCTCCGGCGTAAAATCGATCAAGTTATCAACGGTTGCCCCCTGACGATCGAAAGGAGCAGGTCGAGTCGGGAAAGGTTGTGTGAGCGATGTGACTTCGCCGGGCACGTCGGACTGTGGTACCTCTCGCTCTTCTATCTCCCAGATGGGCTCGCCTGTTTCGCGATTGAAAACGAACGCGAAGGCCTGCTTTGTGAGCTGTGTGACGGCCTTTACTGGTTCGCCATCTACGGTGATATCCATCAAGATTGGCGCGGCGGGCGGATCGTAGTCCCAAAGGCCATGATGAACTGTTTGGTAGTGCCAAACTCGGTCGCCGGTCTCTACATCAACGGCCACTAAAGACTGGCTAAACAGATTGTCGCCGATGCGATGGCCGCCATACATGTCGTTGGTTGATGAGGATATAGGCATATACACGAGCCCTAGCTCTGCATCTGCACTGAACAGTGCCCAGACGGGAGAGTGACCGGAGTAGGACCAGGATCGGTCCTGCCAACTAGCCGTGCCGAACTGTCCTTCCTGTGGGATGGTGTTGTAAGTCCAGCGCAATTCGCCGGTGCGTACGTCGAAGGCATGCACATCGCCGCGGAAGGCTTCTTTGTTAGAGAACGTGTCCGACATGGATTGACCGATGAGGACTATGTCGCGCACGACAGTTGGCACGCCACCCCAGCGAAATAGCTCGGAACCCTCTGGCATCAGCTGCAGATTGGCGCGGCCATCGACACCGAAGCCCGCTACCGGTTCTCCAGTGTCAGCATTTAGGGCGTATAGATAGATGCCGCGCTGTACAAGAATGCGTCGATCGCTGCCTTCGCTCCAGTAGGCAACGCCTCTGGTATTTGCTCCAGGCAGGCCAGCCACTCCGTCGTGGGGCTCCTGAACCCAGATAGTTTCGCCAGTACCGGGGTTGAATGCCTCGACTAGGCCTACACCGTTCGGCACATAGGCAATGCCATTCTTCACAATAGGCGCGGATGTCCACGTGGAGGTATAGCGCTGCGCTGGATTCATGGCGGAGTAGTAGGCATCTAGTGCAGACCTTCTCCAGACGATTTCAAGCTCTTCTACATTACTGGCATCAATTTGGTCTAGGCTGGTATATTTCGACTGGGCATTGTCGGCGGCGAAGGACCCCCATTCGCCCTCGCCAGATGGATTGGTCTGTTCTGCCAGTGGCTCCACAACAGCCAGTGAATCGGTTGTTTCAGGGGCTGCGGGCTCAGGCTCAGGGCTGCAGCCAAGCAGCAGAGTAAAAAGAGTTACTAGGCTAAGTGTGCGTAAAGACTGCAAAGGAGTTGTTATTGTTATTGGCCAGCTCATGGGAATTGCCTCAATAGGTAGTAAATTCGATCGATGTCTCGATTCTAACCAATTACTGCGTACATAAGGAAACAATTCTCCCTGCTGTGGATGCGCGTGGCGTCTTATGCTAGAAAGCATACCAATGACTGGCTTTCGACTGGCGTGGGGAAGGAAAAAGGGGCGCTACAAATAGCGGGGAGAGAATCTTAGTTCAGCAGCGCCCCAAAGCTTAAATATCTACAGAAAGACGAGGTAGGCTGCGAAAGCCACCATCAGTAATAAAGATAGATTCACTTTTGGTTGCGAATCGCTAGTATTTTTCACGTCTTACTCCAGTTAGTTAAGGGTTATCAATAGATCAAGTTCACGGCATTAAGGCTAATCGACTATGAAAGTATTTAATATGCGCCCATCGTTCCATGGATATTCATCCAGTAGTATTGTGGCTTGGTACTATGAGCGGGCTTGGAACACACTGACGGGAGCGAAACGGGCGATCGTGGCTCGTGCTGTGGATCTGTATCTTCAGGAAATCGAACTGGAGTACCGAACTATTAAGTTCAACGTTCCAGAAGATCTGGAAGATGGAGATCAGTTTCTCGAGTGCAATAAGAAAAACATAAAAATCATCGATGATTTCTTCGCCGATAACTCTGTAAGGTCCAAGCACTTCCGCGACAACATGGAAATATTCGTGGCACGGGCAATCGATGAGATATTTGAAACCGGTGTTTGTGAAATTCTAAAACAGAAACTCTTTCCTGAAACGATTATTCCTCACACTGAAGATCAGCTAGATAATTTACTTATTGAAACAAATTCCAGTTATACAGAGGCTGTTAATGAGTGTGTTCGCATCTTCCGCAACGGGCTTACTGATGACAGTAGTGAAGAGTTGGAAATATTGGAGAGTAAGCTGCTATCGGCGCGCGAGTTATTAGATAGGAACGTCGGAGTTATTGAAAATGAGTTGACGCGTCGCAAGGAAAAAAAATAGAAAGAGTTTTCCTAATAGTCAGAAATAAGCCTGTAACAAAACCGACTGAATCAAAGAGTCCATAAACTGCCCGCTAGGAGATTAGCGTATGTTAACTAATTCGCTGCTAACGCGGCACCATGCATGGAGATGTCTATGCGCGCCTGTGGCAGCTTCATCTCGAAGGACGTCAGGTTGAGCTCCGCGAATGCGACAGCAAGCTATTGTTGATTTAGAATCTAGACACCCTGAGCCCAGGTGTGAGGCTAGTTGTGCTGCACAAGCGCGGTGTATTCAAGACCGCGAACTAGCGCCGCTTAAGCCATACATGAGCGTTTAGCCGACTCCATTCGTATAACCCGTCAATTATCGGGCAAGTTAGCAGTCTTTTCCAAATTTCGGTATTTATTACTTCTTCAGTGATCCAGCCCTCCAACCAATGCGTAGTTAGGGCTATGTACAGGAATTATGCGAAACAAGATGTTATTAACAATGAAGTAGGTCTAACTGTTAGACTTGCCGCAATGAACACCACCACGCCTAGCCCAGACGCAGAAGATTCTGTTGTATCTGATGAAGCCCTGCTTATTGCAGTTGGCAATAATCAGGATGTAGACGCGTTCAACCAATTGTTCACGAGATTCGCGAAGAAGATACTCGCACTGGGTATGAAGCTTACGCGCAACGAGCAGCTGGCCAACGATCTAATCCAAGAATCCATGCTGAACGTCTGGCTGAAAGCGCCGCTGTATGATCTGGACAAGGGTTCGGCAAAGGGCTGGATCTTCACGTTGAGTCGCAACCGCTGCTTCGATATGTTGCGTAAGCAGAAGCGTCAACCTAACTGTATTAGTGCTGACGATATCTGGCCGCTCGAGTCTGGTGCTGAACCTACTATGGTTCACGAAGACATCGCTGGACAGCAAGTTGAGTTAAGTGTGATAGAGGGCTATTTCGATAAACTGCCTGATTCGCAGCGTGCAGTGGTTGAGCAAATATATATTAAGGATCGCACCCATGAAGAAGCGGCTGCGCATCTGCAGATTCCTTTAGGAACTCTGAAATCGCGCCTACGTCTGGGTGTGGCGAAGCTCCGAAATATGATTGGCGTCGACCAGTAACTGAAACCTCGTACTGCCTGTAGGGCAGCGTGCGCTGCTGAGTTGATGAAAAAATTAGTGAAAGAGGAATACAATGAATACCGAAGTTAAACTGCATCCATCCACCGAGTTACTGAATCGGTTTGTTCAAGGCGAGCTAGTTACAGGAAAGAGCGTAGTCGTAGCAGCGCATGTGGAGCTGTGCGAATCGTGCAGTGCTAAAGCCGAAGAGCTGCAAGCTCTTGCGGTATCCTCTTGGGTTGATCCCGGTAACGTGTTGCAGCCTGATCAATCTAGCGCAGCCGACTATTCGAGTACTGTTGCGCGCATCGTGACGTACCCACAAATAAAGTCTGAGCCGATTGAGGATTTGGTCGAGGTAGACATCGATGTGCTGAATCACAGCATCAAGCTACCAAAGGTTCTGGCGAAGGCGGCATCCCAGGGACTGAAATGGAAGAAGGTACCGGGCGGTATTAGCGAGGCACAACTGTTTCTCGATAATGAGACTCTGTGCGAATTTATCTACATGGCTCCCGGGTGTCAGATTCCCGTGCACACCCATCAGGGTAGTGAATCAACTCTGGTTTTGGATGGCAGTTTCGAGGATGAGTTAGGTGAGTACAAGACTTCGGACTTCATCATTCGAGACGCGCAGCATAATCACCAGCCGCTCTCTACAGAAGGTTGTCTGTGTTTTGCTGTGCTGGATAGTCCATTGAAGTTCACCAAAGGATTGGCCAGGTTGATGAATCCTGTCAATCGCTACAAGTTCAAGAAGGCTATCTCCAGGGTAGCCTAGCACTACTTCCTTTTACGTTGCGCGTCGATATTCATAGCGATAGAGATGCGTTCGCGTTTGCCTGTATAAGGCCGTACCCCATGGCGTAACCATGCCGGAAACACCACTAGATTCCCGCGCTCGAGTTCTAGCTCTACTTCGTACTGCTGCGGCTGGCTATCGATTCCTATCATGCGAACCGCCGTATTGTGCATGGCGGCCATAGGAAACCTCGGGTCTTCAATATAGAAGGCGCCACCGACGTCCTGGTGCGAATCTGCTTCATCACCCATATCTAAATAGAGCACCGCAGCCCATAAATTTCCAGGATGGGCGTGCATGTGGTTCAAGCCTCCAGCTGATGTGACGTTGGCCCACATACGCACCTGCCATTCGTAACTATCCGAGTCCGCTTCCTGAAAATGCGTCATGCGTTTGGCGACATTGATCGCCGATTCAGCGAGTCTGCTTGCCGCATCACCGCCCCACTTCAGCATATCGGTATCTGAGTGCCAGCCGCCGAAATTTGATCGTTTGAGGCCGCCGGTCTGCTCTTGATTCTTCCGAATGTTCATCTCTAATTCCTGAATCAGAGAATCACCATCTTTCAATCGGCAATAAGCCATCGGCGTTTCGAAGAAACCAACCTGTTGGGCTTCGACTCGAAGAGGAGTTTTCTGTTTTTGATTAGTCATAATTTTGTAATGGTAGAGCAGGAATCATTACAGAATTATGACGAGAGCTTAGTAATTCGAGTCTGCCGGTCACGCATGCCGAGACGTCCTACTTGGCAATTGTGGGAACTGTCAAAAAACTGCAATCAAATCGTCGTATAACTGCAACATCACAGTTCTATTATTGCTGCACTTAACTAATTTCTTAATTTGTATCTCACTAGTAGACGAAGGAGTCGAAATGAAATTTAAGCGCACAAAAATGAATGCTATAGCCAGCGGTGTTGCACTAGGGATTGCTGCAATGAGCGCGCAGGCAGCGGATCAACCAACACTAACAACGGCGGGCAGCGAAGCCAGCGCGGTCTTCACTGGCGGCGCGACGATCAACGGCGGTGCCAGCTTTCTTACTGCAGTTCCAGCTGACTCGGCAGTGGACCTGTTGGTAACCATCAAGCCTGCGGCTGCTGATGTGGGTAAGTCTGGTAACTTGGTCGTAATTATTAATGTCCCAGGTGCTGGCTTCTTCATTCAGGATTCTTCTGGGGGTTTTTCTCCTTGGACCGAAGCTGATCCAATAGTGGCGGCTAGCACTAAGACACTCGCTGTCTTGGAGCCGCTGACTATCTTCAGTGGTCTGGTAGGCAGCGCCCTGGGCGCGACGGGCGTCGACGTTCAGGCCTTCGTAGGCTACTACACTGACTCGATAGCGAACCTGACTTATTCATCAACTCCCGCTAGTTTCTCAATTGCGGCGGTAGCGGCTTCGACTTGTCCTGCTAACACCGCTGCGATTTCAGGCACATTCAAAGACAAATCAGTCTGTGCGCTTAGCGGCCGAATCGAATCCGATACACATCTCACCTCTAACTTCTCATACATCTTGGACGGTGCGGTATTCATCGGAGCGGACGAGGTAAGCGGGTCTAAGACTAAGCTAACTATAGATGAAGGCACTTACGTCTTCGGCCAGCTAGGTCTGAACTTTCTGACTATTGCGCGTAACGGTCAGCTGCATGCGAACGGCAGTGCGACTAATCCAGTTATCTTCACCTACGAGGGCGACGACGAAGCGACAGCTACTACAAGTGGACAATGGGGAGGCATCATCCTGAACGGTAACGCTCCTCTAAACGTCGGCGGTGGCACAGCCGAGGGCGAAGGCTCAACGGGAATCTACGGGGGCCCTGATTCAGCTGATAGTAGCGGTGTGTTGACTTATGTGCAGGTCAAATATGCAGGACAGAACATCACTGAAGACAATGAACTAAACGGTATTGCGTTTCAGGGCACGGGTTCCGGCACCATCGTTGACTATGTTCAGGTGCACAACAACTCTGACGATGGCATCGAGTTCTTCGGCGGCACCACGAATGCGAAGCACATCGTATTGACCGGCAACGAAGATGACGCGCTTGACTGGACATTCGGCTGGACCGGTAAGGCGCAGTTCATTGCTATTAAACAGAACACGGCTAGTGAGCATTGCATCGAAGCTGACAACAACGGCGACGACAACGACGCATTACCACGTTCTAATCCTACGATCTCGAACCTGACTTGTGCAGGCGCGAGCACCGGTGGGGACGCAGGATTTAGACTGCGAGAGGGCACATCTGCAAAGATTTCCAATGCGGTTATGTCTGCGCATAGCGCCTATTGCCTTGATATCGATCAGAGCGCAACGTTCGCCAATGCAGGCGGCTCAATCGCCGGATTGAACGGGAACCTGACTCTGACACACTCACGTTTGGTCACTGGCTGCCCATTCAGCGCTAGCGAGGGCGACACATTTTCAGTCGAGGACTTCTTCGCCGCGCAATCTGGAAGTTCATTAGGTGAGGTTGACCTGATGGGTGCGAGCGGATGGATGAACGGGCCTGTTCTGAACGCGATAGTTCCGTCGATTCCGGCGGACTCCTTCTTTGATCAGGTCGACTACATCGGTGCGGTGAAAGACAGTAGTTCTGATTGGACTGCGGGCTGGACTTACTCTGACTAGTCTTGCTTGGCTAGGTTGGCTATAAAAGTTGAAACATTTTTGGGAGCGCTAGACGCTCCCATTTTTTTGTCCACTATTTGAGATTTATTGGGATTGAAATATTTCTGCAATGTAACTGAAATACCGTTGTCACAGAACAGCAATAAAATACCCGCTTCAGAAAAAGGAATTTATCATTGGAGCAAAGAGAATGACCAATCGAGCGGCGCCACTAAATCTTCTGGCTATCGCCATTGTCACAGCGTTCAGCGCAGTGGCTATCGGGCAGGATGTACCCCAGATCGAGGAGATCGCCGTTGTTGGTCGATTTGTTCCGGATGAGAAGCGTGCCACGTCTTCGGTCTCGAATGTTGTCGGTCAAGAGCAGTTCCAGCGCTCCGGTGATTCTAATATCGCAGAGGGGCTGAAACGCGTCTCTGGCCTCAGCACGGTAGGGGGCAAGTTCGTGTATGTGCGTGGTCTAGGTGAGCGTTACTCGACAACACTTTTGAACGGCGCTATTTTGCCGAGCCCGGAGCCGCTCAATCGTGTTGTTCCTCTCGACTTATTTCCAACCGCCGTATTAGATAGCGTGTTGGTGCAGAAGACTTATTCCGCGCAATTCCCTAGCGAATTCGGTGGCGGGGTACTGCAACTGCGTACCAAGAAGTCGACGGACGAATTTTTCTGGAATATTACCACTGCAGCCGCTGTGCAGCAGGACGTGAGCTTCAACAATGGCTTCACTTCATCTGGTGGTAGCAAGTCTTGGCTGGGATATGATGATGACTACCGCGGACTACCGAATGCTCTTGAACAGGTAACTGCAAATGGACAAGAATTACGCAGAGAAAGCCAATTTTTGGGTAGCGGCGGGTTTTCCCCCGAAGAGCTTCAGGTCATCGGCCGCAGCATAAATAACGATTACACCGCGGACAGAGAGTCTTTGCCTGCTGACTTCAAGTTTGCAACCTCCCTGGGCAACTCTCATGAGCTAAACGACGATGGCGCGCGCATAAGCTACTTGGCCGCCATCAATTACTCTAATTCTTGGGACACCAACGAGATTGAGCGCAATAACTACCGCACCAGCAATGCAGGTTTAGAGATCGGGGACGATCTAGAATTTGTAGGTACCGAACATAGTGTGGACATAAGCAGTTTCTTCACCGCCGGCATCGACTTTAGTGCGAATCACAACATTCGAACTACTAGCATGATGTTGCGCATGACTGACGATACCGTCTCCGAAACCAGCGGTAATCTAGCGGAGGAAGACTTCATACGACTAACACAACTAGAATGGGTGGAGCGTGAGCTGTTCTCTAACCAAATCCAGGGCGATCATTATTTTCCTGACTTCAACGAGCTCGTCGTTAACTGGCGCTATAGTAAGGTAAAGGCAGAGCGAGATTCTCCGGACGACAGAGTGTACCGCTACGATCAGGAGCCTGACGGCAACTTTAGATTTTCTACCCGTGCAGACGGCAATGTACGACGCTTCAGTGTGCTGGATGACGATGCTGAAGATTTCGCTGTCGATCTGACTATGGCTTTCTACGGCGCGATGAATTCGATAATCACCACTAAGGCAGGCTACGTTCACACTGAGAAGCAAAGAGAATCTGAAGTGCGCCGCTACTCCTTCTTCGATCAGGGTAGTCTTGCCTTTAACGAAGACCTGCTCGCTCTTCCTCTTGAACAAATTTTGGCGCCACAGAACATCGACCCTGATGGGTTCGAGCTGCGCGAGTTTACTCGACCCACTGACAACTATGATGCGATAAATGAGTCTGATGCATTCTACGCGGAAGTTGAAGTCAACATCGATGATAGATACCGTATTAATCTTGGCGCAAGACAAGAAGACTTTAAGCAGAATGTTAGAACGTTTGATCTATTTCGCGATGTGGAAGTAAATGCCGCGCAGTCCAGTGGGGATATTCTTCCTGCATTCACCGGCACTTACACCAATGGCGATCATCAGTTCCGACTAGCCTATAGCGAAACCTTGTCACGTCCTGACTTTCGCGAGCTGTCACCGGCTGCATTTACCAACCCCGTTACCGGTAGAGAAGTGGTGGGAAATCCGGATCTGAAGATTGCTAACATCACCAATTATGACTTTCGTTGGGAGTGGTATTTCGGGTTTGGCGACAGCATGTCATTAGGTCTGTTCTATAAGGAATTCGAGAATCCGATCGAATCGGTAATTCAACCTGGTGCAGAGGCAAGACAGACGTTCGTGAATGCAGCGGCTGGCGAGAATGCTGGCGTAGAGTTTGAGATATCCAAGCGCCTAGGCTTTCTCGGGGGTCGCGGAGAAGACTTCTACATCCAGACTAATGTCTCCTTCATCGATTCTAACGTCACGATAGCGGAGAAAGACCGCAACGTTCTTACTAGTACCTCTCGCGCACTGCAGGGGCAGTCGGATTGGTTGTTCAACGCCCAGATAGGCTACGAGCCATTCTCCGGCACTACGGCGACGCTTCTTTATCACTACTTCGGTGAGCGCATCTCTGAGGTAGGCATTGAAGGCGCTCCAGATCTGATTGAACAGCCCTTTGGCGAGCTAAACAGCGTCGTCATGATTGAATTCACCGACAACTGGAGAATGACTCTCAAGGGTAAGAACCTATTAGACGAAGCGAGCGAAGTCACACAGGGCGGTTTCATTACTACCGGATTCAATCGAGGTAGAGAGCTCAGTATTCAGATGGACTACCGATTCTAGAGCGTCACCAAACGCTTTTCGTAATATGTTTATTATCAGACTAATTTTGAAAAATATATTTTAAACAATGACTTACGGCTTATATGGCGTGCGAATAAATCTAGCATAGGAGCTCAAGTGTCACGTAATTGTAATATACTGCTGGTTAAATAAACGTAGTTTTACCCTTTGTTAAATGAAATTATTGGTACACAAATGCCTGAATCAACAATATTGATCGTCGATGATGAAGAAGCAATTCGCGATATGGTGGGCATTACTCTCGACCTCGCCGGATTTAGCAGCATTAGCGCAGATAACGCGCACGATGCCCACGTATCCATAATCGACAAGAAGCCAGACTTGGTGCTTCTCGATTGGATGTTGCCAGATGGCAGCGGTATCGAGCTGGCGCGCAGACTACGCCGCGATGAGATCACCGCTAATCTACCTATAATTATGCTGACAGCGAAGACCAGTGAGGATAATAAGGTACAGGGCCTCAGCGAGGGCATCGATGACTATGTAACCAAGCCCTTCTCGCCGCGCGAATTGGTCGCTCGAATCAAGACTGTACTGCGCCGCGTGGATGGCAAGCAGAGGAACAAGGTGCTGCGTGTGTTCGATCTTCAGCTCGACCCTACGAGTCATCGCACTTCGATCGAAGACCACCCTATCCAAATGGGCCCTACGGAATTTCGTCTCTTGAAGTTCTTCCTGTCGAATCAGGAGAAGGTGTTCAGCCGGAATCATATTCAGGACGCGGTATGGGGCGGTAACGTCTATTTGGAAGAGCGAACTATCGATGTGCACATCCGTCGCCTGCGCCAGGCTCTGTCCTCGGTTGAGGGCACTTCGATCGATTACGCCACACTAGTACAGACAGTACGCGGGGCAGGCTATCGCTTCTCCGTCCGTCAATTCTAGCTCTAGCTTCTATTATCTCGCTATCTGCGAATCTCTCTTTCTTGTGCTCGATTTCCAGTGAGTGTCTAAACCCTTTCCTAGAACCGATTCGGGCGCTTATTAAGTAGCGCAGTCCTTTTAATGCTGGTGTTGTAGCCGTGCTGCTGGCCATCAGGGTTTTCATAGTAGACACCTCACTGCGTAAGCGGTAGCAATCGCCGGCACCTAGCCTTGCGAAGTCAGCACTAGGGACCTAATCTCGTCCTAAACCTATAAATATGACGAGATTTGTCAATAATGAACTTTCATATAGCGCACCATCAAAGACGCCCAGACATCTACAGAAAACTCTCACAAGCCCCTATTTCTCGACAATTGGTAGTAATCGGGAGGTGAAAGAGACAAAAAGCTGCAGAAATTCCCTGATTTTTACAAGATTGTTACAAGATTGTTACATATGTGACTGTTTGTTTCTCGGGAACCTGTGTAAGATACGCGCCAAGTAATTCAGTTAGTTCTGAATTACATAACTTCAAATATGGTATCTGGGCACGGAGCCTCGCGGTTTTGGTCTGGATTTCAACCTATATAAAAGGGAGCGTTTAAATGTTCAAGAGAAAATCACAGGGACGGATGTTAAAGCAGACTGCTCCATTTGCAAACGCAAAAAATCCTATCGCTAGAAAGTGCCTGAGTGCCGCAATTTGCGCCTTAGTTCTTACAGTTAGTAATCCTGTTTTTGCGCAATCAACTAACGGCGCAGTCCGTGGAACTGTTCAAGGAGCAAGCAACGGTACTGTTGTTGAAGTCATTGATACTTCCAGAGGCACTGCTCGAAGTGAAACTACTGGTAATGACGGCGAATTCCGAATTGACGGATTGGCTCCAGGTGTTTACCAAGTCCGTGTGCTTCAAAACGGGGCTGAAGTTGATACCCTAGAGGTTCAAGTTTCAATAGGTAGTGCAACTACTGTGAACTTGGCAACTACAACTTCAATGATCAACGAGATCGTTACTACTGGATCTCGACGTGCATCTGTAGACACAAGCATCGCCGAATCCGGCCTTATAATTAGTGCAGATTTACTGCTAGAAATGCCTATTAAAAGAGACCTGACCTCAGTTGCTCTTCTTGCCCCAGGCGCAAGTGCTGGTGACAACCGTTTTGGAAATCTGGCATCTTTCGGTGGAGCTTCAGTTGCTGAAAACACTTCTTTCATCAACGGCCTGAATACTACTAACTTCCGAACGGGTGTTGGTTTTTCCCAGGTTCCCTTTGAATTCTATGACACTCTTCAAATAAAGACTGGTGGTTATGCGGCCAAGTATGGTCGTTCACTGGGTGGCGTAATGAACGCTACTGCGAAGAGCGGTTCAAATGAGTGGGATTTCGGTGTTAATACCTACTATAACGACAACAGGTTGAAAACTTCTCCCGATACATATAGCGCTGCAAATAGGCTTGATGAAGATACAAGTACAACTGCAGACGTCTACGCTTCCGGTCCTATCATCAAAGACCGTTTGTTCTTCTACGCCTTGTACAGCGACGACTCACAAGAACAGCGTTATGCGGGACGTCAGTCAGGTCGTGACTATGACTATAACGTAGATGAAGGTTTCTGGGGCGTTAAGCTTGATGGTTATATCACTCCAAATCATCATGTCGAATACACAGCGTTCTCTGATTCTCGGCAAGGTGTTGAGGGAGTTAATAGCTTCGATGCTAGTACTTATACTCGCGGCGACTTTATCGGTAACACGGTTTACGATCAGGGCGGTGAAAACTGGATAGCTAGTTATACCGGTAACTTCGGCAACGATTTACAAGTTTCATTTTCCTATGGTGAAAACGAAGCAAATCGCACTACTGCGCCAGCAAGTGCAAGCATCCCTGTCGTATATGAATATGATGGTGGTTTTAACTCAGTTGGCGATTGGTCAAGCTTCACCGTATCTGAAGGAATCGATATGCGTGAAATGACTCGTGCGGATATTCAGTGGACTGGCTTTGCGAATCATGAGCTTTCTTTTGGTATCGACAATGAGGATAACTCATCAGATGAAGCTACTATAAACTCTGGTGGAGCTTACTGGTTACGTGATCCTACAAACGCTTACAACGAATGTACTCCAGTTGAGTGCCCTTCCGGCGCAAGTGCTCGACTTCGTACTTACAGTGTTGGGGGTTCTTTTTCAACTAAGTCAGATGCCTACTACTTCCAAGACATTTGGCAAGTATCTGATCGTTTGACTCTTGAGCTTGGTCTTCGTAATGAGTCCTTCGAAAACATGAATGCCGATGGTGGAGTGTTTGTGGAAGTTACAGACCAGTGGGCACCACGCCTTGCTGCTGTATATGACCCAACAGGTGACGGCCGATCCAAGTTCTTCGCAAACTACGGTGAGTACTACCTGCCAATCGCTGCGAACACAAACATTCGCATGGCTGGTAATGAGACTTACATCCAAGATTGGTATGATTGGGATGGTGTTAGTATAGGGGCCCAAGAGGTTCCAACGAACCTTGGTGGCATTTACCAAAATGATGTATTTGGTGACGGCACAGTGCCTGACACTCGCTCCGTTACAGACGGTAATATTGAGGCGATGTTCCAAGAAGAATACATCATAGGCTATCAGACTATTTTGGACTCCGGTCTTGAACTTGGTGTGAAGGGTATCTATCGTGACTTGGGTACAACTATCGAAGATGTGGCAATCGATGCTGCAGTAATCGATTACTACAACGGCCCAGGAAACTGGACTGCAGATGGCACTGTTGAAGATACTTTCGGTGGCTTTCATCAGTATGTACTTACCAACCCTGGTAATGACATGAGTGTGTACATTCCTGAGACTGATGAGCAAGTAACTCTATCAGCTGCGGCACTTGGTTATCCTGAGCCAGTTCGGTCTTACAAGGCTCTTGAGTTCACAATTGGGCGTCCTCTAGAGAACAACTGGTCAGCCGATTTGTCATACACATGGTCAGAAAGCACGGGTAACCACGAAGGTTATGTTAAGTCAGATAACGGGCAGGACGATGCTGGTATCACTACAAACTTCGACCAGCCGGGACTGGTTGACTTCTCCGAAGGTGAATTGCCTAACAGTCGAGCTCACACACTGAAGGCTTATGGCAGCTATTCGTTCAATAACGGGCTGCGCATTGGTACTAACGTGATTGCGCAATCTGGGCGCCCAATAAGCTGTTTCGGTGTTCACCCAACTGATGATTTCGCTCAAGCCTACGGTGCTGCATCTCACTTCTGTGCGGGAAACGCTGTTCCACGTGGTTCACTGGGAGAGACTCCAACGCTGTTCAACATTGACCTGAGTGCACAATATAATCTAGAAATTGCCAGCACTGATGTATTGTTGACTCTGGATGTATTCAACATACTTGATCGTTCTAAGGCTTCTCGTGTGAATGAAATAGCCGAAACCGGTGGTGGTGTGGCGGAACCTGATTACGGGCTTAATTCCGCATATCAGCGTCCACGCGGCGTGCGTCTGAGCGCCCGATTCAACTTCTAGACAACCATTCCTTGCGAGTTTCGGCTCGCTAGGATGTTTGAAGAAGTTCTGTTTCAAAAGTATAAAAAAAAAGAGCTAACTCGTAGGAGTTGGCTCTTTTTTTTTGCCTGCGGTATTCTGGGCCTCCCAGTCTTTGCTAGGACGCTAAATAGCGTTAAATGGAATTGCTAGGCTAGAAAAGTGCCTAGTAAATGACTAGGAAGTTCGCATTGACTCCAGTAATTAATTGTAGTGGTTTCTATGATGCTAGTTGTGGTCCAGCTGCAACGACCAAATGGGTCCAGCGTACAACTTGGGGCTAAAACCTATCATTTCAAAGTTGGGCTTAAGTCTGTCTTTTAATAATTTGATTTTGATAGAGCTGCGTTAGGAAGAGTTGCTGCTGTCTATCGAAGTTTAGTAGAAGTTTTTTCGGCTCGCAAACCAGCGCAAAATTCTTTCAGTACATACCTAAGATTCGTCTAGCATCATTCGCCGACGCGGTACTACGATCAAGTAATAGAACGGCATCGCCGGCCGCCTTAACAAGCGCTGCGTTATCTGCGGCCAGACTATCGTCCGACATAAATAAATTATTCTCGAAACCAACACGGCAATGACCGCCTTGCCGAATAGCCTCGAGCATGCAGTCTTTCTCACTGGAGCCAAAAGCGCAGAGTGACCAGTGTTGAACTTCTGGAAGATGGGAGAGCAGAGGGGCAAGGTCTGCTGATTCTGATTGTTGATTTTCCGCATACCGACCTAGAACTAATAATACGGAAATATTTTCATCTGGAACTATTCCTCGCTCCAATAATTTATTGAAATGCAGAATGTCTTCTTTGTCGTAGAGTATGTACTGCGGCGCGATACGTTCTCGTTGTAAGAAGCTGAAGAACTCAGCGGAGACTTTTTCATCAACTCCAGCAGGGCTTATCTCTCGAATCGCGAGTGATACGGCTTCTGGCCGAAGTTCGCGGACTGTCTGAATCTGCTGTTCTCTGTTATAGATACCGACTGCCTCAGTCGTAATTTGAATGATGAGCTCCTCACCCACCTGCTGACGAATCGCTCGGATAGCCACTCTGTAGAGTTCAGCATCAAGGCTATGCCTTAGTTTCTTGTCGCGAACGTGCAAGTGCAACATGCAGGCCCCTGCGTCTAGACAGGCGGCCGCAGTGTGAGCAATCTCCTTCGGGCTGATAGGCAGCTGAGGGTGATCCTGCTGCGTCTTTCTGGCACCATTCGGCGCCACTGCAATCATCACTACCTCGTTGTGACTCATGTGACATTCCTTAGCAATTAGTTGATGTAGGCTAGCATAGTCTCAAAGCGAGGGAGCTACTACAAGGCAGGCAACTGTCGTATGCTAGCGACAAGTTATGTCTAATGTGTCTAGGTTCAGTCTTGTCAGTGCATTATTAATCTATTCACTCTAGGAGAGAACATGATCATCACTCAGCGATTAATCAAGCTATCCATCATGTTAACGATGTGCGCATCCAGCTGCCTTTTTGCGGCAGACGAACAAGGTTGGGAGTTACAGCGGGATAAGGACGGCATACAGGTGCACACACGCCCTGTAGAGGGCTCGCCTTACGATACTGTGCGCACTACAACGCGAATGATGGACGTGCGCTTGTCCTCTTTAGTCGCCTTAATCGAAGACGCGCCAGCTTGCACGGATTGGGCTGATAGTTGTGCCGAGTCCTATCTGGTTGAACGCCTCAGTGAGTCTGAGTCTCTCGTGTATACCCACAACGACATGCCATTCCCAGTGAAGGACCGCGACGTGGTTGCGCAGGTTAAGTGGACGCAAGATGCTGCGAGTTTTGAGGTAGAGATGAATAGCGTCGCTACCGTGGGCAATATGGATGAAGTGCGCGGAAGGCTGCGTCTGATTGAGGCTGTGGCCAGCTGGAATTTCGCTCCTCAGGCAGACGGCTCCGTCCTTATAAGCAACCAGGCCCATATCGATCCGGGTTCGGCTCTACCGGGTTGGGTGACTAATATGTTATTGATCGATGCCCCCTTCGAGACCATGAAATCATTTGTTAGCGAAGTGGCAAACCCGAAATACGTCGATGCGCAGCTGAGCTTTATTCAGGAACCAACTCAGTAAATTGCTTAAGAGTTTGGATAGTAGAAAACAGGAGCAGAAGCATGCCACACGACCATCATCACGATCATGACCACACCGAGCCACCCTCGGATCTTGAGCTTCGGGTGAAGGCTCTCGAGAGTCTGTTGGTAGAAAAGGGTTTGGTTAACCCGGAAACGCTCAATCGCATAATCGAGACTTACGAGCACAAGGTGGGCCCCCGCAATGGCGCACACGTAGTCGCGAAGGCCTGGACAGATCCAGAGTTCAAACAGGCGCTGATGGATGATGCGACAGAGGCGGTAGCGAGTCTTGGTTACTGCGGGCGTCAGGGCGAACATTTAGAAGTGGTTGAGAATACAAATGACACGCACAACCTTGTCGTGTGCACTCTCTGCTCCTGCTACCCATGGACCGTGTTAGGTTTGCCGCCGGCCTGGTACAAGTCGGCACCGTATCGATCTCGGGCCGTGAGTGATCCCCGTGCCGTGCTAAAAGAATTCGGTACGCAGTTGGACGAGAAATCGACCATCAGAACCTGGGATTCCACGTCCGAAATGCGCTACCTAGTTCTGCCCCAGCGCCCGGCAGGAACTGAGAATTGGAGCGAACAAGATCTACAGCAACTGGTGAGTCGCAACTCTATGATAGGAGTAGAGCTAGCACGTTCTCCCGAACAAAAAGGTGAGTGTGACAAGTGAAAGGTGGTCACGATCTAGGCGGCCAGTTGGAGATGGGCCCGATAAATCCCGAGCCCGAATCGCAGGAGCAGGTGTTCCATGCAGATTGGGAGCGGCGTGTTTTCGCTCTCACCCTAGCTACAGGCATGCTGGGTAAGTGGAATATCGATGAGTCGCGCCATGCGCGGGAGCGTCAGGATCCTCTCACCTATATTCAAAATAGCTATTACGAGAACTGGCTCGAAGGCCTGGAGAAGCTGCTGCTCGAAAAGGGTTTGGTGTCTACCGAAGAATTAGTTTTGGCGGCGAATATCTCCTCGCAGACCACAGAAGCACTTTCGGTGCCGACTCCAAATCTCGCCGCGAAGATACTTGCTTCCGGTGCGCGTCGCACTATGGAGACGGATAGCGAGGCACTGTTTTGCATCGGCGATAGGGTCTTAGTTAAAGCTAGCGAGACCGCAGGTCATACAAGAGCACCGAAATATACGCAAGGCGTGATCGGCACTGTGGCGGCACAGCTAGGCTGCCATAGCTTTCCTGACAGCAATGCGCAGGGCGTCCATGAAGGCAAGCAACTCTATAGAGTCATCTTCAGCGGCAGCGATCTGTGGGGCTCTCATTCTGTGGGCGCCGAAGTGCTAGTCGATCTTTGGGAGCCCTATCTAGACGTGGTTGCAAGCTGATGCAGGATTTTCCACACCAACCGCAAGACGATCAAGGGCCAGTGTTCAACGAGCCTTGGGAGGCGCAGGCCTTTGCTTTGGTGATCGCGCTGCACGAACAGGGTCTGTTCGCCTGGTCTGAATGGGCGACTGTTCTAAGCGAGCAGATTGCCTCGGCGCAGGCTGCCGGTGATCCCGATCTCGGCAATACCTATTACCAACATTGGTTGGCGGCGCTAGAGACGATCTCGAAGCAGAAAAAGCTCTCCAATGAGGATGAGCTGATGAAACGAAAATCACAGTGGACTGCCGCCTATCTAAACACCCCCCACGGAAAACCGATAGAGCTCTCCTCTGGAGAAACTTCCTGATAGTCACTTTCAAAACGCAAGTTGAGTCTTTGAAAAAAGCCTCGTGCTGAGTGTTACAATGCCAGCCCCTTAAGCGAATACAGTTATGCCTCTATTGCAGTCCCTCAAGAATTTATTCAAATCTTTCAAGTCAGCCGATGCGGGTCTAGAGACCGCCGGCAAGCATTGGGGCGAACGTGCGCGCGAGCAAGTTGCGCTCAACAAACCCAACTCCTGGGCGGAATGTCCGGTCGTCAATTCCGAATACATCTGCCCTCTTATCTCTGGCCAGGCCCACGTTGGCTGGTTGGAATACGTGGCACGTAAATACTATACGAGCCCCGTGTCAACCGCGTTGAGCCTTGGTTGTGGTGGTGGCGGACTGGAGCGTCATGGCCTGCAGTTGCAGATTGCCGAAAAATTCGATGCCTTCGACGTGTCTGAAGATGCGCTCCAACTCGCGAAACAAGAGGCGCAAAACAGTGGTCAGCTCGAGTCTATTAATTACACGGTAGCAAACCTTAACAAAGTAGAGTTTGCCGAGAATTCCTATGACGCGGTGTTCGCCTCACAGTCTGTGCATCACATCGAAGCCCTCGAACACTATATGCAACAAGTTGGACTATGCCTAAAACCAGGTGGCTATTTCATCATCAACGAATTCGTAGGTCCGAACCAGTTCCAGTGGACCGACGTTCAGCTACAGCATTGCCAGCGTCTACTCGAAGAAATTCCAGAGTCCTATCGACAGATGATTCGTGAGCCGGGTATTAAACACAGCGTAGAGCGACCCACGATAGAATTCATGAACGGCTACGATCCTACCGAGGCGATCCGTTCCGCCGACATTGTCACCGAGCTGGAGAAGAAGTTCGAGATTGTCGAGCGCAGAGACTTCGGAGGCACTCTGTTGCATCTAGTGTTGGACAATATCGCTGGAAATCTTTCCGACTCAGATGAAGGAAAAATAATCCTTCGTAACTTGTTTGCCCAAGAGCAACGGCTGCTAGCGAGCGGAGAGATAAGTAGTGATTTCACTTTGTTAGTAGCGCGTAGAAAATAGCTAGGTAGGTTAAGAAAAACCCATGGCAAAATTTGAGAAAATTAGGGAGCGTGCTGAGCAGCGCAAAGGTGGCGGTGCGGCGTTGAAGAAGTTGCTGCCTAAGGTCGCGAGTAAGAAAAAACTAATCGCGTTGGGTGACGATCGCTATCTCGCGATGATGACGAAATGCATCAATCAGGCAGGCTTTAGCTGGAAAGTAATCGAGAACAAGTGGCCAGAATTTGAGGAAGCCTTCTTTGGCTTCGATCTGAAAAAGCTCGGTTATCTATCGGCCGAGCAATGGGAAGCTTATGTCAGCGACAGAAGGGTGGTGCGAAACTGGCAGAAAATTAGGGCCCTTCAGGAGAACGTATTTTTCGTAGCCGAAGAGTCGCGCAAGAATGGTGGATTTGGCAAGTTCATCTCTGATTGGCCAGCTTCGGATCAGATTGGCCTGATGGCCTACCTGAAGAAACATGGCTCGCGACTCGGCGGACAGAGTGCGTTGTGGTTTCTGCGTCGAACCGGCAAGGACTGTTTCATACTATCCAAAGACGTAGTGGTTACTCTGCGCGGCAGCGGATTGGAAATAGCGGAGCAACCAACGAGTCAGCGTGACTTGAAGAAGGTGCAGGCGCAGTTCAACGAGTGGCATGAAGAAACGGGCCTGCCTTTTAGCCATCTAAGTCGCATCGCCGCCTGCTCGGTCGGCGAGAATTATCTGCAAGACTAGGAAACCTAGACTTCTTTGGTTACGATCTTAGGATCGTTTTCCATTGTCAGGTGTACAGGGCAGCGATCGGCGATCTCCATCAGGCGTTTTCGCTGCGCATCAGTTAGGTCTCCTTTCAGCGTAATATTTCTCTCGATCACATCCACGAATTTACTCTTGCCTTCGCAGTCCTCACAGTCTTCTGCATGACTGCGCTGATGATTTAGCTGCACCTCAATATCGTCCAGTGCTAGGTTCTTGCGGTTCGCGTACATACGCAGTGTCATCGAGGTACAGGCGCCGAGAGCGGCTAACAAGTGTTCGTAGGGATCGGGCCCCAGATCATGGCCGCCTGCGGAGACTGGCTCGTCGGCGATCCAAACATGATTGTCGGTCTGTACGTCGCGGGCGAAGTGTTTGTTACGCTCATCGACTTTTACATGACCCTTGCTGAGCTTCGACTCCCTGGGCTTTATCACGTTGGCCTGGGGCAGGAAGCGACTCGCCCAGGCACTGATGCAGGCGGCGACATATTCGGAATCTTCGCGGCGGCTCAACAGATGGTCTGCCTTGTCCAGACTAATAAAGCTCTTCGGATGTCGGGCCTGGAGATAGATCTTCTCTGCTTCTGCAATGTTTACTGTCGCATCGACTGGGGAGTGCAGTATCAGCAGGGCGCGCCGAAGTTTGGCGATGTGATCATTATTTTGGCTGCGTATATCATCGACGAATTGTTTCTTAATCTTGAATTTTCGGCCTGCGAGATCGACCTCAGCTTCGCCATCTTTGGATATTTTTTCCAGATCGCTGCCTAGCTGCTTGCTGACGTGCTGGGCATCGAAGGGCGCGCCGATGGTTGCGATGGCTGTTACCTCATCAATACTCTGGGCCGCCTTTAGCACGGCGGCGCCACCTAGGCTGTGGCCTATCAATAGCTGTGGCGCTTGAAATTCGCTGCGCAGAAAATCCGCCGCTGCAACTAGGTCTTCCACATTAGAGGAGAAGTTGGTGTTGGAGAAGTCACCGTCGCTGTTACCCAAGCCGGTAAAGTCGAAGCGCAGTACCGCATAACCCAGCGCTACGAGCGCACGGGATATGCGCGAGGCGGCTGCGATATCTTTGCTGCAGGTGAAGCAATGGGCGAACAACGCATAGGCGCGCACTGCATCCGAATCGGACGATTCCAACAGTCCAGCCAGCTTGATGCCATTGCTTTCGAATTCAACTTTGTTGCGTTTCACCGCCATGAGTAGCGCTCCTGATTTTTGTACTAGCTAGTATTTGGACGTTAGCAGCTAATCTATCAAATTGCTGCGTGGGGTATCTGGATGGACTAGACCTGATTGCTGCAATTTTTGTTCAAAAACAGGCGGCTGATGCTCAGATGTTGCGAAAATGGCCACTGCCGTGTACTCGAGCATGATGATGGAGGCCTGATGGGGCAGTTCCTGGCCGTCTAGCCGACAATGTGTTGGACAAGACGAGCAAATAAAGTGACTATTTGCTCACAATAGAAAAAGCAGGCACATTGTAATGATACTAAGCACAATCAAGCCTTACTCCATTTTGCTACCACTCGCCCTACTGTTACCTACTTCGTTCGCTACGGCGCAAGTCGAAGACTTCACCGCTGTTACTGACGAGATGCTAACCAGTCCGCCTGCTGGTGAGTGGCTGAGCTGGCGCGGCACGCCCGCAGCATGGGGTTATAGCCCTCTTGATCAGATCAATACCGAGAACGTCAATCAACTCCAGCTCAAATGGTCCTTCGCCCTAGACGACACGGGCGCGGTCCAAGCTGCCCCATTAATTCACGATGGCATCATGTTCATCCCATCGGCTAGAGGCGTAATTCAGGCGCTAGATGCGGTAAACGGCGATCTGCTGTGGGAATACCGCCCCGCGCCACCCACCGAAGAATTCATCAATTCCGGAGAGGGTACTCGAGCCGCCGTACTACCGCCGGGCGCCTTCGCAGGCGTCGGCAGAGGCGTACAGAAGAATATCGCGCTCTACGGCGACATGATCTATGCGGCTACGGAGACAGCGAGCATCCGCGCAATCGATGCGCGTAGCGGCCTGCTAGTGTGGGAGACACAGGTTGCCGATCCTACGCTAGGCTATTTCTATACCGCGGGCCCGATCGTCGCCAATGGTACTTTGGTGACCGGCATTACCGGCTGTGAGCGCTATAAGGAAGACGTCTGTTTCATCACCGGTCATGATCCAGCCACGGGTGAGGAGACGTGGCGCACGTCTACTGTCGCCCGGCCCGAAGATCCGGGCGGCGATACTTGGGGCGATCTACCTCTTAGATTTCGAGCGGGCAGCGATGCCTGGGTCGCAGGTTCCTATGACCCTGAAGCAAATCTGATCTATTGGGGTACGTCCCAGGCCAAACCCTGGGCAAGAGCAGTACGCGGCAGCGACGGCGATGCGCTCTACACCAACTCCACACTGGCATTGAATCCAGATAATGGTCAGATGGCCTGGTACTTTCAACACCTACCTGGTGAGACGCATGACATGGATGAGGTGTTCGAGAACATTCTTATCGATGTAGATGGCAGAAAGTCTCTGTTCAAGATGGGCAAGCTCGGCATCCTGTGGCAACTGGACCGGGAGACGGGCGAATTCATCAAGGGTACCGACATCGGTTACCAGACCATCGTCAATCTGGACCCTATCACTGGGAAAATCAGCTATCGCGACGGTATGATTCCGCGCATCGGCGAGGAGCTAAATATGTGCCCGAGCACTTCAGGCTTCAAAAGCTGGCGCGCGATGGCATATTCACCTGACACCAGCGCCATGTATATTCCGATCACGCTGAATTGCGAGCTCGCTACTTTTGGCCCCACAGAACGACAGCTAGGGGGAGGCGGCACAGGTCCAGTGCGGCGTATCAATTACCATCACCCTGAATCAGATGGCAACTTGGGTGAGGTGCTTGCGCTGAATATACCCAGCGGCGAAGTTAAGTGGCGTTACAGGACGCGAGCTCCGTTTAATACGGCAGCGCTGACTACCGCAGGTGGACTCGTTTTTATTGGTGACTGGAACCGCACTATGTCGGCATTGGATGCTGAGAATGGAGAGCTGTTGTGGCAGGTTCGCCTCGCCACATCGAATCAGGGATTTCCTATCAGTTACAGTGTCGATGGCAAACAGTATATCGCTATGCCGGTCGGCACCGGCGGTGCAAGTTGGTCGGGCAGCCTGCCCAGAGAGCTCACACCGGAACTTAGTCGTCCACGAAATGGCAGCTCGATAAATGTTTTTGCGCTACCGGATTGATGATTATTAAAACTTCAGTGATCAAAATATTAACTTCAATTGTAGTTGCACTTAGCCTGTCTGCTATGAGCTATGCACAAGATTCTGATTTGATCTGGGATGGTGTTTACTCCATTGATCAGGCAAGTAGAGGAGAAACCGTCTACAGTGAAACTTGTGTCTCATGTCACGGCCAGGACCTAGGGGGCAACAGTAATTCACCAGGCTTAGTGGGCATGGGTTTCATGTTTCTTTGGGAAGGAAGGACGTTGGGTGAGTTTTTTGAGAAGATTCGCAGCGACATGCCAACTGATCGTCCCGGGCAACTTACACAGCAAAACTATTTGGATGTCCTCGCTTACATACTCCTCAAGAATGCTTTTCCTTCGAGAACGGAAGAGTTATCTGCCAATCTGAATATCCTTAATGGGATAACAATCTCATCAAAATAAGCTTCTCGCTTATTATTCGAAATGTGAAAGCCATGTGCTGGGAATTTATATGCTAAATACTACAGATATCCTTTCACCCTGGTCTCTACCACAGCCGGTCATTCTTCTCGGTTTTTCCTTGCTTGTTGCGAGCGCAGCTATAACCGGATGGATTGATCTGTCGGTACTCGTGCCTGTGCTGTTATTCGTGCCCATTCCATTGCTTTGGCTCGCCGAGTATTTGATGCCTAAACGCAAGGATTGGCTATTAGATTGGAAAGATTTCACCGAAGATCTGTTCTGGGTAGCGTGCTCCTTTCTCATCTGGGGACCCATCTATGATGATGCCTATGACACGCCTATTTCTAATCTATTCACCTTACTGCGAGATAACTCTGGATTTGGATTTCGACTAGAGGCCGATACTACAGGCGGGCTATTGGTCGCGGCGTTCATTGCTATTTTCGCTGCTGAATTCATTGGTTATTGGGCGCATAGAGTCCAACACCGCTTCATGTTTCTCTGGCGAATCCATGCAACGCATCACCATATTACGAAGATGAGTGTGGCCAGGGCGGAGCGTACTCACCCGCTGGAATTCCTCGGCTTGAATTTAGGTTCTGCAGTTGCCTTGGCATTTTTGGGTGCTAGCGCTGAAGTGGTAGCAGTGGTCGTCGTGTTTCGCCTCAACACGGCACACCTATGCCATAGCAATTTGCCTTTGGTCTCGGGCGCATGGGGTTGGCTGTTCAACACACCTGAATGGCATCAGCTGCACCATTCCTGTATCTACAAAGAGAGCAATACTAATTTCGGCTGTGCAGTTATTATATGGGACCGTCTATTCGGAACATTCTCTGGGAAAAATTATATTGAGCAGGTAGGCAATGGCAGCGGTGAAAAACTCTCGATAGTTACTCAACTCCTTATTCCTTTCAAGTCTGACAAAGCGTTACGAGAGCTCTGAATTATGAGAAATTTAGTAAAAATGGCTGTTCTAGTTGCGGGGTTTCAAGGCTGTGGCTTTACGGATAAATTGATTTCTCCTGCTGACACCGAAACCCTGTTGCCTCTTGCGGAATCCCTTATCGATGACTTTTATTCATTCGACAGCGTACGTCTCAAACAGGCGCTCGCGAATGCAGAAGACTCACAAGCGTCACTCCTGTATTACCAAGGTTGGGCCGAAGGTGGAAATTACGAGATCGTCGAGCGCAAGAACTGTGCAGTCAAATCATTGAACATCGTAAGTTGTCCAATCACGGTAAAGGATGATCCGATGCTAGCGCTCGCTGTCGACTTCTTCGTTACGGATACTTTTGAGATTACCTTCGAGGATGAGAGAGTATCTGCGGTGGAAACGAGTTCTAACGACTTACCCATCTACTACCAAGCACGGGATTGGGTGCGAGCAAACATGCCGGAATTAGTAGCGCAGCCCTGCGAAGGCTTCTTCGCAGGAGGACCTACGCCAGGCGACTGTGCGAAGGCCATGGCCGAGGGTTATCGACACTTTGCTGCGAGCGATGCGTATCCGCGCTGAGTGTCCTAACTGCCCGGTAGCTTAAAATGTCGCCAATGCGTTAAAAGGACTCGCTGTACCGCCTTTGATCGGATTGATCTGGATAGACGTCATAAATTCCCAGCGTTGCAAGCGTGCTGCAGTCTCAGCGACGTCCTTCATGTAGCCGTTGTCCACGATCGGCAGGCCTAAGTTCACCTGAGTCAGTTGGTGTATGGGTCTATTGATTCCCTCCACGCCGGAAGGCTGCACATCATTCACCGCATCACCAATTAATATCGCTACATCGCGCTCGCGCAGAAAAGGCAGGACCGAGGCGTGTAAACCCGCGCCGGCCTGACCGTATTGCCAAGGACCTTCTGCATCGCGCATGGCCCAGCGTCCAGTGCGAACGAATAAAGCGTCGCCACTGCTAATAGTTACACCTGCAAACTCTTCCCAGGCGAGCAGGTCCTCTACATAGATGGGAGTGCTAGGGTCTAGCCATTCGACGCCGCGCAGCAAAGGCATGTCGACCAGAATGCCTCGGGTCACATAAGAGGTGCCCATGCGATCGATAGCTAGGTCCTCACAACCCGTGGCGGTGAGGTTCTGCGGATAGCCATTGAAGATAATATATTCGCCATCGATTTCAGTGCGGTAATGACAGAGTGCGTCCAGATGAGACAGCATGCCGTCGTGCAGAGAGAACTGAATCTCGTCCAGGGCGAAGGAAGGCTCGCCGGTAACTGGGTCTATCCGGCTCATCCAATGATCAGTAGGGCCGAAGGCGGCACTATCTATTGCGGGTGGCTCAGTGGTTACGAAATGCTGCAAGGTCACGCTTTCGCCAGAGCGCACCAAGGAGGCGGCCTGTTTAGTCTTCGCCGCTGTAATCAGGTTAAGGGTGCCGCGCTGGTCATCAGGCCCCCAGCGCCCCCAATTTGAGAGCTCCTGCTCCCAGCCAGCCAGCGTTTCCAGCGTCACCTTGATCGACTCTTCCTGAGTTGAAGGATGCGCCTCAAACGGCTGAGCATGAGCCACACTAAGTGCAAACATGGCGGCACAAACACTACCGATGCTAGTGAGTGATTTAACAGACTTGAAGGTGTTGCGCATGAGGATACCCTTTTTCAGGTGAGCGAATTTCAATCCAGAATAGAGAGCTTGCGCGAGAGAGTCTAGCGCTATCTAACAGAGAACAGCCCTGCAGGGGTTTCTTATAGCTATGCTAAGAATAGTCGAGCAAATTATCGCTAAGAATAGCCGCGCAAGAACTAGCGCAGATACTCAAGAGTAACAGCGCGGATAGAGTGCCTAACACCCCGGGCCATGGCCTTGCTTGAGATTGTTGCTTTCACGATGCCGTCTATGTCGTTGCCAATCTGGAATCGCTGTTCGGCGCGCTTACCGACGAACTGTTCTTCATAGCCATCCCAGGCGAAGAAATCTCCCCAAGTATGGCGCAGGGATTCTTTGTAATAGATGACCTTTAAGCCAACGATGTTGCCCTCCAAATCCATGCCGATGAGGCTGTCGATCTGGCTGGTGTAACCGCTAGGCTCGGGATGGGTGTCGGCGGAGACGAAGGCATAGCCGATCAGAGTCTGCTCGCCCGTGTCTGAGTCAGTCTTATAGGCTTTGTAGACGGGCACCTCGCCTTCCTTCTCGGAAAAGCTATCCGCGCCCGGCACAACTTCTTTGAGCAGTCTTAAGGTGGTGTGATCTTTGTTTTTGGCCTGGACACCACCGTTGAAGATTGCGCCATTGGATAGAATTACGAGCACGAGAAGCCCAGTGCTCAATAGAGTCTTTAGCCAAGAATGAATCGAATGCCGCAGTGACATAGTGCTTTCGTGTTTCCTTAGTATTGTCTTCGAGCCGCATTGAAGTTTCGCTGCTTGGCCACCATAGTTTAGTTAGCTCAGACAGAGGTGTTCAGTACGAACATGAGTAGTTTGGCAATTTTTCCGGCAGGGGACAAGAGGGCTCCAGCCTTGATGGGCTGAGAAAGCCGAAGTTTGGGCCTCAAATTTGTAACTTATTGAAACACATTGCTAATTCATCCAACTATGTATTGAAAATGGAACGTTCTGACAATGGAATAATTCTGCTATCCTAACAATTGGATTCACTAACCGCTGCTGGAATCCAGCAGGGCACAACTTAGGAAATACTATGAGTCTGGTAGATTTTTCAAAGATTACAAAATTGATCAGAGACGACAAGCACAGAGCCAAACATAAGCAAGAACTGTTTCAGGAAGTCATGCTGATGGTGCTAGCGAGAGTAACGCGCGCTGACTCTAACGTCGAAACGGTAGAGCTTGAGACAGTTCAAAAAGTTCTCAAAGAAGAACTTGGGCAAGATATCTCTGTCGCCGAAATACGCACGGCATCATCCTCAGAAATTTTCGAGACGCAGTCTTTAGAGAGCTATCTCTCCACTGCAACGCGCAAGCTGGATGAACGCGAGCGTATGCTCATCTTGGCATCTTTGAAGAAGGTGATTCGCAGCGACGAGATTATTCGCAGTTTCGAATTAGACTTTTTCGATAGGGTAGCGTTAGCATTACTTGCTACTCCCTCTGAGATTGCAGGCTTGGTTGCAGACTAGCGCCTGAATGAACCCAGCAGTGATTGCAATTTTCTGCAGTGCTGCTTTTGTCTTGATGCTCGGTAGAGGAGCTTGCCTAGACTTCGCGCAAGCTTCCCTAACTGATCAAAAGAACTCTCTATGACAACCGACACAAATCCTCTCTTCAGCAATCTTCGTGTTGTTGAATTAGCATCCATGATTCTAGCGCCATCTGCTGCCGTCATATTGGCAGACTACGGCGCTGAAGTTATCAAAGTTGAACCTCCAAAGACGGGCGACCTCAATCGAAACTGGCATAGGAAGATAAACGGTCTGCCTATTTCTGATATGGCCTACGGTTTTGAGGTGGACAACCGCAACAAGAAGAGCGTGGTACTAAATCTCAAATCGCCAGATGCCTACGCAGCTCTGTGCAAGATAATCAGTGAAGCGGACGTGTTGATAACCAACTACCGATTGAAGGCGTTGGACAAACTCAAGCTCGACTACGAATCCATTCGCGCTATAAATCCCCGTATTATCTACGCCCTAGCTACTGGCTTCGGCGAAGAAGGCGAGGAGGCGCGCAAGCCCGGTTACGACACCGTCTCCTACTGGTCGCGATCAGGTATTGAACACCAAATTTTTCCTTATGAGGGTTGGCTTGGGCAATTTCCTTACGGCTCTGGCGATCATCCAAGCGGCATGGCGCTGTTCGGCTCCATAATGACGGGCCTTTACCAGCGCGAAAAAACGGGCGAGGGTTGCAAGGTTTCGACATCTCTCTTGGCTAACGGTGCCTGGTCAAATGCGGTCATGCTGCAGGCGCAACTCGCAGGTGCGCAGTTTAGAGAAAAGCGCCCTCGCGAGAATGCTTATAATTTTATCTCTCTGCATTACCCAACTAGCGACGATCGCCTGCTGAAGATGAGCATGGTGAATACCGCGAAAGATTGGCGCCCCTTCTGCAATGCTATTGATAGAAATGATTTGCCCGAGGATGCTCGTTTTTTTGACAACGAGGCCCGCATTGCCAACATGCCAACGCTTATTAAAGAAGTTTCCGAGACAATACGGAGGCAGCCGATTGCGCACTGGCTGCAGAAGTTGGAGCAGGCGGATGTGCCACATACTGTTGTGTCCAACTACGAAGAGGCTGCAAACGATAAGCAAAAAGAAGCAAACGATATTATTGTTCCACTGGATCATCCCGAGCACGGAATGATGCGCACTGTTAACAGCCCATTTAAAGTAAGTGGCGCGGACAAACTACCCGCCAAGGCTGCCCCCAAACTAGGCGAGCATACCGAAGAAGTACTTAAACGCTTTGGCTTCAATGACGAAGAGATAGCCCGCCTGACAGACGACTCGATATGAGCGAGGCAAGCGAGAGCGATCCTGCAGTCGTTAGGCAGAAACTAAACATTGATACCGCCAAGATAAAATGGAGCGCCTTACACGAGCACCAACAGATCGAGTGTGTGATTGCCGTGTCTACCGCTCTGGATCTGATCGATGTAGCCTGCGAATTCACCTTCGACAACCACGAGCAGGTGAAGGCCTGGATGGAGCAGGAGAAGATTACTAAGGTGAGCGACGAGCAGGCGCAGCAGTGGAAGACTGAGGACTGTGAGCTATGGGCAGTGGTTGTGGCTCCTTGGGTGTTGGTGCAGGAACCAAAGCCCGGAGCGAGTTAGCCGACATAACCACTGACTGCAACGAATATTATGGACGTCAATTCCATCTGCTGCTTTACGGATGTGAGAAGACAGAATAGCCAGAATAAAATTGGTAAGACGATTTCCGCAACCGCCACAGGCGCGCTCGATAACGGTTTTACGATGGAGGTCATAGACAACGCTGCGGCAATCGAAGATCCTGGGCTAGAGAAAAAAATCTGCCTAGGCGCACTGCCATCCATGCTGGCCTTCGCTTTCCTCGTTCAGCTGAGTGGTTTTGGCAGTAGCATCCAAAGAATCGCATTTACGATGCCGGTACACGAGCTTGGTCACGCTACAGTCGCATGGTTCTGCGGATTCAATGCCGTGCCCACCTTATGGAAAACTATCAGTCCGAGCAATCGCGGCATCGCAGCCAGCTTCGTGCTCTTTGTAGGCATTGTATCCTTGGTCAATTACGGCCGCCGGCACATGCAGAATGTCTGGGTGGTAATAGCGGCGTTCCTACTCTTGATGCAGGGCATCGGCACTCTAATGGTTTCAGAGCGCGATTCCCAGCAGTACATCCTCTTTGGCGGTGATGGAGGGGGCATGGTGTTGGCCACGGTATTAATGCTTTCGTTCTACTTCGGCAAAGAGACTCAGCTCTACAAGGGCGGTCTAAGATGGGGGTTCCTAGGCATTGGCGCCGCTGGCTTCGCCGATATGTTCATGACCTGGTGGCGATCCGCTAGCGATCGCTTACAAGTGCCCTATGGCCTCACCGGTGGCGAACCTACAGATGCGTTCAAACTCATCAATTACCACACATGGAGTTGGGAACAACTGATTTCGAGGCATGTGGCGGTTGGGGTGATCTGCCTCTTGGTGCTGCTGGGATTCTATCTATGGGGCATCAAGCAGGCCAATAAGATGATAGCTAGGAAAAACAGAGAAGACGCAGAGGCGCATCTAGCAGGCTCAGGAGACCCAAATCCAGCAGTGACTCCAAATCTATAGGGTCGCAAAAATAATGATAGTCAAAGCAAGGTTACTCAATTAATTGACCTGTTTTATTAAGTGCTTTCTAGGTAGACTGTGACGCGACTATTGAACTAAAAAGGTAGTAGAAAATGGCTTTACCAGTACCCCTGCGAAAAGACAGACACGCCAAATCTAGAATAACCGAATCCGGCGACTACAGGCGCTACAAAGATCTGCACTTGATCCCCATTATCTCGCAGGACTTCTTCACCCTTGGTGCAGAATTCCCGCTGGTATTCGTCAAAGATAGTAGGGGAGAGAGTTTCGTTCCCGTAGCTATAATGGGGCTGAGAGAGGGCCAAAACCTTTTCTGTCAAACCGAGGAATGGAAGTCACGAGTCATCCCGATTAGATTCAACAATGCGCCTTTCTCCATAGTTCGAGTGGACGACACAGGCGACCAGCTCGCTGTATTGATAGATGAAGAAAGCTCGATGTTGAGCGAAACAGAGGGCGAATCGCTGTTTAAAGAAGACGGCGAGAGGACTCCATACTTAGAGCAGCGCATCGAAGATATAATGAAGACCGCTGAGCAAACTGTGCAGACTGAAGCCGTCTGTAAGCTGTTCAAAGAGAAGGATCTGTTAGTAACGCAGCAGCTGCAACTACAGCACCGTCAAGATTCACCGCGCTATAACATCGATGGCGTGTATACGGTAGATGAGAAGAAGCTCAATGCATTGTCCGATGAAGATTTCTTGGATATGCGTAAGAAGGGCGTGATTCCCTTAATTTATGCGCATCTTAGTTCTTTGCAGCAGCTTAGAAGAGTTTCTGAGATGCAGTACAACGCAGATAAGGCAGCCGAGGCTAGCGCTTAGTTTTTCAGAACTAATAAAGCCCAATCGCTCTTTAGTGGTTGGGCTTTTTTTATGATCAAAGAAATGGCGCGTGCGATTTGAAACTTAACTTCCCAGTTAGCGACAATCTAAAAGTCTATTTTCGTTCCTATGTAAAAGAAGGTAGATTGTTCGTCGATAAGATCTTTCGAGTCAAGAAGGATCAAGCCACTATCGAGGCGCACATTACCAGGTACGACACTCCACCTAACTCTTAACTCTAGATGCTGACCCATATAGTCGCCACTTTTTCCGCTTACGTCGCGCTGGCCCGTTCTTCCCCAACTGTCCTTAGCTTCGGCAAGCCAAAAATGCCGATAGTCCGCCATCAATGCTACGTTCGTCCAAGGCGTCGCCGTTAATCGAATGCCTGGTGTAATGATATTGCTGCGACTAATCGGCGCGTAGAGAGAAACTGGACCAAACTCGAAGGCAGTCACGCCTATGATTGTATCGAACCGACCGCTGTCGCTATCCAGTGGACTCTCGTCACCACTGGCATAGTTAAACTCGAATATCGCCCGTAGCTTGGACGGCGTATCGAAACTATATGCCAGCTCTATTCGTTGATAGAAAGCTTGATGATCGAGGTTCGCTGTATCAAGTGGGTTGCTAGACGCCCTGCGTTCACCTGTCTGAAAAATCGACTCCCAATTTATGTCCCACTCGTTAACCGCTGCCGAAGAGCGGGCGCGAAAGCCGAAAGTGTGAAGGTCGCGATTGCTAGTTTGCAGCTTACTCGTGTCTTTCTCTTTCAGCGCTATGTAATAAGTCTCTAGGTTCAGGTCGACATCTAAAAGAGAGGGCAATAGATTCGGTAAGTTAGCAAACACGCCATGAATCCGCAGTGCTTCACTGGACTTGTCACCACGGTGATCATTGTCGAGCAAGCTTAATCGATCGCGAGGCGTTCGCCGTACAGGCTGAGCCGACAAGAATCTAAATTCATTGCCATTTGCCTGTTTGTGACTGAAGGAGACGCCATCGAATGTATTGATCGTATTGCGGTAGCGGTTTCTAGCTATGAGGGTGCGGCTTCCCCAATCCTGCGTGAAACGACCCACTCGAATCTCGTTAGAGTTTTCGCTGCCGAACTTGTAGGCGACATTCGCCTGCAGTAGGTCGAGAGTACTCACCTGTGAGGTGGTAAGCTGCGTGTCTCTATCGGCTTGACCCTGTCGAGAATCCATCATCTCGACCTGAGCGCTAAAGCCATCTTGCTTGTATTGAGCATCTAGCGTCGTCCGTAAAAAGAAAGCGCCATCATTTGGGCTGGCGCCGACGAAGACATTGCCATCGTAGTGCTCGAAGCGCGATTGATACTCGCCACTCAGAGTGAAGCCGTCATCTAGCCCAAGAGCATCAGATAGGCTCCAGGGACCATCGGCCGCGAGCAGGGAGTTGCTGATCAATAGGGAGATGGACAGAACTAAGGATATTTTGGTCGAGCAAGCCGCTTTTGAGAACATATTATTATCGTTTTTAGTTAGTAGGGCGCCGCTAATGCTACACCAGTCCTAGGCTGAGTTCACTTCCCATTCCGGTGCCGGTAAACAGCCAAATAGGAGGGTTGAGCCAAACTTCCTAGCCCATGAAATAGCGTATAGCCATGCCGATAATGAGAACACCCATTAAGGCTGGCATGTAGCGAGTCATCTTGCCTAGTTCCTCATCGGACTTCTCTGTGCTGTATTTCTCGATCAATGGAAGGCCAACGACTAGTACCAAAAAGAGTATAGCAAGTATCGATAGTAAGACTGTCATTGAATGTCACCTACAGCGTCGGAATCAGCAGTAGTTTTATTCTAAATGGAAATGATCGGGTTTGCATTGAGTCCAGCGAGCGGGCGGGGCAATAGCTCCAAAATACTGTATATTGACGCTGAATCCACACTTAGAAACCTATAATAAAGGTGGTCATCATGATCAGTTCAGTCGACCTATTCTCACTTACGCTCCTCGCCACAGGCGGGCTATATGCCTGCATGGCGGCTTACTTTGGCGGCTTGGTGGGAACAAAACGCCCGCAAGCCCGAATTGTTTGGAATTCAGAGCCCATCCTCTGGATCATTACGTTGCTGCTTACATTCTCAATCGTATTCAAAATCGTTGAGCCAGGAGTAGGAGAAGGGCCAGGTGTTTGGTACTTGATTGGTGCCGGCAATCTCATGGTGATTTACATCTATCTCGTGATAGAGCTTGCGCGCCACGATCTACCAAAAATTGGCTATTGGGGTATCGCTGCATTGACGGCAGCAGCGGTTATCTACACGACGGCAACTGTCGTCATGGGATTTTCATCTCAGTTAATGGATCTTGAACTCTATAAGAATGTGCTCGCAACCTTGTTGGCGGCGATGACCCACTTACTCTTGCTAGTACTTGTATTTAATTTGCTGCGTTCTCTTCGAAGTTCATTCATAAAAATCTGGATGGCAGACTCAAATTCTCGAGACCGATTAACTGCCGGTGGAATAGAGGTCAGTTGCATAGGGGAGGTAAGCAATCCAGACGGCGCGCTTTCCGATCTTGGATTGGACTCAGAAGAAAAAACAGATCCCGCAACCTTAAATCCTGAAAGCGGCATCATCGTCGACTTTGGCATGCGCCGTATTGAAGACCATGGTTTTAGATCTGATCTGCGAGTTGTGTGTAGTAATTCGGATCAGTCCATCGCGGTGGAAGTTAGTAACGATGGCAAAGATTGGGAGCTTTGTGAGCGAGAAGGTAAAATTCTTACCGACTGGGATGTACCTTACTTTAATAGCCCTTGGCGGTATGTGCGTGTAACTAATAAAAGCGACCAAGACATCCAAATCTCTGAAGTTTACGATTTAGACTAAAGGGCGGCTAGAAAACTCGAGTGCGCCAACCAGCTCCGCTTGAGCTGCCGGAGCGTCGGGAGCGCATTCTAGAATGCAGCACCGAACGTTTGTCCGCTAACCAATCCTCTCGGCCTACTGTTGTATCGAGGCCTCGATTTTTTCGACGATTTTCTTCAGCAACACGATAAGTAAAAAACTCTTCATAGGAGCTGATCTCAGCGCTTAGTTCCTGAGTGATGATTTCGACATAGATCGCATCATCAAGATACTCTATTGCAGGCAGGTGATCTGGAATAAGGTCTTCAGGATCACAAAAATAGGCGAGCGCACTAAGGATAGTCTTCTGCTCTTTGTCGTCTAATTCCCATTCTGTATCGCCTACCATATTAATAAGCAATTCAAGTTTGGCGAATCGTTCTTCAATGAACCTTGGCAAGTTTGTAGCACGTGCCTGTTTGAGCATTTCCATCGCAGCCAATTCGACTTGCTGCTTACCATGCTCGGTTTCTAAAGTATCCTTGGTTTTCAGAATAATGTCTTCGAAGCGCTTTAGATCTTCATTGTGTAAGGTGAAAGTGATATCGATAGACATGCTTAGGATTCCTGATGCTCACATCCAATGCCGATGGCAAAAGGTTGGTCTACGATAATACTATAGACACTTGAGGGATTTGAGAACTACTAGGGCGTAGTATTTGGAATATCTCCTGCCGGATTTCTTTTTGTGCACGCTCATTTTCGCTTTCTATGTACGGGTTCCTTCAATAGTCAGCGCTGTGCCAGCCCTAGGCTATCTAAAAATTACCAGTCACCTTGAAGCTAAGCTCCACACCGGTGGTGGTGCACTGACCTTCGATCTCTTCCAGAATATTGTCCGAGATACGCCCGACGAAACGCGTTCGTCGCCGACAGCGAACATTATTGCTGACATTTCCAATATCCAGACGGTGGGTCAGGCCACGCTTGTCTACGTATTCGGCAAACAGCATATAGCGCGGGTCGCCTATCTCAAATTCAATGTCATCTACGTCATAACGAAATAAGCCACCGTCGATACGATCGAAATTCTGGAAGCCCCAGTTGAATCGCCACTCGGGTATGTCGTGGCGCATGGTGAGCCTCCACATCCCGCGGAATTGCGACTGGAAACGACGCTCGACGCCAGTGAAGGGATCAGTGACTTGCGAGTCCTGTAACATAAATGAGGGGGAGACCAGCAGGTTCGGTAGTCCGATCATGCCCATCCGAATACTCGCGTTAAGATCTAAGCCGTATTCCGTTCCATCGCCGATATTTCCATTCGCGGATTGCAGATTGTCATCGGAGGTTGATACATCGACACGATCGATCACGTCCTGATGATCGGCGTAGAACAGTTCCGCACTTATAACACCGACATCATCGGGCAGGCGATATTCCGTCTTAAAGCTGTATCGCCACTGTGTCTGCTGACGCAAACCGGCGTTGCCCGCCACGAGGTTACGGTCGTTGTCCTGTTCGTCATTTGAGGCGACGAAGTCGGCAAAGTTTAGTTGGTTGACAAGACGCTCGGCTGTGCCACGCAGTTGAAGCATAGGAGTCAGGTCGTAACGTAAATCCAGTTTCGGTTTGATGAATTCGAAATTTCGCGTTCGGGTAATGTCGCCAGTCTGTGATATCTCCGAGGTCTCATAGACTAGCGTAGACTCGAGAGACATCTTTGGACTGATCGTCCAGTTATGGATTAGAAACGGCTCGTAGCGAATCTCCTCAACTCGCGAGTTCGCGTTAGACACGTTCTGCGGGACCAGGCCGCTCACCGCGGAGGACGGCGTTCCAGTAGAGCTGAGTAAACCCAATGCAAGTTTTGAATCGAGAATGGTTTGCGCGCCTTCAACACCGAACTCGATACTCTGTTCAGAGAATAAATCCATGGTGTAAGAGCCGCGCACAATTCGCTCCTGAATGGCTCTATCGTTGTTAAGGAACAAGTTATTCTCGAACACGCCGTCATCGCTTAGTTGGAATCGTTCCCGCGTTGAATTCTGATTGTTCTGGTTGGAGATACCTAACAATTTGAAGCGGGAGCCACTAGACAGAGTTAGCTCGTAGTCACCACCAACCTCCCAATTATCCCGGTCCGAGGGGTTGTCTTCCTTCTCGGTGGTAAGCGTGTTTGGCGTGGTGCGCAGATTATTAGTGAGTCGACTTACTTCGGTAGGGGAATCCTGTACCGCATACAGCGCGTTAACGCGCGCGCTGCTATTCGGCGAGATATCGTAACCAAGATTCATGCTTATCTCATTATTTTCATTATCATTAATGCGGTGTTCTACAATAACGTCGTTGCGGCCGAAGTCGGCGAGAATACTGCGCTCATGGGTAACTGAGTGGCTATAGCGCGGATTGCTGCGCAGGGTGAATAAGTAGTTAAATTCGCCCCGTTGTCCGTTCACAGCGACAGAGCCGGAGGGTATGAATTCCCCGTCTTGGGCCATGGCGGCCGTCGCGTCCCAGGAAACACTCTGGGATGCCAGCGCTTCGAATAACACTACATTGATGACCTGCCCACTGCCGCGCACATCGAGATCGCCGGACGTGCCGCGAATGATTTGGATTTCCTGCACCTGATCGACTGCGATGCGACGCAATAAACCACCGGCCTGATTGTTCTTGCCGGCGGTGCGTTTGCCGTCTATGAGAATTTCCGTTCCGCCGCTACCGCTGCCAAGCCCGCGGCCGCCGGCGGTAGGATTTCCTCCACCTCCGTCCGGGCCTCCCGTATTGGCCTGGCCGGGTATGCGATCAAGCATGTCTTGGGCGGTGCGGGGCCCCCACTGGACAAAATAGCTCGCGGGATAAATCACCGTGGAGTCGTCGCCAGTTGTGTCCTGGGCGCTGACTGCTAGCGGTAGAGTGATGGCCAGCGCCAAGGCTAATGAGAGTTTGGCGTGCAGGCGAGCTAGCCGATTCCAAGTAAGAGAAGCATGATGCATATCTTGATTCCGTGGCGATGCCTTTGTCTAGAGCGGCGTTTTTATTCAGAAGGAGGGGATTGTACCGATAAGCTGCGAAAATGGCGTGTGTCTGTTACAAAGTGTTATTAATAGAAAGTTTGTGCTTCCGGGCCGAGATCCTCACTTGCTTTAAGTTGGATTATCCAGAGTATCTAACGAAGCTCAAAAACGATTGACTGAAACTACTCTCTGCAGATCAATAATCCTTATCAGGTTTTCTAATTCCCAGCATTTTCATTTGGTAGGCGAGGGTGGAAGGCTTAAGGCCTAATAATTTTGCCGCGCCCTCGTCTCCCCAGGTTTTCCAGTTCGCATGTTGCAGGGCCGCTGTAATATTCGCTTTCTCCAATTCCCTGAATTCAGCGCTGGTTGACCTTTCCCCTAAGTTAGTACCACTCGCAGGATGAGAAATTCATTCTAAGCTGCCCTCTCAGCAAA
>JAQCKF010000002.1 GCA_027592275.1 Pseudomonadota bacterium
GCCTAAGGCGCCTGCAAAGAAGAAAGCAGCCAAAAAGAAGGTTGCGAAGAAGAAAGTAGCCAAGAAGAAGGTTGCTAAGAAGAAAGTAGCTAAGAAGAAGGTAGCCGAGAAAAAAGTAGCCAAGAAGAAGGCCGCTAAGCGAAAGGCTCCTGCTAAGAAGAAAGCTGCGCCAGCCAAGAAAAAGGCTGTAAAGAGTACAGCAGTCAAGAAGAAGGCGGTAAAAAAGGAAGCGCCAGCTCGCAAGAAAGCAGCCCGAAAGAGGAAGTAGGGCCTAAGCTGGATTGAGTGACTTTAGCCAGTACATCCGCCGCCTGCGTGTCCGCTCGCGGTCGGTGGATGAATACTCAAACCTCGGAAAAAATCCCTGTTGGTAAGTACCAACAGGGATTTTTTCTATTATAGCGCCCTAATATAGCGCTGAGAGTCTAGGCCGTACTGGATCTAAAATGCATACAATACTGACAATAGATACTTCGTCTACCCACTGTACGGTCGCTCTGCTACTCTCAGATGTCTTGCTGGAGCGTGTGAGTGAGTCTCAGCGACAATCGGCTCAGCGAGTGCTTCCCATGATCTCCGAGTTACTGCTTGATGTGAAGATTCAGATTAGCGATATCGATTTAATCGCAGTAGTTGCAGGTCCTGGCTCGTTTACTGGTGTCAGGATAGGTGTAGCGGTGGCTCAGGGACTTAGCTTGAGTGCTGGAATCCCAGCTGTGCCTCTCTCATCGCTCGCCTTGTCGGCATTAGCGACAGTTTCCCAGAGCTCTTTTGATAGAGTGCTTGTAAGTGAAAAGGCGAGAGAAGGTGAGCTCTATTTCGCAGCCTATCAATGCTCAGAGCGGCAAGGTGTAGAGTTAATTGGCAGGGAACAGGTTGCGCTGATTGAAGATTTCGACGCGCTGCCCGAGGATTTTGCCGGGACTAGTTGGTGCCTCGCCGGCAGCGGCTGGGAAAGACAGAGTGAAATACTGCAGCACCTGCGATGCACAGCTACTGCTGCGCCCCAAACACCAGTGATAGATAATCAGCTAATCGCAAAGCTAGCGTTACTGCGCTTTAACTGCTCAGAAGCCGTCGAAGCCGCAGCGCTGCGACCAAACTACGTGAAAGAACAATTGGACTATACTTAACCCGATTTATGGCGGTCAGTGATGCCGCTATGCAGAAATGGAAAGAGGCGCAGGGATTACATTGGAACTACAGGGGCTAGATTTTTTTCAGGTAACTATCTTGGCTGTGCTGCAAGGGGCCACGGAATTTCTGCCCATTTCTTCCTCGGGGCATTTAATATTGCCCTCGCTCTTGTTTGCGTGGAACGACCAGGGTCTTACCTTCGATGTCGCTGTACATGTGGGAACATTATTCGCCGTATTAATTTACTTCAGAGACGACTTGCAGCGTCTCGTCTTTGCTCTGACTTTGAGTATATTTCAAAGAAAACACTCCGAAGATTCTAAACTCGCGTGGATGCTACTTGCCGCTACGATTCCCGCAGGCCTTTGTGGTTTGTTGTTCGCCTCGCAGGTAGAGCAGTACGGTCGTTCGCTTATACTCATTGGCACTACATCCATCGGTTTTGGGCTATTGCTGTTTGTATCGGATCGCAGGGGTAGTAAGCAACTCACGCTGGCAGACATGAATTGGAAAACAGCGTTGCTAATAGGCTTCTCTCAAATACTCGCACTGATCCCTGGTACTTCTCGTTCAGGCGTAACAATGACTGCCGCGCTTTTCTGTAATCTAGATCGAGCTGCTGCCGCGCGCTTCTCTTTCTTGCTCGCGATACCCATTATTACAGCCTCGGGCTTGCTAAGGGGCATCCAATTGCTTCAGGCAGACACAGAGTCTGTTGAGTGGCTTGTCTTACTATATGCCATCTTTATCTCAGCCGTGGTCGCGTACTTGTGTATTCACTATTTTTTGCAATTGATTGAGAGATTCGGTTTTCTGCCTTTTGTTATATATCGAGTCCTGCTTGGTATTGCGCTTATATTCTTAGCCTTGTGAAAGTAGCGGTTGTTATATCAGGGTCCGATTCGGCAGAGAAGGAAATCAAACTGGCTACTGATCTTGATTTGCCCTCCATAGAATTGCCATCCTCCTACTCTCCTAGAGAAGTTACTAACTTCGACTACCTGCTAGCCTACAATGACTCAAAACTAGTATTGCAGACTACTGGCGTTGCTAATGCTGGTGAGCTATGTGTGGATTTTTCCGATGCTAAACTGAACTATCGCGTGAATAGTTCGATCAGGAGTCAAAATATAGCCAAGGCATTGGGAATCAAAGGTAGTCTCAGACCTGCGGTATTGGATGCGACTGCAGGTTTGGGCAAGGACGCATTCCTTATGGCTAGCTTAGGATGCGAAGTTTCATTGTTAGAGCGCTCGGCAGTGGTGCACGCACTCCTAGCAGACGGATTAGCTCGAACTGGCTACTACGGCGAGGAAATTGACACTATCTTGAGGAGGATGAAACTATATTTTGGCGACTTGCTGGTATTCGCAGCGGACTCCAAGCAGTTCGATGTTGTATACCTCGACCCCATGTTTCCCCGCAGGCGCAAGAGCGCGAAGGTAAAGAAAGATATGGCTGCGCTGCAGCAACTGCTTGGTCATCAAACCGATGGAGCAGAATTACTTGATTGCGCGAAGCTTCTCGCGAAGAAGCGAGTAGTTGTTAAACGAGCGAAGCTTTCGCCTCATCTTGGGTCAGATAAACCAGACATAGAGTTTAAGGGAAGCAGCAGCCGCTACGACGTTTATCTTATCGCTTAAGGCCTATCTCTAGAAACTAGCTTACAAGCGCCTCTAGTACGCCCTGGTAGACATCTGATAGCTTATCTAGTTCGGCGACGGTTATTTTTTCGTCTACCTGATGAATAGTCGCATTGCAGGGCCCGAGTTCAACGACTTCAGCTCCAGTGGGTGCGATGAAGCGGCCATCGGAAGTACCCCCGGCAGTTGAGCGCTGCGTATCGTATCCACAATTTTTCTGAATGCTTTCGGATACGGCTTCGATAAGCTTACCGGTGTCAGTCAAAAAAGGATCTCCCCATAGATTCCAATCCAGCTGATAATTAAGCTCAGCTTCGTCGAGTAGCTGTGTTACTAGCGATTTGATGGTGGGTGCATCTAGCTCTGTGGAAAAGCGAAAGTTAAAGATGACCTCTATTTGTCCCGGAATGACGTTGGTGGCGCCAGTGCCCGCATTGATATTCGAAATCTGAAAGCTGGTTGCCGGGAAAGAGGCATTACCTTCGTCCCAAGTTAGTTCGGTTAGCTGTGTTAACACGGGCAAGACCTTATGTATTGGATTGCTCGCAAGTTGTGGATAGGCCACGTGACCCTGAGTACCAGTTACGACAAGCTTCGCGCCTAGTGAGCCGCGTCGCCCGACCTTGACAGTATCACCCAGCTGCTCGCTGCTGCTTGGCTCTCCAACCAAGCAGTAATCTATTTTAATATTTCGATCGCCTAGTTCTTTGATCACCTTTTGCGTGCCGTTTATGGCACTGCCTTCCTCATCACTGGTAATGAGGAAACCAATGCGCGCATTGAGCTCAGACACCTCTAGGAAGCGTTCGACTGCTGTTACCATTGCGGCGATGCTGCCTTTCATATCGGCAGCGCCTCTGCCATGCAAAAAGCCATCGGCAACTGTGGCGCTAAATGGGGGGTACTGCCAGTTATTCTCCGGGCCAGTCGGCACGACATCGGTGTGACCTGCGAAGACGAATAGGGGGCCGCTGCTGCCTAGTGTTGCCCATAAATTTGTCACGTCCTCAAATTGAAGTGTCTCAACACTGAATCCGATGGCGGTTAGTCGCTTGGCGATCAGCTCCTGACACCCCTCATCCAATGGTGTTACGGAGGGGCGTTGAATAAGCTGCTGCGCCAGTTCGAGAGATTCACTCATGGTATTTTCTTTATCTTCTTAAAGTTGTTATTTGGTTAACTGCTCTGCAGACGTTAGTTATGACTGTGCAGATCATCGTTAAGGCTGATTGATGATTTTAGAGGTACGCATTCGACGCCACCGGAAAGTGAGTTGCGTCTGAAAAGCAGGTCTTCGACACCGACCAGTTCTTTCGCTTTTACTGTTTTCAATAATGCGCCATCAGCCCCGAGTACATTTAATTTAGTGCCAGCTGTGAGGTATAAGCCAGCCTCTACAGTGCAGCCATTCGCTAGAGGGATGCCTATCCCCGCGTTGGCGCCAATCAGGCAGTTCTCGCCTACAGAAATGACTTCTGTGCCGCCGCCGGAGAGGGTGCCCATGGTGCTGCAGCCCCCACCAAGGTCGCTGTTTGCGCCGATCATAACACCCGCCGAGATACGTCCTTCTACCATCGCTGGCCCTTCGGTGCCTGCATTGAAATTCACAAAGCCTTCGTGCATGACAGTCGTGCCGGCTCCGAGATAGGCCCCGAGACGAACTCGGGCCGTATGGGCAATGCGGACACCTGCAGGCACGACATAACTTGTCATCTTGGGAAACTTGTCCACAGAGGCAACTTCAAGGGCTGTGCCGCGCAGTCTTGCTGCTAGCTGTCGTTTGGGCAGTTCTTCTAAGTCGATTGCGCCTTCGTTGGTCCAGGCTAGGTTATGTAATACGGCAAACAGGCCTTCGAGATTAAGCGAATGCGGTTTACAGAGACGATGCGAGAGTAAGTGAAGCTTGAGATAGGCTTCTGCTACGCTTTTAGGAGGACTGTCTGTGAATACCACGCAGAGAATGAGCTGACCTTGCCCCGCGTTCATTTGCTCCACGTGCTCGGCGTGTTCAGTAAATTTGGCTTCAAGTAATTTTGCAACAAGTGCGCGTGCCGATGTCTCATTGATCTGGGAAACAGCGTTCTCTCCTGGTTGAATTGCACAACTAGCCAGTAACAAGCTGCTCAGGGCTGTATCTGGGCTCAGTAGTGGCGCTGGGTAGTAGACTTCGATGATCTCGTTTTTCGCATTGCGAGTTGCAAGGCCCAAACCTAGGCTATGTATTGCTGTATCGTTCATGGCGTGATGTTCCTTGTTGCTTAATCTTGCGCTAATGCTTGAATTTCTTCCTTGTCGAACCCAAGAAACCACTTGCCTTGGCTCTCGATGATCGGTCGTTTAATGATTGAATTGTTCTCGCTCATAATTTTGATCGCGGATGGCTCGCTTAGGTCTTTTTTCACAGCATCGGGTAATTTTCGCTACGTGGTTCCCCGCGTGTTGACTAGGGACTTGAAGTCGAAGTGCTTAAGGAATTTCTTAATAAGCGCCTCGTCACAGCCAAGTTTCTTGTAGTCATGAAAGTCGTAGGCGACTCCTAGTTCTGTAAGCAAGGAGCGTGTTTTCTTGATGGTATCGCAGTTGTTGATCCCGTAAAGCGTAGTCATGATTGGTTTACTTCATTGGCTAAAAGTTTAATGGTTGGCTAGGTATTGAGTCGTTGCTCGAGGTCAATTTTCAGTTCGGAGCATATCTTATCTATCAGGTCTTGATCATCGATAGGCTTATTAGACTGATCGGTTACGAAAAACAAATCCTCTACGCGCTCGCCTAGAGTAGTGATGCGTGCATCCTTAAGATTTATTTGATGTGCCGCGAAGATCTTACCTATGCTGGCGAGAATTCCCGATTGGTCAGGGCAATTAATCTCGACGGTCGAATAATTCCTGTTCGGGGAGTTGAGCCAATTGATATCGATTGTGTGACTGAAATATTTATCCTTACGTGTGCGACGAATGTGTAAAGGCGAAATAGCCTCCATATCCGAGTTGAGATATTTCGTGACCACTTGTTCAATTTCGGCGAGGCGACTCGGATTGTCGCCTACTGGCTTGCCCGAAGCTTCGAGCACCGTATAGGTGTCCATGCAATAGTCGTTGTCCGACGTAAAGATTCGCGCACCTTGAATGTTTAGGTTCAATTTTTCGAATGCTGCAGCAGATTTCGCGAAGAGGTAATTGCTATTCTTCGTGTAGATAAATATCTGCGTAGCGCCTTCGAGCGCGTTTTGAATCAAGCAGTCGGTTGCCACTAGAGATCCCGATTCGGAAAACGACGCGATGGCTTCTGTATGCCAGACGATATTTGCCGCTGATTCGCGCAAGAAATATTCGTCGTTGGCATTGGCCCAAATTTGCTGAATTCGCTCTTCTTCTATGCCGTGTTCAGCCAGCTTGTACAGAGCGGTTTCCTTCTTGTCACTAATACGCTCTTCTCTGTTACGTGGGTTCTCGAGTCCGAGTCGCAACGCGCGCTTAGTATTCAAATACAGCTGCTTCATCAGGCTCGCACGCCAGCTATTCCATAATTCAGGATTGGTCGCGCTAATGTCAGCCACTGTCATCGCATATAGGTAGTCGAGATGTAACTTGTCGCCCATCAATGTGGCGAACTCATGAATTACCTCAGGGTCGTTGATGTCTCTGCGCTGAGCCGTCATCGACATGAATAAGTGCTTGCTGACTAGCCAAACGACCAACTTGGTGTCCCAAGCGCTGAGTCTATGTCGAACACAGAAATCTTCGGCATCCTTCATGCCTAAGGCAGAGTGATCACCGCCGCGGCCCTTAGCAATGTCGTGATAGAGGCCAGCGATATACAGCAATTCCACTTTCGGGAGATGCTTATGTATATGTGCTGCTATCGGATATTGCTCATCGGCATCGGGTAGCCTGAACCGTCGCATGTTTTCGACTACTTGCAGTGTATGGGCATCGACAGTGTAGATATGGAAAAGGTCGTGTTGCATCTGCCCCGTTATCTGCTCAAATTCCGGCAGGTATCTGCCTAGAATTCCATAGCGAGCCATCCTTCGAATCTGCAGTGTCATCTTGTGCGGAGAGCGTAAGAGTTCCATGAACAAAGTAACGTTACGAATATCGTGTCTATATTCTTCGTCTATGAGGCGTCTATTGTCACGCAGCAGACGGATTGTCGACGCGCGAATAGCTTGGATATTTGGGTTCTGCGCCATCAACACGAAAATTTCTATAAGCGCCGATGGGTAGAGCTTGAAGACATTTGGGCTTATCGCCTCGATGTAGTCATTCCGAATCTGAAAGCGGTTGTTTATTTTTTCAATCTTTACGCGCTCGCCCTCGCGAAGTATCGCCTCGTCGAAGTGCTGCAGCAGCACATCGTTGAGCGCTCGCATATTCGCAACTGCACGGTAATACTGTTTCATCAGTTTCTCGACACCGAGACTCTTATCGTCATCCTTGTAGCCGAAAAGTTTCGCGAGTTCTCTCTGCTTATCGAACAATAAGCGGTCCTCGCGCCGGCCCTCAAGAAAGTGCAGGCCATAGCGAAGCTTCCAAAGAAACTGTTGCCCTTTGTTGAGCATCGTCATTTCAGATTCTTTGAGGAAACCCGCATCGACTAGATCCTGAAACGAACTGGCACCATAATGCCGCTTCGCTACCCATGCGATAGTCTGAATGTCTCGAAGGCCGCCGGGTGAGGTTTTAACATTAGGCTCGAGCGCATAGTCGATATCATGGTATTTCTCATGCCGTGCGTTCTGCTCGTCCCACTTTGCGCGCAGAAATTGTTTGATCGGCCAGACACGCTTCCCGGTAGTCAGGGCGTACATCTCACTCTGCAATTCTGTTGGGCCACAGATCGTGCGTGATTCCATCAGCGCTGTGGCCACGGTTATGTCATTGACAGCTTCGCTCTTGCACTGCTTGATGGAGCGAACGCTCTGGCCAATATCGAGACCGATATCCCACAGCAGGGTACAGAACGAGCTAATGCAACTATTATAACGGCTGGCATTATCCTTGCGAGTGAGAATCAATAAATCGATGTCGGAATGGGGGAGTAGTTCGCCGCGGCCATAACCACCAACTGCGACTAGTGAGATGTCTTTATCAATCGGCCATGGCTGAGCTTGCCAGGCGAGCTTAAGTATTTGATCTATTACCCAGGCGCGACCGGATACTATCTCGGTGATGCTGAGATTTGCTTTGTAGCGTTCATCCAGGATGTTGCTAGCTGTCTTTATGGCCTGTTTAAGTGGCTGGACTAGATTGCTAGCGCTACTGAGTTTAGCTTGCACAGCTGTGATATCGAGCAACTTGTCGCCCACCTCGAAACCTTCATCGCTGTATTCTTCATCTATCGCAAGCGTATCTGGGTTCAAAATGATTCGTCGGAGCGTCTAGTAAAGACCTCACAGCCATCATTGTTGACTGCCATTGTGTGTTCCCACTGCGCCGACAGTCTTCGATCTTTAGTGGTCACCGTCCAGCCGTCTTTTTTGGATAGCTTAGTGTAGCGGCTACCGGCATTTAACATAGGTTCGATGGTGAATGTCATGCCCTCCACGAGGGTCGTTCCGCTGTTAGGCCTGCCGAAATGAAGTACCTGGGGTTCTTCGTGAAAAATGCGTCCGATGCCATGGCCGCAATATTCCCTCACGATCGAATAATTATGGGCTTCGCCGTGCTGCTGGATGATGTGTCCGATATCGCCGAGTGTAACGCCGGGCTTGACGATGTCGATTGCCTTATACAGACATTCCTGCGTGACCTTGATGAGGCGCTTTGCGTGCTCGGGTACTTCGCCGACGCAGAACATTTTGCTGGTGTCGCCATGGAATCCATCTTTTATAACGGTTACATCGATATTTATGGTGTCGCCTGCCTTCAGGGTTTTACCGTCGCTGGGAATGCCGTGACAAATAACGTGGTTTACCGAGGTGCAGATGGATTTAGGAAAGCCATTGTAATTCAGTGGGGCTGGAATGGCCTTCTGCACATCGACGATGTAGTTGTGACAGATCTTATCCAGTTCGCCGGTGCTAACTCCAGGCTGAACGTGTGGGCCTATCATTTCCAAGACTTCGGAGGCCAGCTTGCCGGCTACCCGCATTTTCACAATGTCGTCAGCTGTTTTAATTTGAATCGTCATTGAAGTGCCAGTTACTTCCACAGTTGTTAAGGATAATACCATTAGCGGCAAAAGCAGAGTATTGTAATGCAGCAGCCACCTTTGTAACAGGGGCTAGGGGCTTTCGAGTGGGGATGAAACCGGCTTGGCATGGGTCATAGAGAGCATTTGCTCATTAGTCTAGATGCGATATTTTCTTCCAGTAGCAGCACTATTATGGTATAAAGCTGCGCGTTTTCGTGGTTGCTGTCTCTATCTCTCATACGAGTCTGGTGGGGGTAAGCGGTCTTGAAGGCTTAAATTTACATTAACTAACGTCGCACATACACCGTCACATGAGTTCTGGGTGCCTCTCTGTAGCTGTATTTCAGATTGGTTGAGCCATGGGGTGTATGGAGGCCTAACCCAAACCGAAGGAAACAACATGACTGTAAGTATGAAAGATATGCTCCGTGCAGGAGTACATTTTGGACACCAGTGTCGCTATTGGAACCCAAAAATGGCTCCCTATATATTTGGCGCCAGAAACAAAATTCACATCATCAATCTCGAGCACACCGTTCCCGCGCTCAATTCCGCACTTGAAGAAGTTGCCTATCTTGCTGAAAGGAAAAGAAAAATCCTTTTTGTCGGCACGAAGCGAGCGGCTAACAAAATCATTAAGCAGGAAGCAGAGCGCGCAGGAATGCCGTATGTAAATCATCGCTGGCTCGGTGGTATGTTGACTAACTACAAGACTATTCGTGGCTCTATTAAGCGCCTCAAAGATCTTGAGCAGCAAGAAACAGATGGCACATTGAGCCGTCTGAGCAAGAAAGAAGCCCTTATGCGAACTCGCGTTAAGGAAAAGCTTGAGCGCAGTATCGGTGGTATTAAGGATATGGGTGGCTTGCCTGACGCGATATTCGTAGTCGACGTAGATCACGAACGTATTGCTGTTACTGAGGCGAACAATCTGAAGATACCAGTGATTGGTATCGTTGACACCAATAGCAACCCTGACGGCGTCACTACCGTAATCCCAGGTAACGATGATGCGATACGCGCAATTCAGTTGTACGTAGAAGCGATTGCCGATGCTTGTGTTGAAGGGCGTGAGAGAAATAGTCCTGCGGGCGGAAATAGTGAATTCATCGAGATAGAAGATGATGAGGCTGTTGAAGTAACTGCAGAAACAGCACCGGCTGTAGAGGCGGCAGCTGAAGAGGCTCCTGCAGCAGAAGTTGAAGCAGCGCCTGCTGAAGAGGCTCCTGCAGAAGTAGTAGCTGAAGTTAAAGCTGCGCCTGCAGAAGTAGTAGCAGAAACTCAAGCTGCGCCTGCTGCAGAAGTAGTAGCGGAAGCTGAAGCTGCGCCTGCCAAGAAGGCAGCTGTTAAGAAGAAAGCTCCAGCCAAGAAGAAAGTAGCTGTTAAGAAGAAAGCTCCAGCCAAGGAAAAAGCTGCTGAGGAAGACTCTGAATAGAGGGATTTCCTGCTAAGCAGTAGTTAGGGTAGAGTTGAATAAAGGGGGCGGATAGCCCCCTTTTTACAGGTGATTTAATAGAAGAGCGCGCTCTTCAAGATGACTAGAAAGAGGCATTAAGAGATGGCAAATATTACAGCGGGCATGGTTAAAGAGCTACGTGAAAGAACCGGCTTGGGCATGATGGATTGTAAGAGGGCATTGACAGAAGCCGAAGGCGACATGGATAAGGCAATTGATGATTTGCGAAAGGCGAGTGGCATCAAAGCTGCCAAGAAAGCGAGTCGCGTTGCTGCCGAAGGCGTGGTGCTGACTAAGATTGCTGAGGATGGCAACTATGGTGTTGTTATTGAGGTCAATTCAGAAACTGATTTCGCCGCTAGAGACGATAATTTCCTCAATTTTGCACAACAGGCGTTGGAGCTTGCTTACTCGAACAGCGAAGCCGATGTTGCTGCATTGCTAGACGCGGGTTTGGAAGATGCGCGTTCTATCTTGGTCCAAAAAATAGGCGAGAACTGTAATGTGCGTCGTGTAGAGCGTTTGCAATTCACTGATCAGAATGCGGGCATCGTTGAAAGTTACGTGCACAGCAATAATAGAATCGCGGTTCTAATCTCGGTCACCGGCGGTGACGAAGCGCTCGCTCGTGATGTGGCCATGCATATAGCTGCTGTAAACCCATTGGTAGTCAGAGCAGAAGATGTGCCTGAGGAAGAAATAGCGAAAGAGACTGAGATATATTCTGCGCAAGCACGCGAAAGCGGCAAGCCGGAAGAAATTATCGAGAAAATGATTAGTGGCAGATTGCGAAAATTCGTCGCTGAAGTAAGCTTGCTGGAACAGCCGTTTGTTAAAGACCTGGATGTTACTGTCGGTAAAGTACTTAAGGATGCTGGTGCGAGCGTAGTTCAGTTCGTTCGCTTCGAAGTGGGCGAGGGCATTGAAAAAGAAGAAATAGACTTTGCCGATGAAGTTGCGGCTCAAGTTAAAGGCTCCTAGGAGCGCCATAACAGGGATACCACTGAAAAATGCCAAATAAGGAACGCAAGTACAATCGCATTTTGTTAAAGCTAAGCGGTGAGGCACTCACCGGTGATGGCGATTTTGGTATAGACCCTAAAGTGCTCGATCGAATGGCTGTAGAAATAGGCCAGCTGGTAGGACTGGGAGTGGAGATAGGCTTAGTCATTGGTGGTGGTAATCTATTCCGCGGTGCTGCCCTGCACGCCTCGGGCATGGAGCGTGTAACCGGCGATCACATGGGCATGCTAGCGACTGTGATGAATGCGCTTGCGATGCGCGACGCACTTGAGCGAGCGAGCATTCCCACTCGTGTCATGTCGGCCATTCCCATGAGCGGTGTCGTAGAACACTACGATCGGCGCACGGCTATTCGACACCTGGACGCGGGCGATGTCGTTATATTCTCCGCAGGAACCGGAAATCCGTTCTTCACGACGGATACCGCGGCTTGCCTGCGCGGAATCGAGATCGATGCGGACCTAATATTGAAAGCCACTAAGGTGGACGGTGTTTATTCCTCCGACCCGGAGTTGGATTCGAATGCGGTTAAGTACGACAACCTTACTTATGATGAAGTAATCGAAAAGAAACTCGGTGTCATGGACTTGACGGCTATCTGTCTAAGCCGTGATCATAAGGTGCCAATCAAGGTTTTTAATATGAATACCCCTGGCGCATTGTTGAACAATGTTATGGGCAAGCCCGACGGAACTCACATCGCTTAGTTGATGAGTTTGAATTTTTATTAAGTAAGATTGATGAATACTTCGTGCTTGGTGCGCGGAGCTAGGTTTTTAGAGCGAGGAGCCAAACAATGATCGATGAAATTATAGCCGACGCAGACGAGAGGATGCACAAGAGCATAGCCTCGTTAGCTGAAGCCTTTAAGAAGATTCGAACGGGAAGGGCGCATCCCGATATCCTGGATAGCGTACAAGTTTCCTACTATGGCTCAGACACTCCTTTGAGCCAACTGGCTAATGTCACGGTGGAAGAGGGTCGGTCTCTGATTGTTTCCCCCTGGGAAAAGCCAATGATCGGTGAGATTGAGAAAGCCATTATGAAATCAGACTTAGGGCTGAACCCTTCGAACAATGGCGACACTATTCGTGTGCCTATGCCGGCTCTAACTGAGGAGACGCGTAAAGAATATACGAAGCAGGCTAAGGCCGAGGCAGAGAATGCGCGAATCGCGATTCGAAATATTCGGCGAGATGCGAACTCCGACTTCAAAGAGTTAGAAAAAGAAAAAGAAATTAGTGAAGATGAGCAGCGCAGAGCTGAAGATCAAGTGCAGAAGATTACCGACAAGCACATTGCGACTATTGAGTCTTCATTCCAGGCTAAAGAAGCCGACTTGCTGTCCTTCTGAGCCTGCGATTGCTTCAGTGCGCTTACTCAATACACTCTTCCGGTCATCAGGGATGCGGTAACTGTAAATGACACCTGCTAGTAAACCGGAACTACCTCAGCATATTGCCATCGTTATGGATGGAAATAATCGCTGGGCCAAATCTCGTGATCTGCCTGCGAAATCTGGTCACCGCTTTGGCGCCGATGTAGTGCGAGAGATTGTCAATTCCTGTCTCGCGCGAGATATTAAATATCTCACCTTGTTTGCCTTCAGTAGTGAGAACTGGCTGCGTCCGCGAAAGGAAGTTCAGGGCCTCATGGCGCTCTTCCTTACCGTCCTAAAGCGTAAAGAAATCAAACAGTTACACAAGAGCAATGTGCGTCTACAGTTCATCGGGAATCGCAGCAGTTTCTCGCAGGAATTGCAGAAAAACATGCGTGAGGTTGAAGAGTTAACACGTAATAATAGCGGTATGACAGTGATTGTAGCGGCAGACTACGGTGGGCGCTGGGATATCGCAAACGCAATGACAAGCATAATCGGCAAGGTTACTTCTGGAGAGTTGTCGGCAGACGCAATTGATGTTGATTTGGTGTGTCAGTACACTAGTACCAGCGACTATCCAGACCCGGATCTTTGTATCCGCACTGGTGGCGAGCACCGTATTAGTAATTTCCTGCTGTGGCAGTTCGCCTATACTGAACTCTATTTTACCGACTGTTATTGGCCAGACTTCGACGATGCACAGTTTCAGCTAGCGCTGGATGATTTCGCAAAGCGCCAGCGTCGCTATGGTAGTCATGATGAACAGGGATATACGAGTGACTAAGGTGTTAAAGCAACGAGTCATTACCGCTGTATTACTTTTGGTGACTTTGATTGCCACTACTACTCAATTGTCTTCCTTTTATTTCTCGCTGTTCGTTGCTGGCGTAATTCTAGTGGCCGCATGGGAATGGGCCGGGCTCATCAGCCCAGATAAAAAAATAGCAAAACTTCCATACCTCGCTAGTATTGCTACAATGTTAATTGGTAGCTTCTTCCTTTTGGGTATCTCACCCGATGTACAAAACATCGATGGTTTTCGAGCTAGTCTCGTGCTGATTCTGGGCCTGCTTTTTTGGTTGATATCTTTATTTTTTCTTTCGGGCTATCCCGAGAACAGCATCCTGTGGAACGATGAATCGAAAATTGCGCTTATGGGTGTGCTGGTATTGATGCCATCCTTCGTTGGTATTGTGGTTTTGAAATACCTTCTTCCTTCGGGCTATTTGGTTCTGGCGTTAGTGATCTTGGTGGCGGCTGTTGATGTAGGTGCCTATTTCGTCGGAGTAAATTTTGGATCGAGAAAACTGGCCGCTAAATTGAGCCCAAAGAAGTCTTGGGAAGGCGTCTGGGGCGGAACGTTTGTCTGTTTGCTGGTGGCAGGATTGTTTGTCTGGCTAATGCACAACAACATCCAAGCGCTATCTTCAATACAAATCATTGCTTTGTTGATGCTGTCGGTGGGTGTTACATTCTTTAGCGTAGTGGGTGATCTCATAGAGAGCATGCTCAAGCGCAATTGCGGCATTAAGGACAGCGGGACGATGTTGCCTGGACATGGCGGTGTGCTTGATAGGGTGGATGGTCTCGTAGCAGCCACGCCGCTGTTTGTACTTACAATGATGTTAGTTCTCGATAGCGAATTGCAGGTTAGTTTCTAACGTGACGAGTAGAAATCTGCAGATCAGTATCCTCGGTTCTACTGGATCGGTTGGCGCAAGTACGCTGGCCGTAATCGATGAGAATCCTTCCTACAAAGTTTTTGCACTTACCGCTCACCGAAACGCGAAACTACTCTTCGAACAGTGCGAGAAATACAGACCAAAATTCGCTGTGTTGAGCGAAGCCGCCGCTGCAGAATTTAACACGCTACTAGTTAAGAGCAATCTCGATACCAAGTTGCTGATTGGCGAGCCTGGGTTGATCGAGGTGGCGAGTAATCCCAATGTCGATATTGTTATGGCTGCAATAGTCGGCGCAGCTGGTCTCGAATCGACACTTGCTGCAGCTTCAAATGGTAAGCGACTATTACTTGCTAATAAAGAATCTCTGGTGATGACTGGAGACTTGCTGAAGCAGGCGGCAAGAGAATCTGGCGCTGAGATTTTGCCGATCGACAGTGAGCACAATGCAATTTTTCAGTGTTTGCCACAAACGAAGAGCAGCGTTCACACTGAATCTAATATAGGAGTTGTGAAGGTTGTATTGACGGCATCCGGCGGTCCGTTCTTGAACACGCCGATGGAGCAGCTCGAATCTGTCACGCCCGATCAAGCCTGCCAGCATCCGAAGTGGTCAATGGGTAGGAAGATATCCGTGGACTCCGCGACGATGATGAACAAGGGGTTGGAGTTTATTGAGGCGTGTTATCTCTTCGATTTGCAACCGTCGCAGGTCGATGTATTGATTCATCCGCAAAGCATTGTGCACTCTATGGTTCACTATAAAGATGGTTCGGTGTTAGCACAGATGGCCAATCCCGATATGCGAGTTCCTATCGCCTATGGGTTGGCATGGCCCCAACGGATCGAGTCAGGAGTTGCTCCGCTTGACCTCACGGCTGAGGAACCTCTGCAATTCTCCAAGCCAGATCTATCCAGATTCCCCTGCTTGCGACTAGGTATGGAGGCTGCAGGCGAGCGCGGTACGGCGCCGGCTGTCCTTAACGCAGCAAACGAAGTAGCAGTTGAGGCATTTTTGAAGGGAGAGATCGGTTTTGCGGAAATTCCCTTAATAATTGAGGCAGTTAGGTCACAAATACCTTGTGAACCGGCGCCTACACTCGCTATTATTCAAGACCTTGATGGACAAGCAAGAAAACTATCTAAAGAATTGATATTAAAGGATTTCTGTCGTGGAGCTAGTGCTTAGATCTAGCGCTGCGGCGAATGTTTATGATACTTGATGTTGTAATTAGTGTTTTAGCCCTTCTGGTTACCCTTGGCATACTGGTGACGATCCACGAGTTTGGTCATTTCTGGGTTGCCCGTCGTTGCGGCGTAAAGGTGCTTAAGTTTTCCATCGGCTTCGGTAAGGCGATCAAGACTTGGGTAGGTAAGGATGGCGTTGAATACGTTATCGCGCCGATTCCACTGGGCGGCTACGTCAAGATGTTGGGGCAGGAAGACACCACGGTTGTCGATTCAAGTGGGTTGAGCGCGAGCGAACGCGATTGTTCATTAGCCTGCAAGCCACTGTGGCAGAAGATGGCAGTTGTAGCCGCAGGACCTATCGCGAATTTCCTGTTGGCGATATTCATCTTCTGGCTGATTAATATCTCCTATGGAATTTCTGGCATTGCCCCTGTCGTTAACAACGTGATAGAGGATTCTATTGCTGAGACAGCGGGGCTTAGAGCCGGCGATGAGATTCTTGCCGTCGATGGTCAAGAGACCATCATCTGGCAGCAGGTAACCCTGCAGCTGCTGGCACGACTGGGTGAAACTGGCGAAATAACCCTAACTGTAAACCCCGCCGATTCTAGCCGAACCAGAGAGATACAACTTCCCATAAATGCCTGGATGGGAGCTGAGACGGCGCCGAATCCAGTGGGCAATCTCGGGATTATTCAATTTGAAATTCCAGCTGATATTGCTGGCATCATACCTGGCGGTGCTGCTCAGGCAGCGGATCTGCGCATCGGTGACGAAATTATCTCTGTGGATGGCAGGTCAATACGCGGCTGGACGCATTGGGTAGAGGTTATCCGAGCGAGTCCGGAACTCACATTGAATGTCGTGGTCCAACGTGGTGGAATCATTACTGATTTGTTGATGATACCGGAAACAGCGACGCTCGATGATGGCACTGTAATTGGGAGCATTGGCGCCTATGTGCAAGAAACAACGTTGGCAGAATTATTGCCACCGGATATGCAGCGACAGGTAGATTACAATGTACTGACGGCGATACTGCCAGCAGTGGTCGAGACTTGGAGCAAATCGCTTTTCGTACTAGATTCTGTGAAGAAAATGTTCGTCGGATTGATTTCCGTGAAAAATGTAAATGGGCCAATAACTATTGCCCAGGTAGCAGGAGAGACAGCAACGTACGGTCTCGATGTCTATCTAGGGTTTCTGGCTCTATTAAGTATCTCACTAGGCGTACTTAATCTGCTGCCGATACCAGTTCTTGATGGTGGGCATCTATTGTACTACGCGATAGAGGCTGTCATCAGAAGGCCAGTGCCAGAAAGAATTCAAGCCTGGGGATTACAACTAGGATTGTTGATGATTTCGGGGCTTATGGTTTTAGCCATGTACAACGATGTTAATCGGTTGTTGTAAAAAGAAATAAATAAAATAGAAGAATTAATAAACTCGCCGCCAAGTAACACAATAAATTGAGAATGCAGCGCAAATGGAAAGACTACTTTTTTGTTTGTTGGTGGCTTTTGGAATTTCAAAATCCCTCAACGCACAGGAATTTGTAATAGCCGACATCATAGTCGATGGCTATCAACGTATTTCGCCCGGAATAATCTACAACCTATTACCCGTAGGCATAGGTGATCAAGTTACGGCTGACATCTCTGCGCAAATTATTCGAGAGCTTTCTCAGTCTGAATATTTCGATGAGATTGAGGTGGCGCGCGAAGGTAATGTGCTTATTGTTACGGTTTTGGAGAGACCCTCCGTTGCCGAGATCACCATCGAAGGAAATAGCGTTCTCGAGACTGAAGATATTATCGACAACATGGCGGACGCAGACATTGCCGAAGGCCAGATTTTCACGCGCGCCGCGCTAGAAGTAATCCGCCAAGGAATACAGGATGTGTACTCGTCTCGTGGCCGCTACGGTGCTGCAGTGGACATAGAGGTTGAAGAACTACCGCGGAACCGTCTTGGTATCAGCCTGAAGATCAACGAGGGCGAAGAATCCCGCATACGCCACATCAATATCGTAGGTAACAAAGCCTTCAATGAGGAAGATCTGCTCGGCCTGTTCGAGCTAGGCACGAAGCCTTGGTTCATGTTACTAAGCCGCAAGGACCGCTATTCGCGTGAACAGTTTTCCGGCGATCTCGAACGCCTAGAATCCTTCTATCTCGATAACGGTTTCGTAGAGTTTACTATCGATTCCACACCTATCTCCATCACGCCGGATCGCAAAGAAGTCTATATCACTATTAATCTGAACGAGGGGGACCTGTTCACTATTAACGAAGTAGATCTCGCCGGCGACCTAGTAGATGCAGAGGCTCTTTTGCGGGCAGCGGTATTCGTACGCCCGGGACAAATCTATTCGCAGGGTTTGGTTACGGGAACTGAAGAGATCATGGTGCAGTTTCTCGGCAACTTAGGCTATGCCTTTGCTGAAGCGACAGGCGTGCCAGAAGTCAACGAGGAGGATGAAACTGTCGATGTAACGTTCTTCATCGAGCCGGGCAATAGGACCTATGTAAATCGTATTAATTTCGCAGGCAACACATCGACCGCCGATGATGTGCTACGAAGAGAAATGCGGCAGCTTGAGTCTGCTCCGGCATCAAGCTTACAAATCGAACAATCCAAAATTCGTCTGCAGCGACTCGGCTACTTCGAAACGGTCGAAGTCGATACGATAGAGGTTGCAGGCACGGAAGATCAGATCGATGTCAATTATGATGTGCTGGAACAAAATTTTGGCGCCATCAGTTTCCAGGTCGGCACAGGTGGAAATGGTAATTTCTTCATCAGTTCGAGCCTGCAGGCACAGAATTTTCTGGGCACCGGAAAGACATTGGGTATTGGCATCAACAAGAGTCGCTTTCAGACTGGTCTAAATTTTCAGTATCAAGATCCGTATTTTACGCCTGACGGAGTGAGCAGGGGATTCAATCTGTTCGCTCAGAAGATGGAGTCGCCCTTCAACGTGTCTGATTTTAATACCTCTTCCTTTGGTGGTTCCTTAAGTTTTAGTTACCCCTTGAGCGAGATCTCATTGTTAGGATTTGATTTTGGATACACGCACACCGAGCTGAGTGCGGGTCTCGGTTCTGTGCAGGAGATAGTTTCCAGTCCTACCTTTTTCGACGGCGTAGATAAATTTGTGATTACGCCCGCTAACGGTAACGCTTTTGATGGTCCGGTCACTGATGCAGTATTAGGCGATGTGAATTCACTAAGTCCGCTGCAGCTCCAGTTAAATATAGATCAAGGTTTCGTGGACAAATTTGGTGATACCTTCGATAACTTTACGATTACGGGGAATTGGTTTCGCAACACTCTAAACCGCGGACAGATGGCAACAAACGGCAAGCTCCACAGTGTCGGCCTAGAGGTCACATTGCCCGGTAGTGACTTGCAATATGCCAGGATCAACTACAACAATGAGATGTACTGGCCGCTTTCTCGAGACCAACGCTGGGTTGTAGGCTTACGAACGAATCTAGGCTATGGCATTGGATATGGTGATACCGAACAAATGCCCTTCTTCAATAACTACTTCGCTGGCGGTCTAAACTCGAATGGTATCGTGCGTGGATTCGAAGAAAATAGCCTGGGGCCGCAGAGCACACCCGGCGCCAGATATTTGACTGATTTCGGGCTAACGCTGCTGCGTGATGAAAATGGTGAAATCCAGCGTCGTGAGGATGGCTCCGCAGTAGGTTTGAACCGTGATGTGGGCTATCAAACTACAGGCCTTTTCGACGAGGCCGGCCTGCCGGTGCTAGATTCAGAGGGAAATCAGGAAATTGCTCTGGCAGTACAAAGTTTCTTCCTAGATGAGGATTTTGACAGTTTTGGTGGTAATATACTGGCCACCGCGACATTGGAGCTATTATTCCCGATTCCGTTTATTGATGATTCGAGTCGAGTTAGGTCGGCTTTCTTTATTGATGCCGGAAATGTGTTCTCGTCACACTGTACGGAACGACAGACACTTCTAAAGAATTGTACAGATTTCGATCTGGGTGAAGTTAGATACTCTGCAGGAATTAGCGTTACCTATATATCGCCTTTTGGCCCGCTAACATTCTACGTGGCGAAACCATTTGGCAAAGAAGGGGATGATACTAAAAGCTTCGATTTCACAGTTGGAAATGGATTTTAGATTGTCTTGATTTGAAGGGTTAGCAGTAGGTCATAGCTCGAATAGTCAGGATTCAGGGATTACAAAATTCAGTACATAATGACGACGTGTTTTAGGCTCCTAAGTGCATAGTGTAGTGTTAGTAGTAAATGGTTAGTTGAGCGCATGCTCAATAGTGTTTGTTAGAATTGGAGAATTACCGTGAAAATATTTAAGAATCTAATTGTCTGTTTGAGTTTGGTGCTTGTGTCCCAAGGTGCCGCTGCTCAGGATACCAAGATAGGTGTGCTGAATGCATTGCAGGCATTGTTCAATTCTGATGCGGCTCGTGTCGTGCAAGAGGAATTGGAGCAGGAATTTAGTACGGATGAGGAAAGAGCTCAAGAGCTTACAGATCAGTTAAATGCCCTGCGTGAAGAGTTTCAACAGAACGAAGCTGTTATGAGCGCACAAGAAATTAGTCGTATGAATTCTAATGCTCAGGACTTGCAGGTTCAGCTGCAACTGATACAAGAAAGAGTGCAGACAGCATTACAGGCAAAGAATCAGCAGTTTCTTGAAAGCATGCAAGGCAATCTTGCCGAGGCTGTTACCGATGTAGTCGCAGAGGGCGGTTACGATCTGGTTCTCAATTCTGATAGCGCTCCTTATTTCTCGCCAGTATTGGATATTACCGCTAAGGTAACTGCAAGGCTGAATGAAAAATCGCAGACTGCTCAGTAAAGGAAGCCTCATTCTCGGGCTAGTGTCAGGTGACACATAAAACAAGATATACATTGGCGCAGCTGGCAGAATTGCTAGACGCTAAACTAACCGGCGATGGCCAGTGCGAAATAACTGGCCTAGCTACTCTCCAGAATGCCAAGCCAGGCCAGCTGAGTTTCCTAAGCAATCCTTCCTACGTAGGTCAGCTAAAAAGTAGTCAGGCGTCTGCGATCCTCATCGATGAAAAATATCTAGATAGCTGTCCAGGCAACAAACTTGTGACACGCACCCCCTATGTATCTTTCGCGAAAGCGACTGCGCTATTCGATAATTCACCAATACCTCCTGCTGGCGTCCATGAATCTGCAAGTGTGGATGCCTCTGCCGTGCTTGGTAAAAACGTTAGCATCTCTGCAAATGCAGTAATTGCAGCCAACGTGTCATTGGGTGACGACGTTGTGATCGGTGCGGGCTGTTATATAGGTGAGAATGTGAGTCTAGGCAAAGCCTGTAAATTGCAGAGCAACGTAACTCTCTATCACGGCGTTGTCTTAGGAAAGAACGTAAAGATTCATTCTGGCTCCGTAGTCGGTGCCGATGGGTTTGGGTTTGCATTTGATGGCAGCAAGTCTGTCAAAATTCATCAACTCGGCGGAGTTAAAATAGGCGACGACGTTGAGATCGGTGCCGGTAGCACGATAGATAGAGGCGCCCTCGAAGACACTGAAATCGGTAATGGCGTGAAAATCGACAATCAGGTTCAGATCGGACATAACTGTAAAATTGGTGACCATACTATAATCTGTGGTTGCGCTGGCATTGCTGGCAGCGTGACAATAGGGAAATACTGCATCATGGGTGGCGGGTCGGGAGTTGTGGGCCATATAGCCATTGCTGATAGGGTGCAGGTAAGTGCCATGTCGCTGGTGAGTCAGTCGATTTCAGAGCCGGGTATGTACTCTACTGGTACAATCCAAGCGAAGACTTCGCAGTGGAAACGCAATGCGATTCGGTTCCAGCAACTAGATAGCATCGCGAAGAGACTGAAAGAAATTGAGAACTCTACCGATAAGAAGTAGATCGATTGAATCTGAGATCGAGCTTGCGTCAGAAGCCATCGAATTTAAAATAAACCTCGCGCGCAATGATCGCTGCAGGGGAGACTAGAGAACCGCACATGTTAATGAACGTCCAAGAAATAAAAGAGTATCTTCCCCAGCGCTATCCCTTCCTGCTGGTGGATAGAGTAATTGAGATGGAGCTCGGCAAGTCTATTGTGGCTTACAAGAACGTTACTGTGAACGAGCCATTCTTCAACGGCCATTTCCCGAATCAGCCTATCATGCCTGGTGTGCTCATCATCGAGGCGCTGGCTCAAGCTGCTGGAGTGTTGGGATTCAAGAGTCAGGAAAAGAAACCGAAGGATGGCTATCTCTATTATTTTGTTGGCGCCGATAATGTGCGCTTACGACGACCAGTGGTGCCAGGTGACCGTCTCACTCTAGAGGCCGAAATCATCACCAATAGGCGCAGTATCTATAAGTTTGCCTGTCGCGCTTCAGTGGGTGAAGAGCTTGTAGGAACAATGACCATCATGTGTGCAGAGAGGAAGGTGGATGTCGATTGATTCCAGCGCCCGGATAGATCCTAAAGCTGAAATAGATTCCGATGTAACGATTGGTCCTTGGACTATTGTGGGGCCCAATGTACAGATTGGATCTGGCACCGTCATCGACTCGCATGTGATGATTCGCGCCAACACGAAAATCGGCAAAGACAATCGCATTTTTCAATTCAGCTCTGTCGGAGAAGATCCCGCGGATAAGAAGTTCGAGGGCGAGCAAACTTGGCTTGAAATTGGTGATCGCAATGTTTTACGTGAAGGCTCCAATTTGCACCGTGGAACAGCCTTCGGTGGTGGCCTCACTCGAGTCGGTAGCGACAACCTACTCATGCCCTATGTTCACATCGCTCATGATTGCATGGTAGGCAACAATACGATTTTCGCTAATAACGTGGGAATTTCAGGCCACGTTGAGGTAGATGACTGGGCCATTCTCGGCGGCTATGCAGGCGTAAACCAATTCCTAAAGATCGGTGCTCACGCTATGGTCGGCGGCGTTACACATATCGATCACGATGTACCTGCCTATATGATCGTAAGCGGCCAGCCCGCTGCAGTGAGGGCGGTTAATACTATAGGCTTGGAGCGTCGTGGCTTCGATAAGTCCACTATTAAGCAATTGCGCACTGCATATAAGGTCATCTATATGCGTGGCCACTCTCTGCAGGATGCCATAGCCCAATTGAAGATCATGCGCGAAGATTGTGATGCGCTGCAGCTTCTCATCGACTCGTTGGAGAGTTCGAAGAAAGGCATACACCGCTAAAATTTCGAGTTCGCTTTTTAATAGGCTCGCACGCCAGTTGGTAACGTAAGTAGAAAAAGCAACAAACATTACGAAACTCACTAATCACGATACCTCAAACTATGAGTAATGCCCCTCTAATCGGAATTGTCGCTGGCGAAAAATCCGGAGACATTCTGGGTGCTGGTCTGATTTCGGCTTTGCGTAAGAAATACCCCGATGCGGAATTTGCCGGTATTGGCGGACCAGATATGATTGCACTAGGGTTTAACTCCCTTGCTGAGATGGATAGGCTCTCGGTCATGGGTTTCGTCGAGCCCTTGGGCAGATTGCCCGAGCTATTCGCGCTGAAGAAACGCCTCAGAAAATTCTTCGCCGAGAGACGCCCACTCGTCTTTATCGGGATTGATAACCCCGATTTCAACTTGCGCCTCGAAGAAGAGCTGAAGATCGATAAGATTAAAACGGTTCATTATGTCAGCCCTAGCCTTTGGGCTTATCGAGAGAAAAGAATTCATACAGTGAAGCGGGCAGTAGATTTAATGCTGACCTTGTTCCCCTTTGAGACGGCTGTCTATACACAACATGGTGTCGATGTTAAGTGTGTAGGTCACCCACTAGCAGATACCATCGGTTTCGAAGATAAGAAGCTAGCTTCGCGTGAGCAATTCGGACTCAATCCAGGTGACGATGTAGTTGCTCTGATGCCAGGCAGTCGCGGCGGTGAAATCAAACGCCTGGCGCCGGTGTTTCTTGCTGCAGCGGTGCAATCGCTAGCCACGTGTCCGCAGCTCAAGTTTCTAATTCCAACTAGCAGTGCGGCGAACAAAGCACAGGTCGACGCGCTGCTTCGCGAAGCGTCAATAATTACAGGCAAGCAATTCATTCTAGTTGATGATTCTCACGCAGCAATCAGTGCAGCGGATTTAGTTGTGTTGTCATCCGGTACCGCTACGTTGGAGGTGTTGCTGCTAAGACGGCCTATGATCGTAGGTTATAAACTTGCAGCAATCACTTTTGCCATCGCCTCGCGCTTAGTCAAGATTCCTTATGTTGCTTTGCCAAATCTCCTCGCGGGACGGCAGCTAGTACCCGAATATATTCAGCATGACCTCACGGTGGAGAAAGTACGTGAAGGGATAGTTCGACATATGACCGGTGAGGAGGATCACGAGGCGTTAATGCAGGAATTTGAGCAAATACATAAGAGTCTACGCCTCGATGCCTCCTCTGCAGCTGCCCAAGCCGTTGCATCTCTTATAGAGAAAGATAGTAGTCAGTAGATGAATACAGAGCCTTCATTTTCTCCGGCTAGCGAACCCTATACCTTGATAGCAGGCACTGATGAAGTGGGGCGCGGGCCATTGGCCTGGGACGTTGTCGCCGCCGCGGTGATGCTCGACCCTGCAAAGCCTATCAGCGGTCTAGCTGACTCGAAGAAGCTGTCCCACAAGCAGAGGCTGGAATGCTTCGATGCTATCGTGAAGAGCGCTCACTGCTATGCGATCGGTCGAGCATCGGTGCTGGAGATCGAGCAGATCAATATATTGCATGCGAGCATGCTGGCAATGAGCAGGGCTGTTGCAGGCTTAAAGGTTCAGCCCGAATTCGTTTACGTCGATGGTAACCGCTGCCCTAAATGGAAGTATCCCTCGGAGGCTGTAATCAAGGGGGACTCGTTAGTTTCTAGTATTTCGGCAGCCTCGATTATTGCAAAGGTGACTCGCGATAGGGAGATGCAGGAAATTGATCTGCAATACCCAGGCTATGGCTTTGCAAGTAATATGGGATACCCAACACCGGCGCACCTAGCAGCGTTGGAATCTCTTGGGGCAACGCCTATTCATCGGCGCACATTCGCGCCCGTCGCGAGGATCCTGAAAGCAGCTGAAAGGCGGTAAACTTTTGTCCCGTTTTCAACAGAATAAAGGTATATTGGAGACCTCTACTTCACTCGATAATTAGTTTTTTTTTATGTCTGAAAATTTGCCTAATCCGCCCTTCGTACACCTCAGACTTCATACCGAATTTTCAATCAATGATGGTATCGTTACCATCAAGCCTCTTATCGCGAGACTGCGCAAACTATCTATGCCAGCGGTTGCTATAACCGACTTGGCAAATATGTTTTCCCTCATTAAATTTTACACCGCCTCCCTCAAGGCTGGCATCAAGCCCGTCTGCGGCTGTGATGTATTGGTTGAGAGCGACGACGGGTCGAAACAGACCCGCCTCGTGTTATTGGTCAAGAGCGAGGTCGGCTATCTCAGCCTGACTAAGCTTATCTCCGAGTTGTATACCGAGAACCCAAGCCAGAGTGAGCCGTCTGTATACAAATCTCAATTGGCAGGGCGTGTCGATGGGCTGATCGCTTTATCGGGAGCGCAGAACAGCGATATCGGACTAGCGCTGCTGGCAGGTGAAAAAGACTTAGCGAAGGAGTTGCTGGCTGAATGGGAGCTATTGTTCCCGCAAAGTTTCTATCTAGAGTTGCAGCGCGTGGGCAAAGCAGAAGAGGAGGACTACATCGATGCGGCTGTCGCTCTGGCTATCGAGACGAACTCGCCAGTAGTCGCAACGAACGATGTGCGCTTCATCGATCAGGATGATTTCGATGCACACGAGGTGCGCGTGTGCATCAATGAGAGGCGCACGCTAGATGACTCGAGGCGGCCTCGCAATTACACCGACCAACAGTACTTAAAGACCCGCGATGAGATGGGAGAGCTATTTAGCGATATTCCTGAGGCGCTGGAGAACTCTTGGGAAATCGTAAAGCGCTGTAATCTGTCCCTGGTACTAAACAAGCCTTGTTTACCGAATTATCCCGTGCCCGAAGGCATGGACATGGAGCAGTATTTTTCCGAACTGAGTTCCGATGGACTGATTCAGCGGCTGCGCAGCCTCTACGGCGACGACTATGAGACGAAAGACGTCGAGAAGCCCTATTGGGAGCGTTTGAAGTTTGAGTTGGGCGTCATCAACCAGATGGGTTTCGCGGGCTACTTTCTGATCGTGATGGAGTTTATTCAGTGGTCCAAAGACAACGATATACCAGTCGGGCCTGGGCGCGGTTCGGGTGCAGGTTCCATTGTCGCCTACTCGCTTAGAATTACCGATCTAGACCCGCTTAAATACGATTTGCTGTTCGAGCGCTTCCTTAATCCGGAAAGGGTATCGATGCCCGACTTCGATGTGGATTTTTGTATTGAAGGCCGCGACCGAGTTATTGCGCACGTAGCCGAGCTGTATGGCAAAGATGCGGTATCGCAGATCATTACCTTCGGCACCATGGCAGCGAAGGCTGTAGTACGTGATGTGGCCCGAGTGCAGGGCAAGCCTTACATGCTGGCTGACAAGCTTTCCAAGTTGATTCCCTTCGAGCCCGGCATAACCCTGAAAAAGGCGTTTGAGGTGGAACCGCTGTTGGGTGAATTCGTCGATTCTGATGAGGACGCGCAAGAAATCATGGAGATGGCCTACAAACTTGAGGGCATAACTCGCAATGTCGGTAAGCATGCCGGTGGCGTGGTTATCGCGCCTACTAAGCTAACTGATTTCACGCCGCTGTATTGCGACGAATCTGGTCAAGGCTTGGTTACTCAATTTGATAAGAACGATGTGGAGACAGCAGGTTTAGTGAAGTTCGACTTTCTAGGGCTGCGTACTCTGACCATCATCGATTGTGCTGTGAAGATGATTAACGCCAGGGCAGCAGAGGGCGAGCCACTTGTTGATATCTCAAAGCTGCTTCTAACGGACGAGCGCGTGTATCGACTGTTGCAGCAGGGTAAGACAACGGCGATCTTTCAACTCGAATCTCGCGGAATGAAGGACCTAATCAAACGTCAGGTGCCGGGTAGTTTCGAAGACATCATTGCTTTGGTGGCCTTGTTCCGACCCGGTCCATTGCAGTCGGGCATGGTGGATGATTTTATCGATCGTAAGCACGGTAGCACGCAAGTGGTCTATCCACATGCTGAGTTGGAGCCGGTCCTGGGCAATACTTACGGAGTAATCCTCTATCAAGAGCAAGTGATGCAGATTGCCCAGGTTCTCGCTAACTACTCATTGGCCGGCGCGGACATTCTTCGTAAGGCCATGAGCAAGAAGAACCCAGAAGTGATGGCGAAGCAGCGTAGCTTGTTTCAAGCCGGTGCCGAGGCGAGAGGAATCGATGCTGACCTAGCGGCCTCTATCTTCGACCTTATGGAGAAGTTTGCAGGCTACGGCTTCAACAAGTCGCACTCGGCAGCGTATGCGCTAGTCTCTTATCAGACAGCGTGGCTGAAGACGCATCATCCGGCCTGTTTCATGGCGGCAGTGCTTACGGCTGAAATGCAGAATACCGATAAGATCGTAACCTTGATCGATGAGTGTCGTTCGATGCAGTTGGTCATAGTGCCTCCGGATATCAATCGTGGTCAGTTCAATTTCACGGTAAATGAGAAGGAAGAAATCGTGTACGGCCTGGGTGCCATCAAGGGCTTGGGCGAAGGGCCAGTTGGCAGCATTCTCGCCGCGCGAGAAGCAGGGCCATTTATGAACCTGCTGGACATCTGCCAGAGAGTAGATACGCAGAACGTCAATAAGCGCACCATGGAAGCGTTGGTCCGTTCCGGCGCCATGGACAACATGGTGGAAGGTGATCTCGATTATGCTCGCGCCTTGCTCTCGGCACTGTTGCCACAGGCCATGCAGGCAGCTGAGCAATCAAGCCGAAATCAGGCTAGTGGTGTTGAGGATATGTTCGGCGAGATTGCGCCGGCGGGCACAGAAGATGCAGATCTCAGCGCCTCTAATATTACAGTCCGTGCCTGGGCGGAACAGCATCGTCTCAAGGTGGAGAAGGACACTCTGGGTTTGTGGCTGTCAGGTCATCCTATCGACGAATTTCTGGATGAGCTTTCCCATATTACTAAGAATAGACTGGTCAATCTAAGGCCGGAGCGAGGGCCCCAGACTATCGCTGGTGTATTGCATAGCATACGTACTATGAAGAACAAGGCAGGGGATACCATAGCATTCCTAGTATTGGACGATAGTTCAGCGCGCTTTGAATTTTCTTTGTTCGCAAAAGAATATGAGAAGTACAGAGAAACGCTGCACAAAGATGTGATTATGGTGGTGGAATGCGCCGTAAGCATTGATGACTATAGCGGTGGTATGCGCGGCCGCGGCAAGAGCGTAATGACATTGTCACAGGCGCGTAAACGCAATGCACACCGGGTGGCATTGAATCTTGAATCGGAGTCGCTGAGCAGCGATTTCTGCGAGCATCTCGCGCGCATCCTCGAGCCTTACCGTAAACCGGTCGAGGTTTTAGAAGTAGAGGGTGTGGCAGTTGCCAACGGTTCGGAGGGTAGTTCTGCTGCGGGCATTAGTACTCGTCATCAGCATGCTGGACAGTTCCCGCCCAATGGCCATGCGGTCTGGGGGGCGGCAGACGAGGGGGAGGGCTGTCAGGTCATGGTGCGCTATCAGCGCGCTGACTCCATGGGGTGTATAATGCTTGGTCAAGAGTGGGTCGTGTCACCTGCCGATGACCTGATTCAGCGTCTGCGGCTGGAGTACGGTAAAGATAAAGTAGTGTTAAGTTACAAATAGACAGAATTGACAATCAAACTAGCAGGAAAAGTTGAGTGCAGTATGGATCCTAATTATCTCGAATTTGAACAACCCATTGCGGAATTAGAAGCCAAGATCAGTGAGCTGAGATTGGTGGGCAGTGACAATGAGCTGAATATCGGCGAAGAAATTCAGAACCTCAAAAATAAGAGCACGAAGCTCACTGAGAAAATATACTCGAACCTCTCTTCGTGGCAAATCTCCCAGGTTGCCCGGCATCCCCTGCGACCGTATACGCTCGATTATCTCGAGCACATCTTCACAGACTTCGATGAGTTGCATGGTGATCGTCTCTTCGCCGACGATCAGGCTCTAATCGGTGGGTTGGCAAAGATAGATGGTCGTCCGGTTGTCGTGATCGGTCATCAGAAGGGTAGAGGAACAAAAGAAAAAGTTAGACATAATTTTGGCATGCCTAGGCCGGAAGGTTATAGAAAGGCTAGGCGACTGGTGCTTCTCGCAGAGCAATACAGGCTTCCTGTATTGAGTTTTATAGATACACCTGGCGCTTACCCGGGAATGGATTCGGAAGAGCGTGGAATTAACGAAGCAATCGCCGTGAATATGGCGATAATGTCACACGTAAGGACGCCACTTATTGCGACAGTTACCGGTGAGGCAAACTCTGGTGGGGCTATCGCAATCGGCGTCTCTGATCAGCTTAATATGCTGCAATATTCGACTTATACTGTTATCACTCCCGAGGGCTGTGCGACAATTCTGTGGAAATCTTCTGATCATGCGGCAGCTGCTGCAGAAGCTATGGGTGTGACTTCTAAGCGATTAGAAGAGCTAGGTATAGTCGATCACACAATACCGGAGCCACTAGGCGGTGCGCATAGAGACGTAGCTGCCACAGCAGCAAGTATCAAAGCTGCGCTAATCGAACAGCTAGATCGCCTGACGGCATTGGACCTCGACGAGCTGGTAGAGCGTCGCTATAAGCGATTGATGAGCTACGGTATATCTAGCTAGTGCGAAGATAAGAAAATCGCAATCACTGCCGAGGGAGGCGCAGTTCCTCCCCTATTTTGAATGGACCAAACCCTAGCGCTGCTGCGCCTACAGGCCATGGATAATTCTCCGCAAGTACTTCACGACAAATTAGAAACAGCTCTGGCTGAGCTAACCTCTGCGCGTAAATTCCTAATCGGGTTGAGCGGTGGCTTGGACTCTGTCGTACTCCTGCACGCCATGGTTAGACTGCGCAAGCACTGCGGCGGCGCTTTTCAGTTGCGTGCACTGCATATCAACCATCAACTTCAGGATCAGGCACCCAGCTGGGAACAGCACTGCCAACGCCAGTGTGCAGTGCTCGGTGTAGAATTCATTAGCGCTCGGGTGGAGATATCCGGCAGTACTGGCATCGAGAACGCGGCCAGACAGGCGCGGTATCGCGAATTCGAGGCTGAATTGTTGCCAGACGAGGAGTTGCTACTGGCTCACCACCGCGACGATCAGATGGAAACCCTGCTGCTGCGCCTGATTCGCGGCTCTGGGAGTCGCGGGCTCAGCGGTATTCCGCGTAGCCGCGTGTTGGGAGCGAACAGGCTACTGCGCCCGTTGTTAGATATCGATCGAGAAGAGCTACAAAACTACGCTGAATCTGAGCAGCTTACCTGGGTCGAGGATCACTCGAACAAGGATGAAGGCTTCGATAGAAATTATTGTCGTCATTCTCTACTGCCACTTATCGAGGCGCGTTGGCCAGAGTATAGACAGAGTTGGTCGAAGTCGGCAGTGCTCGCTAGCGAGAGCGAGGGACTGCTTCAGGAACTAGCTGCGATAGACTTAGTCCAGATAGCGACGGAATCGAAATCAATTGTCAGCAGGGAAAAACTGTTAGCGCTCGCGGAGCCAAGGCGGCGCAATGTGCTGCGTCATTGGCTTGCAAACTTAGGCGCAAAGGAGCTGGGTTGGAATCAGCTGCAGCAGCTAAGCAAGGAGGTCTTGCCCGGTGCTAGCGCTCAATTTATAGCAGAGGATTTTCAGGTCTTTTGCTTTCGCGAAAGTGTGTATGTATTGGACTCTGCGGAGCTCGAGCGAGATTTAGAGTCAATCGATTTAGCGGCTAGGCGGGGATTGCCAGTCGCGGGGGAAGTCAAGCTGCCAGGCAATGGCCGACTTCAAATTCGCGCGAAGCAGGGCGAGGGGATCTGTGCAGACAAGCTCAGCAACTTGTCGATCCGCTATAGGCGCGGTGGCGAAACTTGTCGTCTCGCTGGACGGCCTAGCAAGACGCTGAAAAAAATTCTTTCCGAAAGCGAAGTCCCACCGTGGTTGAGAAGCCGCATTCCTTTGCTTTATGACGGTGAAGAACTGTCCTATATTCCGGGTGTAGGAGTCAGTGAGGAGCTTGCAGCGAAGGGCGCCCAGCCTGGCTGCATTATCGAATGGGAGTCGCCCAACCTTACGCTACTCACTTGAATTGAGGCTACGCGCTCGGGTGCATTTTGGCCTTCTAGTTTAGCCCAGAGTAACATTTCAGATTGTTCTATCGAGGGGCTTCTGGTAGTCTGCAACTCCATCTGTGTGGGTTGGTGCACGACCAATTTTTCTTATCCGATGGGGCTAGTATGACGCGTTATATATTCATTACCGGTGGCGTTGTTTCTTCGCTGGGCAAAGGCATTACTTCTGCATCTCTCGCGGCAATTCTCGAAGCCCGCGGTCTAAATATCACAATGTTAAAACTGGATCCCTATATCAATGTGGATCCTGGCACTATGAGTCCGTTTCAACACGGCGAGGTCTATGTGACCGAAGACGGCGCGGAGACCGATTTGGACTTGGGTCACTATGAGCGCTTCAGTCGGACTACCATGTCGCAGAAGAACAACTTCACCACCGGTAAGGTGTATGAAGAGGTTCTCAAGCGCGAGCGCCGAGGAGACTACCTCGGGGCCACGATCCAGGTCATTCCACACATCACCGATGAGATAAAGCGTCGCGTGATTCTTGGTGCAGGTGATGCCGACGTCGCGCTCGTCGAGATCGGCGGCACGGTAGGTGACATCGAATCGCAGCCCTTTCTAGAGGCCATACGTCAGCTGCGTGTTGAGGTGGGCCCTGAACGCGCGCTGTTCATGCATCTCACTCTGGTGCCCTATATCGCCACGGCCGGTGAGACCAAGACCAAGCCTACGCAGCACTCTGTGAAAGAATTACGCTCGATAGGTATCCAGCCGGATATCCTGATCTGTCGCTCCGATGTAGAGATCGACGAATCGGCGCGGAAGAAGATCGCGTTATTTACCAACGTTGAGCCAAACGCCGTGGTTTCTCTGCCTGATTCTGACTCTATCTACAGAATCCCCTCAATTCTGGGTGAGGCGAATCTCGACGATATTGTTATCAATAAATTTAAGCTGGACTGCCCGCCCGCTGACTTCTCCGAATGGGATCGCGTCGTCGATGCGCACCTGAATCCGGTCAAGGAAGTAAATCTTGCCATGGTAGGCAAGTACATGGATCTGCTGGATGCGTACAAGTCTCTGAACGAGGCGATAATTCATGCCGGCATTCATACTAGAACCAAGGTGAACATCACCTACATCGACTCTGCCGACGTTATAGACAAGGGCGTCGAGGTGCTGGCTAATCAAGATGCGATCTTAGTGCCTGGCGGCTTCGGTGAGCGCGGCGTGGAAGGCAAGATCATGACTGTGCAGTACGCACGGGAGAACAAGATTCCTTACCTGGGTATTTGTCTAGGCCTGCAGGCTGCAGTCATCGAATACGCGAGAAATGTTGCGGGTTTGAAAGACGCGCACAGTTCTGAATTCTCACCGGCTTGTTATAATCCGGTTATCGCGCTGATTAGTGAATGGACGACGCGCGCTGGATCTACAGAATTCCGTGACGAGGATTCTGATCTTGGCGGCACGATGCGCCTAGGCGCACAGACGTGCATTCTGGACAAAGACTCGACCACCTTCGCCAGCTACGGGAAGGAAGAAATCGTCGAACGCCATCGCCATCGTTATGAATTTAACAACGACTACATCGACGTGTTGACCGAGGCTGGTTTGAAGCTCGTGGGTAAATCTGTCGACGGCATGCTGGTGGAAGTGGTGGAGATTCCAGATCATCCTTGGTTTGTCGGATGTCAGTTCCATCCGGAGTTCACTTCTACACCACGCTACGGTCATCCACTGTTCACGGGTTTCATCAAGGCTGCTATAGCGCATCATGAGGCAGCGGTTGAGTCTGAAGCTGCCGTTGCATCTCCGACGCTAGCGGTGAATAACGCTCAAATCTGAGCGCTGGGGAAAAGGATCCGGTAGCTATTCATGACAGCAAAGCAAATTAAGCTTGGGAATTTCACTATTGCCAACGATCAGCCCTTTGTCCTGTTCGCAGGGATGAACATACTGGAATCCAGAGACTTGGCTATGACAGTGGCCGAGCAGTTCCATCGAGTCACTGGCGAGCTCAATATTCCCTACGTATTCAAGGCCTCATTCGACAAGGCAAATCGTTCTTCCAAAGATTCTTATCGCGGGCCGGGTCTGGATGAAGGGTTAAAGATACTCTCCGAGATCAAAGAGCAATTTGGTGTTCCCGTGATCACCGACGTGCATGAGGTATCTCAAGTCGGGCCAGCATCTGAGGTGGCAGATATTCTGCAGTTGCCTGCGTTCCTGTCTAGGCAGACGGACCTTGTTGTCGCCATGGCCGAAAGCGGCGCGATCATCAATATCAAGAAGGCGCAGTTTCTGGCGCCGCAGGAAATGGGCCATATCCTTAAGAAATTTGAGTCGGCAGGTAATGAGCGGCTGATTCTCTGCGAGCGCGGCAGCAGCTTTGGCTACAACAACCTGGTCGTCGACATGCTGGGTTTCACAATAATGAAACAATTTGGTAGTCCGCTGATGTTCGATGCGACGCATGCCCTGCAGAAGCCTGGCGGCCTCGCTAATGCGGCTGGTGGGCGTCGAGGTGATGTCACTGCGCTGTCTCGTGCTGGCTTGTCTCAGGGTATAGCGGGGCTGTTCATCGAGGCACACCCTGATCCAGACAAAGCGTTATGCGATGGGCCTTGTGCGTTGAGGTTAGAAGCTGTTCGGCCCTTCTTGCAGCAGATGCGCGAGCTCGATGCTCTGATCAAGTCACTGCCCGCGCTGGATACAGCATAGAATTTCAGGCGTTTTAGTCTTAATATTTTGAATTAAATAATACTAATAAGGTATTGAAATGGCTTATATTAAAAATATAAGAGCACGAGAAGTGCTTGACTCCCGCGGCAACCCAACCATCGAGGCTGATGTCGAACTGGACAGTGGTGTCATGGGCTCGGCCTGTGCGCCTTCAGGTGCATCCACTGGCTCGCGTGAGGCGCTGGAGCTGAGAGACAAAGACCCGGCCCGCTATCTTGGTAAGGGTGTGTTGAAGGCTGTTCAGAACGTGAACACTGAAATCAGGCAAGCCCTTATCGGGCATGATGCTGCAGACCAAAAGGCTCTTGATGGGGTAATGCTAGAGCTAGATGGCACAGAGAATAAGGCCAAGCTCGGTGCGAACGCAATATTGTCAGTGTCACTAGCGGCAGCCAAGGCGGCAGCGCTTGATGCAGGCGTCCCCCTGTATGGGCACATCGCCCAATTGAACGGCAGCGCTGGTATTTATTCGCTTCCAGTGCCGATGATGAATATCGTCAATGGTGGTGAGCACGCCGATAATAACGTGGATATTCAAGAGTTTATGGTCCAGCCCACGGGTGCGGCCAGCTTCAGTGAGGCGCTGCGCTATGGTGCTGAAATATTTCATGCTTTGAAGTCCGTGTTAAAGAAGCAGGGACTGAGCACGGCTGTAGGAGACGAAGGCGGGTTCGCCCCGAACCTCCCATCGAATGCCGCAGCACTCGACTGCATACTGCAAGCCATTGAAATTGCGGGCTTTCGTCCGGGTGCGGACATCCACCTGGCGCTAGATTGTGCAGCCTCCGAATTTTATGTGGATGGCAAATACGTTCTCGCAGGAGAGGGCAAGAGCTACGATTCTTGCCAATTTGCCGATTATCTGCAGGGTTTGGCTGAGAATTATCCGATTTTATCCATCGAAGACGGCATGGATGAGAGCGATTGGGAAGGTTGGGCTAAATTATCGGCCCAGATAGGCGATAAAGTTCAGTTAGTAGGCGATGATTTGTTCGTCACCAACACTAAAATTCTTCAGCGTGGAATCAGCGAGAGCATCGCGAATTCAATTCTGATCAAATTTAATCAGATCGGAACGCTGACCGAGACACTGGCGGCGATCAACATGGCGAAGGCGGCGGACTATACGGCGGTGATTTCTCACCGATCCGGAGAGACCGAAGATACGACCATCGCCGATTTGGCTGTGGCCACCGCCGCGGGACAGATCAAGACAGGTTCTCTGTGTCGTTCGGACAGGGTGGCGAAGTACAATAGATTGCTAAGAATTGAGGAAGAGTTGGGTAGCAACTCGGTATTCAACGGCATCAAAGAATTTTCTAAATTCACAGGCTGAATAGGAAAGAGTTAAATGGGGTCTGTCCACTAAGTAAGGCTTATGAAAATAATATTCGGATTTATTGGGTTCGCTTTTATCACTCTGCAATACCAGCTTTGGTTGGGTGAGGATAGCGTGCGCACGCTGAATATGCTGGAGTTGGAAGTCGAAGCGCAGCGAGCGAACAATGAAGGGTTAGAGCAGCGCAACCGCTTGGTTGAGATCGAAGTACTTGATCTGAAGAATGGGCTTGAGGCTGTAGAAGAACGGGCGCGCTCTGAACTTGGCATGATCGAGAAGGGCGAAACATTTTATTTGCTTGTGCCGAAATAACCGGGGTCTGCCCCCTACAGAAGACACGACTATGACAATATGGGCTATCTTGCCGGCCGCAGGCATTGGTCGTCGCATGGGATCTACAATCCCCAAGCAATATCTCACCATAGATGGAGTTCCATTGATTTTGCATTCGTTGCGCCGGCTGAGTGCAGTGAGCGAGATTCAAAAAATTATCGTTGTGATTCATCCCGAGGATAATCGTTGGGCCAAACTGCAGGAATCAATCGTTGAAGAGTTCGAAAACCGAATCATAACTGTTATGGGTGGAGACGAGCGCTACCAATCAGTTCTAAATGGTCTCACTGCGGTGACAGAGCTTGCCGCTAGCGATGATTGGGTATTAGTACACGATGCGGTTAGACCTTGTATTCGTACTTCCGACATAGAAAACCTGATTTCAAAAGTTTCACTTCACCCCGTAGGCGGGTTGTTAGGTTCTGCCGTAGACAATACTCTTAAAAAAGTTGGGGCAGACCTGAGTGTTATAGAAACTGTCGACAGAGAGTCGTATTGGAATGCACTTACGCCGCAGATGTTTCGCTTCGCTGCGCTAAAAGAGTCTATAGAGGCAGTGGTAGCCAGCGGTGAGCAGGTGACCGATGAGGCGGCGGCGATGGAAGTGGCAGGTTTTAAGCCTATAATGATTGCAGGTCACAAGGACAACATCAAAATAACTGTTGAGTCGGATTTGGTCTTGGCAAGTCAAATCCTAAAAAACCAGGCGAGTGACAATGAATCCAAATAACATGCGTATTGGACATGGCTATGACGTGCATCGTTTTGAGTCTGCGTACGTAGAAGCGAAGCCGCTTACCTTAGCGGGCGTCGTGCTAGCGGACAAAATAAGTCTAGTTGCGCATTCAGATGGTGACGTGATTCTGCATGCAATCTGCGACGCGATTCTCGGTGCGTTAGGCGAGGGAGACATAGGGCAGCACTTTCCAGATACAGACCCTAAATTTGCCGGAGCGGCGAGTGCTGATATGGTACAGCAGGTGCTAATAATGATGGACGCACGGCAACTCTATCTAGTGAACGTTGATATCACAGTGATCGCAGAAGTACCGAAATTGACTCCACATCGCGTCAACATGATTTCCAGTCTGGCTAACTTGCTAGAATTACCGGAGCAGCGGGTCAACTTAAAAGCGACCACTACTGAAGGCTTAGGGGCCATTGGCCGGAAAGAGGGCATAGCATGTGCCGCAGTGGTCCTGCTTGCTGGCAATGCCTGATAACTTTCCTAACCAGCCTGCAAGTCCTGCTGCTGAGATATTCAGTAGTCTCGACACTCTAGCCTTCGCGAATGGTAAGCCAAAATTGGCAGCAACCCTCAAACAGGAATTCACCGATTTTTGTGTCGATGAGCAGCTCGGCTTTACATTCACCGAGAAAGGCGAACATGCCTATCTTTTGATCGAGAAGATCGATCGATCCACCATCGATGTGGCAAAAAAACTGAGTGAGGTAACCGGCGTTCATGGCTCGGATATAGGCTATTCCGGCATGAAAGACCGTCGCGCCGAGACGCGCCAATGGTTCAGCATAAAGTTGCCAGCAGGCAGGGAGTCTGAGCTTACGGCTTGCGAAAGTGACTCTCTGCGCATAGTTGAGACACATAGAAATTCACGCAAACTCAAGATCGGTAGCCATCGTGCTAACCACTTTAGAGTATTGCTGCGAGATTGTGATGGTTCAAGAGACGAGTTCGAGGAAAGATTGGCACAAATTGAAGCCGGCGGCTTGCCAAATTACTTCGGTTCGCAGCGCTTCGGCAGAGGCTTAAGCAATCTCACTCAGGTCCAGGCCTGGATGAGTGCCGCTTTGGATGTGGATTCGGGCAGCGCCATTGGTGCCGCTGCCGCTGCGATTCCGAAGCAGCGATTCAAGCGCAGCATGCTGCTCTCAGCCGCTAGGTCCTATTTATTCAATCAGTTGTTATCGCGAAGGTTGGAGCTAGGCAATTGGAACGGCTATATAACGGGTGATGTGTTGAATTTGGCGGGGACAGACCGTTCATTCGCGCTAGCGACAGGGGTTGAATGGGATTCGATTCTGCAGCAAAGGCTAGAAGATTTTGATATTCATATCACCGGCCCCCTACCCGGCGAGATTGATCCTAAAGATAAGTATGTAAGCTACGGCGAAGCTGCCGATATTGAAGAGGCAGTGTGTAAACAATTTACTACGCTGCTGGCAGGTTTGCGGCATTTTGGTCTGAAGACAGCACGCCGACCGCTGCGCTTTCGACCCATCGATCTTAAGTGGGAATGGCAACAAAGCGAACACACGGATGGGGCTAGCGACTTGCTGCTGGACTTCTCTCTGGGGAAGGGAGCCTACGCCACAAGTCTGCTCAGAGAACTCTGCGTGACTCGAGAGCCTGGCCGGTACCGGTAAATCGCCAGTTGATGAAAACATATTACAAAGGATATTTGCCTTGAGTAGCAGTGGAAGCGGTAAACCAAATCTAAGCGGCATTGGGATGACGTCTCAACGCACACGAGAACGACTACTGGGTAGATTGATCGACCAGGGAATCAGCAGCATGGAGGTGTTGGATGTTATCCGCTCCACGCCACGTCACATATTTCTTGACGAGGCGCTCTCCCACCGAGCCTATGAGGATGTGGCTCTGCCTATTGGTCACAACCAAACAATTTCGCAGCCTTATGTTGTCGCCAAGATGACGGAGGCTTTGTTGAAGAGCGGCCCGATAGACTCGGTGTTGGAAATAGGAACTGGGTGCGGATATCAGGCCGCCGTGATGGCGCAGTTGGCGAAGACTGTTTCCACCGTTGAGCGCATTAAGCCGCTGCTGGATCGCGCTAAGAAAAACCTTAAGTTGCTTAAGCTGCGTAATATTAATTACCGGCACGGAGATGGCAGCGCGGGTTGGGCGAACAATGGCCCTTATGATGCCATCATTACTACAGCCGCTCCGCAGCAGGTTCCGCGCGAGTTGTTTGAGCAGCTAAAAGACGGTGGGCGTTTGGTTATACCCGTAGGTGGCGACGATCAGCAGGAATTACAACTGATCACACGCCGGGGCAAAGACTTCACGGCTGAGGTGCTGGAAGCTGTGCGCTTCGTCCCACTTTTAGTTGGTCAACTACATCACTAAGAATTTGTGCATTCAAAACTATCCCTCAATGGCTTGATCATGTCTGATAACTCAAGCACGCAGACGCATAAAACCACCGGCTCATTAGAGACCCGTCGCGAAAAAGTGATGCTGTTCTTTAAGGGCATGGCAATGGGGCTCGGTGATTCCGTCCCCGGTATTTCCGGCGGTACTATTGCAGTCATTACGAAAATTTATGATCAGCTCGTGTTTTCTATTCGCGCCGTCGATCTGCGCGCGTGTGGACTTTTCTTTACCGGTCAATTCAAGGCGTTCTGGCAGCATATCAACGGAACGTTCTTGCTTATTCTCGCTTTGGGAATTCTGTGTGGGCTGTTGATCTCGGCAAATACAGTGCTATTCCTTCTAGAGAATTATTTTGTCCCGCTAATGGCGTTTTTTATCGGCATGGTTTTGGCGTCAAGTGCCTTGCTGCGAAATGAGTTTTCGTTTGGCGCTTGGCAAAACATTCTCGCGCTGCTTCTCGGGTTGTTGTTGGCAGTGTCGATAGGGTTCATAAGCCCGCGTTCTGCAGAACTGTCGCTGATCTATGTTTTTTTTAGTGGCGCTATAGCGATTAGCGCGATGATATTGCCCGGTTTATCCGGCGCCTTTATTCTATTGTTGCTAGGCGTCTATGAATTTATTCTGGGCGCACTGCTTGGTTTTGATCTGCCTTACATCCTGGTCTTCATGCTTGGCTGTGGTGTCGGCCTGCTCGCGTTCTCCAGGGTATTGTCCTGGTTACTTCATAACCATCACCAGTTGAGCTACGGATTCATTACAGGGATGTTGCTAGGCTCGGTGTCTGCGCTGTGGCCTTGGCAGCAGGCAAAAGGGGGAGCAGAAGCAGGCTATACGATGCTCCTGCCAGCACTAGTGTGTCTTGTGTTGGGTGTTGCAATTGTTGTATTACTGCAAGTGGTATTTGCAACGAAGCCATCGGAAAGCGCTAACTAGTATGAATTTCTTACATCGACAAATCAGTGTCTTCCTTATTGCGAGTTGCTCCTTGCTGCTGGTTTCCTGTGGGGGAGGATATCAGGCGCCGATTTCGGAGCAGGGTGAGCAACAGCGTATTTCTGCGCCGATAATTGTTGATAGTTCTACGCCGCAGAGCAGCTTTCGGGTGGAGGATTCTCGGCCGGTTACGGTGTCGTCAAGTAGTGGTGGGAATGGGGGATTGCCGGAGGTGATTTCTTCTAATTCGGGGTTGGGTGGTGGTCGGTCTCAGGTTGTTCGGGGTGGGTCCAGTGATTCTATTCGGGGCGGTTCTCGGCAGGGCAGTTCTAACCAAGGCGGATCTAATATCAATAGGGCTGGGCCGACGACGCATCTTGTGCGTTCTGGGGAGACTTTGTTCTCCATTGCCTTTCAATACGATCTTGATTTCCGCAGCCTAGCTATCGCCAACGGCTTGAACCCTCCTTATACAATATTTGTCGATCAGGAAATCAACCTCGATCTGAATAACATAGTGAGTGCTGGCAGCGCGGTATCAACAGCTAACCTAGGCACGGCTGTGGGTAATAATTCGGTGGCGCGAGCCAGAGCAGGGGGCGGCACGTCGGGTTCGGTGTTGCGTCAGCCGGTGACTAGCACGTCGCAGGCACTAAGTTGGCAGTGGCCGCATCAGGGGCGGTTGCTTAGAGGCTTTCAATCTGGGGTCAGCAAGGGCCTGGATATAAGCGGTAATGTCGGCGATGCGGTGCTAGCCGCTGGCGACGGTGATGTGGTCTATTCAGGTAGTGGTATTCAAGGTTCTGGAGATTTGATCATCGTTCGCCACAGCGATCGCTACCTCAGTGCCTATGCGCACAATAGTCGCATGCTGGTGAACGTGGGAAGTCGAGTGCGCGCGGGAGAGAAGATAGCCGAGGTGGGTGAGAATTCTTCTGGCGTAGCGATGTTGCACTTTGAGATTCGTGAGGCTGGGGATTCGGTGGACCCGTCGAGATTGTTACCGTCGAAATAGCTGCCTTCGAAATAGGTTTTAATAATTAATGGAAACAAAAACGCAGACTGATGTCTGCGTTTTTGTTTACTCTCTTGGGACTCGAAAGTAACCAAGGCGAGTGCCAGTCGGCGACTAGCGCTCTAGGAATTGCAGCTTTTGTGTCTTGTCAGTCCATTGTTCAGCATCAGGCAGAGCATCTTTCTTCTCGGTGATGTTTGGCCAAATTTCTGCCAGCTCGGCATTCAATGCAAGAAAGCCCTGCTGATCTTCGGGCAGTTCGTCTTCCGCGTAAATTGCATCAACCGGGCACTCTGGCTCGCATAATGCACAATCTATGCACTCGTCGGGGTGAATTACCAGAAAGTTGGGTCCTTCGTAGAAACAGTCTACTGGGCATACCTCAACACAGTCAGTGTGCTTACAGCGAATACAGTTATCACCTACTATAAATGTCATGTTACCTCCAAATCTTTGATTCTGGTAATACTGGCTAATCTTTTCAATTGCGCCAATCTGGCGTATCGCTGAGCCTAGTTAAGCTTTGTACCGCCTTTTAGCGGACGATGGCGCGGCTTCGCGGCGTGCATTCTATCAGTTTTTTTCGGCAGCTTTCCATTGTGCTGGAGGATTTATTGCCGGAGTTTTTTATTTAGGCCCTACATTCAGCTATCTGCTATCTGCTTTCTGTTTCAGCTCATAGAGGATTTTCAGTGCTTCTTTCGCTGTGATGTCATCAACCTCCAGCCTCTGTAGAAAATCCACTGCGGGATGCGGCGCCGTAGCGAACATCTCACTTTGAAACGGCGAGTCGAGGGCACCTAAGGGCGCAGAAGGGGAGAGTGAGGAGCTTGCAGTGCCGGCCGGCGTGGCAGATGGCTGCGCCGGGGTCTCATTCTCCAATTGTTGCAATTTTTCACGTGCTTTCTCGATGACCGCGCGTGGTATACCTGCTAACTGGGCTACCTGTAGGCCATAACTCTGATTGGCAGGGCCCGCTTTGACGGCATGCAGGAATACAATGCCATTGTCATGCTCAATCGCATCTAGGTGCACGTTAACGATCGTCTCGAAAGTCTCAGGCAGAATGGTAAGCTCGAAATAGTGTGTGGCAAACAGGGTGTAGGCTTTTACTTGTTCTGCGATATAGACCGAGGCAGCCCATGCCAGAGACAATCCGTCGAAGGTGCTAGTACCTCTGCCGATCTCGTCCATAAGAACCAAGCTATCTTTTGTAGCGTTGTGCAGGATATTCGCTGTTTCGGTCATTTCCACCATGAAAGTAGAGCGACCACCGGCGAGATCGTCGGATGAGCCGATGCGAGTGAAGATTCTATCGATGGGGCCGAGCTTTACCGATGCAGCCGGTACATGGCTGCCGCATAAGGCGAGTAGCACGATTAGTGCTGTCTGTCGCATATACGTAGACTTACCACCCATATTCGGCCCAGTAATGATTAGCATCTTCTGGCTAAGGTTTAGACAGAGATCGTTGGCAACGAATGTGTCGCTAGTAACCTTCTCCACGACAGGGTGTCTGCCACCCTCTATAGTTATTCCGGGCTCATCGCTTAACTCGGGTTCACAGTATTCAAGGTTCACGGCGCGTTCGGCGAAGCAGTTGAGCACATCTAGCTCGGCAAGCGCCTCGGCGCTGGCGATTAGTCGAGTAAGCTCAGTAGCGAGTTCTTCTAGCAGTGCATCATAGAGGGCTTTCTCACGACTCAATGATTTGCTGCGTGCGCTTAGCACTTTGTCTTCGAATTCTTTCAATTCGGGTGTGATGAAACGCTCGGCGTTTTTTAGTGTTTGACGGCGCACGTATTCAGCAGGCAGTTCGGTGTTGGCCTGGCCCTTACTAATTTCGATGTAGTAGCCGTGCACGCGGTTGTAACCGACCTTGAGTGTACTTATGCCAGTGCGTTCTTTTTCTCGCAGCTCGAGATCGACCAGATATTGTCCTGCGTTGCTGCTCAGATTACGTAGTTCATCGAGTTCGGCATCGTAACCTTCGGCGATCACACCTCCCTCGCGAATAACGACGGGCGGGTTTTCTTTCACGGCGCGAGTTAATAGGGCAGTGTGCTGCGGATATTCCCCGATGCGCTTCGCTAGTTCGCCAACATAGCTCGATGTCATTGTGGCTAGCTGCTGCTGTAGTTCAGGTAGCTGGCAAAGGCCGTCGCGCAGCTTTGCGAGATCGCGAGGCCGCGCCGAGCGTAACCCCAGTCTAGCAATGATACGTTCCAGGTCACCTATGGCCTTCAGCACTTCATACAGCGCTTCGAAACGGAAGTCGGTCTTCAATGCGGCGACAGCCTGTTGCCGTAGTTGCAACTGCTCTCGATCGCGAAGAGGTCTGTTGATCCAGCGCGAGAGTAGGCGACTGCCCATCGTAGTTGCCGTGCGGTCGATGACCGAAAGCAGCGTGTTGTCTTTACCCCCGGCTAGATTGATATCTAACTCGAGATTGCGCCGACTGGCTGCATCTAAGATGACGCTGTCTTCCTGGCGTTCTACCTGTATGCCTTGAATATGTGGCAGGTCCGATTTCTGTGTTTCCCTAGCGTATTGAATGAGGCAGCCTGCGGCCTGCAAAGCAGCACTTAGATCCTGGCAATCGAAAGCACTGAGGTCGCGCGTATTGAAATGCTCTATGAGGACTCGGTTCGCGTTTTCAATCTCGAACTCCCATATCGGTCGCCGGCGTTTCGCTGGGTGATTGAGAGCTGTCTCAACCTCAGTTAATTCTTCTTGCAGGAGTATTTCGGCCGGCTGAATGCGGCCTATCTCCGATGTCAGTGCATCGAGCCCTCGCAACTCACTAAGCACAAACCTGCCGCTGCTTATATTCATGTAGGCGATGCCATAGGTTTTTTGCGTGTCGGTGGCGTCTACCGTCGCGCTGATGGCCAGCAGGCAATTGTCACGATGCTCGTCGAGCAGGGCTTCATCGCTAACCGTTCCCGGCGTGATGATTCTAACCACCTGTCTCTCTACGGGGCCCTTGCTTGTGGCAGGGTCTCCGATCTGCTCACAGATCGCGATTGATACCCCGGCGTCAACGAGTTTCGCGAGATAACGGTCCGCCGCGTGATAGGGAATGCCGCACATAGGAATAGGCTCGCCGGCGGCTTTGCCGCGTGCGGTGAGTGTAATGCCTAGGATATCGGACGCGTTCTTCGCGTCTTCGAAAAACAGCTCATAGAAATCGCCCATGCGATAAAACAACAGGCTGTCTTGATGCTGGGCTTTGATGCGCAAAAATTGCTGCATCATGGGGGTGTGTGTTTGCGCGTCGGTCAAATGGCTAACTACTGAATAGTCTGAATGAGGTGAGTTTTGTTCTTATTCTTCGTTGCTGTGGTTGAGAATTCTACACGGTTTGGCGAAGCGGTGGCATAGCTAAATTGCTTTCTTCGCTGATGTAAAACAGCAGTGCAGGGAAGACATGGAGAAGATCGGCTGCAATGGCTTAATCGTGGTTCACATCAACCGTCGAAGTCGCTAATATGAGTTTATGTCAGATTCGCTTTCAAAACCGATTTCCAAACTTGTCCAACAACTTGCGGACAAACTGCTCGCAAAAAAACTAATTATATCGACCGCCGAATCCTGCACCGGTGGATGGATATCTCAATCGCTTACCGCGCTCAGTGGTAGTTCCGCCTGGTTCGATAGCGGCTTCGTCACCTATTCCAATGAGGCAAAGCAGCGCTTGTTAAGCGTGCCTCCAGCCTTATTCAGCATCGATGGCCCTGGTGCTGTGAGCGAGGAAACCGTGCTAGCTATGACCGCAGGAGCTATTCAGGGCAGCAGGGCAAATCTCGCTGTTGCCGTCAGTGGCGTAGCCGGGCCGGATGGTGGCACCAAGGAAAAACCCGTGGGCACGGTTTGGATTGCCTGGCAGTGGGAAGATAAGAGCCTAGCTCGCTGCTTTCATTTCAGCGGCGACAGAGAGTCGGTCCGGCGGGCAACGGTCCTTGCTGCGCTCGAAGGCTGCCTTCTATTAATTGATTGATAAGAAAACCTAAAGGTATTTCCATTTTTGCCAATATACTGGTTGTATATACAGTATAAATTTGGTTAAATTTGCACTGTTCGTATATACAGTGTTTTGGAAAAAGGCTGAAGCCCAGTGAAATCGGGCAATAGCTAAAATTAATAGAATTAGGTTAAGACGATGCATAGTTTAATTAGAGGCTCAATTAGAAGTACAGCTAGCAGTCCAGCAAGAAATTTAGTAGATGGTTTAACAAACGGTTTAACAAACGGTTTAACAAACGGTTCAAGAAAGAATACATCTGCTAGGTTAGAGTCGATCGGTACCACAACGACAGGACTATACGATTTATGGCTGAACTCGATGTTACCCGTTGTGGGTCCATCGATGGTCACGGGAGTGACTTCGAGTTCGAGCCACCAGATAAACAGCGAACGTCTAGCGGAAAAATTGGTGCAGTTGTGCATTGATCAGTCGGCTAGGGGAATTGTTGAAGAAAGAATCTAGAAAATTTAGTAAGTAGCCGGGGACAGGCTACTATTTATAAGGGCTCAGGAAACTGAGTGTAAGGGGAAACCCGACAACTGCTTTACTCACGGAACCAGGCTTCAGTTGTGAATTTAAACACAGGGAAATTAAGATGATTGAAGATAACGGCAGTAAAGAAAAGGCACTCGCAGCGGCACTGATGCAAATCGAGAGACAATTTGGTAAGGGCTCTATGATGCGACTCGGAGATACCGATCGCCAACCTATACCAGCTATCTCCACTGGTTCACTCGGGCTAGACATCGCGTTAGGCATAGGCGGTCTTCCGCGAGGCAGGGTCGTTGAGATATACGGGCCAGAGTCCTCCGGTAAAACAACATTAACCTTGCAGGTTATCGCCGAAGCACAGAAGGCAGGCGGCAGCTGCGCATTCATCGACGCGGAACACGCACTCGATCCTATCTATGCCGGTAATCTGGGTGTCGATGTCGACAACCTACTCGTGAGCCAGCCGGACACCGGCGAGCAAGCCTTGGAAATATGCGACATGATTGTGCGCTCCGGGGCAGTGGATGTTGTGGTAATCGACTCCGTGGCTGCGTTGACTCCTAAGGCAGAAATCGAAGGCGACATGGGCGACCATCACATGGGGCTGCAGGCTCGACTGATGTCTCAGGCTCTCAGAAAGATGACTGGCAATATCAAGAACTCGAATACCCTGGTTATCTTTATCAACCAAATTCGCATGAAGATTGGTGTTATGTTCGGCTCCCCCGAAACCACTACCGGTGGCAACGCACTTAAATTCTATTCCTCGGTGCGATTGGATATTCGTCGCATCGGCTCGATCAAAGAGGGTGATGAGGTCGTCGGAAACGAGACTCGGGTGAAGGTTGTTAAGAACAAGGTAGCACCACCGTTCAGACAGGCAGAATTTCAGATCATGTACGGGAAGGGAATCTTTCACCTCGGTGAGATTGTCGACCTAGGCGTCAATCAAGGCTTGGTAGAGAAATCTGGTGCCTGGTACGCCTACAAGGGCGAGAAGATAGGCCAGGGCAAGAAGAATGCCGCTGTATTTCTGAAAGAGAACCCGCATATCGCCGAAGAAATCGAATTGCAGATTCGTGCTCAGCTACTAGGTGGCGGTACTGAAGAGGCAGCTAACTCTGAAGAAACGCCAGCTAATGATGATGACGTCATAGTTTTAGCTGACGCGAAGAAGAGCAGCTAGAGCGGAAGACTCTGATGCCTTCGTTATCAATGAGCGCTGTCTCTTCTGGTAATGAAGGCCTATTTGATGGATCGGGTAAATTGGATAGATCAGATAAATTGGAAAGCGCCAGCCGCTGTAAGAAAAAAAAGGTGTCCGAGACTACACCTTGTAACGATGTCCCTGTTCTCCGGCGGGCCGCAATGGACTATCTGGCCCGTCGGGAACATTCTCTGTTCGAACTCATGCAAAAACTTAGCAAGAAATTCCCTGAGACCGACAAGGAATTACTCCTCGAGGTTTTGGAAACACTCAAGTCTGAGAAATTGCAATCTGATGAGCGTTTCACCGAAGCCTATGTCAGGTACCGCAAATCTAGAGGGTTTGCCTATTTGCACATCAAAGCCGACCTGGCAGGGCGTCGTGTAAGTGACAGACTGATCACTAAACACCTCCTAGTTGATGACGAAGATTGGCAGCGGACAGCACAGCAACTAGTTGTAAAGAAGCTCCGCCATCAAGAATCCCCCAGCTATGGCTCGAAACTCCACAGAAAGCTAACAAGGTTTCTGGAGTCTAGAGGGTTCGCATCAACAGAGATCCGAAAAGCGTTAGAAAAGCACCTTGTGTGAACTGCATTCTATGACATCACAGTAGATGCTGATTAATTGCTGGGGAATAGACTATAATTCCGCACTAATCACTCAAACGAAGCTAGCCGATGCCGCCGCTATTCTCAGTAAAAAACCCCAAATTAGCCCTAGCTCTGTGCACGGCGGTCATTTCATTTTCGGGTTCACTCTCCCACGCCAATGTCTTTTCGCAGCTGGTCGTCAATGCAGGGCATGAAAGCAATGTGCCGCGGGTCAAGACGGGCGCCACGAGAAGGGATCAAGCTTCCTGACCGTCGACTATTCCATCGGCAAGCTCTATGAACTGGGCACTAAGAATACGCTTGTGCTCAGTGGAGGGCTAACCGGCACTCGGTTCAATGAGCTGCGAGGGTTCGATAATGTTGGCATAAGCGTTGGCGCGAACTACAGCTACAAGTGGGCACTTGGTGCCTATGCTCCCGTGCTGGCCCTCAGCACGTCCTATGCCGTCGAAGAATATGATGGCAAGGCGAGACAATGAATTACTGACCCTAGATATTAGCTACCTCAAGCGCCTGTCGCCGGCCTGGTTCTTAACCTTCGGTGCCGACTTCCAACAAAGCAGTGCAGAGTCACTTCCCTCTGACCCTGTCATCGAGAATTTTGATTATGGCCTAAATTGGAGTCAGCCGTTTGAGCTCTATGATTATGATTCTACGAGTGCGTATGCCGATATTGAATACGCATTCGAGAATGGCATGCTGCTCAATGCAGGATATCGCAGAGTGAATGGTTCTATAGTATCCAGTACCACCTGGCCTACACTGGCGCTGTATAAAGCGGCTGATGCGGTCTATTCAGATCCGGCATTCAAGGGAAATTGGGTTGCCTATCAGTTGGAGGCAGATACTAACGAATGGTCACTAGGCTTGAGTATTCCGAGTGGGCAGGATTCTTCGATAAACCTTGGCTATAGCTTCTACGATATTTCGGCGGTGAGCGGAAACAGCTACGTGAATAGAATACTCTCCGTTAGCTATGTGCATAACTTCTAATGACCACTACTAAAATGATCCTAACCGACAACAAATCTATGGTCTTTCAACGAGAAATTGGCTCTGCTGGTAATTATCTCTTTTGTGCTATGCGTTCCGATGGTTTCTGCCCAGGAAATAGTTCTACGCCTGCTTGATGCTGATGGCGCGCCGGTGCCAGGCGCTGTAATGGAATTGCTTTCAGGCTCTTCCGTTGCTTCGACATCGACTGGGCTGCGCGAGGCGCGGATTGATCAATTAGATAAAGAGTTTGTCCCCACAGTGACAACAATCGTGGTTGGCGGTAGCGCAAGCTTTCCTAACAGTGATGATATTCTTCATCATGTGTATTCATTCTCGGGGGCCAAAACTTTCGATACGCCTCTGTATGGCAGCGATGCAAATAGTCAATACCGCGAGATGTTTGAGGTGCCAGGTGTCGTAGAGATTGGCTGCAATATTCACGACTGGATGCTCGCTTATATCTACGTGGGAGAATCCGACTTGATGGCAATAAGCGATGATGTAGGTGTTGCCGGGCTTACCAATATCCCGCCGGGCCAGTATCGGCTGAGAGTTTGGCATTCTAGATTAGATGCCCCGCAAAACAGCGTAGAACAAGACATCGTTATCGAAGCCGGTCGCACAGAGGAAGTGGAATTAACTGTTGAGCTTGCACGAGACCGAAGAGTGCGTCGTGCACCTTCTGCCAATCGGAAACGCTATCGCTAAGCCGGCGCATCATTTGTGTAATCGGGTTCGGGCGATTCATGACTGCTTTCTTCGTGCTTATTAATTAACGTATCTTCCTAGAGAAGGAATTCAGACAGATGAGTTTGGCCGGCTCCCTATTTTCTTTTCGTAGCTTTCGTTCTCGCCTGATCGTCTTCCTGCTCGCTTTGCTCGTCCCTGTGCTTGGTGGGATCTTCTACTACGTCAACACTAACAACACCGAATATACCGAAGAAACCATTAATAGTTATCTGGAGTTCGGTGCTGATGTATTTGATTACACGAGAGAACAACAAGCTCTGACTCTTCAGGTCATTACTAATAGCCTTACTTCGGACTTTGGGTTCCGCACCGCCTTTGCTGCAAACGACCCTGCCACCTTATTTGATGCTGCGCTCAATGTGATGGATCGATCATTTAACAGCGTCGACATGCTGTTGATACTCGATCTCGATGGGCAAGTCATCATCGATACCGAAACGCAGGGGATGGAGATGCTAGAGGGGCCCTGGCTACAGTTGTTGAATACCGCCGATGCGGACGAAGAGGGCAGAGCAGAGATGATTATCGCTATCAATGGTCTGCCCTTTCAGGTTATCGCCTTGCCTCTCTATCTCCCGCGGCAGGTGGCTTGGATAGTAGGTGGCTTTGTCTTGGATCAAGAATTTGTGGATCGGGTAAAAAAGACAATATTATCTGAGGTTAGCATCGTGAAATCGGAGCAAGTGCTTGGCTCCGAGAATTTAGATCTTGAAGTAATCGTCTCGACGCTGACTAGCGACGATCAATCCGCACTTGCACAGCAGATACAGTTCGATGGCGCTCAACTTGCTAGCCTTCAGCGAATCAGCGCAGCATCACAGGACTATACATCTTTATTGCGCCGGCTCTACGGAAATGAAGAAGAGCCAATTCAAGTGTTCGCTGTGATCCAGCGTTCCTACGATGAGAATAGCGAGAACGTCGTTCAGTTCAGATCCTTGCTCATTCAATTCTATCTCCTGGTGCTCGTTGTAAGCCTGCTTGCTGTTCTCTTTCTGGCGCGTTCGATTACGACTCCACTGTCCAAGCTTGTTGGTGTGGTTAAACAGATTGAGGAAGGGGACTACGATAGATCGGTAGCAGTTGAATCCAATGATGAGATCGGCGAACTCGCCGATTCAGTCAATTCCATGGCGCGGGGTCTTGCGGAGAAGGAAAGGGTTCGTGACCTGCTGGGTAAGGTGGTCTCTCATCAGATCGCTGAGCAATTGCTTAATAACCCCATCGAACTCGGCGGTGAGGAACGAGTAGCCACTATCCTATTTTCCGACATCCGCGGCTTCACCACGTTTTGCGAAGGCCTGCCCCCGAAAGAGGTGTTAAAGGCATTGAATATAGTGCTTAGCACGATCAGTGACATCGTGGAGGCGCATCAGGGGGTCGTGGACAAATACAACGGCGATGCCGTGATGGCCTTATTCGGAGTGCCAATCAAGGGTACAACCGACACCGCCAATGCAATGAGCGCTCTGCTGGATATAACAGCGGCATTGGAGAAGATGGATTCGGGCCTGTCAGCGTGCGTAGGAATCACGACAGGCATTGTAGTTGCTGGCAATCTGGGTTCCAGCAATCGCATGAACTATTCCGTGATCGGCGATACTGTGAATCTGTCTGCTAGGTTGGAGAGTCTTACGCGGCTGTATAATGTCTCAAATATCGTCAGTGAGGCGAGTAGGGACGACGCGCCAAATTTTGCCTACCGCGAGCTCGATATCGTCTGCGTTGCTGGTAAGTCGCAGGCAGTTCGCATTTTCGAATTATTAGGTATCGAGGGCGAGTTAAGTAGTTCGAAGAAGTCGGAAGTTGCTGATTTCTCGGAGGCGCTTAAGGAGTATAGATATCAAAATTGGGATGCAGCGCAAGAGCAGTTTTCGTGTTTGCAAGTAAAGTGCGACAATACCCAGCTCTATCAGGTGTTTCTGGATAGGATAGAAAAATTTCGCATAGACCCGTCGGAGCCAAATTGGCTGGGCGAATATGTATTTGGTAGCAAGTAAATCTAACAGCACTCGGCACGACATATCAAAAAGTCATGAATGACTCTTTTGATATCCACTAAAGAGACGCGAACACAATTGGAATTCACGATGAAATTGATCAAACCCTTTCGAGGTCTTAGACCAAGCAGAGAGCTCGCAGCGAAAGTTGCCTCTCACCCTTACGATGTTCTCAATAGAGAAGAAGCATTCGAACTCGCCAAGGATAACCCCCTTAGCTTTCTGCACATTAATAAGCCTGAAGTTGATATGGATGCATCGGTCGATGTACACGATCAATCGGTTTATGAGAAGGGCAGAGAAAACCTGGATCGATTCCAAAAAGAGGGTACGCTAAAGCAAGACAGTGAAGAGAAGCTTTATGTGTACAAGCAGGTGATGGGAGATCACGAGCAGGTGGGTCTTGTCGCTGCAGCCTCAGTGGATGCCTATGAGAATAACCTGATCAAGAAGCATGAGTTCACGCGCCCAGTGAAAGAAGACGACAGGGTCAATCACATGGTTGCATTGGAGGCGCAGGTCGGCCCGGTATTTCTAACTTATAAGGCTCATGCGACAGTGGATGCATTAATCGCCAAGGTTGTGGCTACGGATGCAGAGTACGATTTCGAAGCGGAAGACGGCACACGACATGTGTTCTGGGTGGTGGAAGATCTAGTGCTATCTGCTGATATCGAAGTGGCATTTTCCGAGATCAAACATCTGTATGTCGCAGATGGTCATCACCGGTCGGCGGCTGCATCGCGAGTGAAGCATCTACGTCAGAAGCAGAACCCCGATCACACAGGCGATGAATCCTATAACTATTTTCTCGTCGTGCTATTTCCTGACGATCAAATGCAGATTCTTGACTACAACAGGATCGTAAAAGATTTGTGCGGTGCCGATACTGCAGAATTTCTAGAGAAGCTAAGTGCAAACTTCGATATCGAAAAGGCGGATCTGCAGGCAGTGAAGCCAAGTTCCGCTAGAGACTTTGCACTGTACTTAGACAAGCAATGGTACACGCTGAAAAGTAATAGCAATCTAATTTCGCAAATCGATGAGGCGAATCCGGTGAGCAGTTTAGATGTAAGCATATTGCAGGATTACGTGTTCACACCGCTACTAGACATTGTAGATCAGCGTACCGACAAACGAGTGGACTTCGTAGGTGGAATAAGAGGTTTAGCAGAGTTAGAGAGACGAGTAGATACAGGGGAATGGGCGGCTGCTTTTGCTCTATACCCAACTTCAATTGAAAGCCTGATGTCTATCGCTGATGCAGGCGAGGTGATGCCGCCTAAGTCTACTTGGTTTGAGCCCAAGCTAAAGAGTGGGCTCGTAGTGCACAAGCTCGATTAGTTAATTCTTTAGGCCTTTGACGGACAGCAATTCACTGTACACAGCTCAGCTTTCTGTTGCGGCAGGCTGTCCTTCAAGACCGTGCTTCTGAATTTTGAGCGTATGCAAACATAGTGCATGAACGAAGCACTTAGTTTGCGTGTGGTGCCGTTTAGAAGTTTCATGGCTTTCTCTTTTGAATTTGTCTTGCTCTGTTGCCTATTAAACGCCCAAAGTCCTAAAAAAGTTTACAAAAGCTGCATAAATAAGTGTTTAGCCTCCCAAACAAGAAGGGCGCCATGAATTGATCATGACGCCTTGCTCCTTATTGATTAGCAAACTACTAAAAACAATCAGGCGGCGTTCTGCTTGTTTACATCGATAAACGCGGCTTGTTCGCTGTCGATGGTGATCTTCTTCGGCTTCATGGCCTCAGGAATCTCACGTACCAGGTCGATGTAGAGCAGGCCATGGGCTATGCGTGCGCTAGTAACCTCAACATGGTCGGCCAGCTGAAAGCGCCGCTCGAAATTGCGTGCGGCGATGCCCTGGTGTAGATAATTCCGACCAGTAGCTTCTTCGCCGGCCTTTTGGCCAGCCACCGTCAATGTTCCCTTCTCAGTTTGAATATCCAGTTCAGCTTCTTCGAATCCGGCTACGGCCATAGTAATTTGGTATTTGTCCGTCGCAATCAACTCGATGTTATACGGGGGATAGCTCGTCTGACTGGCTTCGCCGCGATTTACAGAGTCCAACAGCGAAGATAGGTGGTCAAAGCCCACGGTTGAGCGGTATAGGGGTGAAAAATCTAATGTACGCATAGTCATATCCTTCCTTTTAAGCAATATGTAGTTAAAGTTTGATTGCCCATCGAATCGATCGGGCAGTGTGCAAGCCTCTCTTGAGCACTCGCTACAGGTTCAAATATGGGGCTAGGCCTAACGGTTTCAAGTCTTGCTGGGTTTGTAAAATTACAATGATGTGCACGGCTTAAGTAGATTTCTGTGATCGTCATACGTGTGCTGTGTTCACGTACGGCTCTGTTTTTGGGAGAATTTACGATGATTTTTTGCCAAGTCTTTGTGTGATTTAATCTATAAGTATCAGATATATATATTCTAAAAGATATCTAAGATATAAATTGTGGCTACTAATCCATTGATAAGACCTGATGGGCTGGTTTCTCATTTGAAAAACCTAAACAGATAATGTTCCAAGCAGTGAAGGAGGCTCGCTGGCAGAAGACAGATGTCACTGTACTGCTGCGCGTATAGGGAATAGCAGTTCTAGTTATGGCCTAGCTAGGAGCCGCGGTGCAGGGGAATGAGAGGACACCTGGTGTGCTGGATCCCCCAGTTCTAGGGGCCTAGGCTGGACAAGCCCTAACGGACGAAGAAGTCATAACGCTAAGTGAGCAATTCATTCGTCTGCATTTACTGCGTCAGGACAGGTGTTAACTCTGTGAGGCAGGCCATCTATTGCTACGGCCGTGTGTCCTTGAAAAGCCGAAGATGAAGCCCGAGCCTGAACTGACGCGTTCTTCATCTTTGATTTTAATAATTATAAACCAATTAAAAACATGTAGTTAGTGATCTTAATTCATGTTTTATATTACAAAAAGGTCCATAAAGTCATTCACAGCAGTTTGCTCAAGGGCCTTCTGGTCCTTGCACAGATCGAAGATCTTGGCGCTGCGTTTGGCTGGGAAGCGTGTAGCTAGATTGGCCTTGAACTTCTCCTCGAGAAGGGGAATGCCTTCCTCGCGACGGCGACGATGGCCAACAGGATAATTGATTTCCACCTGCTCCGTGCTGCTGCCGTCCTTGAAGAAGACCTGCATAGCATTAGCTATAGAGCGTTTCTCTGGTTCCAGGTACTCTTTTGAGTAGGTGGGGTTCTCATGTATCTCCATTTTCTCACGCAGTTCATCGATTATCGGGTTGGCCGCGTGAAAACTGTCCTCATAGTCCTCAGCTACCAAATTGCCAAAGGCCAGTGGTACGGCGGTCATATACTGCAGGCAATGATCACGGTCGGCTGGGTTATTCAGTGGGCCGCTCTTGCTGATGATGCGTATCGCTGACTCATGGGTATGGATAACGATCTTCTCGATCTCCGACAAGCGATCTTTAACCTCAGGGTGAAGCTGAACTGAGGCCTCCGCTGCAGTCTGGGAGTGGAACTCGGCAGGGAAGGATATCTTAAATAAGATGTTTTCCATTACATAGCTTCCATAAGTCATTGTAAATTTAAATGGTTTTCCATTAAATGAGACATCATAAAAGCCCCAAGTTGGAGCGGTGAGCACGCTAGGGTAGCCGATCTCTCCGCGCATCGTGAAGTCTGCCAGGCGCACAGCGCGTGAGGTGGCGTCACCCGCAGCCCAAGACTTGCGAGGGCCTGCGTTCGGTGAATGCCTGTAGGTACGAAGGCTAGAGCCATCCAGCCAGGCTTGAGATAGGGCGTCTATGATCTGTTCGCGAGTACCGCCCATCATCTGTGTGGCTACAGCTGTTGATGCGACGCGTACCAGTAGAACGTGGCAGAGGCCGACGCGATTGAAACTATTCTCCAAAGCCAAAATTCCTTGTATTTCATGGGCTTTGATCATTGCTGTCAGCACGTCGTGCATTGTTAGAGGCGGCTTGCCAGCGGCTACATTCTGCTGCGAGAGAAAGTCGGCAACTGCGAGAATCGCGCCTAGATTGTCCGAAGGGTGGCCCCATTCCGCGGCTAGCCAAGTGTCGTTATAGTCCAGCCAACGGACGATGCAGCCTATATCCCAGGCTGCCTTCATCGGATCTAGCCGAAACTGTGTGCCCGGGACGCGCGCGCCATTGGGGACGATAGTTCCTTCGACGAGAGGCCCTAGTAATTTGGAGCATTCGGGGAAACGCAGGGCAAGCAGGCCACAGCCTAGAGTGTCCATGAGACAGTTACGGGCTGTATCGTAGGCTTCGGTGGAGTTGATTTCATAGTCACAGATGTAATCTGCGATGTCGACGAGCACCTGATCTGGCTCAGGACGGGCATTGATTTCTACATTGTTAGACACTTAAAATTCCTTGTAAATCAGATAAATAAATAGTTTATGTAATGTAAATAGAGGCTAGCGGTCAGCTATGTCCACCCATTTGCTAGTCTCTGGGCCGGTGTAGTCAGCGCTAGGCCGGATGATGCGATTATTGGAGCGTTGCTCCTTAACGTGAGCCGCCCAGCCGGTGAGTCTGGACATCACGAAGATCGGGGTAAATAGTTTCGTCGGTATCCCCATGAAGTGGTAGGCGGACGCATGAAAGAAATCGGCATTGCAGAATAGCTTCTTCTCGCGCCACATAACTTCCTCGCAGCGTACAGATACCGGGTAGAGCGTGGTGTCGCCAACTTCGGCAGCCAATTTCTCGGCCCACAGCTTGATAATCGTATTGCGAGGGTCGGATTCGCTATAGATGGCATGGCCGAAGCCCATGATCTTGTCCTTGCGCGCCAGCATGCCCATTATTTCCTGCTCTGCCTGATCCGCGCTGGTCCAGTTCTCGATCATGTCCATGGCCGCCTCGTTGGCGCCACCGTGCAAGGGGCCCCTAAGTGAGCCGATTGCCGCGGTGATGCAGGAGTGCATGTCTGAAAGTGTGGATGCGCAGACTCTAGCTGTGAAGGTAGAGGCATTGAATTCATGCTCTGCGTACAGAATGAGCGATACGTTCATGACCTGGCTAAATAACTCGCTAGGGGTCTCGCCGCTGAGCATATGCAGGAAGTGGGCGCCAATAGACTCGTCATCCAGCGCTGTTTCGATTCGTTTTCCCTCGTGGGAGAACACATACCAATAGCAGATGATGGAGGGTAGAGCTGCCAGCAGGCGATCGATGGCATCGTCCTGTTGGGAGAAGTCTGTCTCTGTCTCCAGATTGCCCAGCATCGAGCAGCCAGTTCGCATCACATCCATAGGATGGGCGCTTGCAGGGATGCGCTCAAGAACATCTTTTAACGCCTGAGGTAAATCTCGTAATGATTTGATTTTATTCGTATATGCATCAAGTTCTTGCTGCTTGGGAAGGTGTCCCTTCAGGAGTAGGTGGGCCACCTCTTCGAACTTCGCATTCTCAGCTAATTCACTGATGTCATACCCGCGATAGGTGAGGCCGGTGCCAGTCTTGCCTACGGTACAAAGGGCCGTCTCGCCCGCCACCTGGCCCCGTAGGCCTGCTCCGCTTAGTTTCTTCTCTGCCATTGTTGTTCTCCAACTGTGTTGTTCTGATTGATTCGGTGTCTGTAGAGCTGTCTTCTCACTACTGCGCATGTACATGGGAGTATTTGTAGAAGAAAGCGCGCAGTAAATTCTCATAAAACTATGAATTCAAATAAAAAAATTCCTATTTCTCACTCTCAAATAGTGCGTCCAGCTTCTCCTCATAGTCATGATATCCAAGCACTTCGTAGAGTTGATCCCTGGTTTGCATCTTATCGACACAGGCCTTCTGATCGCCATTGATAGCAATGTTCTGATACACATCCAGCGCGGCCTTGCTCATCGCACGAAAGGCGCTAAGCGGGTAAAGCACCATGGAGACGCCGTTCTGCGCTAATTCCTCGCAGTTAAACAGCGGTGTAGCGCCAAATTCAGTAATATTTGCCAGCACCGGTACTTTAACGGCTTCGGCGAACTGACGGTACTGATCCAATTCCAGTATAGCCTCTGGAAAGATCGCATCGGCACCCGCCTCAACGCAGGCAACAGCCCGCTCGACAGCAGATTCCATGCCCTCTACAGCCAGCGCATCGGTGCGTGCCATGATCACGAAATCGCTATCGCTCTTCGCATCCACAGCAGCCTTGATACGATCGACCATCTCCACCTGACTCACAATCGCCTTATTCGGCCGATGGCCGCAGCGTTTCTGCGAGACCTGGTCCTCGATATGCACGGCAGCAGCACCTGCGCGCTCCATAGCCTTGATTGAGCGAGCGATGTTAAACGCGCCGCCCCAGCCAGTATCGATATCGACGAGCAGGGGTAAATCCGTTGCGCCGCAGATGCGCTCAACATCATGGATCACGTCGTTGAGACTGGTGATGCCGAGATCCGGCAGGCCATAAGAGGCATTTGCCACGCCAGCGCCGGATAGATAGAGCGCCTTGTGTCCGGAATCTTCGGCGAGCATCGCGCAATAGGCGTTGATCGCGCCGACAATTTGCAAGGGGTGGTTCTCAGCAAGTCCCTTACGAAACTTCGCGCCGGCAGAAAGTGAGCTCATAACGTACTCCTTAAAATAAACATTTAATTAGTTATCTAATTTACTGATTTAATTGATTTATTAGTGTATTTTTCGCGCCTGAAATATGTCTCTTCATCAATATCTCAGCCAGTTCTTCGTCTTGATTCTCAAGCGCATCAACAATCTGGTGGTGTTCCTTAAAGGCTTGCTCCGGGCGGGAAGGGCCGCTACTAGTCTGTACCCGATACAGGCGCAGTAGATGGTACAACTCGCCGCATAAGAAATTGAAAAGCCTAGTGTTTCCGCTAAGCTGCACGATCAGGTAATGAAAATCCAGGTCGCCTTCTTTCTGGTAATACAGGCGGCCATTCTCAGACTCTATCTGTTTCTCATGATTCGCCAATAACTCGCGCAGCTTTAGGCAATCATCGGCACTCGCGCGACTCGCGGCCAGACGGCAGGCCAGTCCCTCGAGAGATTCTCTAATCTCATATATTTCAATAGCTTGTTCAAGGTTTAGAGACACGACCTTAGCACCCACATTCGGCGTGATCTCCACTAATTTGCAGCCCTCAAGCCGCCGTATAGCTTCGCGTAGCGGGCCACGGCTAATGCCGTATTGCTTGCTTAATTGCGGTTCGTTGACCTTTGAGCCAGGTGCCAGCTCGCCTTTGACGATGGCGGTGCGGATTTGGTCGAAGACCGTATCGGCTAGCGTGGAAGTTTTTAAGCGGATTTGAGAATCCATAAGGAAAAGTCAACAATATATAGATTTGATGCGGATTATTGCTCAATACCGGCAAGTAAACAATAGTATTGTTGACAATATGAATAAAAAGTTAGATTCCGGACACGGCAAAATCTAGAGAAGCGATGATTAGTGAGCGCATATGCGACAGGGACCCCACTGGGTTTTTCAGGACTTTATTCGGCACATAAGATATTTGTGGAGTTAGTAGTAAGAACTCCTCACCCTTATATTCCACGATGGGTGTGAGGTGCGGCAAGGCTGCATTGCCAAAGTTGTCTAGCTTTCCAAGGGGTATAACAATTCTAGTGGAGAGTTTTGCTATCAACTTGCTCTGAACGTCTACAAGGAAAGGGTAAGCATCCCTACTGAGCTCGCTGGGATTCATGTACACATCAAATTGCACTTTTAGAATTCCCTGAATTCAACCCCAAAACACCCACGCTCTTCCACAAAATTGTTATAACCCTTTATAGCCTGCTTATTCGATTTCGCCCAGTTATCGGCTTCATTGGCAGCAAGCTTGGCTGTGAGTGCCTGTTCTAGGGTTGCTGAAAAGTTTATCTTCAGGGCCTTAGATTTCGCCAGCAAGCCACTGTTAATACTCAAGTTAGTAGCTCGTTTTGGTGCAGATAAATTGTAAATTTGCGTCATTGCGCGTTCGCTCAGTCTAGAGGAAAGCAGAGTTTGGACTGCGCATACCAATGCGCATTTACTAATTATAGAGCGTATATCTGATTCTGGAAAGTTTACGCGTGTAGCGGGTTCGGGGCACCGCAATCACGGGGCGCTATAAAAAAGCTTGCCCACTTCTTCTTGGATGTCAGGCAAATCAGCCCAGTCTCACTGCTTGACAGACTCGCCACACCCGATTTCATAGTAGGTAATGTCACCTTAGTGAGGAATGAAGGGCAGGAGTCAAGTGCTCGACTCCTTTGCTTGCGATGTCCAACGAGGTAGGGAATGGGCTACAGATCAGGCTTGAAGTAATCGATGCTCTCGCGGTTCGGGAATTACATCACCACATTCCTTGGCAGTTTCAATCCAGAGCTGCGCTGCTTCCTACAGGTTTCCCAATGCCATTTCGTAGGAATCTCCATGGGCTATACAGCCTGGCAATTCGGATACTTCGGCGATAAAACACGCGTCGCTTGAACTCCAATAAATAACCGTTTCGTACCTCAACATCAATTTCTCCAGTGAGCCGGGTAAAAACCTACATCACGGCTAACGAAGGCTTCTTCAAGCGTTCATTGGATTATCTCTCTTTTATGTTTTCAGGTTTTCTAGCAGGCTTGTTCGTTAAGAAGCCAGATGTTGTGATAGGCACATCTCCCCAATTTTTCTGCGCTTGTGCGGGTTGGGCTGTGGCCTTTTGTAAGCGCAAACCATTTGTGTTCGAACGCAGGGATATTTGGCCAGCCTCAATTGAAGCTGTCGGAGCAGCTAAGAGCCCTCGCCTAATTCGGACTCTAGAGAAGATAGAACTATTTCTATACCGTCGTGCAGCATTAATAGTCTCGGTCACACATTCATTCAAGACTGAGTTGGTTGAAAGAGGGGTGCCGGCTGAAAAGATAGCAGTGATTCTTAACGGAGTTGATCTGTTGGCCTATCAACCTCAGGGAAAAGACGAGGCGCTAGCAACTCAATATGATCTGCAGGATAAGTTCGTAGTGGGTTATGTGGGGACTCACGGAATGGCGCATGCGCTTGATACGCTCGTAGAAGCACTCGCTATGCTCGAAGACGATGGCGTGGTATTTCTTTTCGCTGGAGGTGGGGCAAGGGCCGAAGAGCTTGCAAATGATGTGCAAGAAAGAAAATTGAGCAATGTTGTGGTGATGGGACGACAACCCAAAGAAAAGATGTCGGCTGTCTGGTCGCTTTGCGATGTTTCTATTGTGCACTTAAAGAACACGGCACTATTTAGTAAGGTTATCCCATCGAAGATATTTGAAAGTTTCGCCATGGGGCTACCCGTTGTGATCGGAGTGCCCGAAGGAGAAGTTACTTCCTTGGTGACTAAGCATCAGGGAGGTATTGTCTTTGAGCCGGAGAATGCGCAGCAACTCTGTGCTGTAATTAAGAAATTAGATAACGATCGCGATTTGCTAGGTCAGCTCGCTAAAAACTGCAAAATAGCAGCTAAGGAATTCGATCGAAAGCGCTTGGCACGAAGGATGCTCGAGGAATTACAGAGTTTGACGGCCAGTCAGTGATGGGTCTAAGTATCCTCCGATTACATTCGTAGCTCATTCCGGCTTACGCTATACTTGCGCGCTATCACCAGCACATATCTGTTACTCCAACTACGCTATTTCAGTTGACCTTAGGTAGAGACTCAAACAGTGGCCTTCAACAAATTCCAAGACTTCCTAAGCGGCCTAGTAGCCCGCCAACGCGACCGCTTCTCCAAGAACGGTGCTCCCGATATCGAGGAGTTACTGGATAGCCTCATGGGCAACAGCGGTGAGGTGTCTGCCATAGTCGCCGCACGCGAATTGCTCGATGTGTACAAAGGCTTAGATGATGAAGGCAAGAAGGAATTCTTCTTCAACATAGAACAAAACTTCAATACAGAGCCTGCAAGCGTTAAGCTGGCTTTCGGCACCTTCGATGCAGACCCCAGCAGTACCAATCTAAATCGTCTCTACCGTGCGGCGGAACCGCGTCGCGTAGAATTGCTTCGGCGTTTGAATCAAACTCCCGGTGCCACACACGATCTGGTGGGCATGCGTAAAGACTTGCTTGGTCTGCTGCGTGAACACCCTCAGTTGTCGGCAGTCGACGAAAACTTCACGCACTTGTTTCGCTCCTGGTTCAGTCGGGGCTTCCTTTTGCTGCAGACCATCGACTGGTCTACCTCGGCTGCTATTCTCAATCGCATCATTCGCTATGAGGCTGTCCACGCGATTAAGGATTGGGACGATCTGCGTAGTCGCGTGGATAGGCCGAACCGGCGTTGTTTTGCTTTCTTTCATCCGGCGCTGACGGATGAGCCTCTTATCTTTGTTGAGGTGGCGCTCAGCACTGAGATTCCTGGCTCTATCGATTCGATATTGAATGACACGGCTGACGAAGATGTCGATCCTTCTAAATTTACTACCGCTACGTTCTATAGCATTAGCAACTGTCAGCCGGGTCTTAAGAATATTTCCTTCGGTAACTTCCTCATCAAGCAGGTGGTGCAGGAGCTGAAGGCGGACTTTCCGTCTATTAAGCAGTTTGTGACGCTGTCTCCTATCCCTGGCTTTAAACGCTGGCTGGATACTGATGCGGATGCAGACAGTGTTGAGTTGCTTGAGCTTAAGACTGAAATGCGATCTTTGGACATTGTTGCGGACAATGTGGCCGAGCATGAAGAGGCCATACGCAAGTTAATGCTGAACTATCTACTGTTGGCAAAGAAGGGGAAGTATCCTCTGGATCCTGTTGCTCGATTCCACTTGGGCAATGGGGCGCAGGTGCATCAGATCCATGGGGCCGCGGATTTGAGCGATAAAGGGCTGGCCCAGTCTTATGGGGCTATGGTCAACTATCTCTATGATCTACGCTACATCGAACGAAACCACGAGCAGTATGTCACTGAGGGAAAAATTGAGTTTAATGACAAGTTAAAGGCCGCGCTGCTAAAAGGCTAGGCACAGTCCTGGCTTTTCTTTTTTTTCTCTCTCTCTCTGGTTTTCTGTCTGTTTCCCTCTTCTAAATACTCTGCTATCTGGCGTAATGCAGAATTGATTCCGGCTCAATTCCTTGTATTCAAAATCCCAATAACCCGTTATAGAATAATGTGATATCTGGTATCTCCCTTTGTTTGATCGAATCCCTGGGAAGAAGTGCAGCTGAATCTTTTTGCTAGAATTAAAGCTGGTATACTCCCCATTCAACAATTAACACAGCAACTTGCAGCGTTTCCCAAATCATGACTTCAGACGACAAGCCCACACAAGCCATCCTGTCTACACAGGACGTGTTTAGCTCCTCGGAGCTTGATGCGTTGTGCCAGCGTATTATCTCCAGTGGCGTATTGGGTAGGTCGAAGCATTATTCGGCGATGCTACAGTACCTCGTTAGCTGCTCTGCCCAGAACCGGCAGCCTAAAGAGATTGAGCTGGCGACGGATGTGCTGGGTAAGGATAGTGATTTCGATGTGTCTGCGGACTCATCGGTACGTGTGTATGTGCACCAGCTGCGCAAGAAGTTAAATGCCTACTATGAGCAGTATGAGTTGCATGCTGGCTACAAATTGGTTATTCCCAAGGGAAGCTATTCTCTAGCGGCGATCGCTGTCACGCCTATCGCCAAGGCCACAAGTTTTTCACTAGCGAAGCTCGGTGTGAGCAACTTCCTGTTGCTCGCTTTCGTCGTTCTGCTTGGTGCGAATCTTGTGTATATGTTCAGTCAGCAAAGCGAAGCGAGTAGGCCACCATCGCAATTTGCCGCTGCACATCCTATTTGGGAAGCTGTGTTGGGTGACGACAAACCGCTGCTGATTGTTATGGGCGACTACTACATATTCGGGGAGCTAAATGCCAACGGCAATATTGCGCGTATGGTGCGAGAGTTTAATGTGAATTCTAGTAGCGATCTAGAAGATCTGCAGTTCAGCGATATCGAACACACAGAAAACTATTTAGATCTGGATTTGAGTTATATGCCTGAGGGCAGCGCCTACGCGCTGGCTAAGATAGTGCCTATCCTGCAGAAGAGTGGGAAGGTTGTGAATATTACGATGATGTCCGATCTTACAACGGCCGATATCCGCAGCAACCATATTGTCTATATTGGTTATATTAGTGCCTTGGAAAAACTAACCACCATGGTTTTTGCCGGCTCAGGTCTCCGAATTGGACGTAGCTTTGATGAGTTGTTTAATACCAAAACAGCGGAGTACTACACCAGCGATGCTGGTTTGCCGGAAGAGGGTGATCCATTTAGGGACTATGGAATGTTTTCAACATTTCCAGCGAGTATGGATACTCAAGTAGTTATGATTTCTGGCATGCGCGATGCAGGATTGATGCACACGGCACAGGCACTATCAGATACAGCGGCTTTGGATGATCTTATTTTGTCAATCGATAGAGATACTGACGAAGCGGTAGCTGGTTTTGAGGCGCTGTTTGAAGTGTACGGTGTAGACAGACTGAACTTCGATGCAAACTTGATCTACACCAACCTATTAGATACAACGCAAATTTGGGGAACTCCGCAAGTCACGGACTAGTAGTTCGGAGCGTGCGGTTGAAGGCAAAGCAATCGAAAAATAGATTGCTTTGCTAGCAATGGCTAACCAATCTTATTAGCTCGAACCGCACTACGCCTAGCCTTAATGGCCTTGTCCTTCGCTTTATCTTCGCCGTACTTGTTTATCGAGAAGTACGCATTCTTCTGCTTTCTCTGTACACCTTTGCCTTCCTGCCAAGTTGCAACCCAGGAATGATCTTTCTCTGAATAGCTAACTCCAATCTCGCCGGAGCTATTCAGGGGGGAAACTTTGCGTGGGCTAAACTTCGCATACGGCCAATTGCTGCCGTAGATTTTCTTTCCTTCGATGTCTCTCTTCTTTTTCGCTGCGGCTATGGCTTTCGCCTTGCCACCGAATTTCTTGAAGGGAAAGGATTGTTGGAAGCTCTTACTATCGTATTTGATGCGTACCCATGCGCAATTCGTGCCACGGGATTCGATAATACTGATGTGATGTAGTGCGCTTAGTTTTTTCACGAGAACCTCTTTTCGGTCTAGCTATCTTTCGCTAAGTTGTGGCTACTCTGGGACTCCACGATCAAGAATTGATAGTGAATGGCGAGACCGAAATAGCTGTGTTATGCCCCTATGAAAGGCAGTGACTCAGTTTCTATTGCACAACTCGGTGTGTACAGATTGAGTGGGGCAATAAAGTAAGCGGTAAAACCTGAAGTGTTCTCACAAAGTGTACACCCATAATTGGGGAGGAGCTAGTTTAAGGGAGTTCGAGATAGCTAGTCGTGCGAGCAACAGATATAGCTGGAATGTTAGGCGTGAGACGCCATATGCTGGATAACGCCGGGTTTACGGCTCTCGACTTTGTCTATGCTGTAGTCATAGTTCGCGGCGCTGGGGTCTATATCCTTGGCCTCAACTATTGCAGCCGAAAGATCTGCTTGGGCGGCCTGCTTGGTGAGATACGGTCCTGATATCTTAACTTGCAAGCTCGGTTCGTTTGGCGCGCTTGCCACAATGTAAAAATTCTTAGAATCCACTGTTTCTATTCCACCTGCCATTTGGCAGATAAGTCGACATAAAATATTCTGGTTACTGCTCGCGGCTTGCTGTAGCTCTGGCTTTACGCTGCATACCGCTCTATCGGCCACGTATTAGAAACCAAGAGTCTGTCAAATACAAGATCGGATAAGCACTATTTTCATTGCAGTAGATCACTGTAAAAGAGCTCATCTGCTGCGGCAGATTAGCGAAGCATAAACCTCAGTCTATTCGGGGTTTGAGTCCTGCATCACAGACCGCTAATTTAGGTAAATTAAAGCTAAACCATGAATCCTATTGAGTGCTACGCCAGTGCGGCGGATTTGGCGCAAAATAACGTTCTGGTTGGCAAGAAGCTGGGGCAGAATGGTTCTAATTAGCATAAAATGTTGTAAATTCAAGCGGCTAGCGCGGCGATTTGAAAATTTTACCAGTTGAGAATGACCGACTTGAAGACGATAAGTGTAGTCTTACCCGTACGCAACGAAGCTGGGCTCATCCGTGAGCAATTACAGCGGTTGCAGTGCTATCGGGTGAAAGGGCATGAAGTCATCGTCATTGATGGTGGTAGCAGGGACGCGACGGTCGAGCAGACTAAAGGCTTGGTGGATAGATGTGAGGTCAGCGCTGCCAGGCGCAGCAATCAAATGAATCAGGGTGCCGCGCAGGCAAAGGGAGACATCCTGCTGTTTCTGCATGCGGATACCGAGCTTCCCATTAATGCCGATGAGTGCATCTGCAACGCCCTGACAGCCCAAGGCAGTCGCTGGGGCTGGTTCGACGTTAAGCTAAGCAAGCCTCGACTCGCTTATCAAGTGGTGGCTTCGATGATGAACTGGCGGGCCCGCTTCACGTCGGTCTCAACCGGTGATCAGGCATTGTTCGTGGAGAGGGAGCTGTTTCAAGAGATAGGGGGGTTTCCGCCTCTCGCTTTGATGGAAGACATCGCTATTAGCAAGATGCTTAGGCGTAGGGGTAGACCCGCTAGCCCAGCAGGGCTGGTAACTACTTCAAGCAGGCGCTGGGAGGAGAATGGACTGATTTCGACGATATTGCTGATGTGGAGGCTGCGCTTCCTCTATTTCATCGGTGTGAAGCCCCAGAGACTGAGTGAGATGTACTATCCCAGCCATGACTGAGCAAAGAACAGCCCCTGACCCCGCTAGCGCACATCCGCGCGCTCGAATCGTAGTATTCGCCCGAGAGCCACTGCTAGGAAAGGTTAAATCGCGCCTAGCGGTAGAGATTGGCGCTCAAGAGGCGCTCGCTGTATATCAGGCCATGCTCACCCGTGTAGGCCAGCTTCTCACTCAGACGCAGATAGCTGCATGGGATTTATGGGTAACCTCGAATTGTTCTCATAAAGACTTTGTAACTGTTTGTAATAAAAAAGATATATACCTTCAAAATGGACAAGACTTGGGCGCGAGAATGGATGCGGCCATCCGGCAAACTCTGCAGGACAAAAATGTTGAAAGCGTCATTCTTATAGGTACTGACTGTCCGGCTCTGACAGAGCGCTATCTAGATCAGGCGTTACTTGCCCTGGAATCTGGTGTCGATGTAGTCCTAGGCCCGGCGGAGGACGGGGGCTATGTGTTGGTGGGTATGCGACGCCCAATAGCGGCTGTTTTTGAGGATATCCCCTGGGGAACCGACCAAGTCATGCACAGAACTCTAGAGGCCCTCAAAGCCAAGGAGCTGACGTATAGGCTATTAGATACGTTGTGGGATGTAGACAGGCCAGAAGACCTTACTAGGCTGCAGCTGCTTGAGCCGCCACTAGGTTGGAAATTAGATCAGTAGTCTGTTTATTTGATACTGAAAAGTCATCCATGACTTTTCAGCCTAACGTGCGCCAAAAGCTGGCGTCAAAGTGTCATTTCACTTGTTTTTGGCACACTCGCATTGCTCTTAACGGGCAATGGTTGCTCATCCGATGTGCAACGCCGTCAACCAGAAAATGCATGATACTGCAGTTTCCTAGTCGAAATTTTAGCTACCTATGAAACTAAGTGATTGATATCCATATCGAGATGCATTTTTCAGGAACGGCTATTTACTCAGAGTCCAGAGAGGATTCCAGCTCGATTAATTTGCCGGCGAGGCGTTCGGAGTCGATCTTGTAGTCACCATTGACGATTCGGCGATTCAGAGCGACAACCTTGGTTACATTCAATTCGGGGAGATCATCAATCGCAGCGCGAAGTTCCGTTAAGTCCACATCGGGCTGCGTTGTCTCGGGCGCGCTAGTGATATTGGCTCTTAGCTGAGTAATCACAGATCTAAGCATCTGTTGGCTAGTGTTCTGCTGGCTCCCAGAAGAGCTTGGTGATGAAGTATTTTTTTTCACGAAAGTAATTCTTCTCAATCTCTGATTGACGCGGGTAATTCCCTGCTCATCATCACTTGTTTTCGATTGTTAAAGGGGCCAATTGCACAGGCCACCCAGCTGGAGTTTTGGTCAATCTTGATTCCGCAACACGTTTGATCTTCTAGCTGGTGTAGCTGCGGGTCTAATCTATAACGACAGCTGAAATGATATCTTTAAGGTCTGCGCGACTGTGTCACTACCGCCAAAATATTGTGGTTAGTCTAGAGATGAATGTCTATAACTATCTGTAAAATATAGGAAAAACTACTAATTCGTGAATAATCAGGTTGAATTTAAATTGGCGGGCGAAGTGCTTACTACCGCTCAATAGCAGAAAGTACCACGCTTGAATTTATTCAAATTTATGGAATTATTTTCGTTTTACTAGCAATGAGCTTTGCGCGCGCTAGCAACCCATGCACAATTTGCTGCACCACGGTGTTAGTGTTGCGCAGAAGACACTACGGCGTTGCCATAGCATTCGATAAATTCATTTGGAAATTTCGTCACTTTTCCGCTGCCCAGATTCACGCAGATTAATTCCCAATGACCTCGTTGAACTGTTTGGCCCGTAGCGAGATTAATCATCTGAAAACGCCGCTCGAGGCGGAATTTTCCGTCACAGGCTGTTAGCCAGGTAGCAATTAGTAGATCTTCATTTTCGAACGCCGGCAAGAAATATTCATAACTCGCTTTGCGGATTGCTACACCGCGATCCAGCCGCTGATAGTCTTTTATGCCTAAGCCCAAAAATTCGGAATGATTCCAAGCGCACTGCTCGCACCAAATCACATAACAGGCGTTATTTGCATGTCCCATACCATCGATATCAGACTTCACGATTCGTATGGGGTGCACGTGAGGGAAAGAATAATCCCACGTATCTTGAGTCGTTGGCGTGTTCACTTTATTGTTACCGTATTTATTACAAGTTTCGGGGGTTGTGATTTTATAGCAAGTTAAGATATTAAGGCAGCGAAGCTCAGGTTATTAAATTATTCTGCCCAGAACATCCCGTCAAATTCTGGGAACACCATCACATAACGAACGTGACGGGCAACGTAGAAATTCAAACGATCGCTCTATATCCTCTGTTGGTAGGTTTTTAGCGTATCCTCGTGATTGTTGTGGAAAAAAATAGTTACCCGATGAACAATACATGTCTGGTTATTTCTACCCAATAAGTCCCGTGATAACTGTCGAGTTTTCGCCGTCACAACATCACTCTTAGAACGCACTGTGACTATACCCGTCAATATTGCTAGAACAAAATAAGTCTGTGCTAATTGTTAAGTCTGGTCGTAATACCTGTAGTAGCTGGAACGTTGTGCATAGAACGAGGAGCTCATGTATTTAGGTCGCCGAATGTTTGGTATTCTATGAAAAAAGGTAAGAAAATGCGGCTAAGGATATAGGCGCTCGGTTTCCTGAAATAAGCAAGACCAATAAGAGAATAGTTAATGCACGCTGTAATCGAAACATCAGATTCGAGCTTCTTCCAATACTCGGATAAGCTTTGTGCGAATGATCCGGTACAGAACCCGATCTACATGCAACAGCGCTCGGAATCGCAGTTTACAAACGACGACAATAGAAGTGAATTTACAGATCGCTCCTTTCTAGTCGTGCTGGCCGAAGAGCCCATTTTCGGCTGTAGCCTAACAATGCATTTGGACGAACAGGGCCGCAAATGCATAGGCTATTTTGGGCGCGAAGCATCAAGTCATATGAACCAAGCTACGATGCAGGCTACTAGCAATAGTTTTCGTCCCGAGGCCATTCGGTTATTACAAGAACACATCAATCAGCTTATCGAAGAGATTCAACCCCATGCCATCAACTACCTCGATCCGGTGAGTTGTGGTGTTATGTCGCCGATTACTCAAGTTCTGCTTGAGAAAGGGGCGATACCAATTGTGCAGCAAGCGCAGATAATAGACTTGTCAATATCGAAGCGCGACCTGCAGCGCAGTATGACGAAAAGCTGCCGAGGCATGGTTGCCTGGGGTAGAAGAAATCTAGACATAAAAATCGTAAGCGGCGATCGCTTTGATGCTTCGCTGGTTGATCAGGCGGGAGAAATCTACCCAGGTGAAAGGGTTACCTATGCCGCGCTGATAAAGAAAGGTAATGGCTTCTTGGTGCAGGGTCACTACAAGGGCGAATTAGTTTCTAATGGTCTGTTTGTTCACAACAACAAGACATGCCATCTCATATCCGCGGAGAAAATGTCAAACTCAATCGATAGGCCTGTATTGCATGCACTGATATGGGAAGCGATGTTACAAAGCAGAGATAGGCATTGTAGTCAGTTTGATTTTGGGAGCTCAACTATTGGCTCTTCAAGTGAGCGCTCTTCATCGGGGGTTGATTTTTCTGCTACCAGCTTTGGTGGGGCGTCTCATGCAAGATTGAGAGTAACGCTAGATCGGGAGCTCTCTTGATTCGGTTTTCTTGATCGCGCTAAACCCTGTTTTTCCTCGCTGCCACTTCCTTCAAAAATAACGCTTTAACCGCTCCGAGTACGTTTGACTAATGCTCCCCTAGCGGGTCTAATTGATGCTTCTATCTCGCTGGACGGAAGCTACTATAAACCCCTGTAGTGCAATCCCGAGATCTAGTTTATTGCTCCATTGCTGAAAATAGCTGAGTGACCTGAGTCGATCATAATGATTGAGAACGCCCAAATATTGCTAATCGATGATGATGACGAATCGAGTCAGAGTCTTAGAACGGTGCTCGCATTTCTCGGTGAATCGATCATGGCATCCACTAGCGCTGAATGGAAAATCCAGGTCCAGGAAAGCGGGCTTAATAGTTCTCAGTTTTCAGCAGCGATAGTCGCCAATTGCAGTGGAAAGGGATTGGCACCTCTGATTCAGGAGTTGCACACTTGGGAAGGAGGTTTGCCTTTTATTTTGGTGGGTGAGCAACACCTGCTCGAAGAGTTAGATTCCAAATTGCGCTCCGCTATTACCGCACAGTTGCCTGCTCAGCTAAGCTACCAGCCTTTGTTAGATGCCCTGCATAAATCCAAAATATTTCACGAACACTACAATCGGCTTCGTGATTTCGATGGTGTGCGTGACTTCAATATGTTTCGCAGCCTCGTCGGCGAGAGCGATGCCTTGCAGAAAGTGCGTTATATGATGGGGCAGGTCGCCTGCAAAGAAGTGAGTGTGCTAATAACAGGAGAGTCAGGTACGGGGAAGGAAGTGGTGGCGAGAAACCTGCATCTGAACTCCAACAGGTCAGAAAAGCCATTTATCCCAATAAACTGCGGGGCGATACCCCGTGAGCTTCTCGAAAGTGAATTATTTGGGCATGAGAAGGGCGCCTTTACTGGTGCAATCGCGTCCAGAGCTGGACGATTCGAATTAGCCGATGGAGGAACGCTATTCCTCGATGAGATTGGCGACATGCCACTGAGCATGCAGGTGAAACTGTTAAGAGTCTTACAGGAGCGCAGCTTCGAACGAGTCGGCGGCGTGAATACACTGCAAGCCGATGTCAGAATTTTGGCTGCAACGCACAAAGACCTGGAAGAGATGATCGAGCGCGGCGAATTCCGACAAGATCTCTATTATCGAATCAATGTCTTTCCTATCGAGATGCCGTCCTTGCGCGAGCGGCCCGAAGATATTCCCTTGCTGCTTAATGAATTGATCACCATTATGGAATCAGAGAAGCGTGGTTCTATTCGATTTAATTCTGCAGCAATTAATTCGCTGTGTAATTACGCATGGCCAGGAAATGTGAGGGAACTTGCAAACTTGGTAGAACGTATGGCGATTCTCTATCCTCACGGCATTGTGGGTGTTGAAGATCTGCCCGAGAAATTTCGAAAGTGCCTTGATGGCGACGCTGCTTCGGCACTGGATTCGATCGGCTTGGATGCCTCTACAGGTGCTAGCGTGGTTCCTCTGGCCAAGCGCTCGGTACAAGAAGGCGCGGCAGTACTAGGTTCGGAAAGCGGCCTGTTGCCTTTAAGCGGAATTGATCTAAAAGAATATCTCTCCAACTTGGAGAAAGACCTTATCGAGAAAGCGCTATCGGACAGCTGTGGGGTGGTCGCTCGGGCAGCTGATAGGCTGCAGTTGGGTAGAACGACGCTGGTGGAAAAAATGCGTAAGTACAACCTGCAGAAGCCGCAAGAATCTGAATCACAGCCCAATTTTGAAGAAGGTTCTGAGGAAGGCGTCGCAGCGCCAGGTATTGCAGGTAAAAATAAATCAGCTTCCGCATAGCCGTTAGTTATTTCCCCTAACAGTATTTCCGTCTAGCACGGCCGATTTCAATTCTAAACTAATTCGAAGGCCTGAGCTGTTGACCTGCTCTATTCGGGTGAGGAGGAAATCCCACTCTAGAGCTAGCCAAATTTCTGTCACACGCTCATCTGAGGCTTCGCGCACGCGTTCTAGTTTTACGGTGCTTAGCTCGCCCAGTGGTGTAGAAATAATTGCTTCGCCTACTAAACGATATTCCTGCATTTCTATGGCGTCGCCATCGACAATTCCGAATGAGAAGGTGGGCTCAATCTCGGTGTTGTCGATCAGAGCCTGTCTTATTGCCACCTGATAACTGAGTTGATCCATGACTCCTTCATAGAGCTGCAACTGCCAACTCTCGTCGCCTTCTGTGCTTAGCGCAACTTCTGCATCCCAATTAAAGAAGATGGCGTGACTTGCCCTGCTTACGCCGCTGAGCTGGTAGGAATAATTGAGGGGAACGACTCGCTTACCGTCAATGGTAAATTCGCTCGCTTGCTCTAATCTCGCAAGAGCTTGTCCTGCGATACTGGCCTCTAAAGAATTGCTCAAACGATACGAGTTCTCATCTACTCTGCTAAGGCTGCGGGTAGCTGTCGCCGCCAGACCGTTAGCGCTCGCTTCATATTGTGCGACATATTCTAGCAAGGGTGCGTTTTGCGCGTAGCAGTAGCTAGCGAAACTGCTAAGTGTGAAAGCGCAAAGGACTGCTGTCGCTTTGTTGTTCATAAGTCGTCAATTCTCTGGCCTGTTACCGGCAGAAGCTGTTCGTCCAAGAAGGCGCTGTTTCCATCGAGTGACAACCTACCATCGGCAAATAAAGAGACTACAGCAGGATAGAGAACATGCTCCTTCTCATGAATTTTCACAGCGAGCGTCTGGGCATCATCAATTGGCTCGATAGCTATAGACTCCTGAGCTATCACTGGCCCGCCATCGAGCTCTTCTGTGACAAAGTGCACCGAAACCCCGTGCAGTTTTTCGCCGGCGTCTAGCACCCGCTGATGTGTGTTAGTGCCCGGGTAATTTGGTAGCAGAGAAGGGTGGATATTGAGAATTTTCCCTTGGTAACGCTTAACAAAGTCGGCGCCGAGAATGCGCATGAAGCCCGCTAATACGATAAGACCAGGCCCATACTCGTTTATGGCTTGGCACAGTGCCTGATCGAATAAATCACGACTCGCATATTGCTTATGGTCGACTACCGTAGTTGGGATATTGCTTTGTTTCGCTCGCTGTAGGCCGTAGGCGTCAGGCCTGTTCGAGATAACGCCGCTGACTCTATAGTTTCCGGCGCTGCTAAAATCCATGAGAGCTTGTAGATTGCTCCCATTTCCGGATAGTAGAACTACTACTGAACGATGACTGTTGTGCATGACTTGGGCTTTTTTGGCGCTAAAGCATAACTACGGATGCGTCTTCGTCACTATCGCGACTAGCCACACTACCCAGGAGAAATGCCTGATCTGAGTCTTTGTTAAGAATCTCTAGTGCTTGTTGGGTTTGCTCTGCCGAGACGCAGAGGATCATGCCAATCCCGCAGTTGAAGGTTCTTAACATTTCAGAATCGGCTACTCCGCCTTTCTCTTGTAGCCAGTTAAAAATCTCTGGTCGGCTCCAGGCATCGGCGCGGATCTGTGCTTGGGCAGCTTTGGGCAATACGCGCGGAAGGTTTTCGGTAATTCCTCCTCCGGTTATATGGGCCAGAGCATGGATATCGACAGACTCTGCTAATGCGGCGATAGTCTTCACATAAATTTTAGTTGGCTCGAGTAGAGTTTCCCCTAGCGTGCTTTCGCCAAACGGTTGATCCAACTTGGCGCCACTGACCTCGATGATCTTACGGATTAATGAGTAGCCATTGGAATGGGGGCCTGAGGAGCTCAGCCCGATCAAGTTATCGCCGATGGCAACCTTAGATTGATCGATTATTTTGGATTTCTCAACCACGCCGACTGAGAATCCGGCGAGATCATAGTCTTCGCCAGAGTACATGCCTGGCATCTCGGCGGTTTCACCTCCGATAAGTGCACAGCCGGCTAGCTCGCAGCCTGCGCCTATCCCGGTGACAACCTGAACCGCGCTTGCGACATTGAGGGCACCAGTTGCGTAGTAGTCCAGGAAGAACAGCGGTTCGGCACCGCAGACGATGAGGTCATTTACGCACATGGCAACCAGATCGATGCCGATTGTGTCGTGCTTGCCCATTTCCATGGCCAGTTTTAACTTCGTGCCGACCCCATCAGTTGCTGAAACCAATACCGGTTGCTTATACCCGCTGGGAATCTCACACATGGCGCCGAAGCCACCTAGTTCGGATAGAACTTCAGGGCGATTCGTCTTGCGTGTAACGGCCTTAATTTCATCGACTAGCGCATTGCCAGCGTCGATATCGACGCCTGCATCGCGGTAGCTTAAAGAGGGTCTTGAATCGGAGGCGGGCTTGTTGTTTTCATCGCCAGATGTCATCGCAGTTTTCCTATGTGTCGGGATTGGATTTGGCCCGCTTATTTAGTTGCGCATTTTATCAAGATGCTGTGCTCACGTCAGTGACTAAATGTCCTTCTGTCACGAGCTCATCAGGAAATTCACTAGGTAAGCAGAATAAGTAGGCTGATCGGCAAAGAACCATGCTGGAATTAACCCTTGGGAGATGATTTACAGTATTATTCCGCCCATGATCGCGCAACTGAAACAAATCTCCCTATATTCCCTGATGCTGCTTACGCTGCTGCTTATTTCATGGCAGCCGAGTGTAGCGCTGCAGGTCAGTGGGCTGTATAGCCAACAAATCCCAGTCACGAATGATGGCGAGGCAGAGCGCAATAGGGCTTTTCGGGAAGCGTTAGCAGCCGTGGTAGTGAAAGTCAGTGGAGATCCGCGCTGGCTGGAGAACCCGGCCATCGAAAGGGCAATCGCTCAGGCGCAGAATTACGTTGAGGCCACCACTTATATAAGCGAATTGATTCAGCTGCCTCTTGAAGACAATACAGCGTCGGCGGATACCGATGAAGAGCAGTTCTATACTACTGAGCAACGCATAATTTCTGTAAACTTCGCTGCTGCGTTTATCGATGAACTGCTTGCCGATGCCGATATTCCTGTCTGGGACGGCAATAGACCTAGCGTATTGGTCTGGATGGTGTTGCAGAGTTCCGCCGGTGACCGCGAGTTTTTGACAGCAGACAGCAATCCAGAAATAGTGAAGGTTATGCAAGATTTTGCGGTAGCCCGCGGGTTGCCAATTATCTTTCCTGTTCTAGATTTCGAGGATAGGAGAACGCTCTCTGAAAATACCGCCTGGAATCTCGACGAAGCGGCTATTTCTAGCGCGAGCGAGCGCTATGGAGCGGATAGTATATTAGCTGGCCGTCTCCATTTTACCGCTAGTGGCGAATTAGTAGGTCTTTGGCAGTTTCAGTTTCAGGACGAAGCCGACGTATTCGATGGCTTCGATAGTGAATTACAATCCTATTTATATGAACCGCTCAATCGAATCACCACGCAGTTAGCTGGCTATTTCGCGATTCTCCCCGAGTCGATCGACGGTGAGACGATTCGCCTACGAATCGATGGCATCAAGAACCTGAATGCCTATTCTGCGCTTCTCAACTACGTTGAAAACCTCGGTTTGGTAGCTGCAGTGACCACGGCTGAGGTAGATGGAGAGCGGATCGAATTGCAATTAAGCTTGGTGGGCGACACGCGGCAGTTGTATGAGCAGATCGCACTTGATCGCGACCTCGTACTGATTAACAACACTTTAGAAGACAGCAGTCTCGCGACGTTGTTGCATTACCGTTGGACGCGCTAGCCAATGCCAAATTCTAATCCCGATCAGCTAACGCTGGGCGTTGGCCTCGATGACGATGCCCAATTCAAAAATTTCTTCGTAAGTGACGCAAATCAATCTCTTGTGAGTGCACTCGCAGCGGGCGCGGAAGAACCTTTCCTCTATATTTGGGGCAACGGTTCGCCCGGGCTCAGTCATTTACTGCAGGCATCCTGCAACAAGACCTCTGCCGAGGGTCAAGCCGCCATCTATGTACCGCTCGCCGATCAATCTCAGTTTGCGCCACAAATTTTAGAAGGTGCAGAGTCTCTCTCGCTAGTATGTATCGATGATATCGAGAGTATTGCCGGCGATGTCGAGTGGGAGGCAGCACTGTTTACTGCATTTAATGCGATGCGCCAGACTGGCACGCAACTCATCATTGCAGGCCACATGGCCGCTCAGCAACTCACAATTCAACTTCCCGATTTGCACTCGCGGCTACAGTCCGGCTTGCTGTTTCAGCTATTCGAGTTGAGTGATGAAGATAAATTGTCGGCTCTACAATTACGTGCGAGACAGCGCGGCTTCGACTTGCCTGATGCAGTAGGGGAATTTATTCTATTGCGTGCCCAGCGAAGTCTATCGGCTCTAATGCAGATATTAGATGAGTTGGATCATAGCTCGATGCAACAGCAACGTAAGCTGACAGTGCCGCTGGTGAAGTCTACGCTTGGCTGGTAGTGCTGCTCGTAACGGCTAGAGAACCTAGAGAGATACCTGATAGTGATCTCTATACTGCCGAATAAACAATATCAGCAACACGAAGATCACGGTGCTAAGTAGAGCCTCAACGAGTCCTAGCCAGAACTGCCCCGGCTGGAATGCAATCAAAACGCCGTGCATAAAATACAAAAGAATAACGAATGACACCCAGCCATAGGTTCGCAGGTTTGCAGTGTGCAGACCTCGCGCGAATATGAGCAAGGGGGTAACTTGTATAATCCAGATCACGAGACTCGCTGGGCGAAACTCCCCAAATACCATTGCTGCGCTGACAACGAAGTAGGCTAGCAAGGCATAGTAAGCCGCAAGAACCGACTTGCGTAGAAGTTCGATGGAAGCGGTTAAGGTATTGCTCGAAGTTATATTCACTAACTAGCTCGTCAATTTCTGTGCGATTGTGGCGACGCGCTTGCCCAGTGCCACGCAAAGCGTTGCCTCGTCATCGCTAATCGGATTATTGCCCTTTGCTCCAGCGAGATGGCTCGCGCCATAGGGGGTGCCACCGGTGGTCGTCGTATTGAGCGCCGCTTCGGAATAGGGAATGCCGCAGAACACCATGCCGTGATGGATCAACGGGATCGCCATGGTCAATAGTGTAGTCTCCTGCCCACCATGTAGTGAAGAAGTAGACGTAAACGTGGCGACCGGTTTGTCTATCAACGAACCAGATGCCCAAATTGCGCCGGTGCCATCGAGGAAATACTTGAGTGCAGCTGCCATATTGCCAAAGCGAGTAGGACTGCCGATGATGAGACCGCTGCAATTTTTTAGATCTTCTTCGCTACAGTAGACTGCTCCCTGGCTGGGCACCTCGGGCTCGGTAGCCTCAGAATTGGCTGAGACGGCCGGCACCGTGCGTACCTTCGCTTGAATATCCGACACCTGCTCGATACCACGAGCAAGCAGTTGTGCCATTTTCTCAGTGGCACCGTAGCGGCTGTAGTACAAAACTAGTACGTAAGAGGAATCCATTGATTACTCTCCCTTTCCATTTTCAATCATGCCGAGGACAGCTTCGGGTGGCCTAGCGATGATGGCCTTGTCACCCTTGATCACGATGGGGCGCTGTAAAAGATGCGGATGTTTCTGTAGCAGATCCAGAACTATCTCTTCGCTGAGCGTCTCATCATCGAGGCCAAGTTCATCGTAGTCATCTTCCGAGCTGCGAATGATGTCCTGCAACTGCAGGCCGAGTTTTCCTAGCAAGGACTTCAGATCCTCGATGCTAGGCGGTGTTTCTAAATAATAAATAATCTCCGGGCTGACATCGTTCTTTTCAAGCAGCGCTAATGCTGCACGGGATTTCGAACACTCAGGGTTGTGATAGATACTGATGTTTGTCATTTCACCTCTCCTCGAAAATCTGCCGGTATTTCAGAGCTTTCCGAAAACGTCTTATTTCCTAACTCTTTCTCGATTGTCACATCGAGGCGCTCGTAAAAATCCTTTACCAGAAGTTGATCACTTGTGGTTGCAGCCGATTTCAGCGTATCTGCATTGTAGCTGCGCAGCGCCTTCCATACATCAAATAAGGTGCAACTTGTCACTGATCTTGTTGGCAGGTAGCAGGGCGGTTCATCGGCGGTGCGACTGATAAGTCCAATTTTCTCCAGCGCTAGCAATGAATCTTCGATCACGATGGGATGACCACTGAGGGTTTCAGCGAGTTCGATCTCTCCCAGTGGGGCAAGGCCTGCATTGAATCGATTGATTATTACCGCGGCGACTGACAGTCCGAGTTCTTCGGTCTGTGCAATGCTGAGATTACTCTCGCTGCGTACTATTCGTGTTTTCGATGGATACTGATGATAGTAAGCGATGCTGCTACCAATTAGGGCAACAAGCCAGCCTATATAAACGAAGAACATGACCGCTACAACCGAAGCGAAAGCGAGATAAATAGACTCTCTTGCGGAGGCGATGAAGAAGTCCTGAAAGACCGAACCCATTAACTTCCAGATAATCGTTGTAACAAGCCCGCCAATAAACGCAGAGCCAAACTGCACACGCGTGTTCGGCAGGAAGCTATAGGCAAATGCAAAGGCGAGCGACATTAAAAATATCGGCGCTATGAAGGCCACGAACTCGATAATAAAAATGCCGTAACTGAGGCTCTCCAGTAAGCTGCTGAAAAAATTCGTGTTGACCGATGAAGTGATAGTAATAGAGAGGAATAGTAGTAGCGGACTAACGATCACCGCGAAAAGGTACTCGCTAACGCGGCTAGCCCACGATCGGCCCTGCCTTACTGACCAGATGTAGTTAAAGGAACCTTCAATCTTGCGCATCATGTCTAAGACGAAGTAGAGCAGTAAGCCCACACTGGTAATGCCTATCAGTTCGACCTGTATTGCGTCCACATAGCCGAGAATGTCAGCGGTGTATGTATTGGCGTCATCGCCTAGCGGTTGTAGCAAAGTCAGTAGCGTGGGCTCTAAAGCATTGTGTACGCCTAAGCCTTTCAAAACCGCGAAGGTGAGTGCTAGCAGAGGAAAAAAGCCGATAACCGTGGTGAATACCAGGCTCATTGCGCGCAGGGAGAGTTGGCCTTGAAGTAGATCGCGAACAATCGCTACAAATATCTGGCAACTTCTTATCAAAGTCCGCTTCCACAGAGGTAGCCGGGCACTGTCCTGCCGCCACAGATAGCCATTGATGCTGACTTTGATCTGCGCCGGGAGGTTTCGCAGACTTGTGATTGAAAGGCTCATAGGGTGTGTTTCGCAGATCGTTGCCGGCTAGTATACGTTAGTCGCCGACATCCCAACGCAGGTTTGTCAGGCGGCTGCGTAAAAACGCGAGAACAACTAGATTAAGCCGCTAGCTGAACAGTTGCTGCAGGAAAGAGGCGATTGCGTCAGTCTCGATCAGCTGTTTCTCTGTCGCCACACGATTCTTGTACTCGATCACGCCGTCCGCTAGTGACCGCGGCGAAACGACTAAACGATGGGGAATGCCTATAAGTTCAGAATCGGCGAACTTCACGCCAGGGCTAGTTTTCTTGTCGCGGTCGTCCAGCAGTACCTCTGCGCCAAGTGCTTGAGCTTGCTCATACAGGCTATTTCCAAATTCGACTATCTGTTCAGACTTGTGTGCATCGATTAGAATGATTACCAGCTGAAAGGGCGCGATAGCATCGGGCCAGATGATTCCGTGCGCATCATGATTCTGTTCGATACAGGCAGCGACGACTCGTGTCACGCCGATGCCATAGCAGCCCATGGGCATAACCACGGACTTACCGTTCTTATCGAGCACTTTTGCATTTAGGGCCGCACTGTATTTCGTCCCTAACTGAAAGATATGACCAACCTCGATACCACGTTTAATCGACAAGGTCCCCTTACCGTCAGGGCTGATATCGCCTTCTCGAATCTTGCGTATGTCCATGATGGCGTCGGGACTGCAGTCATCGTCCCAGTTTGCGTTGATGAAGTGATGTCCGGGCTTGTTCGCGCCACAGACGAAGTTGTGCATTTCGCTGGTGCTGTTGTCAGCAATACAGCGTATGCCTAAATCTGAGAGGCCAACAGGTCCTAGTGAGCCTACGGAACAGCCCACTTTTTTCTGGATCAGCTCGTCATCAGCAAATTCGAGAGGAGAGGCTATTCCGCTGATTTTTGAAATTTTGGTCTCATTCAGTTCCTGATCTCCACGCAGTAAGAGCGCGACGAGATTGCCGGTACGCTCTCCCTCGTCGTTGGCAGCATGCACAAACAGTGTCTTAAGTATGCGTTGCGGCGAGGTTTCTAGTTTAGAGGCTACTTCTTCGATAGTGCTCGCCTGATCTGTGTTTACCAACTCGCGAGACTTCGACTCGCCGTCATCTTCATCATCAACCGGCGCCGGTGTGCCCACGGCGAGCTCAATGTTTGCGGCGTAATCGGATTCGCTGCTAAAAACGATTTCATCTTCACCGCTATCTGCTAGCACGTGGAATTCATGGGATGTACTGCCGCCAATACTACCGGAATCGGCAATCACCGGCCGATAGTTCAAACCGAGGCGATCGAAAATATTGCAATAGGTCTGATGCATGACTGCATAGGTTTCATCCAAACATTCCTGACTTGCGTGAAAGGAATAGGCATCTTTCATGATGAATTCTCGTGAGCGCATGACACCAAAACGCGGGCGTCGCTCATCTCGGAATTTCGTTTGAATCTGATAGATATTCGCCGGCAGCTGGCGATAGCTGCTGTACTCGTTGCGAACGATGTCGGTAATTACCTCCTCGTGAGTAGGGCCTAGGCAAAAATCGCGATCGTGGCGATCTTTAAAACGCAAGAGCTCTGGGCCCATTTTCTGCCAGCGTCCAGACTCCTCCCAGAGCTGCGAAGGTTGAACTACAGGCATAGATACTTCCATTGCGTCGGATTTATTCATCTCTTCGCGAACGATCTGACTGACTTTCTGAAGTACACGCAGTCCTAGCGGTAGCCATGTATACAGTCCACTGGCGAGCTTCCGGATTAGACCAGCTCGCAACATCAGTTGATGGCTAACTATCTCAGCATCTGAAGGTGTCTCCTTCACTGTCGCTATTAGGTATTTACTCGCTCGCATGGCTGATCCAATTCAGAATTCAATAGGGTTAATTAGAGTGTATGGCAAATATCTTAGACTATTTTGCACAATGGCACTTTGCTAAATCACGTACCGCAAAATGTAAGAAAGGCAGCCTAAGGCTGCCTTTCTTATGGTTCTCTATAGAGTCTGGGCTTTAGAAGTCGCTAGCGGGGCTAGGCTCTATAGGCACCAGGATCTAGAAGTCTCTTTTACTGCCTTATAGAGCAAATTCTTTGAGCTTCTTGAGAGGTAGTACCTTTACGCGAATGCTCGCAGGCTTGCGTGGAATGTCCATCATCTCGCCAGGGCGGAAAGGATTAGGTACATTCTTGCGAGCGGGTCGTGCTGGACGCGCTACGGATTTGATCTTCAATAAGCCTGGTAGAGTGAATTCGCCAATCGCGCGCTTCTTCACATGACGCTCAATTAGAACACCCAGCTCTTCTAAAACAGCACCAACTTCTTTCTTGCTTAGTGACGTGTTCTCTGAAATCTCGTTTAGGATTTCAGTCTTTGTATACTTCTTTTGAATAGCTGGAGTTTTGCGCGTTTTTACAGCGCTTGTTTTTGCTTTTGATGCAGCTTTCTTAGGTGATTTTTTAACAGCCATGCCCGCTCTCTTTCAGTTTAAAATACAAGTTAAGTAGAATTCGTTCTAAGATTAGTGTTGTTTCAAATCTTGTTCCGAGTGGTGAGATTTCGTTTTAATGCTTAATTTTGGTTTCTGCCCAAGAATTAAAATTCCGTCGTCTCTCAGGTGATGTATTTATAAATCATTCACATAGCGCTAGCAAGTAAATATAGCAACTTTCCTGCACAAGCCCCATGTTTATTAATAGTCCGGTAATTAAAGCGTCAAAATCACAGATCAGCTTGCAAAAATCGCTAAAAAACCAGCAATACCCGCCACATAAAAGATATGCTTTGTCAAACAACTTTAGTGCTAATTTAGTTTCAAGTCAGGTTTATTGATGGAATAATTTCTAAGAATCCTATGCCTAAAAAGTAGAATCTAGAACCGCATCAATTCTAAAACCCAGTCGCCTCACGACAAATTTTTAGCCCCGCTTTGTTGGTTACAAAATTCACGATTGGTACCGAGTTCGATTCGAGGAAGCTATGATGTTTCTGACTCCTCGAAATAATCCTGTATCGAACGCTCTTGAATCAACGTCTAGATTTAAAATAACCGGGCGCCCCAATAGATGGCGTCTAGATAATCCTCTGCACCAAGAACTACCTTCCTCGTTGGCGTGGTGTGCGACTTTGCCTCTGACTAGAGAGTTCGAAGCAGGCGCAGTTATCGAAAGCTACGCATTTTTCTCGAAAATGGAGAGCCATGGCATTGAATTCTCAGTGCCGAGGGTGGGGAAGACGCCATTGAGGGAGCCAAGAGAGGGTAAAAGCCCCACGAAAGAACGTAAAGAGAACGTAAAGATAGGTGCGAGAGAAAAACCATATAAGGTATAATCGCCGGCTTTTAGCCGCTCCCGTCCAAGCCAAATCACGGGTCTGGGCTCGATAATCGATCCCAGCGCTAAAAATTAAGCCCAAGGAAACCGTTCGATGCCGATTTACGAATACCAGTGCACGAAGTGCGAGCACATGATGGAGGCTCTGCAAAAGATGAGCGAAAAGCCATTGCGGGATTGTCCTGCTTGCGGGAAACCGGGCTTAAACAAGCTCATTTCGGCGGCGAGCTTCCGCTTAAAAGGCAGCGGATGGTACGAGACTGACTTTAAGACAGGCAAGAAGAAGCAGCTTGCTGAATCCGAGTCGGTAGCTCCAAGCGGCAGTAAGGCTGAAAAACCGGCAGGCGAAAAATCTGACTCACCCCCAAGCAAGGGTGACGGTAAAGCGCCAGTTAGCAAGGAAGCTGCTAAAAGTAAGGATACAGACAGCAAAAAGGTGTCTTCAAAAGCCTCTTCTAGTTAGTTAATAGATCAGGCGCTAGTTGCTACAAGGCCGGTCGCTACTAAACAGCCGCTTCAAGAGCGGATCAACACAAAGAAAGTATAGAAACAGGAAAACGCTATGCGCAGTAACTATTGCGGTGAACTAAACGAATCATTTGTGGATCAGGAAGTCCAATTATGCGGATGGGTTCACCGTCGCCGAGATCACGGTGGGGTTATCTTCCTCGACGTTAGAGATAGAGAGGGGATCGCTCAGGTTGTCTATGATCCAGATACCGTAGAAAGTTTTGCCATTGCTGAAGGTGTGCGCAATGAATTCGTAGTCAGAGTAACTGGGATCGTTCGGCTGCGCCCGGAAGGTACCGTCAACAATGATATGGGAACGGGCAAGATAGAAGTGTTGGGCACGCAGCTAGAAATACTCAATGCAGCAGAAACGCCGCCCATACACTTGGACGACCATTCTGAAGTGGGTGAGGACATCCGGCTGCGTTATCGCTACATCGACCTACGTCGCCCAGAAATGACCGAAAGACTGCGGTTTCGTTCCAAAGTAACCAATACCGTGCGTAACTTCCTCGATGGCAATGGCTTCATCGATGTAGAGACCCCGCTGCTTACCAAGGCAACCCCGGAAGGTGCCCGGGACTATCTCGTGCCCAGCAGAACTCATCCGAATAAATTTTTCGCGCTGCCACAATCGCCGCAGCTGTTTAAACAGATTCTGATGGCGGCGGGTATGGACCGTTACTACCAGATCGCGAAATGTTTTCGAGACGAAGACCTGCGTGCTGACCGTCAGCCTGAGTTCACACAGATCGATGTTGAGACTTCATTCATGGATGAAGAGCAGATTATGTCTGTTATGGAGAAGCTGATCAGTGATGTGTTTAAGAAGCATTTAGATGTGGAATTAGGCGTTTTTCCTCGCATGCCCCACGCGGAAGCTATGCACCGCTTTGGCTCGGACAAGCCAGATCTAAGAATCGATTTGGAACTCGTTGATATCGCCGATCTAATGAAAGAAGTGGAATTTAAAGTATTTAGCGGCCCGGCGAACGATGAGCAAAGTCGTGTTGCTGCGCTGCGTGTTCCTTGTGGCGCGAGCATTAGCCGCAAGGTAATAGATGAGTATACGAAGTTTGTTGGCATCTACGGCGCTAAGGGTTTGGCCTGGGTTAAGGTGAATGACATTGATGCAGGCTTAGAAGGTCTACAGTCACCGATCTTAAAATTTATGCCGGATGAAGTCGTACACGCGCTAATGAAGAAGCTGGAAGCGCAGACAGGGGACATCATCTTCTTCGGCGCAGACAAGACCAAAGTGGTCAACGAGGCATTGGGTGCGCTGCGAATTAAGGTGGCCCAAGACCTTGGACAGATCAAAGAAGGCTGGGCGCCATTATGGGTTGTCGATTTCCCCATGTTTGAAACCGCGAGCGATGGCAGTCTGACCTCATTACACCATCCCTTTACGGCACCATCTTGCGATGCGAAGCAGCTGAAAACGGATCCTCTTGGGGCGCTCTCTAGAGCCTATGACATGGTATTAAACGGCACCGAACTCGGTGGTGGTTCGATTCGTATAAATAAGGTAGAAATGCAGCAGTCGGTGTTCGAGGTGCTAGGTATTGGCAAGGAAGAAGCGCAGGAAAAATTTGGCTTCTTGCTAGAAGCTCTGAGTTACGGCTGTCCTCCTCATGGTGGTATTGCCTTTGGTCTGGACAGGCTTATTATGTTGATGACTGGAGCAACATCGATCCGTGACGTTATTGCGTTTCCAAAGACGCAGTCGGCGGCATGCCCACTCACACAGGCGCCTGGTAATGTCTCGGCGAAGCAGCTTAAAGAGCTTAATATCAGATTGAGAGAACAAGCTGCGCCGAAGCAGTCTTAAGAATTGATAAAGAAGTGGCTATAAATGCGCCTATAAATAGTGGGTGCAAAGAAACGTAGATAAGAATCAGAAGATCGGGAGTGAGGTTGTTATGGCAGGTCATAGTAAATGGGCCAATATCAAGCACCGAAAAGCAGGGCAGGATGCGAAGCGCGGTAAAATTTTCACGAAGATAATTCGCGAGCTAACTGTTGCGGCAAAAGCAGGCGGTGGCGACGTAGCAGATAATCCAAGCCTGCGAGCTATAGTCGACAAGGCGCTCGCCGCGAATATGACGCGCGATACTATCGATCGTGCGGTCTCACGCGGCGCGGGCACGTCCGAGAGCGATAATTTAGAAGAGTTGAGCTACGAAGGTTATGGCCCGGGCGGAACTGCTGTGCTCGTCGAAACCTTGACCGACAATAAGAATCGCACCGTTGCCGAGGTGCGTCACGCCTTTACAAAGTTCGGTGGCACCCTCGGAACCAACGGCTCTGTTGCCTATCTATTCGAGAAAACCGGTATTATTAGTTTTCCAGCAGGCAGCAGCGAAGAGAAGATCATGGAAATTGCTCTGGACGCGGGCGCGCATGACATCGTGACCAATGAGGATAGCAGTATCGATGTGATGACGACGCTGGAAACCTTCGGCGCCGTGAAAGATGCTCTTAATTCGGCTGGTTTTGAGACGAATTCTGCTGAGATGACGATGTTGGCATCAACAGAAGCTGATCTCGATCTGAGTTCTGCCGAGATACTTGTGCAGCTAATTGACCTTATGGAAGACCTGGACGATGTTCAGAATGTCTACCACAATGCCAATATCTCAGATGAGATAGCCGCCCAACTTTAGCTAGAGCTAGAGCTAGAACAAGAATTAACCAAACAGGCCTACCAAGCATCGAAGCAGACATCGCCTATTGAGCGTTGTCTGCTCTCCAGTACCCGGACTGAGGAACAGAATGGCCATAATTCTCGGCATCGATCCCGGCTCCCGTATCACGGGTTATGGTTTGATTAATTCTGTCGGTAATAGACTGGAATACATCCACTGCGGCTGTGTCAAAACAAGTAGCGCGTCTCTGCCTGAACGGCTAAAAATCATATTTTCAGAAATCTGTCAGGTAATAGAGGAGTACTCTCCTCAACAGGCAGCGGTTGAAGACGTCTTCATGGGCAAGAATGCGGCATCCGCATTGAAGCTAGGCCAAGCAAGAGGTAGCGCTATGGTCGCCTGCCTTTCACATGATCTACCTGTAGCTGAATACTCGGCTCGCAAAGTGAAGCAGGCAGTGGTTGGTTCTGGCGGCGCGGACAAGTTGCAGGTTCAGCACATGGTTAAAGCGCTTCTGGCGATAAGTGATAACATAGCCGAAGATGCAGCGGATGCTCTGGCAGTGGCTATCTGTCATGCCAATACCGAAGCCAGCCTGATTCGAAAGGCTGGCGCAAAATCATTTAGCAGGAAGAGATTCAGGTGATAGGAAGAATACGCGGCGTTCTAGTCGACAAGAAACCCCCAGAAATCCAAATCGATGTGGCTGGCATCTGCTACGAAGTGCAGGTTCCCATGAGTACGCTCTACCAACTGCCCGAGCTAGGAAAAGAATTAACCCTGCACACGCACTTTGTTGTGCGTGAAGACGCTCAATTGCTCTATGGTTTTTTTGAAGAGAAAGACAAGGCGATGTTTCGCTCGCTAATTAAGATCAATGGCGTGGGTCCGAAGATGGCTCTGGGTATTCTCTCCAGCATGGAGGCCAATGAATTTGTGAGAGCAGTACGCAGCAACAATATCAATGCAATGGTGAAGATGCCCGGCATTGGCAAGAAGACCGCTGAACGATTGTTGATAGAGATGCGTGATCGTCTCAAAGACTGGGATGGCGAAGAGGGAAGCACCCAGGTGCCAGTATCTGCCGCTGCCTCGATCACCAGCGACGCTGAAACGGCGCTAATTTCTCTTGGGTACAAGCCCCAGCAGGCAGCCCATGCTATCGCTGCGGTGTTAAAAACAAATCCAGAAATTCAAGGTTCGGAAGAACTAATTCGGTACTCATTGAAGAGTATGGCTTAATCGTTTAAGTAAATATTGATCGCTAGATCGAAACGGAATCAGAATGCAATGGAAGAAGATAGGCTCATCTCGCCTGAAGCGGCACCTATAGAAGATTCGGGGGATCGCGCTATACGACCCTTGGTCTTGGCGGACTATGTTGGGCAAGTTGACGTCAAAGAGCAGATGGATATCTTCATCACTGCTGCTCGTAATCGCAAAGAACCACTCGATCACACGCTGATATTCGGTCCTCCTGGTCTGGGAAAAACTACGCTCGCGAATATCATCGCGAATGAGCTTCAGGTTTCAATAAAAGCGACTTCGGGTCCTGTGCTGGAAAAGGCGGGTGATCTGGCGGCAATGTTAACCAATCTGGATGAGGGCGATGTGTTATTTATCGACGAGATTCATCGATTGAGTCCGGTAATCGAAGAGATACTCTATCCTGCAATGGAAGACTATCAGTTAGATATCATGATCGGCGAGGGCCCTGCAGCGCGCTCGATCAAGTTGGACCTTCCTCCCTTTACACTGGTTGGAGCAACCACCCGAGCAGGTCTACTCACTTCACCACTGCGAGATCGCTTTGGCATCATTCAGCGCCTAGAGTTCTACTCGGTAGACGAATTGACCCATATCGTGAGTCGGTCCGCAAAAATCTTGGGGACTAAAACCGATGAATTCGGTGCTGCAGAGATCGCTAAGCGCTCGCGTGGCACGCCGCGTATTGCGAATCGATTGCTACGCAGAGTTAGAGACTATTCCGAAGTGAAGGCGAATGGCGAAGTGAATCTGGAAACGGCGGGCCTAGCTCTGGATATGCTAAGTATCGATAAGAATGGATTCGACCACATGGATCGACGCCTGCTGATGACCATGATCGAGAAGTTCGACGGTGGTCCGGTTGGCATCGACAGTCTGGCGGCGGCGATCAGCGAAGAGCGCGACACAATCGAGGATGTGCTGGAGCCGTATTTGATACAGCAGGGCTTCATCATGCGCACGCCACGCGGGCGTGTAGTCACTCAGTTTGCGTATCGTCATTTCGGCATCAAACCGTCTGAGCAGATGGCTGACATCTACAACCAAGGACAAGCGCAACCGGAGCAGGATTGACTAAGATTCTCAGCGGGATGCTCGCGTAGGACCACTTTTCGTAATACCCTCTATTGCCACGATTTAGCCATGATTCATCCCCGTGATGACTTGATTTACCTCTGGGTAGTTACATTTAGTGAGTTAAATGCCTTTTCACAAAACTATTTGTCCCATTGGCCGAATAATCCCTTTGATATCGCGGATTTCCTGCGAGTTTTGACTGTCATAGTTACAGTGTTGTCAGTAATAGGCAGCGAGGATTCAATCCGCGCGAATTAAATACATCTACCTACGGCGTAGGTAGATTGTGGGTTATCTAAAACAGATACCCAAATGGAGAACGATAGTGATCGCAGGGATTACACCTACTCAGCTAATTTTGGAAGCAAGCTTGCCAGTGCAGTTAGTGCTGCTTACTTTACTCGGGCTTTCGATAGTTTCCTGGGTGATGATATTTCAGCGCGCGTTGGTGCTGTCAGCTGCCTCGAAGGGAGTGCTAAGTTTCGAGCACCGTTTCTGGTCTGGCATGGACCTGAGTCAGCTTTATAAAGAAGGGAGTCAGATGCAGAAGGAGGATATTCCAGTCGTTGGTATGGAGAGTATCTTTCGCGCTGGATTCAAAGAATTTATGCGTCTGCGCCAGCAACCTACGATGGACAAGGAAGCGGTAATGGAGGGAGCACAGAGGGCGATGCGTGTGGCCTACTCTAGAGAAGAAGAGAAGTTAGAGAAGCACCTGCCGTTTCTCGCAACTGTTGCCTCAGTCTCAGTTTACATCGGACTGTTTGGTACGGTGATTGGCATTATGAATTCGTTTATTGGGCTCGCCAGTCAGGCGCAGGTGACTATGCAGGTTATAGCGCCTGATATCGCAGAGGCGCTTATCGCCACCGCCATGGGTCTGTTCGTAGCGATACCAGCTGTGGTTGTGTACAACCGATATACCGCGAGCGTCGATAACATAACCGGTAGCTACATTACTTTTACCGACGAATTCTCGAGCATTTTGCACCGACAGATACATAGTGACTAACTGAATAGGTTTGCTTGATGGAGACAATTGTCCGTAAGAAACGGAAACCAATGGGTGAGATTAACGTCGTGCCTTTTATCGACGTGATGCTGGTGTTGCTAGTAGTTTTCATGGTGACCGCTCCCTTGCTCAATCAGGGCATCGAGGTGGAATTGCCGGAGGCGAATAACGAGCCATTGGCTATTGATGAGAATCTGGAGACTTTGGTCGTTTCTCTCACCGCCCAGGGAGACTACTTCATCAGCGTAGGGGCAACGGGCGAAGATCGTCAGCCGGTAACTTTGGAAACCTTAGGGCAGCAGGTCGGTATCATTACCAGCGCGAATCCTTCCATTCAGGTTCTGGTAGAGGGCGATACAGAAGCGGGTTGGGGCGCCATGGTAAACCTGATTACTACGTTGCAGGCAGCCGGAGTCGCGAATCCTAATTTTATTACACAGCCTTTGGGTGGCATTTAGGGTTAATGAAAGACACGTTCAACAATGTTGTGATCTACAACGGCTATCCACTTTCGGTAGTGGTTGCCGTAACTTTTCACAGTGTAATTTTGGCGCTGTTGTTATATCTACAAAGTAGTAAGAGTCCTGAGGCTTTGGAATTAGTTCAGCCTACAGTGGTGAAGGCATTGCTGATTCAAGAGAATCCTCAGGTCGCAAACGAGCGCAAGCGTTTGGAGCGGCAGCAGCAACAGAACAGGACTCGAGAACGGGAGGTCGCGCAGCAAGCCGCTGAGGCCGAACGGCAGAGACAGGAGCAGGCTGACTCGCAGGCGGAAGAACAAAGAAAGGCGAGAGAGCTGGCATCGCTGCGACAACGTCAGGAGCAAGAAAGGCTAGATGCTGATCAACTCGTGCGCGAACGCGAGGAGCAAAATGCGCTTGAACAGGAGCAGCGCAGGCAGCGCGACTTAGCCCAGGCGCAGCGTCAACAAGAGAGTCGAGATAGAGAAAGGCAGCGGCAAATCGAGGCGGCGGACGCTGCTGCAGCCGAACTGGCTAGCTCAGAATTCGAAATGGTACAGAGTGGCATGGCGATAATTCAACAGGCCGTGCAGAGTGTCTGGTCAAGACCACCGAGTGCTCGAAATGGTATGCGCGCGATTTTGCAGATTAGGATGTTGCCGACGGGTGAGCTAATTGATGCTGTTATCACCGAGTCCAGTGGTGACCCAGCCTTCGACAGATCGGCGGAGAATGCAGTTTATAGTGCTGCCCCGTTCAGAGAATTACAGGCATTACCTTCTAATGTGTTTAATGAGAATTTCAGGTCTCTTTCACTGATATTCCAACCCGAGGATTTACTGAATTGAATCTACGAAAATCGCTATCTAGTTTTCTTGTGTGCAGTCTGTTTCTGTTGTCTTTTTCCGCGAACGCGGAGCTAAGCATTCAGATCACGCAGGGCTCGGACAATCCAATCCCTATCGCCGTTGTGCCTTTTTCTTGGCAGGGCAATGGCGTGCTAAGTGAGGATATTTCGCAGATAGTTATGAACGACTTAGAGCAGGTCGGCGAATTTAGTCCTCTGTCTCGCTCGAACATGCTCAGCATGCCCAGTGGAGAGCAAGAAGTATTTTACAGCGATTGGCGCCTCTTGGCTCAGGACTATCTATTGGTTGGCAAGATCGATAGGACGCCGGGTAGCCAGCTAGTTCAAGTGCAGTACGAATTTTTCGACATCAACCGCGAGATAAAACTTGCAGGCGAAGTTCTGACAGGAAGCGTGACCCAGCTTCGTGACATTGCACACGAGATAAGCAACGTAGTTTTTGAGCAGGTAACCGGTACACGTGGCGCCTTCACTAGCCAAATACTGTATGTCGTTGCCGAATACATGAATCCTGAAAGAACAAATTTTCGCCTAGAGAAATCAGACTACGATGGGCAGCGCGCGCAAATATTGTTGGAGTCAGTGGAGCCCATCATGTCGCCTAGCTGGTCGCCCACCGGAAGAGACGTCGCCTATGTATCGTTCGAGACTGATCTGCCGCGGATCTATATTCAGAATATCGCTACGGGTGATAGGCGTCAGATAACTAACTATCCGAATTTAAACAGTTCGCCAGAATGGTCGCCTGACGGCACTAAGCTGGCGATGGTGCTGTCCAAAGACGGTAGTCCAGATATCTATGTGCAAGACCTCACGACTAATGAGTTAATCCGGGTTACTGATCATCCATTAATTGATACAGAGCCTAGCTGGACTGCCGATAGCAGGTCTATCGTATTCATGTCAGAACGCACTGGGCAGCCGCAAATTTATCAGATCGAGCTGGGAGCTAGCTCGTTCAATGTAGAGCGCTTAACTTATGACTGTTTTCAATGTCTTAACGCCAAGTTTCTGCCAGATGGTGTGAATCTCGTGCATGTCCGCCGTGAGACGCGTCAGGACCCAAATTACCAGATTGCGGTGCTCAATATCGAAACTTTGAGAGTCATAACTTTGACGGACACCTCATTAGACGAATCGCCGAGTATTTCACCGAACGGCAGCATGATAATGTATGCCACGAAATTCAATGGAAGGGGAGTGCTAGATGCCGTATCCATTGACGGAGCAGTGCGGTTCCGGCTACCATCCACGCAGGGCGATGTACGGGAGCCAGCCTGGTCTCCGTTCCTAAATTAAGCAGTTGAATTACAGAGAACAGTAGTTTTTTTAGATAACAATTTAAGTCTTTGGAGGACTCCAAGAGTGACAAAGCAAAGCATACAAACAGTTAAAATGGGCCTAATGGTTTTCTCACTATTTGCCTTGGTGGCATGTAGTTCAACCAGCGACACTGAAGAAGGTGCAATGGGTGGCGAAGGTTCTTCAAACAGCGACTCGTCGAATAATGGCTCAGCTCGCACAAACCCAGGTTCTACCTCGGGCCAGCTGACTCAAGAAGAGATTCGAGCCGAGAATGCTTTGCGTCAGACTGTATTCTACTTTGACTTCGATATCGCTGAGTTTAAGCCTGCAGACCGTGAGACACTTTCTTTTCACGCCCGCGATTTAGCTGCAAATTCCAGCAAAAGAATTCGTCTTGAAGGTCACGGCGATGAACGCGGTACGCGCGAGTATAACCTTGCCTTGGGCGAGCGTCGTGCAAACAGCGTGCTTAATTACTTGATTGTGAATGGCGCTTCGCGTTCGCAGATTGAAGTGGTTAGCTACGGTGAAGAACAGCCTGCGCAAGCCGGTCAAAGCGAAAATGCTTATAGCCGTAATCGTCGCGTAGAAGTTGTTTCTCGATAAGCACTTAACTACGTGGTAGAAACAAACTATGAATCACACCCTGAAGGCTGCAACGCGTAAGCTGCACATTTTCTTTTGTGCAAGCCTGCTTAGTTCATCCGTTATAGCCCAAGGGGTTGGTTCAGTAGTCGAATCACAGCCTTTCACTCCTGGGCAAGCTCGCTCAGCTAATTCAGCCCCGCTCGCCGGCAATAATAATGATGCGATGTCGCTCCTGCTCGATCAGATTGGTGATTTGAAGACCGAGGTACAGTCACTAAGAGCGATGGTTGAGGAACAGAGTTTTGAATTGCGCAAAATGCAGCGCGATTCTCTAAGTCGCTATACCAATGTCGATGACAGATTGATTGGGCTCGAATCTAGCGCTTCATCCGCTGCGCCGGTTGTAGCTAATAGGAGTGCTCCAATCGGCAGTACCGCAGTGGCGCCGACCAGTAATACAACACCACTAGTCCAAAGATCAATTGCTAATGCTAGGCCAGGTTCTGTTTCTCAATCGCAGCCAGGGCCGCAACCACAGTCCCAGCTGTTGTCACCTACAAGGACTCCTATCAGAGAACCAGCTACGCGAAATATAGGAAGAGGAACATTAGAGCCAGCAGTACTCAGCGAACAGCAGCTTTATCAGATGGCCTATGACTCGGTAATCAAGAGTAACTTCGACCTATCAATAGCCGAATTTGATCAGTACCTGAGCATCTACCCCCAAGGCCGTTTCGTCGCCAACGCGCACTATTGGAAAGGGCAGGCTTATCTCTACCTGAATCGATACAGCGAGGCGGTAGAGTCTTATGAGGTGATCGGCAATCAACATCAAGATTCGTCTAAGCTACCAGATGCTCTCTATGGGCTGGCGCTCGCTTATGAAGGTATGGGAAACATCTCTGAAGCAAGGCAGCTATTGAGTGACATAAGAAGAAGGTTTCCTAATACCGGTGTCGCTAACTTAGCGGATACCCGGCTACTATCCCTCGACTAATTAAATAATCAGATTCTAGAAAATACCCGGAAACAGGCTATGCGAAGCGCATTTTGCGTGTCGGGATAGCCACAATTATTATTTCCAAGGGATAGAACAATGAGCCCCACAAGCACTCTACGTATCACTGAGATATTTCATTCGCTGCAAGGCGAGTCTAAAACAGTGGGAATTCCGACCATATTCGTGCGCCTGACGGGCTGCCCGCTTCGCTGCCAGTACTGCGATACAGCTTATGCTTTCGACGGTGGTGAGGTTATGGAATTGGATGCCATAAAATCAGTGCTAGAAGAAGTCGGTTGCGACTACGTGACGGTAACAGGAGGGGAGCCATTGGCGCAGCCAAACTGTCTGCCGCTGCTGGAGCAATTGTGTGATTCCGGCTATAACGTTTCGCTAGAAACGAGTGGCGCATTGCCGATCGAACAAGTCGATAAAAGAGTTTCGATTGTCATGGACCTAAAGACACCTGCATCTAAAGAGGTTGATAAAAACCGCTATGAGAACATCGCATTCCTAAAGCCTAGCGACCAAGTAAAGTTCGTGATCTGCGATGAAAAAGACTATTTATGGTCTAAGGCTAAGCTTGATCAATACGACCTAGGGGCTAAGGTGAATGAAATACTCTTCTCGCCTTCGTTTGAACAGATAGAGCCGGCGCAGTTAGCCGAATGGATCTTGAGGGACAAGCTAAAAATCCGCATGCAGATGCAATTACATAAACAGATATGGGGTTCGGTTGCAGGCAAGTGAGTCTCGCCGGGTAGGTATGACAACACAAAAGACAAGCAGAGCAGTAGTTTTAGTTTCGGGTGGGTTGGATTCGGCAACCTGCCTCGCCATTGCCAATGACCGTGGTTTCGAATGTTATGCGCTAAGTTTTGACTACGGGCAGAGGGCTAGTAGTGAACTTGACGCAGCGCGCCTAGTAGCCACGAGCGGTAACGTGTTGGAGCACAAGGTCATCGAGCTAAATATGGCCGCCATTGGCGGGTCTGCGCTCACTGATACAGGCATATCCGTACCTGAACAAGAGTCCCAGGGGATTCCTGTAACCTATGTGCCTGCTAGAAACACTGTTTTCCTATCCTACGCCTTAGCTTGGGCCGAAGTGCTGAAAGCGGATGCGATTTTTATCGGGGTAAACGCGCTGGACTATTCGGGGTATCCCGACTGTCGGCCTGAGTACATCGAGGCATTTCAGACACTCATTAATTTGGCGACGAAAGTAGGAGTCGAGGGCGCGGTAATCAGTCTGGAAACGCCGCTGATCGATTTGACTAAAGCGGAAATTATCAAGACAGGCGCTGGCTTGTCTGTTGACTATGCCGCAACCGTATCTTGCTATCAGGCAGACCCCGAAGGCAGAGCCTGTGGCCAGTGTGACAGCTGTCGATTTCGAGCTAACGGCTTCGAAAAAGCAGAAGTAGAGGACCCGACCCGCTATCGAGAGTGAGAATAGTCAGTTTGAGTGTAAAAAGTGTCCGTCATGACTTGTCTTTTTTTATTATGATAGTACTATGACGCCCTCTCATTGGGGCGTTAGCTCAGTCGGTAGAGCAGTTGGCTTTTAACCAATTGGTCGTGCGTTCAAGTCGCACACGCCCCACCAATTTACTATTTGCAAGATTCGGCAAGTTAACTAAGCCGCAGACCCCATCAATTTTTCTCCTGTGAAGTAAACGGCAAGTTATCTGAGCTGTGTTGTTATTCGTGGTTGGCGAAAATGAATCAGATCAAACCTACTGAAATCTCCGTTAAATTATCCGCCGACACCGTGCGCGTGCGTGAGTATCTAGACCGGGCCGTGCGTCCTGCAGTTCTGGATGAAGAGGCTCAAAAAACCTACAAGACCAATATTAAGCAACTGATGCAGCAAAAGAATGCTCGTCTGGTTGCGCACTACTATACCGATGGGGTGCTGCAAGACCTCGCTGAAGAAAGTGGCGGTTTCGTAGGCGATAGCTTAGAAATGGCCCGATTCGGCCGAGACTGTGATGCCGAGATTCTTATTGTCGCCGGTGTGAAATTTATGGGCGAGTCCGCGAAGATTCTCAGCCCCGAAAAAACCGTCCTGATGCCAACTCTAGAAGCGACTTGTTCTCTGGATATTGGCTGCCCAGTTGGTGAGTTCTCCGCCTTCTGCGACGAGCACCCGGACCGCACTGTAGTTGTTTACGCAAATACCTCAGCCGCCGTGAAGGCACGCGCCGATTGGGTAGTTACCTCTAGCATAGCTTTAGACGTTGTCGAGCATTTGATGGACGAGGGTAAGAAGGTAATCTGGGCTCCCGATAAGCACCTTGGTTCCTATATTCAAAAGACAACCGGTGCAGATATGCTTTTGTGGGATGCCGCCTGTATCGTGCATGAGGAGTTCAAGGCGCGTGGCCTTGCCGATATGCGCAAGCTATATCCCAACGCAGCGATACTTGCGCATCCCGAGTCGCCTAGCGCAGTGCTCGAGATAGCAGACCTGGTCGGCTCCACAACTCAGATAATCAATGCAGCGAAACAATCTGAAAAGACAGAGATTATTGTGGCGACTGATCAAGGTATTTTTCACAGATTGCAACAGGTAGCGCCCGAGAAGAAGTTTATTATCGCGCCCACAGCTGGTAACGATGCAACCTGTCGCAGTTGTGCGCAATGCCCATGGATGGCAATGAATTCATTGGAGAGCTTGTACGGTTCTTTGCAAAAGACCGGTAATGAGATACACGTAGATTCAGCGCTTGCTGCTCAGGCGATGATACCGCTGCAGAGGATGTTAGATTTTGCTGCGAATAATCAGCTGAAGGTACGTGGAAAAGCCTAGGGCTATGTGTACAGGCAAGCGTAAGGGGTAGTGTGCCGGGCAGGGGGCAAGTTTTAGAACCTTCTAATACTCAGTTGTAGACATTCTGCTGCAAATTTTCGATCTCTTGAATCTTCTGTCTTAAACGCGCCTCTTCAGCAGGCGCGATCCCGTTGTCACTTTCTATCGTCAAAGCCGAGCGCAATTGCTGTCGTGCTCTTTGATAGTCTCCTAAAAGTCGGAAATATTCTGCTCGAGCCTGGTGTACCGCGCTGATGTTGCCAGCTTGACCCCGAGTCTCGGCGAGTTTGTACCAGAGTTGAAAGTCATTGGGCCTTGAAAGGCTATGCCGCTCCATGACCTCTGAGGCGGCGTTATACGCGCGTGATTCTATGAGTGCATCAACATAGGCCATCGTCAGCGCGTGATTGCCTGGGTTTATAGCAAGATGCTGCTGTAGGAAATTAATCGCCTGTCCTGGCTCGTTCTGTTCGGTAAGAATTTCAGCCAGAGTTACCGCATAGCTAATACGATTCGGGTCTTTCGTAAGCAATGGCGCAAGAGTGGCACTTGCTTGCGAAAACTGCTGATTCTCATAATAGGCGATAGCCAGGGCGTAGCGATTCGCATCGCGTGTAAATTCACTGATGCTGTATTCAAGAAGGCGTTCATATTCAAGAACGAGGTCAGCCTTGTTGACCGCGTAGTGACCGAGCACTCGGGCACGGACAATCTGGTATTCGAGATTATCGCTGTATTGTTGTCGTGGGTAGCGGCCGGCTCTGCCACGGCTTCCTGAGACGCGGGACTCCGTCAGGGGATGCGAGAGGAGGAATTCCGGTGGCTGGCGCCCAAATCGGTTGATGGCCAGCAGTCTTTCGAATAGTGTCGACATACCATCGGGGTCGAAACCCGCGCTATACATCACATCTTGGCCGACTCGATCAGCCTCTGTTTCATTGCTTCTGCTGAAGCGCAGTTGGTTCTCAAGTGCGCGTCCCTGAGCTGCAGCCACTGCAGCGGTGCCGTGGCTGGCATCGGAGGTAGCCATGATAATTACGCTGGCTAACAATGCTGCCATGCCGGGAATTCTTGCGGCCTTCGCCTCGTCGATACCGCGAGCAAAATGACGCTGGCTAACGTGAGCGATCTCGTGGGCCATTACCGAGGCAAACTCAGCCTCGGACTGGGCGTTGAGGAATAGGCCTGTATTCACGCCGATAATGCCACCAGGAGCGGCGAAGGCGTTCAGCGCCTCGCTGTCGATGATTACAAAAGAGAGGCGGTGGTCCTGCAGTTGGCTCCTAGATGCGAGCTTATAGGTGACGTTCTCAAGGTAGGCATTCAGCAGTGGATCGGAAATTGTCGGCGCACCACGACGAATGCTGCTGAGAAACTGCTGTCCCATAGCATATTCCTGCTCAATCGAGACGGTCCCAGAGATGCGATCTCCGAGACTGGGCAGGGCGGGCTGGGCTGACAGCAAGCTAGGTACAATCGCTGAGAGCAACAACACTAGGGATTTTTTAAGGCAACTGGCGTGCATAATGTCCACTAATAATACTCCAAGACCGAGATTAACATAATTAATTCGGCGTTTTGAGTAACTTTCGATCAATATTTAAACGATATCATTCGTGGTGTTTAGCCCGCATAGCTTGATAAAATGTAGCGATGGAGATAAACGCCGATATAGAGATAGATCTTAGTGGCCTACTGTGCCCAATGCCGCTGTTGAAGGCAAAACTGGCTTTGAATAGCATGAATTCCACTCAGATTCTGAAGGTGGTCGCCACCGACCCGGGCTCTGAGAAGGATTTCCACATGTTTGTCGATCAAACTGATCACCAAATTCTGGACTTTCAGAAAGACGATAGCGCCTATTTTTACTGGATTAAGAAGGGTTAGAGAAGAGCCTCTGACCAAGTCTATGACCACTCTGGCTGCGCCCCTTAGGGCGCGGTCTGGTGCGCGCCGCTGCTGCGTTGTCGCGCTTGCCAATGGAATAGCCATTACCTGCTCTTGAGCCTAACAGCAGCGCGCACCCCGTCTTTAATAAGAACGGTGCAGAGCGGCCATAGACTTGATTAGAGGCTCCACTGCCTACTGGAGATATCTGGAAATGAAGAAGTTGGTTAACGATTTTCTCGATCGTTATTTTCACGATGAAGAATCAATCATCCTAATGCTGCTGCTGACAGTTGGTCTCGGGGTTCTGCTGCTATTCGGTGGTGTTCTGGCGCCGCTGATTACGGCAATCATCGTTGCCTACCTTATGCAGGGCCTAGTCGATATTCTGCTGCGTCGGGGCCTCTCATCGCGTATTGCCTTTATCCTTGTCTATGCTGTTTTTATTGGCGTATTCCTGTCGATGTTGTTGTTTCTTCTTCCATCTGCCTGGAATCAGCTGCGCCGATTGATGAACGAGTTACCCAACCTAATTAGCCAGTGGCAAGCATCCCTGTTATTGCTGCCCCAGAACTACCCGAATTTGGTTTCCGAACAGCAAATTCGAGAGTTTATTAATGGCGTGCAGGGAGAGCTGGGAGGCTATGGCCAATCAGTGCTGGAATATTCATTGGCAAGTATCCCGAGCATCATTTCTTGGGTCGTGTTTATTGTCCTAGTTCCTATACTTGTCTATTTCGTCATGAAGGATAAGTCAGAATTAATCAACTACGCAGGTAATTTTTTGCCGCGTAACCGCCCCTTGATGAATCGAATCTGGTTGGAGATGGATCAGCAGATTTCAAACTATATTCGTGGCAAGGTCCTCGAAATATTTATTGTTGGCAGTGTTAGTTATCTCATGTTCGTCATATTGGGCATCAACTATGCCTTACTGCTTTCGGTGCTAGTAGGGCTTTCGGTTATCGTTCCCTATATCGGCGCGACAGTAGTAACCATCCCAGTGGCTGCTGTTGCTTATGTGCAGTGGGGAATTGGCAGTGAATTCTATACAGCTCTCGTGGCCTATGGCGTGCTGCAGTTGGTCGATGGCAATGTGTTAGTGCCAGTCATTTTCTCCGAGGCGGTTAACTTGCATCCGGTCGCGATTATTGCTGCCGTCCTTGTTTTTGGGGGGATTTGGGGGCTGGCAGGGGTGTTTTTTGCAATACCATTGGCGACTCTAGTCAAGGCCATCATCAATGCCTGGCCAAATAAGATGCAGCCCGGCGCAGAGTCCGAAGCGAAACAAGGCGGTGCTGCCTAGCGGCGCCGTGACTCCTTTGGTTGATGTCCTTTTGCTGTGCTAAAATCCGCAGCTTCAATTTTCTACGGGTACTACCATGCTTGATCAAATACGCGGCAGTATTGTTGCCATAGTTACGCCGATGCAGTCCGATGGATCGCTGGATATAGACGGGCTAAATGCACTACTCGAATGGCATATTGCCTCGGGAACGAATGCAGTAGTTATCGTTGGCACCACTGGAGAGTCTGCCACCCTCAGCACCGATGAGCATTGTGATTTGGTCGCTCATTGCGTCAATGTGGTCAATGGAAGAATTCCAGTAATAGCCGGCACCGGATCGAATAACACTGCCGAAGCGCTCTATTTCACTGAGTCCGCAAAAAAGAATGGCGCAGATGCGGCGCTACTAGTTACGCCTTATTACAACAGGCCTTCACAGGAAGGATTGTATCAACACTTTAAGCTCATAGCGCAGGGCGTGGACATTCCGCAGATTCTCTATAATGTGCCGGGACGCACCGCTTGCGATTTACAGCTTGCCACCGTTAAACGACTTGCCGAAATTGATAGCATAGTTGCGATCAAAGACGCCAGCGGTGACCTGGCGCGAGGATTGGAGTTGATCGAACACTGTGGTGAGCAACTTTCCATCTATAGTGGTGAAGATGCGCTCAGTCTGCCCCTGATATTAGCTGGAGCTGATGGCACTATATCCGTTACGGCGAATGTGGCACCTCAATTGATGTCACAGATGTGTGCTGAAGCCTTGGCAGGCAATGAGCAGGCAGCGAGCGCTGTAGATAAGAAGTTAGAACGATTGCATCGGGATCTGTTTCTTGAGGGGAACCCTGTCCCAGTGAAGTGGGCTCTCCAAGCTATGGGGAAGATAGGCAGTGCAATAAGATTGCCACTTGTGGAACTTGATGAGCAATATCACGTCAAAGTCCGGGAAGCTCTCGCGCAAGCAGGCATTGATGTGTAATGTGCTGGATCAGATATAGTTATGAACGCCGTAATACAGGAACAAAGTTGCATGTCTAAACCCCTATTAATCCTAGTGTTCGCGATGTCGCTTACCGGGTGTAATTACCTAGCAGATGAGGACGGACCTTTTCGTGATCGTGCGGACGATTATATGGAGGCTCCAGTATTGCCCTTGATGGCGATTCCTGATGACCTGGATAGCTATACGCTGGATGAGCTCTATGTCATTCCAGCGCCGCTTTCCATTTCTGCTTTACCCTTCGATGGGATTCCTCTACCTAAGCCTATTGAGGCGAGTCGCCGGGAAGGCGTGATCATACAAAATTTGACCGATACTAGTTGGATAGTCTTGGATGCTATACCGGGGCAGGTATGGCCATTGGTGCGAGATTACTGGACGCAACTGGAAGTGATTTTAGAATACGAGGACCCCGGTGCGGGCATCATGGAAACTTCTTGGCTGGAAGTTGATAGCAATTTGGAGACGCGGCATAAATATCGCATCACCATAGAGCCAGGCCTACATTCCGGTTATTCAGAGATCTATGTGATTCATGTGGAAAGCCCCAGGAGTGAGCCGGCTCCGTTAGTGACAACCTGGCCGGAGGCTTCCGTATCGGAAGATCGAGAGCGCCAAATCTTGGATAGCCTTTCACAATATTTAGCTGATAGAAACGATGTCTATCAAGCTTCATCAGCCAGCCTTCTCGCGGGTAGTATCGAAGCTGAAAGAAAGGCAAATATCGTCGAGGACGGGCAGGGCCAGCAGGTATTGGAGCTTCGCCTCAGTTATAGGCGCGCGTGGGTGTTGGTTCGCTCAGCGTTAGACGAAGCGGGAGTGACTATTCTGGAGAATGACCGTGACCTGGCCTTTCTTAATGTGCGTTTCTCTGGCATCAGCGAAGAAGGAGATGAGCCCGGATTCATAGGACGGCTATTTAACCGCGGCGATGGAGAAACTGTTGCTGTAGAGCAAGACTTCAGTGTTCGGCTCGTAGATGGGGATGGTGTTGTTACTGTAATTGCCGAACCATTGGAAGCAGCCGACGATCTGTCAGAGCTTGCCGCCGAGTTATTACTCGTCATCAACAACAATTTGAACTAAAGCAGCGATACAGATATTTGTCTTTATCGCCGCTTTTGTCTCGCCGCAACTTTCGTTTCGCCGTGGTATAGGCCGCCCACTTTAATGCGAGAATTATGAATTCCCCAATTATTATCGCCCTCTGTGTTCTAGCTATCATATTGATAGGCCTCCTTGCTTGGGCTCTGCGTCAGTCACAGCAGCTGAAGTTGGCGGAGTTGTCGTCTCGAGAGAAGCTGCTGGCCAGAGAAGCTGAGTTAGGCAATGCCATACAGTCTCTGAAAAATTCAGAGAAGCAAAGCGCTGCTCTTAACATCGAGCTGCAGTCACTGCACGTACACAAGGCTAAGCTCGAGACTAGCTTGGAGATGGAGAAAATCCAGCACAGCAAAGATCTCGTATTTCTAAATGAATCGAAAGAGCAGATGGGCGAGGCTTTTGAAAATATAGCTAACAAAATATTCGACGACAAGAGCAAGAAGCTAGTCGACAACAACAAAGAAAGCCTTTCCACAGTGTTAAATCCATTGCAGGATAAGATTCGTCAGTTCGAAAAACGCGTAGAAGACACTTACGACAAAGAATCCAAAGAGCGGTTCTCGCTGGCGAAGGAAATTAAGCAGCTGCAAGAAATGAACATGCAGATCAGTGAAGACGCTGTGAACCTGACCAACGCATTGAAGGGTGACAATAAGGCGCAGGGGAACTGGGGCGAAATGATCCTCGAGACTCTGCTTGAAAATTCCGGCCTAGTTAAGGGTAGAGAATACGAAGTGCAAGTGAGTTTGCAATCTACGCAGGGCGGTAAGTTCCAGCCCGATGTCGTCGTTCACCTGCCTGAGTCACGGGATATCATTATAGACTCCAAGGTGTCACTGAAGGCTTGGGATGCTTACTGCTCGAGCGATAATGTAGACGAGAAAGCAGGGTTTCTGAAGCAGCATGTGCAGTCTGTGCGCAGTCATGTTAAAGGGCTGTCGGGCAAGGACTATCAGAATCTAGCGGGTATCAGTACGCTAGATTATGTGTTCTTGTTCATGCCGATTGACGCCGCCTACTCAGTCGCGATACAGAACGATCCGAGTTTATCTCAGTACGCCTTTGAGAAGAACATCGTTTTCGTTAGCCCGACAATGTTGCTAACGACATTGAAACTGGCACAGAATCTTTGGCGCCTGGATCAGCAGAACCAAAATGCTGTAGAGATCGCTGAGAAGGCAGGTGCGCTGTATGACAAGTTCGTAAACTTCGTCACTGACCTTGAGGATGTTGGTGCGAGGATCGATTCGAGTAAGAAGAGTTATGACAAGGCGCACAACAAGCTTCGATCCGGTACAGGAAATCTAATACGACGTGTAGAGGATCTTAAAACCCTTGGAGCGAAGACCTCCAAGAAGCTCGAGCATGAAGCGCTAGCAACGGACATCGAAGAAGATGCTCCTGACGAAGAAGTAAAGCCGGCAGCTGATGATGAAAAGAAAGAGTTGCCGGATAAGACTCGCCACTAATATTCTGTAAATACCTTCGCAAAGTCATACATGCGCCAGTTCATATGCTCACTGAAATAACAAATTTTCTGCCCTGCGCTACACCGGATGCCTGGCTGCAAGAGGCGCTTGTACATCAGGACATCCTGCTCATTGATCACGCTAACTGCGAGAAGAAAGCGGCAGCCACAGCGATGAACCTTATGTACCGGCACACAAATAAGCCGGATTTGCTCAAGAAGATGTCGCAGTTAGCCCGAGAGGAGTTGCTGCATTTTCAGCAGGTCGTTGAAATAATGCAGGCTAGAGGCATCGAGTACGTGAGGTTAAGTCCTTCGCGCTACGCGGCAGGCCTGCGCGAGTTGATCGCCAAGGAAGAAAGACAGCAACTCATCGACACATTTATTGTGGGCGCGTTTATTGAGGCGCGCTCTTGTGAGCGTTTTGCGAAATTGGCGCCGCTTCTGGATGGCGAGTTGCAGAAGTTCTACCGCAGCCTCCTTAAATCGGAGGCGCGACATTTCGAGGATTATCTAGCTCTAGCGAGGGAGTATTCTGATAAGGATATAGGGCCAAAGCTCGAGCAAATTGCCGCTGAGGAAAGCCGTCTAGTCTCTGAGCCGGACACGGAATTCCGATTTCATAGTGGGCCGCCTTCGGAAGAATTTAGTTTCGACAGCTATCTGGTCCGCTGAGGTTGCTTCCCAGCCTGGCTTCCAAGATAAGAAGCTGTTGGCAAGGTATGTTGTTGTTGCCGACTAAATTGATTGAGGCCAGATTTGCCATGTTCAGTAGAGGGCTGATATCGGCAATCTCGTTGTTCATAAGATTTAGCCCGCCTAGTGATCGTAGGCCCTGCAGGGGCGATATATCGCGTATGAAGTTGTTGCTCAGGTCAAGAAAACGCAATTGAGTAAGTTGCTCGATAGCTTCTACTGTCTCCACCTCTGAACTGCCACAGGACAATACGCGCAACAACTCTGCATTTTGCAGGTTCTGTTGTTGCATCGCGATATTCACACAACCTTGAAGGTCAGGATCGGCGAGGTCGCCATTGAAGAGTCGTCCTGTTGGGTCGAAAACTGCCTGATTGTTTACCGAAACAGTATAGTTCTGCGAGCAGGCCGAAATCGAAATCAGCAGAGCGGCAGCTACTAATCTAGAGGCTCTGGATGTGGTATCTATTACCTGATAGAGACGGTTTTTCATGTTTGGCAAAGCTTCGCAAATAGTGAGAAAATAGGCTTGGATACAGCCTGGTTACGGTTGGTTTCTCCGGCGTCAGACTGGTATTTGCTGGGCATCCCAGTTAGTATGCGAAAGTTTTGTCGCTGACGGGATTGAAACCCTTATCCCAGCAATTGTCCAATGAATCTAAGGAATTTAGCATGAACATAAGCACACGTAAGAGCCGAACCCTCGTAGCGATATTCGCTGCCTTACTGAGCGCTCAGTTATTTGCACAGGGTGATTCAGATCTGGAAAGTGAAGATGCGCAGATCGCCTACTCTCTCGGCGCCAACATCGGACAGAACCTGCAGTCTCAGGGGCTTTTGGAAGGCGTAGAACTTGATGTCTTCATGGCAGGCATGCTCGATGCGATTAACGACGATGTGAGAATGAGCGATGAAGATATGTTCGCTTCGATTCAATTGTTTCAGCAGCGTATGGCGCAGCAGCAGCAGGCAGCCTTGACAGAAAGCACGGCCGCCAGCGTAGAATTCCTAGAGAATAACTCGAGTCAGGAGGGTGTTATGACACTTGAGTCGGGTTTGCAATACATGGTGCTGGAGTCTGGCCCTGCCGGCGGTGCTTCACCCTCAGCTACAGATTCAGTTCTTGCCCATTACCACGGCACGCTAATTGATGGCACGGTATTCGATAGCTCAGTTGATCGCGGCGAACCAGCACAGTTCGGTTTGTCCCAAGTGATTAGCGGATGGACTGAAGGTCTGCAGTTGATGTCAGTAGGGGACAAGTGGCGCCTATTCATACCTGCAGCCATGGCCTATGGTGAAGCATCACCTACGCCGGCTATTCCGCCGAATTCTGCGTTGATCTTCGACGTAGAAATTATAGAAATTCGCTAGACTAAGTCACCAGAAATTACTAGATAGAGCACTATTTTGGCTAGCACTGAACGTCAAAAAGGATTGCTGCAGTTTCTGCAGCAATCCCCCACACCTTTCCACGCCGTTGCCAACATGGCGACGTTGTTGGACGAAGCTGGCTTCCAGCGCCTTGACTCTTCGAACAGCTGGAATCTGGATAAAAACACACGCTACTATGTAACTCGCAATGATTCGGCTCTCATCGCATTCAAGACCGGTGCAGGCGATCTTCCCGATAGCGGTTTTAGAATAGCGGGAGCACACACCGATAGTCCCTGCCTAAAGATAAAACCTCATGCGGACGTTTCTAGCCAAGGCTATGCCCAGTTAGGCGTCGAAGTCTATGGGGGTGCATTGCTACATCCTTGGTTCGATAGAGACTTATCAATCGCCGGCCGGGTAAGTTACGAGAATGCCGATGGGTGCTTGTCCTCGATTCTCGTGGACCTGAAAGATCCTGTCGCATTCATTCCTAGTCTCGCGATTCATCTCGATAGTAACGCGAACGATGGGCGATTGATCGACAAGCAAAAAGAACTGCCTCCTATTTTGCTGCAGTTAGATGCTGATGAAAAATTCAACTTCGAAGATTATTTGCTCGAATACCTGCAGACAGAATTAAGCTGCCTAAATGCCAGAGCGGTTCTTTCTCATGAATTACTACTCTACGATACACAGGCGCCAGCATTAGTTGGCCTGCGTAAACAATTTATTAGTAGCGCTCGCCTCGATAATTTGTTGAGCTGCTATGTCGCGCTTCATTCCTTAATTGAGAGTAAGGATGAAACTGCTAGCGTCTTAGTTTGTAATGACCATGAAGAAGTGGGTTCGGTCTCAGCCTCCGGGGCAGAAGGGCCTTTCCTGAAATCTGTACTGCAGAGAATGCTGGAGTCAGAGGATAAAATTGAGGGAAGCAGTGCCGCTAGTTTCGATAGGGCGATACAAAACTCTCTCATGCTCTCTGTAGACAACGCCCACGGTGTTCATCCTAATTTCTCGGACAAGCACGATATTGCGCACTCGCCTAAGCTGAATGCCGGCCCTGTCATCAAGATTAATGCGAATCAACGCTACGCTAGTAATAGTGAGTCTATTGCGCTGCTAAAATCACTCTGCAATCGGCTAGGTATAAGCCATCAATCGTTTGTCATGCGTTCCGATATGGCATGCGGCAGCACCATCGGTCCTATCACCTCTGCGCTGCTCGGCATCTCAACAGTCGATATAGGGATTGCGAGTTTCGCTATGCACTCCATTCGGGAGAGTGCAGGGATTGCTGATGTCGAGTCTACGGGTGCGTTAATTCAGGCCTTCTTTGAGCGCTAGCTATCGCTGCTTCTTTAAATCTTTGATCAGAAAACGCGTTGGATTGAGGCGCCGAGCTATGTCACGACTCAACGGCAGGTTTTCGTTTGTGATTAGGCTCGCTAGGAATTCGGCACTTAGCGGACAGCTAGCAAGCCCATTCGACCCATGCGCAACGTTCAGATATAGGCCAGCATGATACTCACCCGGCGAATTAATCTTCGCCCTCGCGTTTCTTGCAAGCTCCGCATAGGTCGTGCGCATCATCTCTAGATTCGGCGCCATACCAACGAGCGGCATGCGATCGGGAGAGTTGCAGCGTAGCGATACACGCTCAGCGACAGCCTCTTCATTTAAAATGTCAGCATCAGCAAAATTAGTGGCAGCAACTACACGATTCTCCTGAGAGTCTGCTCGATGTGCTTGCAACTCATTGCTGTTAGCGTAGCTGGCAGAGAGGAGGTGCCGGCCTTCGCTAGCAGGGAATACAGTGCGGCCACCGCTGACTACACTTTTGAGTTTGCTACTACTTTCATTGGTGGATATCTCTGAGGTTTGTCCGCGTAAAGATTGCAGAGGCAGACCCTTACATTGGCTAAGCTGCATTGCACTATGGCTGTTGGCTATGACAACAACGTCCGCATCAATTGGCTGCACCTGGCCTGCATCCACCTGCCATTTTTCCTCCGTTGTTTCTAACTTAGTAACTCGCGCATTAAAAATGCAGCTTATGTTCGTGTGGGCGAGATAGGTCTCGCATAGAGATTCCGGTGCCATTGCTCCGCCGGATGGAAAGAACCAAGCTTCTTCACTTAATGCTATGCCAGCCTCACTCGACGCTTGGACTTTGGACAGGAATCGTACTATTTGACTCGAGTAGAGGTGCTGCAGTTTTTCCAATTGAAGCGGGTTTCTCTTGTTCATGGCATTCGATAGCTGCAGCACGCCGCAAGGATTCCATGCAAGGTTCGAGTGCCTTCTGATCTGTGTAAATTGCCGCAGTGCGAACAGATAGGCGTGGAGAAAGAACTGCGCTTCTGCTGAGGGTGTGTTAAATAACCGACAACGCAGGGCCATTTGAGCATTTCCCGATGCATCGCTTGCCGGCTTACTCTGGGCATCGACTACGGTTACCGTCCACCCACGCAGCGCGAGACTATGTGCGGTGCTGCAGCCGGCGAGACCCGCGCCGATGATGACGGCAGTTTTTCCTGTGAAATGGGGCTTTGGTAGGGTGAACCAAGGAGCGTCTGTGCTGTGCAGTGATTCCTCCTCTTTTGGTTTGCCTTCTAGGGATTCAATTTCACTTGCAGGCATGACTGCGTAGAGACTGTGACGCTTTCTCCCGAAACCTTCAATTTTGCTCACTTCGAAGCCAGCATTCTTGAGAGCGGAGCGTACTTTTCCGGCTACACTGTAGGTGCTAAGCGTGGTGCTCTCATCGCTGCAGCTAGCGAGTAAATGCATAAGTGGTTCTTCCCACAGCTCGATATTGTTAGCGGGCGAGAATCCATCCAAGAACCAGCACTGTATAGCAGGGCAGGCGTGGGTCATACGTTGCTTCAATTGACCAAAGGCGTCGCCATAGTAAACATCGAGAATGATTCCATTTGTAAGTGGTATGCGATGACAGCCTTCACTATGGTCTGTGTATTGCTCTAACAACTCAGCGCTTTGGGCGACAAGACTAGTCCACCGCTGATGAATCCTCTGCAGCTCCTCGATCGTTAGAGGATGCTTCTCGAAAGCGATGTAGTGAAGGCGCTCTGGTCGCTTATCCAGCCCCTGCCAGAGCTTTATCACCTGCAGGAAGTTGAGGCCACTACCAAACCCCAGCTCGCCAATATGAAATACCTCACTGCTGCTGTCCTGCTCCCAGCGCTGCCTTAGTTTGTTCGCTTCTAAAAAGACGTGCTGGCTTTCCGCTACTGCATCATCTCGCGAATAATAAATATCCTGGAACTGCGTAGAGTAGGGTAGGCCGGACTCGAGCCAGCTGATTTTGGCATTTTCGATTTTCATCTAAGGTGACTGTTCTACTGTTGTGAGCTGGCTAGTGAGCTAGGCGAATGCTATTGGAATCAGGGGCAGAGCTTACACGCTTTCAAGAATTGCCAACAGCTTCGAGTATGACTGCTAATACAAGGTGTTGTGAGCTGACATTTAGGGCGATTAATAAGGTAAAATGCTGCCTTTGATCACACCGTACAATCAGAACGTACATAGGATTTAGCAAGATGTTGGAAATTAACAGTCAGCTTGGGGCGTTAAAGGAGCTAGGTAGCAGAACCGATAGTCTCAGGGGGTATCTTTGACTATGAGACCAAGAAGGAAAGGCTGGCCGAAGTTGAACTAGAACTTGGTGAGTCTTCGGTTTGGGACAAGCCTGACTATGCACAGGCTCTGGGTAAGGAGCGTTCGAGCCTGGAGGCAGTCGTTGCAACCATCGAGAAGATGGACTCTGGTATTGCCGAGGTCGCAGAGTTATTAACGTTGGCGCAAGAAGAGTCTGATGAAGAGCTCTTTGATGCGGCGATTAAAGATCTTGAAGCCCTGAAGGCGGGTTTGGAAAAGCTGGAATTTCGTCGCATGTTTTCTGGTGAGATGGATGAGGCCAGCGCCTATCTAGATATCCAGGCAGGTTCCGGTGGCACCGAAGCTCAAGATTGGGCGGAGATGCTGCTCAGAATGTATCTGCGCTGGGGTGAGAGCAAGGGCTTCAAAGCGGAACTTGTAGAGGTGTCCGGTGGCGATGTTGCCGGAATTAAGAGTGCAACTATCCTGATCAGTGGTGAGTACGCCTTCGGTTGGCTGCGCACAGAAACGGGAGTGCATCGTCTAGTTCGTAAATCGCCATTCGACTCAGGTAGTCGGCGTCATACTTCATTTGCTTCCGTGTTTGTATCGCCGGAGATAAACGATGACATCGAAGTGAACCTCGATATGTCGCAGGTACGAATAGATACCTATAGGGCTAGTGGTGCAGGCGGACAGCACGTCAATAAAACCGATTCCGCTATTCGCCTGACGCATGAGCCTAGCGGCATAGTGGTCCAGTGCCAAAGTCAGCGATCGCAGCACAAGAACAAAGATGCGGCGATAAAGCAGCTGAAGGCAAAGTTGTATGAGCTGGAAGAGTTGAAGCAAAAAGAAGAGATGCAGAGTGTTGAAGAATCGAAGGCAGATATCGGCTGGGGTAGTCAGATCCGCTCTTACGTTTTAGATCAGTCGCGCATCAAGGATTTGCGTACGAATGTCGAAATGACTAATACCGGGGCCGTGCTCGACGGTGATTTAGATAAATTTATCGAAGCAAGTTTAAAGATGGGATTGTAGTTTGTAACTTAAAATTAGGCTCGCGGCAGTGAAAACTGAATGAATAGAATTGACAGCAGGGATACAGGAATTCAAGACAAATGACTGAAGAAAATCACGACGAAAATAAGCTAATCGCTCAGCGTAGAGAAAAGCTAACAGCCATCCGAGCGAAACGAGTGGCGTTCCCTAATAGCTTTATCAAGGAAGATACATCAAGTGATCTGATCGAAAAATATGATTCCAAGACAAAGGAAGAGCTTGAAACTCTCGCTGTTACTGCAGTTATCGCAGGAAGAATAATCCGCATGCGCGGGCCGTTCGTCGTACTACAGGACGGAAACGGTCAGATGCAGATTTATATTAATAATAAGTCATTCCTTGAGGAGCAGGCCGAGGAGATTAAGTCGTTCGATCTGGGCGATATAATCGGTGTTCATGGTGAGATGTTTAAAACCGGGAAGGGAGAGCTGACTCTTCGCGCATCTAGGTTTGAGCTGCTTACTAAGTCGCTGCGGCCACTACCTGACAAACATAAGGGGCTGACCGATACCGAGATGCGCTATCGCCAGCGCTATGTTGATTTAATCGTTAACGAGCAGTCTCGAAAGATCTTCCAGACTCGTTCTCGCATAATGCGATTTATACGCCAATATTTTGAGTCGCTGGATTTCATGGAGGTGGAGACACCGATGATGCAGGTGATTCCAGGTGGAGCAACAGCCAGGCCTTTCATCACTCATCACAATGCATTGGATCAGGAAATGTTTCTACGAGTGGCGCCGGAGTTGTTTCTTAAACGCCTAGTAGTAGGCGGTTTTGAGCGCGTCTTCGAGTTGAATCGAAATTTCAGGAATGAGGGCCTGTCAACACGGCATAATCCTGAATTTACGATGTTGGAGTTCTATCAGGCCTATGCGCGGTATCAGGACCTCATGGATTTAACAGAAGACCTGTTTCGTAAGATAGCGATCGATATTGGCGGCAGCAGCAAGGTTAGCTTTCAGGGCTCGGAATATGATTTCGCAGAACCCTTTGCACGACTGTCTGTAACTGATTCGATAAAAAAATATTGCTCTGTTGCGGATGATGCCGTATTCGCCTCGGCAGAATCTGTGGCGGCCCTAGCGAACAGCCTCGATGTGAATTTCGATCAAAATTGGTCGAAGGGTAAGGTGCTAATGGAGATATTCGACCAGAAGGTAGAGGCCCAGATAGATCAACCAACGTTTATTACTGAATATCCTATAGAGGTTTCACCACTAGCCAGGCGCAATGAGGAGAACCCGGAAATCACAGATCGATTCGAGCTGATCATCGGCGGCAGAGAGTTAGCTAATGGCTTCTCGGAACTCAACGACCCCGAGGACCAAGCGGAGCGTTTTAAGGAGCAGGTGGCGCAGAAAGATTCAGGCGATAGTGAGGCGATGCATTTTGATCACGACTACGTGACGGCCCTGGAATATGGGATGCCGCCGACTGCGGGTGAGGGCATAGGCATCGATCGGCTCGTCATGCTGTTTACCGATTCAGCCTCCATTAAGGATGTGTTGCTGTTTCCGCACATGCGCCCGCAACAAGATCCTACTTAGCAGAAATGCTGCTAGGCAAAGAGTAAAGCCGCGTGGGCCAGATCGAGTCAGAACTCAGTGAGATAGAACTCGAGACTTCCTGGAGGAAAAGGCTACAGGAAGACTTCGATTCCGAATATATGACTAAGCTGCGCAATTTTTTGCGTGAACAGAAGACGCTTGGTAAGACGATCTATCCTGCTACAGATGAAATCTTCGCTGCACTTAATGCAACGCCATTCGATGCGGTGAAGGTCGTCATACTCGGGCAAGACCCCTATCACGGCCCCGGTCAGGCGCACGGCCTCTGCTTCTCCGTTAAGCCGGATGTACCAGTGCCGCCTTCGCTGCGAAATATTTACAAAGAACTGGCTGCCGATGTAAATTTTCTGCCACCCAAGCATGGCTGTCTCATTGAGTGGGCGCAGCAGGGAGTGCTGCTTCTCAATTCTGTGTTAACAGTCGAGCAGAGCCTTGCCGCTTCACATAAGGGAATCGGATGGGAGAAATTTACGGATAGCGTAGTGAATCAACTGAACGAGGAGATGGGAAACATCGTTTTTATTCTGTGGGGAAACTATGCCCAGAAGAAGGGTGAGATGATCGATAGACAGAGACATCTCGTCCTACAGTCACCTCACCCTTCGCCACTATCTGCGAGTCGGGGATTTTATGGTAACCATCACTTTACCAAGAGCAACGAATATTTACGTACATATGACAAGACGGCAATCGACTGGCAGCTATCAGGCTAGTGTTTACTGCGGATACGAAATTGGTAAAATATTATGAGTGATAGCTGCATCATCGTGGGTGCTAGCCATGCAGGGGTTTCTCTTGCGCTACAACTTCGTAGGGAAGGGTGGACCGCTCCGATCAAGTTAATCGGCGAGGAGTCTGAGTTGCCGTATCACCGGCCGCCTTTGTCTAAGGAACACCTCGCTGGGAAAAAAGACCTGGATGCCATGCGTCTGCGACCCGCCAAAGTATATGCAGATAACGATATTGAACTTCTGCTGTCTACACGAGTAAGTAGCATCGATACTCAGACAAGAGAAGTTAAGTTAAGCAGTGGCGAGAGCTTAGGGTATCAAAAGCTAGCATTGTGTACCGGTGCCAGTGTGCGTGAATTCATCCCCGCGAGAGGGTTGGAAAACGTATTCTATATTCGTACGGCTGCAGATATTGCCCGACTCGTGCCGCATGTCAGAAAGGGGCGTCGGGCTATTGTAATCGGTGGGGGTTATATCGGGCTGGAGGCGGCTGCGGTACTAGCAGAGCAGGAAGTCAGTGTAACTGTGCTTGAGATGTCCGAGCGCATCTTGCAAAGGGTTACCAATCCAGCGATGTCGGAGTATATGCAGCACCTACATGAGTCTCAGGGCGTAGAGATTCATACCGGGGTTGAAGTTGAATCGATTCGCGAAGAGGGGCATGAAAAGATAATCGGCTGTGCTGGAGGTACAGAGTTTCGAGCGGACTTCCTAATAATTGGTATAGGGGTAGAAGTAGACGCATCCCTAGCTGTGAGCGCTGGAATCGAGAGTGGACCCGGCATTCAAGTGAATGAGTATTGCCGGACGAGTGACGAGCATATCTATGCCGCTGGTGACTGCACTGTGCACCCCAGCCTAATCTATCAGCGCCAGATCAGGTTGGAATCGGTTCAGAATGCTAATGATCAAGCACGTGCGGCGGCAGCCAATATTTGCGGAAAGGAACAGGTGTACGATGCGGTTCCCTGGTTCTGGTCGGATCAATACTCCATTAAATTGCAAATGGTCGGCCTTAGTACTGGTTACGATCAAGTTGTAATGAGGGGTTCGGCTGATGGTGGGGTCGAGGCAAGTTTCGCCTTATTTTATTTGAAGGAGGGTGTGCTGATCGCAGCCGACTGTGTAGCCCGCCCGAAGGAGTTTATGATCAGCAAGAAACTGATAAAAGACAGAGCGCAGATTGCTGCAGAGCGGTTGGAGAACGAAGAGATCGAGCCTATAAATTTCGAGACGGCCTAGATTTTCTCAGTCTCCGAGGTATTCACAGCCGCTGGTGCAAGTTTCGCGGATTTCTACAGATGACAACTCATTTAGTTCCGGTTTCAACTCACTCCATATCCAGCGCGCGAGCACCTCGCTGGTTGGGTTCTCTAAGCCGGGGATCTCATTAAGATAGTAGTGATCCAGCCGTGCCAAGATCGGATTGAATGCCTCGCCAATCTTTGAGAAATCCATGACCCAGCCAGTGTCGATGCCAACGGGCCCTTCAACTTCAATTTTAACGAGGAAGGAGTGGCCATGAAGACGAGCACATTTGTGATCCACCGGCACATTGGGAAGCCTGTGGGCCGCCTCGAAGCGGAATTCCTTGAATATTTTCATAGCTAAGTGCTCGCGGATGGCCGTTATTCGGCCTGAACCAGTTTAGGATTGGCGCAACATACTATCTCGTCCGTTTTATGTATAGGCCCTTTGACATATAATCATTCTCCCTCGTAGCTAATCCTAGCGGATCAGGCGCTTCATGAAACTCTCATCGATGCTACAACCAATTCGACGCTTTCTCTCTGAGGGCAATAGACTTCCTATCTATCTGGGGATTTTTAGTACCTGTTTCATATTGTGGCTGCAGACCAGCCCGCCTGTGATAGTCACTAATATCATCGAGCGTCTGGAGTATCTGGTCTACGATCAGCGGCTCAGCATCATGCCAAGACCAACTAAGTCCCCCGACAATAAGATCGTCATTGTGGATCTAGATGAACGATCCTTACAAGCAGAGGGCCAGTATCCTTGGAATCGAATCAAGGTTGGTCAGCTTACGGAGAAACTGCGCGACAATGGTGTTCTGGTGGTTGGTTTCGACATTACCTTCCCAGAGCCAGATCGGAATATCCGAGACTTATTGCAGACTGTTGATCTTTCTCAATTGAGTTCGGGTTTCAATGAGACTTTGGCTCAGATTGAACCACAGATCGATGCCGACCAATATTTTGCGAGAGCGATGCAAAGCGGGGTCGATGTGGTTCTGGCGATCAATTTCACTATGCAGTCCACGGCTGCCTACAACGAGCTGCCGGAATCGATTGTTGATATTGGTGAGGAATTGGCTGAGGCCGTTGCCGTTACGGATATGACTGGCTTCACTGGAAATATAGAGGTCCTGCAGTTAGCCTCATTAGGCAGTGGCAGCATGAATCAGGTGCCCGATTCAGACGGTGTAGTTCGCCGCGTTCCTCTGCTGATGCGTTACGGTTCAGGCCTATATCCAACTCTCTCTAGAGATGGTGCGCGTATTTAACTTCGCGGAAAATTACGAGCTTATTACCCAAAATTACAATGGGTTCGAAGTCGTTCGGGCAGTCGGTGTAGGCAGAGGTGTCGGTAGATTCGAAATACCGACAGACGGTTTCGCGAAGGTAATCGTTCCGTATATCGGTCCGTCTTCGGAGTTCGATGACAGTTCTTATCCTTATATCTCTGCAACCGATGTGTTGCGGGATAATTTAACAGATGAAGAGAAGGAGCAGTTGCAGAACAGCTTGGTCTTGGTTGGCACCAGTGCACCCGGTCTAGGGGATATTCGCGCAATGCCATTAGACCGCCTCTATCCAGGGGTTGAGGTGCACGCCAATATGTTAAATGCGCTGCTGGATTCTGTGCCAACAATTCAGGTAGGTTCTGGTGAGAACTCCACAGAATCTGTGTTCTCTGCATTCATTCCGCCCACAGACATTTATTTTCCCTACCGGCAAGATTGGGCGGGAGGTGCATATTTTTTCGGTCTGATCGTCGTTGGGTTGATTTTGTCGTTGCTATTCCCAATTATGGGCGCGGCCAGTATGGCGGCAACAGGCAGCATCCTGTTCATAGGCGCCTTGTGGGGAAATTTTCAGTTGTGGGATGTCTACAAATTAGACTATCCCATTGTGTTGCTGCTTATGCTTATATTTTTGCTTACTGCAACAAATTTGATCTATGGCTTCCTGAGCGAGAGTCAGACACGCAAGACGATAAAAGGCATGTTCGATCAATACGTGCCACCGGCCCATATTGATTCGATGCTGAATGATCCGGATAACTATACCTTCGACGGTGAGAGTAAAGATCTCAGCGTATTGTTCGCCGATATTCGAAATTTTACTACCATCTCTGAAGCGTTGAGCGCGACAGAGCTGAAGAAATTGATGAATGATTTCTTCACCCCAATCACGAAGATTATTTTTGAAAACAACGGCATTATCGATAAATATGTTGGCGACATGGTGATGGCATTCTGGGGAGCACCTCTGGAAGATTTGAATCACAGAGAGAATGCAATCAAGGGTGCTCTGTTAATGTTAGAGAAAGTAGATGAGCTGCGCCCCGATTTTCTGGCCAGAGGATATCCCGATGTTGTGATTGGCATAGGTATCAACTCAGGCATGATGAATGTTGGGGACATGGGCTCGATCTATCGCCGTTCCTATACCGTGCTAGGCGATTCGGTAAATCTTAGTTCCAGGTTAGAAGGACTCACGAAATTCTACGGCATACAGCTATTGGTAGGTGAGGCGGCGATAAAAGGTCTGGATAGCTTCCTGTTTCGGCACATCGATCGGGTAAAGGTAAAGGGGAAGATCAAGGCGGTGGATTGTTACGAGCCTATGTGCGAGTTAAATAAGGCAAATGCGGAACTAACCGAAAGAGTGTCCGAGTACCACAAGGCACTGGATTGCTACTTCGGCCAAGACTGGGGCGCTGCTGAAAGTATTTTCAAGGCCTTGCAGCAGAACGAGCCAGATACCCTGTTATATAAGGTGTATTTAGAGCGAATTGATATCCTGAGGGAGCAAGTTCTTGCCCAGGATTGGGATGGTTCCTTCACCCATACGAGCAAGTAGGGGAATAGTAATATTTTTTTTCACTTGTTTGCCTCTGAAAGCGCCGTCGTTGTTGACATGTCGACCTAAATCGGTAAAATGCGGCTCTCTCTGTGCTATGGGTGATTAGCTCAGTTGGGAGAGCGTCGCCCTTACAAGGCGAATGTCGGGGGTTCAAATCCCTCATCACCCACCACATAGTTAGAAGATTGCTGCGGACCGGTAGTTCAGCTGGTTAGAATGCCGGCCTGTCACGCCGGAGGTCGCGGGTTCGAGTCCCGTCCGGTCCGCCATTTTTCTCGTTAAATCCCCCCGAATTACTGTCTTGTTTCACTACCTTCTTACTGATTCACTACTTGTATTTCAAAGCCCATGCCAGTAGAACTATCTATTCGCAAGCCACCGATCGAACCACTGCACTGTGAATTACTGCGTCGGACCGGCGTGTCTGTGAATGTTCTGCGCCTGGATAAGTGCCATCCCCAGCTAGGGGGTAATAAATGGTACAAGCTAAAATACAATCTGCTCGAATTCCAGAAACAGCCAGAACTTCCCATTCTGAGTTTCGGCGGGGCTTATTCTAATCACCTTTACGCGTTAGCAGCGGCGGGCAAGCTACTCGGGATGCGAACTATTGGCATCGTGCGAGGTGAAATGCCCGAGCCATTGAATCCGGTTCTCGCATTTGCCAGGGAGCAGGGGATGACCTTGGTGCCGGTAAGCCGGGATGACTATCGACGTAAGCAGGAGCCAGATTTCCTCGAAGAATTACGTGTCAGGTTCGGAGACTTTCACCTGCTACTCGAAGGAGGCAGTAACTCCCTTGCAATCAAGGGCTGCGAAGAGATTGTATCGTTGCTGAAGTGGCAGAATGTAGGTTCAAACCATTTGGTGGCGCTATGTTGCGGCACCGGCACTACGATGGCGGGCCTGATAAAGGGTTTGTCTGAAATCGAGAGTGTAGGTGCTCCAGAGGTGCTGGGAATAAGTGTTTTGAAGGGTGATGGTTATCTGCAGGCTGAAGTTTTGGATCAATTGCAGGCCAGTGGTTGCGTCGATCCCATTGGCTGGCGCGTCGATGATGCTCACCACTGTGGTGGCTATGCGCGCAGCAACTCTGCCTTGCAGTCATTTCTGAGCGAGTTCGCGAAATTCTCCGATTTGCCGCTCGAGCCGGTCTACACCGGTAAGCTGTTCTACGCTCTTTTTGATTTGATTGAGAAGGGCGTCTTCTCGGCAGGGACTGAAATAGTGGCGATACACAGCGGTGGAATATATAATTAAAATTAATAAAAACAATAATTTATTACTATTATTTAATGTAAAACAACAGTATCGAGAAGCCGCTGCAGCCCGAGTTGCAGATAGCAATGTGCTGAACTAGTCGCTAAAATAGCAAACTCTCGGGCCATGTTGTAACGCCTCGCGCCCAATCTGACTGAGGAGAGAATTAGTTGAGAAGTGCTAGCAACTGCTAACTCATAATCGCCATGTCCCTATCACCTTCAATCAAGCATATCTCAATTAGGAACGGTTTGAGCCGGCTCCTGGCTATGCTGGTCCTGCTTTGGCTGGTTCCGGTGTATGGGCAGCAGGCTTTCCTCTATCCCATACAACAGCTCGACAACGAACAGGCGCCGCCGACCTATGCGCAGATATCGCAGCCAATAGCGCTGGATAGTGCTCAGTTGGACGGTATTCGCAGGGGTGCCTTTCTGAGCCTGCAAATCTCCGACAGCAGACAGATACAATTGCAGGTTATGACGCTTGGCCGCTATGTGAATGGCGATCGAGTAATCTCAGCTGAGGGACGCGATGACGATAAATTCTTCTCGCTCACTATCACCCACGGAACGCGCAGCCTGTTCGGGCACTTGAGTAGCGATGATGAGACCTTCCAGTTATACGCGATCGCGAATGCTGACAGCGCGCACTATCAGGGTTGGATCTATAAGCCTGGCAATCTGGTAGGCATCGAGCAGGGTTTTCAGAATGATTACATCATTATTGATAAGCCCAGTAGTAGCGATGCGCTGCTGAAGCCTCAGCCAGAAATAATATCCATTCTCCCGATGCAGATGGGTGACGCGAGTTCGCAATCATCACTTGCAGACGCAGGGACCGATACGGCAGCCGTGAGCACGCCTGGAATCGATTCTAGTAATTTTCGCATCACTCAGGATTTTGCCAGCGATAGCGTATTGATAGGTAACACGATTGATGTCAGTCTCGAGTTTGAAAACATAAGTGATCAATCACATAACAATTTGTATGTGGAGATCTTTTTCGTTCTAGAGAACAGCGAATTAGTTGCAGCTCCAATTGAGTGCCGCGAGCAACTGAGTCTTTCCCTTCAGAAAACCATCTACTGTGAGCTAGGAAGTTTCCTGCCGGGAGAGAAAAAGTCCTTCAGTTACAGCGTCGCAACCGATGAGAGGGCAAAGCCTCGTGTTACCAGTTCGGTGGTCATGGGTAACCTGCGAGTCGATGGCATTGTAAATGTAGTCGAAGATGTTCGAGTAGACAGCGATGGAGATGGCATTAGTGACTTCAATGAGCTGTTGCTGTCTACCGATGCTACTAATCCCAGCTCGGTGGACAACAGTAATTCTGTTATCGATGTACTAACTCTCTATACCCCGGGTGCTGCTGCCATCTATCCCCATGGTGTCCAGACTCGTATTAACCAATTGATCAGCGTTGCAAATCAGATCTATGCCGACAGCGGCGTCAAGATCACACTGCGCCCGGTCTACCACGGTCTAGTTAACTACAACGACAGTGATGATATGGGCACCGCACTTAATCATCTGATTGAGAAGACGGATAGCGCGTTCAGCACAGTAGATAGCCTGCGAGATACCTATGGAGCCGACCTGGTTATATTGTTTCGACCAACGCAGGCCGGTGAAGGACGTTGCGGCTTGGCGCCAGTAGGCGGGTTTAGTACGAATGGAGACTTTAGTAGTGGGGCAGAGCGAAACACTGCCTACTCGCATATATCGGTGGATTGTCCTGTCGATCTGGTTGCCGCTCATGAGCTAGGGCACAACATGGGGCTAAGCCATTCGCACTTAGAAGATGGCAGTGGCGGCACTTTTAATTTTTCAACTGGCTACGGAGTCGAAGGCCAGTTCGTCACGATAATGGCCTATCCAGAGGCGTTTAACGCTGAGACGCGAGTATTGCTTTTCTCCAATCCGCTTCAAGACTGTCTAGGGTTTGACTGTGGTGTCGATGCTGAGCATGAGTTTGGAGCGGATGCCGTGCAGTCTCTAAACCTTGTTCGGCACCAGATTGCGAATTATTTTCCCACGAGGGTGCCTGAATTACCGAAAGCGACTATCTACACGCGTTCTGGAGAAGCGAGTACAGCAAAACTATCTATAGCGGCGAGCAATGATGGCGGCTTATCCTTCACGAAGAGGGCTAGTACGACTGATTCGGTAAGCATCGAGGCGGAGGTAGAGATAGACGAGCGGCACGTTGGCTTGCAAGGCAGCATCTTTATGCTTATTGGGCTCCAGGGTCAGGGTCTTTACCAGCTGAACGAATTGGGAGAGCTGGAAAAGTGGGATAGGACACCAGAAGGCTTGATCGCGTTCAGTGGCAAGCGTGCGCTGCGCAAGCTTGAACATCTTACGATATTGGATGGTTTTCGATTCGGCCAAGCGTTCTCGAATCAGAAGCTAGTGGTGTACATTGCGTATTGGGTAGAGAGTAGTGGCGAGCTGGTGTACACGCGAGAACCTTATCTGCTTAGCGTTGAGTAAATTCTGATCTTGTTAGGTTCCTAGCTATCCTCTTCTCAATCTTGCTTTCTACTCGAACAGCCAGTAACTTCGCGGCCTCAAGGATTACTATCGAGTCAAGGATGTGGTGAATTGCGAGCCATTCGCTGTGATATACTGACGCGCTCGTGGATGAGGTAAAGCAGCTTAGCTGCATTAAAAATCCTTGAACCAAATAGCTAAGGGTTTGGCGATGGCAGAATTCAATAACATAGGAATCGTGGGCCGTTCTGGTAATGCGCGAGTGGTCGATACGCTGCGTCGGCTGTTGGATTTTTTGAGTGAGAAAGATTTAACTGTATTCGTAGACGATCTGACCGCTGAACTGGTGAGCGGTCACGGACAGAAGCAATGTCAGCGTGCCGAACTCTCGAAGTTCTGTGATCTGGTGATTGTGGTCGGTGGCGATGGCAGCATGTTAAACGTGGCCAAGTTTGTTGCGTCCGATCAGGTGCCGGTAATTGGTATAAATCGTGGGCGACTCGGCTTTCTTACCGATATTCTTCCCGATGAATTGGAAGAGGGTATCACTGCAGTCCTAGATGGCAGTTACAGCGTTGACTCTCGGTTTCTGCTCGACGTCGTAGTACGACCGAACTCCTCGAAAAATTCTGAAGATCACTATCTGGGTTCCGCCCTGAATGATGTCGTTCTGCATCCTGGAAAGGCGGCACAGATGATAAAGTTTGAGTTATTTGTCGACGGTATTTTTGTCTACTCTCTGGACTCCGATGGTCTTATCGTCGCGACACCTACAGGTTCTACAGCTTATGCATTGTCTGCGGGTGGTCCTATAATGCATCCGAGTCTTAACGCGGTCGTGTTGGTGCCCATGTATCCACACTCACTCGGTAACCGTCCCATCGTAGTAGATGGGGATAGCGAAATTCGCATAGTGGTTTCTCCGCAAGAAACTCTTGAGCCACAGGTCAGCTGTGATGGTCAGGTGTTATATACCGCATCAGCAGGAGATGAGTTCATCGTACGCAAGAAAGATGTGCCGCTGAAACTCATTCATCCGCCAGAGCACTCCTTCTATCAGGCTTGTCGAAGTAAATTAGGCTGGGGCAGTCGTTTGGTTAGGGATGATGATTAGAGCGGCGAGTCTGCCCATAGAAGTCAATTTGTTGCGCTTTAGTCGATTCTTGCAAAGTCAGGGTATTGCTCATCGCATCAACGAGGAATCTGGTCAGCAGGTTATTTGGGTTGAAAGTGATCAGCAGGCGACTCTGGTTCGTGAAACTCTTGCGACTTGGCCATTTGATGAAGACTCTTCTCTGGGGAGTCCTGTCGCTTATAATTTAACGTCTCTATTCAGGCCTATTGCTTTTCTACGTAAGCTCATTCAAGCCTCTATGCGGGCCCCGGTAAGCTTTAGTCTCATTCTGGCGTGCTTATTGGTTGCCGTGCTCAGTTTGCTTGGTGCTGAATCACAGCGTGTGGCGATCCTGTTTTATCCTGTGCTAGATTCTTCTGGACTACTCCCTCTGCTTGCGAGCATAGATAGCCCTGCGGCAATACTGCGAAGTTTGAGTCCTATGCTGCTTCATTTCGGGGAACTGCATCTCGTCTTTAACATGATGTGGCTGTGGTATTTTGGGCGTCAATTAGAAAGCGTGCAGCCACGCTGGCTATTCATCATGTTGATACTATTCTGTTCGTTCGCCGGGAATACCGCACAATACCTGACTAGCGGCTACAACAATTTCGGCGGCATGTCGGGAGTGGTCTACGGTTTGGTTGGTTATACATGGATAGTGCATACCTTCATGCCGCGCAGCAATCTACTCATCAATAACAAAATGTTTGTGGTCTTTGTCATCTCGCTGGTTGCAATGGAAGTCTTTGCCTCGTCCTGGGTAGCGAATGCCGCGCACCTTGGCGGACTCATAGCAGGCCTGGTGGTGGGTGTGGGAGTCGTAGGTCACTATAGGTTCGTCCTAGGCCGTGAGGCAATCGGTAGCTAGATAATGAAGAAGGTTGTTTATACGAACTTTTATGAAAGATTTGATATGAGGTTTGATGAGATGTCTGATAATAAACAACCTGGTTTCGAAGAGCTTTTCATGGCGAGGCCTGAGTCTATCGAACAGTTGATAGATGAAATGAATTCGGATGTGTACGGTTCTCTTAAGCTTGCCGTAGAGCTTGGCAAATGGGGTGATGGAGCGCGCCTGAATGCACAGCAGATTGATTTCTGCATGCAGGCAATTATATTGTATGAAGCGAAACATCTGCCGGAGCAAGAGAGAGTTGGGTTTGACCTTTCGGCGAGCTGTAAGAGTAAGGTAGCCCCAGAGCTAACTCAGACTATTACCATAGTTACCAATGCTAACGAGCAATAGCCCTATGAACGAGAAAGGGAACAAGGAAGGAAGCACGACATGAAAATTTTGGGGCAGGGTACGCTGAGGAAAATGCGGAGTCGCCTTTCGCAGCCTGTAGAATATCAGCTACGTCTAGGTGAAGAAGAAATTTCACTTAATCCGCTGTTGGAGAAAAAAATCAGCTTGCAGTATAGCGGTCTCATAAATTGTACAAATTGTGGACGAAAAACAAACAAAAGCTTTAATTCAGGCTACTGCTATCCTTGTTTTCAGAAATTAGCCGAGTGCGATTCTTGCATCATTCATCCCGAGAAGTGTCACTTCGATCAGGGAACTTGCCGCGATCCTGCTTGGGGTGAACGTTTCTGCTTGCAGGATCACATCGTCTATCTAGCGAATTCGTCTGGTCTCAAGGTAGGCATAACCCGAGGTACACAAGTTCCCACGCGTTGGATCGATCAGGGAGCGACACAAGCCCTCGCGATTATTCGAGTGCGCACTCGACTCCAGTCCGGTGAGGTGGAGGTAATGTTTAAGCAATTTGTCGCTGACAAGACGAATTGGAGGGATATGCTCAAGGGCCAGGCCACCCCGTTAGATTTGCATGCAGAGGCAAAGAAACTGATTGATATGTGTCAGTCCGATTTGAAGGAGTTAGAAGACAAGTTTGGATTCTTCGCGATTAGCGTTCTCAATGGAGTCGATGTGGTATTGATCGACTATCCTGTAGTGAGCTATCCAGAAAAGGTAACGTCTCTCAATTTCGACAAGACTCCTATCGTTGAAGGGACGTTATTAGGGATAAAGGGCCAATATTTAATTCTCGATTCGGGAGTTATAAACATGCGCCGGTTTGCAGGTTATGAGGTCGCGCTTCATAGTTAGTAGATGGATAGTTAGTAGATAATTAGTAGAGTGTTAACCCTAAGCAGTGCCTTGCGAATCCGCACGGGCGTATTTTAAAACCTAAACAGACAGAGTTGTAGACTATGAAAAACGCATCGGCCAGAACTACCTATTTGAAAGACTATAGGCCGCCACCATTTACTATCGAAACCACAGATCTTCATTTCGACCTATATGAAGACCATGCGAGCGTTGTCTCCAAGCTGCTCTTTAAATGTAGCGGGGGCTCTGACGTCACCAGCCTATGGCTACATGGGCAGCTCTTAAAGTTAGAAAAAGTTTTTATAAACGGTCAACTATTAAATTCCGATCAATACAGTCAAGACGATGAGGGCTTAACTATCCCAGCGCTGGACGGTCTTCTAGGTGCATCATTCGAAGAATTTCTGTTTGAGTGTCACACAAGAATCGAGCCGCAAAATAACATGGCGCTTGAGGGCTTATATAAGTCAAAGAAGATGTTCTGTACGCAGTGCGAGGCAGAAGGCTTTCGCCGCATCACTTATTATCTAGATCGCCCCGATGTCATGTCGGTATTTACCACCACGGTAGCGGCAGAAAAAGCCAAGTACCCGGTACTGCTTTCCAACGGTAATAATATCGCAAGCGGTGATGTAGAGGGCGCGCCCGACAGGCACTGGGTAACTTGGGAAGATCCGTTTAAGAAGCCGAGCTACTTATTCGCTCTGGTGGCGGGTGATCTGCTCAGCCTTGATGATACCTTTGTAACCTGCAGCGATCGAGAGATCGATCTGCGTATATTCGTCGAAGAAAAGGATATCGACAAGTGCGACCATGCGATGCTATCGCTGAAAAATTCGATGCGCTGGGACGAGGAGGTATATGGTCGTGAATACGATCTCGATATATTCATGATCGTTGCGGTCGACGACTTTAATATGGGTGCGATGGAGAACAAGGGCCTGAATGTATTTAACACCTCCTGCGTGCTTGCCAGCCCACAAACCACAACCGACTTTTCCTTTCAGCGTGTCGAGGCGGTTGTCGCTCATGAATATTTTCACAATTGGTCTGGTAACCGAGTCACCTGTAGAGATTGGTTTCAGCTTAGCTTGAAGGAAGGATTTACCGTATACCGCGATTCTGAGTTTTCCGCGGATATGGGCTCGCGGACAGTCAAAAGAGTTGAGGATGTCTCCTTCCTGCAAACCGTACAGTTCGCAGAAGATGGAGGTCCGATGGCACATTCGGTGCGACCTGACTCTTACATGGAAATCTCCAATTTTTACACGGTTACCATCTACGAGAAGGGTGCAGAGGTTGTTCGTATGATCGCCTTGTTGCTAGGGCCTGAGAAATTTAGAGCAGGCAGTGACTTATACTTTGAAAGGCACGATGGACAGGCCGTAACTACAGAGGATTTTGTAAAGGCCATGGAGGATGCTAGTGGCATCGATCTAGGTCAGTTTCGTAACTGGTACTATCAGGCTGGTACTCCAGTGCTCTCTATCCAGAGCGAATTTGATGCAGACAACAAGCATTACACGCTGCATGTTAGCCAGTCCTGTCCGGACACTCCGGGGCAGTCGAACAAGAAGCCATTAACGGTCCCTTTGCGGCTGGGTTTGCTGGGAAGCGATGGCAAAGACCTGCCACTGAGGTTGCTTGGCGATGATGCAGCTACGAGCAAAACCGATAGAGTGTTGTCCGTAACACACCAAGAGCAGCAGTTCGTCTTTGAGGGGTTGGAATCTGAACCAATACCTTCATTGCTGCGCGGCTTTAGCGCACCGGTGAGGCTGCAGTATGACTATTCCCGTGATGATTTGTTATTTCTCATGGTCAACGACAGCGATGGTTTCAACCGTTGGAACGCTTCTCAGTTGCTTACTATAGGGCTAATCGACGAGCTTCAGTCTGATTTGGCGGCGGGCAGGGATTTAGCTCTTCCGCAGAGTTTGGTTGACGCCTATACGGGAGTGCTTGATTCGACCCTGTCTGACCCCAGTGTGGATAAGGCAATGGTCGCACAACTGCTTAGTCTTCCCACGATTGGTTTTCTGATCGAGAGAGCAGGGGTTGCCGATGTTGAGAGCATTCACCTTGTACGTGAGTTTTTATTGAATGGGCTCTCCGTTAAGTTCTATTCATCGTTCCTCGATGTGTATACCAATAACACGAGCGATGCTGAGTACGCTGCAGATGCTGAATCAATAGCTAGAAGGTCGCTTAAGAACCTGGCGCTATCCTATCTGATGAGAAGCGACAAGGATGAAGCAGTTGCGTTGGCGCAGCAGCAGTTTGTTCAGGCTAGCAATATGACCGACCAACTGTCTGGCCTGCGTTGTCTGGTCAATAGTGGCGCAGAAGCCGCAGTCGAATTAAAACGCGATGCGCTAGCTAGTTTTTACAAGCAATGGAGTCATGAGCCGCTCGTGGTTGATCAATGGTTTGTGGTGCAGGCTGTCTGTCAGCTACCCGGTAGCTTGGCGCAAGTTAAGCAGTTGCTTGAGCATGCGGACTTCGATATTCGCAACCCCAATAAAGTACGATCACTGATTGGTGCGTTCTGTGGCCAGAATCATGTTGGGTTTCATGATACCAGTGGCGAGGGTTACGAGTTCTTAGCTGATCAGGTTCTGGTTCTCGATAAGCTGAATCCACAGATAGCTTCTCGACTCCTAACACCGTTGACACGCTGGAGGAAGTTCAGTGCGAAGCGGCAGGGGTTGATGCAGGCACAACTTCGGCGGATCAAGGCGCAGGAGGAACTATCGAAGGACTTATTCGAAATCATAGAGAAGAGCACGATCTAATTGGCGCCTATAGCGGCGACAGATGATGAGGCAATAAAAAAGGTGGCCTAGGCCACCTTTTTTATTCAAGCGGGTTTTAGGTTTTACTTGGCGACTTCCTGCACATTAGTCACGGGAATATTCTTCGCCCGATCTGCCGCTTCCATAAAGTCCGCAATCTCGTTGAAGTTCATATAACGATAGATGCTATCAGCCATGGTATTGATGTTGCCCATATAGCTCATGTACTCATCCATAGTTGGAATTTTACCGAGAGCCGCGCAGACAGCTGCCAACTCAGATGATGAGAGATAAACATTCGCTCCCTGTCCGAGCCGGTTGGGGAAGTTTCGCGTAGAGGTCGATACCACCGTAGAGTTTGGTGCAACTCGTGCCTGGTTGCCCATGCATAGCGAGCAGCCTGGCATCTCGGTCCGTGCACCCGATACACCGAAAATATTGTAGATGCCTTCTTCACTTAGCTGATGCTCGTCCATCTTCGTTGGAGGCGCGATCCAAAGCTTCGCGGGAAGGCCACCGTCGACCTGTTTTAAGACCTCGGCAGCCGCGCGGAAGTGACCGATGTTAGTCATGCAAGATCCGATGAAGACCTCGTCGATCTGCGTGCCTTGTACGTCAGAAAGAGTCCTCACGTCGTCTGGGTCATTAGGGCAGGCCAGCAGTGGCTCAGTAATTTCGTTAAGATCGATCTCGATAACCTTGTAATATTCCGCATCTGCATCAGCTTCTAGCAGTTCTGGATTCTCCAGCCATGCTTCCATTGCTTGTGCACGTCGCTCTAGAGTGCGCGCGTCCTGATACCCATTGTCGATCATCCAGCGCAGCAGCGTGATGTTGGACTTGAAGTATTCGATGATTGGTTCTTTATTCAGACGAACGCTGCAGCCGCCGGCTGAACGTTCTGCGGAGGCATCGGAAAGTTCAAATGCCTGCTCGATCTTGAGGTCGGGTAGACCTTCGATCTCGAGAATGCGTCCGGAAAAAATATTCTTCTTGCCTTTCTTCTCCAAAGTGAGATCGCCGCTTTGTAGCGCTGCATAAGGAATCGAGTTGACGAGATCGCGCAGAGTAATACCGGGCTGCATTTTTCCCTTAAAGCGAACTAAAACTGATTCAGGCATATCCAGGGGCATAACACCGGTCGCTGCTGCGAAGGCAACAAGACCAGAACCTGCTGGGAATGAGATGCCGATAGGGAAGCGTGTATGAGAATCTCCTCCAGTGCCTACCGTATCTGGCAGCAACATGCGGTTTAGCCAAGAGTGGATAATGCCATCGCCAGCGCGCAGCGAGACTCCGCCGCGTGTCTGGATGAAATCTGGAAGTGTGTGCTGTGTGTCGATGTCGACTGGCTTTGGGTAGGCCGCTGTATGACAGAAGGACTGCATAACAAGATCTGCAGAGAAGCCGAGGCATGCGAGGTCTTTCAATTCGTCGCGGGTCATGGGGCCAGTTGTATCTTGGCTGCCTACAGTGGTCATCTTCGGTTCGCAGTAACTGCCTGGCCGAACACCTGCGACGCCACAAGCCTTACCGACCATCTTCTGAGCGAGCGTGAAGCCCTTGTCAGATTCCGCTGCTGTAACTGGAATTCGGAAAACGCTAGAAGGCTCCAGATTCAATTCTTCGCGCGCGCGCTGGGTCAGTCCGCGTCCGATAATCAATGGAATGCGACCGCCGGCTCGAACTTCGTCGAGTAAAACTTCTGTCTTCAATTCGAATTCTGAAATTAGCTCGCCGCTTTCATGATTCGTAATACGGCCTGTGTAGACGTCGATATCGATGATGTCACCGGTATTCATATTGTCGACTACTGTCTCGATTGGCAGGGCGCCGGCATCTTCCATCGTGTTGTAGAAAATCGGAGCGATGTTGCCGCCTATGCAGATTCCTCCATCTCTCTTATTAGGGATGTAGGGCATGTCGTCGCCGATGTGCCAAAGCACCGAGTTCGTAGCTGATTTGCGTGATGAGCCAGTGCCCATAACATCGCCAACCAGTGCGACTGGGTGGCCAGTCAGTTCTAGCTCCTTGATCTGTTCTTCGGCATTGGTCACGCCTTCTCTTGGATTTTTATACATCGCCTGCGCGTGCAGAGGGATGTCTGGGCGGGACCAAGCATCCTGTGCGGGCGAAAGGTCATCCGTATTAGTTTCCCCAGGAATCTTATAAACCACAGCCGTAATTTTGTTCGGCAACTCAGGCTTGTTAGTAAACCACTGTGCATCCGCCCATGATTGTAGTACACGTTGCGCCTCAGAATTTCCGGCCTTGGCTTTCTCCGCCACGTCATGGAATGCATCGAACATCAGCAGGGTGTGACATAGTTCATCTGCAGCAGCGGCTGCCAAAGTGTCTGCATCCAGCAACTCAACAAGCGTCGAGATATTGTAGCCGCCCAGCATTGTGCCAAGTAATTTGACGGCTAGTAGTTGATCGATAATCGGTGATTTGGCTTCGCCTTTCGCGAGCGCTGATAGAAAGCCAGCCTTAACATAGGCAGCTTCATCGACGCCAGCTGGTACGCGATTGGAGAGTAGGTCCATGAGGAATTCCTCTTCGCCGGCCGGTGGGGACTTCAATAACTCTACAAGACCTGCAACTTGTTCGGCAGATAAGGGCTTCGGGACTATGCCCTGCTCGGCGCGTTCGGTAACGTGTTTTCTGTAAGCTTCTAACAAAATTTTATCCTCTTCGGTTCAGAGCTGTCAGTGAAATAAATCGATCGGCATTGTAGTGCGATCGAGGTGATTAAAAAGAATCACTTAACAGTGGTTTCATCTTGCAAATGAATTGGGCCGGTCTGCCTATTGTCTGAGTTTCCTTGTATTGAGAGTTGCTAATGAGTGTCGCAAATCATCTGGATTCAGAGCAGGGTAGGAGCCTAAAATGTGCGCGTAGTCTACTGTAAAATAAGGCAAAAATCTAGTTGGTGCAGGCTTTGCTCAATAGCTTTGCGGTGTCTTTCGTCTATTTTGAATTCTCTTACCCAAGCGCAGTTTAGGCGCGAAGTAATGTCGCAGACAGTTTACAATGGGCCAAATATTGTTGAAGTCTCGCTGTGCACCTCAACTAACACAAACCTTAATCGCGTTAACTACATGGCCGCTATCAAAACTCCTTGTCTCGGCATTTGCTCTACTACTTCCGTAGGAGATGTAGTGTGCCGTGGCTGCAAACGTTATGCTTTCGAGGTGATCGATTGGAATGGCTACGACGATAAGGCGAAATCGGCAGTTTTGAGTAGGATTGAGAGGCTCAATACGCAGATTCTAGAGAATAAGCTGCGAATATTCTCGGTGCCTAATCTTAAGGCAGGTTTGGATCGCTTTCACATTCCCTACGATGAATCGCTCCCGCCCTATTGTTGGCTGCACAATCTGCTGAAGAAGGCGCACGGCCGTATGGAGAGTCTAGAGGAATACGGCGTCTACGCGTTGGGTAATTACGCAAGCATGCCCTTACCTGCGTTGTGCGAGATCATAGAGAATGAACTGCTGTTACTCAGTGAAGCCCATCACGCTCGCTATTTTGCGCCCGCGAAATTCGGTCACAAAAACCGCTCATAGCACCGATGCTAGAGAGGAAACTTTTCAAGCCGCAGTCCCAGCGCATCTATCTCGGCAAACCAGCCATGGCTGTCCCAGTCTCCTAGTACCACCCTTCGCGCCTTTTCCTTGCCCAGCTCCAACTCATGAACCTGCGGTCGGTGGGTGTGGCCGTGAATCATTAATCTTTGCTCAGTCTCACGCAGCCGCTGTGCAACTGAGGCGGCATTCACGTCCATAATTGAGTTCTTTTTGGTCGAGGTTGCCTGTTGGCTCTGCTGCCTAGCCTGATCGGCAAATGCCCGACGCTCAGTGAGGCTTTTGCTGAGGAAATCCTGTTGCCATGCTTCCTGACGCACGGTATCGCGGAATTTTATGTACTCAACATCGTCCGAGCACAAATCATCTCCGTGTAGGACTAAGGCAGGGCCAATGGCTGTGTCGATAACGGTAGAATCATCTATTAGAGTGGCGCCACAGCTCGCAGCGTAGCTAGTTCCCAGCAAGAAATCACGGTTGCCATGCAGAATATAGATGTCCGACCCAGCTTCATGAAAGCTATGCAGTGCATGCGCAACCGAGGTGCTAAGTTCAGTAGCATCGTCATCGCCTATCCAGACCTCGAATAAATCACCAAGGATATAGAGCGCACCACAGGTGGCCGTGTTTCTAGCGAGAAACGCAAACAGCGCTGCGGTGATATCTGGTCTACCTTGTTCCAGATGCAGATCGGAGATGAGCAGGATTCTGCTAGACAAGGTTAGTCTTCTTCAGTGACTACGACTGATTCAATGATTATCTCGTTAACAGGGACATCTTGATGGCCATCCTGGGATGACGTCTCGCATTCCTTGAGCTTGTTGACCACGTCCATGCCGTCTGTCACTTTGCCGAAAACTGCATAACCCCAGCCTTGATCGTTCTTGCCAGTGTGATTCAAGAAGTGATTGTCGCCTACATTGATGAAGAACTGTGATGTGGCCGAGTGAGGAACTGCCGTTCTTGCCATCGCCAAGGTGCCGATTAGGTTCTTTAGGCCATTGTCGGCCTCGTTCTCGATGGGTGTTCCATTGTCTTTCTGCGTAAGACCGGACTCGAAACCACCGCCCTGAATCATGAAGTCATTGATAACACGATGAAAGATGGTGCCATCGTAGAATCCGGATTTGGCATACTTTACGAAATTTTCGGCCGAAATTGGTGCCTTGTCGAAATCGAGTTCTACGGTAATTGCGCCGTAGTTGGTCTTTATTGTGATCATGTTTACTACCTATTGAGTGAAGCTTAAGTCTTACTCCTAAGTCTCGCTCATAAATGCGCAAGATTGAGTAAGCCAGATACCGAAAATCAGGTGATTAAACGGGTTGTTTAAACCCAGTGTGCTACTTGCCGATGAAACTTTTTGTTATGGCAATGCAGAAGCCGCTATAATAAGCGTTTTACGCGCGCCACGACAGTCTCAGTTTCAGATTGAAGTGCAAAACCAGCAGAGATAGAAGAACCCTCGCGATGACAGACTATAAAAACGCTAGCACCACTCTTGATGGGGCTGTCGATAGTAGCACTTCGTCCAATTTCATCCGCAGCAAGATTGCACAGGATATCAAGGAGGAAAAACACGGCGGGCGCGTGCATACTCGATTCCCTCCAGAGCCGAATGGCTATTTGCATATCGGCCATGCGAAGTCTATTTGCCTCAACTTTGGAGTAGCGGCAGAAAATTCTGGCTTGTGTAATCTCCGCTTCGATGACACAAACCCGGAGAAGGAGAGCCAGGAGTATGTCGACGCCATCAAGGACAGTATTTCTTGGTTGGGCTTTCAGTGGAGCGGCGATGTCCGCTACTCCTCAAATTATTTTGAACAATTGTACGCGTTCGCACTGCAACTCATTGAATCCGGGAAGGCATACGTCTGCGATCTCGATGCGACTGAAATGCGTGACTATCGCGGCTCATTGACAGAACCGGGCCGGAACAGCCCGCACAGGGATCGGTCGATAGAAGAAAATAGAGATCTATTTGAGCGCATGCGAGCTGGTGAGTTTGCCGATGGAGCCTGCAGCCTACGCGCGAAAATCGATATGGCATCGCCAAACATCAATATGCGCGATCCTGTTTTGTATCGCATCAGGCACATAGAGCATCACCAGACCGGCTCGCAGTGGTGCATCTACCCGACTTACGACTATACGCACTGTATATCAGACGCGATCGAAGGCATTACTCATTCGCTGTGTACGCTGGAGTTTGAGGGGCATCGTCCTCTGTATGACTGGATATTGAATACTCTAGATATTGCGTCCCTAGCTGGAGCTAGCGACCTTGCCGGCACGGAGTATGACTATGTGCTGCCCCAGCAGACCGAATTCGCGAAACTGAAACTAAATTACACCATCGTGGGCAAGCGTACGCTCAAGGAGATGGTAGAGACGAATGTAGTTCAAGGTTGGGATGATCCGCGTATGCCGACTCTGGCTGGTCTGCGCAGGAGAGGCTTTACGGCCACCTCCATCCGAAACTTTTGCGAGAGCGTTGGAGTGGCGCGCAGCGAGAGCATCGTCGATCTTGAGATGTTGGAACACGCGATTCGAGATGACCTGGACAAGAATAGTCCGCGGGCGATGTGTGTGTTGAACCCAGTCACCGTTGTGCTGATGAATTTGCCTGATGAGCATCTTGAGATACTTAGTATGGCGAATCATCCGAAGGATGAGGAAATGGGCTGTCGCAGCGTTCCTCTAACGAAGCGGGTCGTGATAGATAGGTCTGATTTCGAAGAGGTGCCTCCACAGGGCTTCAAGCGCCTGATTGCAGGTGGCGAAGTACGCTTGCGCGGCGCCTATGTGATCAAATGTATTGACGTAATCAAGGATGACGCTGGAAAAATCATCGAGCTGCATTGCAGCGTCGACCTGGATACACTCGGTAAGAAGCCCGAAGGGCGCAAAGTAAAAGGCGTAATCCACTGGGTATCTGAAGATAAGGGAATACCTTTGAGCGTGCGCTTGTATGACCGGCTGTTCAATGTTGAAAATCCGGAAAGCAAAGACATCGAAGACTTTCGTGAATGCCTGAACGCAGATTCATTGGTAGAGATGACTTCTTGCATCGCGGAGCCGTCTATAGTGGAAGAGGGTGCATCATTGAACTATCAATTCGAGAGAGAAGGCTATTACTGTCTAGACGAGAAAGATTCATCGGAGAACAAGCTCGTTTTTAATCGAACCATAACCCTGCGCGATTCATGGTAGGCGAGAAGCCTCAAAAAAAGTAGAGAGTATCCCGTGTTAACTATTTATAACAGCCTTACGCAAACTAAAGAAGAATTTAAGCCAATCAATGAAGGTAAGATTGGTATCTATGTTTGTGGAATAACGACCTACGATTACCTCCACCTCGGTCATGCGCGCATGATGGTGGCATTTGATGTTGTCACGCGCTATCTACGTGCAAGTGGTTTTGAAGTGAACTACGTACGAAATATTACAGACATCGATGATAAAATTCTAAATCGCGCTAGTGAGAATGGCGAATTGTTTTCAGATCTAACAGATCGATTCATCGATGCCATGCATGAAGATGAGGCGGCGTTAGCCGTGCTTCCGCCGAATGTTGAGCCGCGGGCGACAGGGCATATTACTGAAATCGTCGACATGATTAAGGTGCTCATAGAGAAAGACATGGCTTACAGGGCCGACAACGGCGATGTCTATTTTTCGGTTATGAACTTCCCCGACTATGGAAAGCTATCCAAAATGAAGATGGACGAACTCTTGGATGGAGCGCGTATAGAAGTAGGCGAGTTGAAAAAAGATCCCAGAGATTTCGTGTTATGGAAGTCGTCCGCAGATGATGGTGTTGGCTGGGATTCTCCTTGGGGCTATGGCAGGCCTGGCTGGCATATTGAATGTTCGGCAATGTCGAACTGCTGTCTTGGCGACAATTTCGATATTCATGGCGGCGGATCAGATTTGCTTTTTCCTCATCATGAAAACGAAGTTGCGCAATCAGAAGCGGCGACCGGCAAGCGATTCGCAAATGTGTGGATGCACAACGGCCCGCTGCGCGTCGACAACGAGAAGATGTCAAAGTCGTTGAATAATTTCTTCACCGTAAGGGAAATATTGGCAGACTACGATGCCGAGGTGGTTCGTCATCTATTGATCGCGAGTCACTATCGTAGTCCGATCAATTACTCTGAGCAGAGTTTGCAGCAGTCCACCAGCGTATTGGAGCGTTTCTATAACTGCCTGAAGGGCTTGGACATCGCTAGTGCGAAGTCGCTAACCAATAGTCGCTTTGAAAAGGCATTCTTCGCGGCAATGGACGATGACTTCAACACGCCGGAAGCAATTAGTGTTCTTTTCGAGATGGTGAAGGAGATTAATAAGAATAAGGAGACTGACTCTGGGCTTGCGAATCAACTCGGTGCCTTGTTAGTACGGCTCGCCAATCTGCTAGGTATTCTACAGAGCACTCCTGAGGCATTCCTGCGCAGCAATATTGCTGTTGAAGTGAATGAACAGGAGATAGATCAGCTGATCGCGGCGCGAAAACAGGCTCGCGCAGACAAGGATTGGGCGCTAGCCGATGAAATACGTGACCAGTTAGCGGCGATGAAAGTCGTCGTGGAAGACGGCGCCGATGGCAGTGGCTGGAGGATTGAACGCTAGCTAAGCTGTTTTGCTTTGTTTGAAGTGCCCGAGGCATCGTGTCTTTAGCTGAAAACCAATGGAATCAAGCATTGACTGGTTCCGGCGACGTGAGTATTATTCCGTCCTCTCGAAAACGAAGAGTTATCGAGAGGATCAAGACCCATTATCGGGGTATAGCGCAGTCTGGTAGCGCGCTTGCTTTGGGAGCAAGATGTCGGGAGTTCAAATCTCTCTACCCCGACCAATTTAATTGGTTCACTCAATGTGGATCAATAGTGCGGATTCACGCGATTCCCTGAATTGCCGCAGTTTAGCGATCAATGGTGACTGTAGCTCAGTTGGTAGAGCCCTGGACTGTGACTCCGGTGGTCGCGGGTTCGAACCCCGTCAGTCACCCCATTATTTGTCGCATCCTTCACTCCAAATTCCTTCATCGAACTAAATCTTGCCCTCACAAGGTCTGTTTCTAGTGTTACTTCGCAGACAATTGATAGAATCGCACTATGCCAGAACATAAAGCTAAAACCATCAATGGCGCACCTACGCCACTAGCCGCCCTAAATGTAGGCTCACCCAGCCTAGTGGAAGACTCTAAGACTGGACCGCTCGCGCGTTTGTCTAAAATCTATCGCCGGTTAAACGATGTGATGTCAGGCATGTACACCGGAGTAGGCTGTGCCGGAACCCCGCACGAACATCATCGCTACGATGAACAAGTAAAGAGCAAGAACCGTAGCGATTGAAGCAATTCCACCCAGACGCGCACTACCCATAGCTAGCGAGCGGAATTCGTGTAAAATACACGCCGATTCGCCAGAGCCTATTGCTCAGCAAATCATTCCGCGCCCGTAGCTCAACCGGATAGAGCACCGGCCTTCTAAGCCGGGGGTTACAGGTTCGATTCCTGTCGGGCGCACCAATCAAAAAAGGCCCGCACCAGCGGGCCTTTTTTGATTGGTTTTACCTCCAGCAGACACAGAACCTGCAGTTCGACAAGCGCGCCAGCGCGCAGCACGGCCAAAGGCCGCCCATAGGGTGAGAAATTTGGCTAAGCCAAATATCTGATGAAAGGAGCGCCAGCTCCGCACACGGCCAAAGGCCGCCCATAGGGTGAGAAATTTGGCTAAGCCAAATATCTGATGAGTCCTGACCTCCAGCGTCCCCAACACCCGAACGAAGCTGCGCCCCCAGTAATCACCAGCCCCAACCTCTAGCAAAACCCAAAAAGAAGGAGTAGTTTCTCCTCTTCAAGTGACAAATGTGCAGCAGGGAAAATAAAATGAAGAAGAAACAACCGAAACCACCCATTGCCATAGCCCGTGCAGCCCAAAACGACCCTCTGCCACGCCTACGTGTCATGTTCTTTATCTTAGCGTCCATACTGCTCCTAGTGTTGTCCCTAAGCCCAGTCTCTAAAGTGTTCGCCGCCGAAGACAACGAATTCGCCGGCGAGCGAATCGTGCACTTACTCCAAGAACCCAGACACAGAACAGTACACAACGAGGGCGATCTCTACTTACTAGATGTGCAGGTCAACCCAGGCGACACCTCTCTGCCTCATGTTCATGATCAGGCCATCATGCTGACCTATATCAGTATGGCCGATGGTCCACGCGACGGTCAGATCGGTAATAATATCGACTACGCCAGCGAGGCAATAACGCACAAGGTGTCTAACGCGGGCCCCGGTCTATTTCGCATTATCGCCCTGGTCAATGGCAGCGCTGGAAATATCGACTTGCAGTCCGATAGGCCGACTGGCTTAAGCGGTGAGCCAGAACTCGAAAATGCCTGGTTTAGATCCTATCGAGTTGAATTAGCTCCGGGTGAGGAAACCAAAATTCAACATCATCAGCTGCCTAGCGTGGTTGTTCAGGTTGTCGATGGCTTGCTACAGGTCACCAGAGATGACCAAGTGATAGATGAGCTAGACCATCCTGGTAACTGGTCCTGGCGCAAGGCTGGACAGTCTTATTCAGTTAAGAATGTCGGAGGTATTTCCACAGCCGTCGTGATCAACGAGGGTAGATTCTAAACCCGTTTATTTATCGCAGTGATTGCTGTGCTTTCTTTTTCCCTCTGTCCTGACTTTTAGTAGGCCTCAACCTCGGTTCGATGATTGACTCTGTTTCTCCAAGTGATGCACGCCGACTAATTCTTGCTCGCCAGGGTTTGGCAAGCCGACGCACGTTCGGCAGCGGCCTAGGCGCGACACAAAAAGCTATCGAGCATCTAGGCTATGTACAGATCGATACGCTCTCAGTCGTCGCTAGGGCGCATATTCACACTCTGTGGAATCGGGTATCTGCCTTTAAGGCTGCGGATATAGATCTGCTGCAGGACCAAGGAGCCGTATTCGAGCACTGGGCTCATGCTTTAGCCATCTTACCGATGAGGGATTACCGCTACTCGCTGCCGATGATGCAGCGCTTCGCCTCCGGCGATACCCATTGGTATTCGAAAGATGCTAAGCAGGTGACGAAGATTCTGAAGCGTATTCGTGAGGAAGGGCCCTTATCGGCGAAGGATTTCAAAGATAAGAAAACCAGTGATGCTATGTGGGCGCGCTCTCCCTCAAAGATAGCGTTGGAGCAACTCTTCATGGAGGGTGAGCTGATGGTTCCCCGGCGCCGCAATTTTCACAAAGTCTACAATCTGCGCGAGCGCGTGCTGCCTAGTGATATCGATGTCAGCACGCCAACTGACGAAGAGTTGTGCGGTCATTTGATCGGGAGCTATCTGCGCGCGCAGGGCCTAGCTCAGATTGGAGAACTCACCTATCTTCGCAAAGGTCTGGGAAAACAGATGTCGCAAACTGTGGCTAATTTTGTTGAAGAGGGCATGTTGCAGGAGCTAGAAGTTAATGGACAGATTTATTACGCAACACCAAAATCCCTAGACGTTATCGAGCAAGGCTTGCCCAGCCCTAAGTTACGCATCCTCTCGCCGTTCGACAATGCAGTCATTCAGCGCAAACGTCTCGCCTCGCTCTTCGAATTCGACTATCAGATCGAGTGTTATGTGCCTAAGGCGAAGCGCAAGTACGGATACTTCTGTTTGCCAATATTACGAGGCAATCGATTCGTTGCGCGTCTCGATGCGAAGGCAGATAGGAAGACAGGTGTGTTTCATGTAATGAATCTATATCTAGAGAGAAGCGTGAAGAACCGAGAGGCTTTTCTGGTTGATTTAAGAGCAGAGCTTAAGCGTTTTGCCAAATTCGATGGCTGCACTTCGGTGGAGATGCATGCCATTACACAGTTGGAATAAACCGGCGGCGCTACAATAATACCTTGTTCAGTTTCGGCGTGAATAGTGTGTTATAAACCGGCCAGTTTGCTGTGGTCTGATTAGTCTCTAAAGAAGAAAGTATGGAATCAGCAGTAATGAATTTGCTTGCGACACCCTTCTACAGGTCGCAACTTGGAAGAGCTTTTTCTGAAGCCGAATTAGAGTTCATGCAAAGCAAGTTAGACGATTCTATTCGTGCGATCGCAAATCACTCTTCTAAGAATAAGAATGTATTGGCTAGTGAGGCGATGTCCTGTATTCGTGCTGTACTACAAGCCTGTTTAGATGACTATTTTACGAAGATCTATAATTCGTCGAACGATGTGAGTCTGCAAATTACGCAGTCCTAGCTGACGTTGTCACGCCGCGGTCACAGCTACGCGCATCCCAATAGTGTGTTGAGCGGGGTTCTTTACATCAATCTAGCAGAGAACGACGGCATCAATTTCTATCGTAATGAAGACATGATCTGGTACGAGTTGCTACGCAGCGCCGACACCTATTACAACGCCTACAAGTACTTCATCAAAACCGCTATTGGCGACATTCTGCTGTTTCCGTCTAATGTGCGTCATTCAGTGCAAGAAGTAGAGGAGGATATTAGTCGCGTCAGCCTGTCCTTCAACACCTTTTTCTCTGGGGAACTAGGAAGGGACGAGTTCTCTAATGCCTTGAAGATAAGCATCGATAACAGGTAAATGCCACAGGAAGTGGTTTTCTCTCAGATAGGCTAATGTGCAGAACTAGATATAAAACAACAATTTACTAAAGATACCTATAGCAGCACCGATAGATTAGACAAGAACGTGTTGAAATGGCTTAGGTTAGGATTGGATTCTTAGCGCTAGGCCTTTTTTTCGCCTCAAATTCGTGTCCAGCTCATAGGTTTTAGGCTGAGTTTTTTCGAGGAAGTTGTTCTAGCTTCTCTTTCGGGCAGGCAATCACATCGTCCTGACCAGTACTGCGCCACTCATTGAAGGGTATGAGCTCGTAGTCGCCGCTAAGCTTCGCTTTAGCTCCACGACGTCTTGCCTTGCTGCCGTCTGCCTTGCGGTTGTTGAACCGGAACAGCACGTAGTCTGTGGGCAGTGCAGCTGTGAGTTCATCCAAGGAGGCAAAGGAGAGTGAATTGCCGTAGGTGACCTCAATTACTGCCACCGGACGGGACTTTTCTAGCGTATTTCTTAATCCTTCTACAACATTCTTCTCGAAACCCTCAACATCAATCTTTAACAAACAGATCTCTTGCAGTGCCTTTTGTTCGAGGTAGTCATCGCCGCGAACCAGCGCTAACTTGCCGAGATTTTTGTTTCCCTTGCTAACCGTGCCCGCGTCGAAAGAACCTATACCCTGATTACGCCCGGTTGGGGCATAGAAATCTAATTCTTCTTGCTGGTTGCTGAGGCCGACTTTGTGTAGCTGTATATTGCCGATTTTATTCAGTTCACTATGTCGTTCTAGTTTCTGGCTGACAACACAGTAGGGCTCGAATGAATGTACCTGATCAGCGTGCAGGGACATGAACAACGAGTGCTGGCCTATATTTGCGCCTATGTCGAAGAAGGACTGCGCGGACCCACTCGCTGACTTCCTTAGCCTTAGCATCGTATCGCGCAGGAAGAATAATAGGGGTTTTTCGAATGCGCCCATATAGAAAAGGGTGAATTCGACGCTATTGTTGAGGTTGCCCTGATACGTTAGGCCAAAAAAATCTGCGGCAAAAGGGGCATCCGGCACGTCGCCGTAGCTGCACAGCTTCTTGTAGATAGATTTCTTGTGGCGCAGATCGATCCATTTTTGATTCCAAACGAATCGAAAGATTCTGTGCAGTAGTTTCATTGCTTTGCCGTGGCGCTCGCGTACTTTTTCGAAGACTCTATTGTACAGCTTATCCGCTATACGCAAACGGCGTTTGTGTGGCCTTAATAGTCAGTGGATGCTTAGGTGCTCCAGAGGCATTAATGCCGAGGCAGAGCAGTTTCGGGTAGCGGTCTCGTATCGATTCCGATCTTCTCAGGAGCTCACCGTGATTTCCCCAACAGGCGATGCTCAGAGTCGCTTCGCTGATAGCCGTGGCAATCCAGCGATCATTGTTTCGGCCTATGGGCTTTGCAGAGCGCTTCATCTCTTCAGGCCTGGTCGCACGATAAGCGAACAGGTTGACGATCTCCATGCTACTGCAGCCCCATGCCTGCGCTAAGCCGACGCAGCGTCTAATAGTTGGGTCATCCTCTGCCTGATCCGCAGTAGAAGGATTCAAATCGATGAATACCGCCTTGCCAGATCCTTCACTCCATGACCTGCCAAGGCTGTAACGGTAGCTTTTGCAGGCAGAGAAGTGGGCTTTTTGTGATGTGTATTGCATTTCTACTCGTAAGTGGTGTTTGGGGTTTGGTAAATCCTCAAGTTTTGTGAATAATAACGAAGCTACTCGATAAAACCAGTCTTCGCCAAGTCTTAGTTGGCTCGCCTAGATATCGATTACCGAGTCGGAGGATGCAAACCTCGCAGAATGTTTCCTCTGGCTATGTAGCTTTCCCCCTGCTTTTTTCACTTTCTTCACTCGCTAATCCCAGTTTTTCTTCTTTCTGTGAGCCGAGACTTATGGATATCGCCGCCGTATTTGCCTTAGCTAGACAGGTGTCGTATGTTCACAGCCCAGATTCAATAGAGATTTATAATGTTAGCGATAATTGGTGGAACCGGCCTATCGGAACTGCAGGGCTTTGAGCAGTTAGAAAAGCTCGCCATAAAGACGCCCTATGCACGTGCCAAAGTTCGGCTTGTGCGAATCGGTAGTGGCAATAAAGAGTTCATTTTCTTGCCGCGTCATGGCGCTGGCCACAAGATCCCACCTCATGAAATTAACTACCGCGCGAATATTGCGGCACTCTCGGATTTGGGTGTTACCGCGATTGTCGCAGTTAATGCGGTGGGTGCCATTCACGGCGATTTCCTGCCGGGGTCTGTTGCAGTGCCGGATCAGTTAATCGACTACAGTTATTCCCGTGACGTTTCGTTCTTCGACGGTAAGTTAAAGGCCGTGCATCACATCGACTTCACCAATCCTTATAGCGAACCCATTCGCCAGCGCATCTTAGAGGCTACGGAGGTGGTTAACTCTCACTCGAAAATGGGCTGCGAAGTCATGGCAAGTGGTACCTACGCTTGCACGCAAGGTCCGAGGTTGGAGACGGCTGCAGAGATTCGGCGTTTAGCTCGTGATGGATGCGACATGGTAGGCATGACTGGTATGCCGGAAGCCTCGCTAGCTCGTGAATTGGAAATCGAATATGCGAGTCTAGCGCTCTCAGTGAATTGGGCGGCAGGCATGTCGGATGCAGCCATTACTCTCGAAGACATACATGAGGTTTTAGAGGGGGGTATGGAATTTGTTTCTGCCGTGATTACCGAAATCGTTCAGCAAAGCTGATAGCCAAAAGTATAAAGCTGAACTAGTTCGCTTCTTCAAAATCGAATTAGGGTAACACAAGAGGGGGGATCTCAATGGGCTCTACCAGTATAACGATGCCCATCGCCGGATGATCGATATAGTGGAATTCCGTGCTGCGCATTTCCCGACTCTGCTGCATATGAAAAACGCGATTGATTCCATACTGTAGACCCTGCTCATCTCTGGCTAGCGAATCTAAGTCGGTCTTCATCGCCTCCGGAATCGCTGGTAGTTGCCATGCGCTTTCAAGATCGGCCGACGCACTGTATTCGGTCAGCCACAGATTGCTGTCGATGACGAGTCGGTCTCTGTTCTCGTTAAATCGCAAAGTGATTGCTCCCTGCAGTTCGTGCTGATCGTTGTACCGTAATCCACCTTGAACATATAAGGGTATCGCATCTGCTGGGTCCGCAACTGATTCGCGCCATAGTCCGTGAAACAGGAGTCGATGTTCCGAAGAGCGTGCTAGCGCGCGATTAGTCTGTAGAAAATCGCTGCTATCGGGAGTCAGTTGCAAGTGGGGGTCTCTCAAGAAATCGAGGAATTTGAATTCACCTTCGGGACGAGCAGACGGCGGCCCGGTGGCTAGTATCTGCGCAAGGCGTCCGGCTCGCTCTATCTCCGCTAAAGCTTCTGGGTCAAATTCGATGGGTGTTTCTTCTAAGACAGAAAGTGATTCCCGATCTGAGAATTCGGCAATCGCGTCATCGATCATTTGATCTGTAATTAGCAAGTCGCTAAGTTGGCCGAGTCTGCGTAATGGATTTGGGTAGTTTAGTTCGCCGGATTCAACTTGCCAAAGCTCTTCGTCTCTATCGGCAAATGATTCGTTGCTGAAGATAGATACTTCGATCTGAAACCAGCGCTGCGATGTCTGGCCTAGTGCCGGGGTAGAAAACGCAAGGAGTAGGGCGGTCATCACTGCGCAGGATAACGCCGACATTGTCGCGAACGCAGGGTCAATCCAGAGAAGGAGATGCTTGTTTGGCAAGTGCTGCATTAAGAGCTTGGCTTAGGCCGCCTTGGTTTCCATAAGTTTGAAGTTATCCAGTAATTTGCTGATGAAGTCCAGTTTATCGGTGCCTTCATCGCAATTGTGGGTGAATTGCAGGCTGTTGGCGCCGCCCAGTTTATAGGTCTGCGGGTCGTTTTGAATCATCTCCACGAGAGACATGGGATCTATGGGTGTGTGTGCCTTGAACTCGATGCGGCCAGTTTTCACGTTTGCATCGATTTTTTTAATGCCGTATTTTTCTGCATTCAATTTCAGTTGTGTGACGCGAAACAATAATTTCAGTGGTTCTGGCAAGAGGCCAAAGCGATCGATCATCTCCACCTGAAGCTCTCGCAGGTCATCTTCGTCTAGAGAGGCGGAAATTCGTTTGTACATGATCAGGCGCAGATGCACGTCAGGAAGATAAGCTTCGGGTATTAGTGCCGGTATGCGCAGGTTAACTTCGATGGACTTGCTCAGATCCATATCCAGATCCGGGCGACGACCAGATCTGATCGCGGCGACTGCCTGTTCTAGCATCTCTGTATAGAGCGAGAAACCAATTTTCTGCATGTGGCCACTCTGTTCATCGCCTAGCAGTTCTCCAGCGCCTCGAATTTCGAGGTCATGACTAGCAAGGGTAAAGCCAGCGCCAAGAGTTGACGCAGACTGAATAGCTTCGATGCGCTTGTTTGCATCTGCGCTGAGCTTGCCGTCATTTGGTAACAGTAGATAGGCATAGGCCTGATGATGCGAGCGGCCAACCCTGCCGCGCAGTTGATGTAACTGCGCTAGACCGAACTTATCGGCCCGATGGATAAGAATGGTGTTTGCACTAGGGATATCGATGCCGGTTTCGATGATGGTCGTGCATACCAAAATGTTATAGCGCTTGTGATAGAAGTCAGCCATGACTTTTTCTAGATCGCGCTCCGGCATCTGTCCGTGCGCGACACAGATGCGCGCCTGCGGGACGATATTGCGTAGGTGCTCGGCGGTGGCTTCTATGGATTTCACTTCGTTGTGTAGATAAAAGACCTGGCCACCTCGCAGCAACTCACGAGAAACAGCCTCAACGACTAAGCTATCTTGTTCCTGGCGAACGAATGTCTTTACCGATAATCGGCGTGCTGGTGGTGTGACGATGAGTGAGAGGTCGCGTATACCGGCGAGCGCCATGTTAAGTGTTCTTGGTATGGGTGTGGCGGTAAGGGTCAGGATGTCCACATTGGCGCGAATGGCTTTGAGCTTTTCTTTTTGACGCACACCAAAGCGATGCTCCTCGTCTATAATCAGCATACCAAGATTGCTGTAGTCGATATCGCCGTGTAGTAGTTTATGGGTGCCGATTAGTACATCGACCTTGCCAGCAGCTACCTTCTTTAGGGTCTCGCTCTGTTCGCTCGCCGACTTGAAGCGAGAGATGACTTCAATAACGATAGGCCAGTCTGCAAACCTGTCTTTAAAGCTTTCATAGTGTTGTTGTGCAAGCAGAGTTGTGGGAACCAGCATGGCAACCTGCTTACTATTTTGCACGGCGACGAAGGTGGCTCTGATGGCTACTTCGGTCTTTCCGAAACCCACATCGCCGCATACCAGCCTATCCATAGATCGACCGTTTTTCATATCGTCTAATACTGCTTCAATCGCATTCTCTTGATCTGCAGTCTCCTCGAAAGGGAAACTTGAGGAGAATTTATCGTATTCATCACTGCTCCAGCTGTATTTGTAGCCTTTTTTTGCCTCGCGCTGTGCATAGATATCTAACAGCTCGACAGCAACATCGCGAATCTTCTCAGCTGCCTTGCGTCGCGTCTTCAACCACTGGTCGCTACCGAGATGGTTTAGCGGCGCGGTATCCTGTTCGGCACCGCCGTAGCGACTAATAAGGTGCAACGACAACACGGGCACATACAGTTTTGCTGCATTCGCGTATTCGAGAGTGAGGAATTCAGTATCTTGGCCATCGGTATTGATGGTCTGCAGGCCGAGATAGCGACCCACGCCGTGGTCTAGGTGCACAACTGCATCGCCAATGCTCAGTTCGGTTAGGCTCTTTACAATGAAATCGGTATCGCTCTGTTTTTTGTTGCGCCTACGTCGCTGTGCGATTCGATTGCCGAACAACTGCGCTTCTGTAATTAACAACAGCTTCTTATCTTCGAGCCAGAGCCCCTGATCGAGTGGTGCGACGATAATGCCGCAGCAGGAAGTGGAGTCTACGAAATCCTGCAAGTGCTCGAATTGCTCTGGCTTGATTTGTATTTGTTTGAGTACCTCAAGCAGCGTTTCTCTTCTGCCGGCGGATTCTGCGCAGAATAAGATGCGCTGCTCGGGGTTTTGGTCTATGAATTGTTCGACTGCAGCGAAGGGAGTCTTCAGTTTTGCGTCACTGCTCAGCTCCGGCAGGCGCAGGCTCTGCAGCGAGACGGCAGTGCTGCCAGATGCAAAGCTTATCTGCTTGAATTGTTTTAGATCCGCTAGCACGGTGTCAATTGTTAGGAAGATGTCCGTAGGCGGTAAGATCGGACGGTAGTGATCAATCTGCCTGTCCTCATAGCGCCGCTGGATATCCCGCCAGAAATTTTGTCCCGCGCCGGCGAGATCGCCAATCTTGCAGCAGGTGGTGTTAGCTGGCAGAAAATCGAATAGCGAATCCAAGCGCTCGTAAAACAGGGCTAGGTAGTACTCGAGACCGGGCGAGCTAATGCCGTCGCTTACGTCTTGATAGAGTGGGCACTGACGCAGGTCGACATCGAACTTTTCGCGAAAATTACTGCGAAAAGCCGTAATGCCCCTAGCATCTAGCGGGTATTCGCGCCCGGGCAATAACCGTATCTGTTCGATTCTCTGGTCTGAGCGCTGTGTCTCGGGATTAAAGATGCGCAGGGTTTCTATCTCATCGTCTAGCAAATCGATGCGATAGGGGAAACGGCTGCCCATAGGATAGATATCTAGTATCGAGCCTCGAACAGCGAATTCACCATGTTCGAAGACGGAGTCTACGGCTTGATAGCCAGCATCTACCAGCTGTGTCCGCATAGTTTGGATAGATAGCTGTTGCCCAACTACTAGATCGAGGCTATTGCCGCGAATGTATGTCTTCGGAGGCAGTTTGTGCATCAAGCTGCCAATCGATGTCACTAGAATGCCCTGCTCAAGATCAGGCAGGTGATACAGAGCGCTGAGACGATCGGAAACGATATCCTGGTGCGGAGAGAAGTTGTCGTACGGTAATGTCTCCCAATCAGGAAGACTGAATACCTGCAGAGGGTCCGTTCTATTCGGTAGTTTGTTGCAGAAATAGCGCAGTTCTCGTTTAAACTGCTCCACCGATTCGTTGTCTTGGCAGATCAACAGAAGGGGGCCTTCGCTATTCGCTGCCGCATTGGCTAGCGCGAGGCTGGTTGCTGAGCCGAAAGTTTGCTGCCAGTGACTGGCTAATAGCGACTCTTGCGGCAGCGGAGGGTTATAAATAGTGTTCATTGATGCTGCAGTTCGGTTTCGCGGAATCGGAATTGTGTGCGTTCTCGAGTTGTAGATGCTGCCTAGAAAACAGCCAGTAATTGTATAGCAATTCAACTGACTAAGCAGGCTCGAATATATTCTGCTTTATAAGCTCTAGATAGTGTCACTTCGGTTGCACTGACTATGCTTTCACAAGATAATAGCCGCGTTTCAAAATCCATCGATTTTACCGATAGAGAAAGGGGTATTTGTGGCCCGTCCAAATATTGATGATTACTTCGGCGACTGGAAACAGCGCGAAGCACTAGTGCAGGAAATGATTCCTGCTATCGGTAGGCTATTTAGTCAGCGAAATGTAGGTATGTATATCTACGGTAGGCCGCTGCACAACCGATCTGTGACTTTTATCATGAAGGCGCATCGCTTCGTTCGTCAGATAGAACGCAATGAAATGTCGGAATTTGAGTCTCACCCCGTACTGATGGCACTGGCTAGGCTGGATCTTTGGCACGTGCAAATTGATTTAGGCAAGCTGACAGTTCGCTTCATGGAGCACCAGAAAGAGGAAGGAGACGCTGCTCAGGGCGTCGACGAATTTGTTCAGGGCGAACTGGCATACTTAGATGGCGTGAACGAGAAGCCGATTAAGAAATGCCAGCATGTCGTGCTATATGGTTTTGGGCGAATAGGCAGATTGATGGCTCGTTTGCTGATAGAACAAACGAGCACGGCAGAGATTATGCAGCTTAAGGCAATAGTAGTAAGGCCTGGCGGCGAAGGCGATCTGCAAAAACGGGCGAGCCTGTTCATGAATGATTCTGTGCACGGTGCCTTTCAAGGAACGCTGCGCGTCGATGAGCAGAACAACAGTCTTATCGCCAACGGTAACGAGATTAAGGTTATCTACGCGAATGCCCCTGAAGACATCGACTACACCCAATACGGTATCGAAGACGCGATGATCATCGATAACACCGGCATCTGGCGTGACGAGGCTGGTCTTTCGCGTCATCTTCAGGCCAAAGGCGCGGCGATGGTGCTGCTCACTGCCCCGGGCAAGGGCAATATGAAGAATATCGTCTATGGTATCAACGACGATCAAATCTCTGCTGACGATACGATCCTCACTGCCGCTTCGTGCACCACTAATGCGATCGCGCCGGTACTGAAAGTAGTCAATGACAGATTTGGCATTGTGAAAGGTCACGTGGAGACAGTTCACGCTTATACAAATGACCAGAACCTGATCGACAATTACCACACGGGTAGTCGTCGTGGTCGCTCTGCCGCATTGAATATGGTGCTGACAGAGACTGGTGCGGCGAAGGCCGTAGTCAAGGCCATCCCTGAGCTTGAAGGAAAATTGACTGGCAATGCGATTCGCGTGCCAATTCCTAATGTATCTATGGCGATTATGAATTTGACGCTGGAGAAGGGAACTACGCGTGAAGAGCTTAATGAGTTTCTGCGGGATATCGCTCTACACTCCAAGCTACAGAATCAGATCAGTTATACTGAGTCTCCAGATGCCGTATCTAGTGATTTCGTGGGTAGCAGAGAGGCGTGCATTGTGGATAGTAATGCCACCATCGTTAACGACAACCATGTAGTACTCTATCTGTGGTATGACAATGAATTTGGCTACTGTTGTCAGGTGGGCAGAATGGTTTACAAAATGGCAGGCATCATTTATCAGCAATATCCTTTAGAGGAATAGCGACAACTGCCATATTTACTGCAGTAGCGGGCTAGCGCTCGCTATTGCAGGGGCTTAGGCCTATAATATGCCCGCTTGAAATGCAGCATCAGATTCGAAAACACACATTATTTTACCGTTGTAATGTTGCAGACATGACAACGGTTGTTATTTGTTTACCGCTGCCAACACGCTAAACAGCGCCTAGATTGACTCAATGATCAGAACAAAACGCGGACCGAATCTACCGATTTCCGGAGCACCCGAACAGGTGATTGGAAAGGCCCGGTCGACGCGCTCCGTTGCATTACTTGGCTGCGACTACGTAGGCTTGAAACCAACCATGCTTGTGGCCGAAGGCGATAAGGTTTTGCTCGGCCAAGCCTTGTTTCGCGACAAGAAGAACCCCTCTGTAACATTTACCTCCCCTGGCTGCGGTCGAGTCAGCGCCATCAATCGTGGTCCGCAGAGAAAACTTCTCTCGGTCGTGGTTGACTTGGAAGAAGATGTGAGCGGCGCCGAACAGGTTGAGTTAAATAGTTATTCGGATGCGCAGCTCAAAGAATTACCCGCAGAAACCATTGTCGAAGACCTCCTGGTGTCCGGTCTATGGACATGCCTGCGAACGCGCCCCTTCAGTAAGGTAGCTGATCCATCCGGACCGGCACAACGAGAAGGGCGTAATCAAGTTCAATATCCGCATCGCCACACCGCCGCCGCGCACGAAGTTTCCTGCCGGTAAGATGTCGTCCTATGTGTTTAACCTTAAGCCGGGTGATAAGGTAAAGGTATTCGGCCCCTTCGGCGAATTTTTTGCTAAGGAAACTGATGCGGAGATGGTGTTTATTGGTGGTGGTGCCGGCATGGCTCCAATGCGCTCACATATCTTCGACCAGCTTCGTAGATTGCACAGTGATAGAAAGATAAGCTTCTGGTATGGCGCTCGAAGTTTGCGCGAGATGTTCTACGAAGAGGATTACAACACTCTCGCAAGCGAGAGTGATAATTTCGATTGGCATATTGCGCTCTCTGACCCTCAGCCGGAAGACAACTGGTCGGGCATGACTGGATTTATACACAATGTGGTTCTGGAAAATTATCTTCAGAATCATCCGGCGCCAGAAGACTGTGAATACTATATGTGCGGACCGCCGATGATGAACGCGGCAGTCATCAAGATGCTGAAAGATTTGGGTGTAGAAGACGAAAATATAGCTCTCGACGAATTCTCCTAGCAGAAACGCTACTGCTTGCGTGACACTGCCAACTGCTTAACGGGTTATGCCGCATGAAAGTATTGTTCAACCGCCATAGCTTCGCAGCGACCTTTCTGGCCCTCATTCTCGGAGCGGTTTTTTTCTTCACCGGTGGCGACGACATTCAGCAACTGAATGGTCTCACCATGGGTACGAGTTATCAGGTTCAGATCGTGGATATGCCCGAGGATATTGCGACCCAGGACCTTGCTGCTGATATTGGTGAGTTACTGAGCCATCTAGATACCGAAACCTTCTCTACGTACGCCAGCAATTCCGAGCTATCTCGATTCAACCAACATGGGGTTAATATTCCCTTTATTGCCTCCTCCGAAATGATTGAGGTGCTGCTGATGGCGCAGGAAATTTCTGCGCTTAGCGGTGGCGCCTTTGATGTTACCGTAGGTCCACTGGTCAATCTGTGGGGTTTCGGCCCCGATCTTGCCGTGTTCGAGACAGTCCCTACACAGTCGCAAATAGATGCAGCACGGACTCGGGTAGGTTTCCAGTTTCTACGGATTAGCCCTTCCAATCGGGAGATCCGGAAGACGCGGGATATGTATATCGACCTGAGCGCCATAGCGAAGGGCTATGCCGTGGATCAGCTAGGTGAATATCTTGACCAGATCGGAGTGGACAACTATTTCCTGGAAATAGGTGGCGAATTAAAGATTAAGGGCTCCAAACCTGGCGGCGAAGGTTGGGTGCCAGCGATAGAAGCCCCTGTAGACACTGCATCTCAGGTCTATCAGATTTTCTATAGCCGTGGTGATAATATTGCCGTAGCGGGTTCTGGCGATTATAGAAACTATTTTGAGGAAGCAGGGCAGCGCTATTCCCATGAGATTGATCCTCGAAATGGCAGGCCTATTACTCATAGCCTGGCAGCGGCATATGTAATCGATGAGTCTACGGCGCGCGCAGATGCGTTGGCGACCACGTATATGATTTTGGGCCCAGATGCTGCCGAGGAGTTAGCGTCGAAACAAGGGCAGGCGGTCTATTTCATATATAAGAGTGATTCAGATGGATTCGAAGATTATGTTAGTGCTGAGTTTGGTCGTTATCTTGGAAGCAATTTACAATAAGATGAGATTGATATGACTATTTTTCTAATTACATTCTTGATCATGGCTGTGGTGATTGTGATCATGTCGGTCGGCGTGTTGTTCGGTCGCAAGCCTGTGCAGGGTTCCTGTGGCGGGATGAACAATATCGTTGGGCTAAAAGAGTGTGAGATATGCGGAGGTGAACCAGAATTCTGTCAGAATGAATTCCCTGACCGCGCAGAAGAACAGGTAGAACCTAATAGATCTATGTTACGTACCTAGCTTAAGAAGCGAATCTACTTAGAGCTTTAAACTATCTGGAGGAATTTTCTCCGCCAACGACTAACTGAGGAGGAACACTCTTGAGTTCTACCTCTACCTGTCAGCCATAACCACCAAAACGAGCCAGCACCACCTCTGCCTCCACAATCAACCGGATACCCCCACAAAGACCAATATGCAAAAAGAACACTTTGACATCATAGTTATAGGAAGTGGCCCCGCGGGTGAGGCTGCTGCCATGAATGCGAAGAAGAAGGGCCGTACCGTTGCTATCGTATGTGACCTTGAATCTGTTGGCGGCAGTTGCACGCATTACGGAACGATACCCTCGAAAGCGCTACGCCATTCGGTTAAAGAAGTTATGCAGTTTAATGCGAATCCCATGTTTAGAGATTTGGGTGACGCTAGGAAATTAAGTTTCCAACAAGTATCGAAGCATGCCGATCGCGTTGTTTATGAGCAGGTACAGATGCGTACCGATTTCTACGACAGAAACCGCATTCCTATATATAAGGGCCGTGCTAGTTTCTTAGACAAGAATACAATCAAGCTTGTTGGTAAACGCAAGAAGTTATCGGCTAGTCATTTTGTGATCGCCACGGGCTCTAGCCCCTATCATCCGCCGGGCGTTGATTTTTCTCATCCTCGTATCTTTGATAGTGACACGATCCTAGGCATGGATGTCTCTCCGCGTAAGGTGACTATTATGGGGGCGGGTGTCATTGGTTGTGAATACGCTTCTATCTTTGGTGGGCTCGGGTGCAAGGTAGAATTAATTAACCCCGCTGCAAGCCTGCTAAGCTTCCTCGATACCGAGATATCAGATGCGTTAGGTTATCACCTGCGTAATCTCGGGGTGCGTAGTCGCCACAACGAGGAATTTGAGAAGATGGAGTACTTCGATGACCACATCGTGACCTATCTCAAGTCAGGCAAGAAGATTCGCAGCGATATTGTTCTTTGGGCAAATGGTAGAAGCGGAAATACCAAGAACCTAGGACTAAATCTGATTGGGCTGAATACAAACAGCAGGCAACAGATATCAGTGAACAACAAGTATCAGACGTCAGTTAAAAATATCTACGCAGCGGGTGATGTGATTGGTTGGCCTTCGCTCGCCGGTGCTGCCTATGATCAAGGCAGGGCTGCGAGCAATGCGATTGTCGCGCCTGATGAGTGTTATCACGTTGAGCAGGTGGCAACCGGCATCTATACTATCCCTGAGATCAGCACGCTGGGTGCGACCGAGCAGGAGCTAACTGAGCAGAAAATACCTTACGAGGTAGGTAAGGCCTTCTTCAAAAACACCGCGCGGGCCCAGATTACAGGCGAGCAGGTGGGGATGTTGAAGCTGATCTTTCATTTCGAAACCTTGGAGCTCTTAGGTATTCATTGTTTCGGCGATCAGGCATCTGAGATCGTACATATCGGTCAGGCGATCATGCGCCAGAGTGCCCCTGCGAACTCAATGAATTATTTTCTCACTACGACGTTCAACTACCCGACCATGGCGGAAGCCTATCGGACCGCCGCTCTTGATGGCTTAAACCGGGTTTTTTAGAGACCCCTAGGTCTTGCTATGACTAGAAAACAGCGTTACTTTATTTTGCAGTGAATAAACCAATGTGATGGGCTGAAGCCCGCATCAGTAGGAGAGCGAAGATGATAAGAACTGCCAGAGATATTCTTAAAGACAAAGGCGGTCACATGGTAACTATCAATTCCGATTCGACCATCTACCAGGCGCTAACAATTATGACCCAGAACAAAGTGGGTTCTATTGTTGTGCTCGAAGAAGAAAAGATAATAGGTATCTGGACCGAGAGAGATTTGATGTTCCGTGCTATGGAAGAGGGGTTCAATCCAAAGACTGCGCGTCTAAAGGATAATATGAGCGTCAATATAATATCGGCCAATATCGAAGAGCAGGCGTACCAACTCGCCGACAAATTTCTTGGTCGCCGAGTTCGCCATCTATTGATAGAAGAAGGCGGGGAATATATCGGCTTGCTTTCGGTGGGCGACGTGATGAAGGCCAACTTGCAACAGAAGAATGAAGAGTTCGAAAAGCTGAACCAGATGGTTAGCTTGGAGTACTACGAGAACTGGAAAGAAATCCAATCGCAGCGTTAATTCGATCTGCCAATCATTGGAATTGAAGTGGATCCCTACTTTCTTGCAGGCCGCTCTCTGCGTGCGTTGAGCTAGACAAAATGCTTGCTATCGCGAAGCTATCCGTGTAAGTTTTCTAGCGATAATTGATGTCAGACCTACCTAGAGATATAGAAAAAAGACAGGCTGCTATCAACGTTTAAAATTAACTATGCGAGCCCACAATCTCGGCCTGACCAACTTTATTTCGTTCTAGCTTTTAGAACATCGTCAGCCAGCGGGTTCCCAAAAGAGTGGTTGATCTCTATGGGTGGTGACATACAGTCCCTGGCAATCCCTGCCAAAGGTTGTGATTTAGTTATGAATCATGCCGCTGGGCCAGCTTCCCTCGAAATTCTGTACCCCTACTCTAAATCCCGATTAAATTTGGAAGTTCCCTCTTTGTTGCTTACGGCTGTGCGGACATATTCGCTGGCGGATGTTCGGTGTGTTGAATATCGAACTATAGGCTCACAAGGGGTGGTTATTGCGTAGAAGGTGTTAATGATTCGGCTGTCATTGAATAATCCCCGGTAACGGAGTTTGGTTCGATGTGAATCCGATAGACCGTGGGCCTGAAGCTTGTCGGGATGTTTGGAGTTAAGTGCTTGGAATTACCTAACGAAATGCTAGACGGTTTAAGACCGTTTCTTTTTTACTTCGCCTTGGTGATGGCTGTCGTGGTCATTATGCTTGGGCTGTCCTATTTTCTTGGGCAGCGTATTACTGCCCACTCCAAAAACCTACCTTTTGAGTCTGGCATCGTCTCCGTGGGCAGCGCTCAATTTCGAATCTCGGTTCATTTCTATCTGCCGGCCATACTATTTATCATCTTCGACCTAGAAGTTGTCTTTCTTTTTGCCTGGGCTGTCGCCGTTAGAGAGGCGGGTTGGCCAGGTTTCATCGAAATCTCAGTATTTATCTTCATTTTAATCGCGGCCTTGTTCTACCTATGGCGCATAGGCGCGCTTGATTGGCGCACGCTCACGCAGAAACGGGAATTGAAAACCCTTATCGGACCTGGAGGCGTGACCAACAAAAAGGAATTCAAATTATGAGTTGGGAGCTGCAGAAAGCAGAAGATGCCTCGTCACCACAGCCAGGTGGCAGTGCCATGGACGAATTTATCCGGCGCAATGTGGTGATGGCGAATCTGGAGGATATGGTGTCTTGGGGTCGAAAGAACTCCATCTGGCCCTTCAATTTCGGTCTTTCTTGCTGTTATGTGGAGATGGCCACTGCGTTTACCAGTCGCCACGACCTAGCTAGATTCGGCGCAGAGGTGATTCGTGGCACGCCTAGACAGGCGGACATGATCGTTATTGCGGGCACTGTGTTCCGTAAGATGGCGCCTGTTGTGAAGCTTCTCTATGAACAGTTGCTTGAGCCGAAATGGGTAATCTCCATGGGCTCCTGCGCTAATTCCGGCGGTATGTATGACATTTACTCGGTAGTACAGGGCGTGGATAAGTTCCTGCCCGTGGATGTCTATGTTTCTGGTTGTCCACCACGCCCCGAGGCCTTGCTGCAGGGGTTGATATTGCTACAGGAATCGATTGGTAGGCAGCGACGGCCACTGAGTTGGGTGATCAATGATCAGGGCATTATTCAGAAGGAAGCGAACCCTGTGCAGCGTATCGTGCGCTCGCCAGATCGAATCGCGGCGACCGAGCTTCGTTCGCCGGATGATGTTTAATATTAAATATATTAAATATATTAAATATATTAAATATATTAAATCAATTAATTAAGTCGAATAGTTAAAGTAAAAAATAGTGATATCGAGCACAGAAAATAACAGCCAATCTCCTGACCAGGTGTCAGCCGCTTTAGTACAGCTGCGGCAAATGCATGGCAATCTCATAGTGGCTGAACAGACTACTTGCGATGGCATGCCTACGGTGTGGATTGAGCGGCAAAGCATAGACATAGTGCTGCGTGCGCTCAGAGATGAGACGACCCCACGCTTCGAGATGCTGTTCGATCTAACTGCTATCGATGAGCGACTGCGTAGCAACCGAGCAGGTCAGCCAGATAGCGAGTTCACAGTCGTCTATCACCTCATGTCCTTCTCTGGGAATTGCGACTTTCGCATCAAAGTCGCCCTTCAGGACAGCGATCTAAGTATTCCGAGTATTGTCCGGCTATGGCCCAACGCAAATTGGTACGAGCGTGAGGCCTGGGACATGTTTGGTATTAAATTCGATGGCCATCCGAATCTCTGTCGCATTGTGCTGCCTCCAACCTGGAAGGGCCATGCGCTGCGTAAGGAGCATCCAGCTCGCGCAACTGAGATGGAGCCATTCACACTTGATGATGACCAATTGGACTACGAGCAAGAAGCGCTAAAATTTAAGCCAGAAGACTGGGGAATGAAAAGGGAGTCTGAGAATTCAGAGTTCATGTTTCTCAATTTGGGTCCTAATCATCCGAGTGTGCACGGCGCCTTTCGCATTGCCCTGCAGTTGGACGGTGAGATTTTAGTAGATGCCGTGCCAGATATTGGCTACCACCATCGTGGCGCCGAGAAGATGGGCGAGCGGCAATCGTGGCATACCTATATTCCTTACACGGATCGTATCGACTACCTGGGTGGGGTCCTGAACAATCTGCCCTATGTCATGGCGGTTGAGAAGATGGCTGGCATCGAGGTGCCGGAGCGGGTGAAGGTTATCCGCGTCATGCTCTGTGAAATGTTTCGAATCTGTAGTCACCTCCTGTTCTATGGCACTTTTGCACAGGACGTGGGGCAGCTCTCTCCGATTTTTTATATGTTTGTGGAGCGCGAACGTATCTTCAACATCATCGAGTCCATCTGCGGCGCACGTATGCATCCAGGTTGGTTTCGAATCGGCGGCGCAGCGCAAGACTTACCGAATGGCTGGGAGAAGCGCATTCAAGAGCTGCTGGACTTCATGCCAGCTCGATTAGATGAATACGACAGCATGGTAATGAACAACGGCATCCTGAAGAGACGAACTCAGGGCGTCGGTGTATATGACACGAAAGAGGCGCTTAACTGGGGTGTGACCGGTGCGGGTTTAAGAGCCACGGGCCTGGAATGGGATTTCCGTAAACAGCGTCCTTATAGCGGGTATGAAAACTTCGACTTCGACGTGCCTATTGCCGTCAATGGCGACTCTTATGATCGCTGTGCAATACGCGTTGAAGAGATGCGTCAGAGCCTGCGCATCATTAAGCAGTGCATGGACAATATGCCGTCGGGCCATTACAAGTCCGATCATCCGCTGACAACACCGCCGCGTAAAGAAAACACAATGCAGGATATCGAGACGCTGATAAACCACTTCTTAAGTGTTAGTTGGGGGCCGGTAATTCCTCCAAATGAAGTGACAATGGCGGTCGAGGCGACGAAGGGTATTAACAGCTACTATTTAGTAAGTGACGGTAGCACCACTTCTTATAGGACGCGGATACGAACACCATCGTTTGCTCACCTGCAGATGATTCCGGAGATATCGCGAGGCTTTATGGTCGCAGACCTCATCGCCATCATCGCGAGTATCGATTTCGTTATGGCGGATGTAGACAGATAGAAGCAAAGAGACAAATGAGTCAGCAAGTAATAGCAAGCACAGCAAATAAAGCTCGTAAGTTGTCTGCGGAGGAGATCGCGGAGATCGAACACGAGATGACTTTGTATCCCGACAAGAGAGCGGTTGGTTTGGAAGCGCTGAAAATTGTGCAAAAACACCAGGGTTGGGTTTCCGACGAGAGTCTTCTTGGTATTTCAAAGTACTTGGATATTCCTGCCGCTGACTTGGAAGGAGTGGCGACATTCTTTAATTTGGTTTATCGCCAGCAAGTTGGCAAGAACGTTATTTTATTCTGCGATAGCGTAAGTTGTTGGATCATGGGCTGCGAGGGCATCAAGGGTCATATCAAAGAGCAACTTGCTATCGACTACGGGGAGACGACTGAGGATGGCGACTTTACGCTGATTCCAGTTCCCTGTTTAGGAGATTGCGACAGGGCGCCGGTTATGATGGTGGGCCCGGATCTCCATAGAAACCTGACACCGGAAAAGATTGATTCCATTATCAAAGACTACAAAAGCAAATAGGATTAAACGGATACTTAAGTGGTAACAAATCCATTAACAAAGAATATTGATATGTCTCGCCCGCCGCTGGACATCGCCGCCTATGAGGCGAACGATGGCTATCAGAGCGTGCATGCCATCGCCAAGGGATTGAGCCCAGAAGATGTTCTGGAGTTGGTAAAAGGCTCCGGATTAAAAGGTCGAGGCGGCGCAGGATTTCCAACCGGTTTGAAGTGGAGCTTCGTGCCTAGAGGGGACAACTCTCCCAAGCAGAAATATTTGGTAGTCAATGCTGACGAGATGGAGCCGGGTACTTTTAAAGACAGGCTACTGATGGAGGGCGACCCGCACCTCATGCTCGAAGGCATGATTATCGCCGCCTACACGATTCAGGCGAGCAAAGCCTATATCTTTTTGCGTGGTGAATACACGGTTTCCGAGCAGGCTCTGCGCAGGGCTATAAAAGAAGCGTACGAGAAAGGCTATCTGGGGAAGGACATTCTCGGCACGGGTTTCGATCTGGATATTATTATGCACACGAGTGCTGGCCGGTATATTTGCGGCGAAGAAACAGCCTTGTTGAATGCCTTGGAAGGTAAACGAGCAAATCCGCGCGCCAAGCCGCCATTTCCACAGGTGAGCGGGCTTTGGGGAAAGCCAACTATTGTCAACAACGTAGAAACCATATGCAATTTGCCGGGGATTTTAACCTACGGTGTCGACTGGTATCACGGCTTGACGAAGGGTAACGATCACGGCACCAAGCTATTCGGAGTTAGCGGCAAGGTGAAGACGCCGGGCTGCTGGGAATTACCGCTTGGCTTGCCCATAAGAGAATTGTTAGAAGGCTATGCCGGCGGCATGCAGGATGGTCTAGAGCTTAGAGGTTTTCTTCCTGGTGGCGGGTCAACCGACTTTATGTTGCCGGAGCACCTCGACGTAACACTTGATTACGACGAGATCGCGAAAGTAGGTAGCAGGCTAGCGACTGGCACAATGATTGTATTAGACGATAAGACTTGCCCCGTAGGGATGGTGGGAAATCTTATGAAGTTCTTTGCGCATGAGTCCTGTGGTTTCTGTACGCCGTGTCGCGATGGCCTGCCTTGGGTCGATCAGATTTTCCGTGACTTCGAGAATGGTGAAGGCAGCGAAAAAGACTTACAGATACTGCATGACCACGTCACTTATCTGGGGCCGGGTAGAACATTTTGTGCATTAGCGCCTGGCGCCACTGCGCCATTAGGTAGCGGGCTGAAATATTTTAAAGAAGATTTCGAAAAACATATCACGCAGAAGCGTTGTAGCTATAAACACTGATAATTTCAGTGTTGTCTAGCTATGCTTGGAGTAACTGATGGCGAAAATTGTTATTGATGGGGTGGAGCACGAGGTAAACCCCGATAACAATCTGTTGCAGGAGTGTCTGTCGCTGGGTCTAGACTTGCCTTACTTTTGCTGGCATCCAAGCATGGGTTCTGTCGGTGCCTGTCGTCAATGCGCGGTTATGCAATACCGCGATGCGGATGACAAGGAAGGCATGTTGGTTATGGCGTGCATGACCCCTGCTACCGACGGGGCGATCATTTCTCTAGAGGCCGAAGGAGCCAAGTCCTTCAGGTCCGATGTCATCGAGAGTCTCATGATCAGTCACCCGCATGACTGCCCTGTCTGCGAAGAAGGAGGGGAGTGTCACCTTCAGGATATGACGCAGATGTCGGGTCACAACTACCGTCGCTACGACAAGAAGAAGAGAACACACCACAATCAATACCTTGGACCGTTCATCAATCACGAGATGAATCGCTGCATCACCTGCTATCGCTGTGTTCGCTATTACGGCGACTACGCCGGAGGCACCGATCTATCGGCACAGGCTTCTCATCATCATGTCTATTTTGGTAGGCACGAAGAGGGTGTGCTGGAGAGTGAATTCAGCGGCAATCTGGTCGAGGTTTGCCCGACAGGTGTTTTCACAGACAAGGGGTTTAGTGAGAATTACAGCCGCAAGTGGGATCTACAGACGGCTCCCTCAGTGTGTGTCGGTTGCTCGGTGGGTTGTAACACCACGCCAGGTGAGCGCTACGGAAGCCTGCGTAGAATCGTCAATCGCTACAACAGCGAAGTCAATGGCTACTTTCTCTGCGACAGGGGCCGTTTTGGTTTCGATTTTGTAAACAACCCAGACCGCTTGTTAGAGCCAGTACAGCGCGTCGATAACACGGGCGAGTTGTTGGCAGATGATCAAATTAAGGCGCTCATTAAAGAATTCAAAGCAGATGGGACCATAGGCATCGGTTCTCCACGGGCTAGCAACGAATCGAATTTCGCGCTGCGCGCTATGGTAGGCGAAGAAAATTTCTACGCGGGTTATTCCGACGTCGAACATGATTCGATGCAGGTGATACTAGAGCTAGCGAGCGACGTGGCGTTCCATAGTCCTAGCGTGCGTGAGATCGAAGCAGCCGACGCAGTGCTGATTCTCGGAGAAGACGTAACGAATGTAGCGCCGCGCATAGCGCTAGCACTACGTCAGTCGGTGCGTAACAAGGCCAAGGATCTCGCAGAGGATAGCAGAATACCCCAGTGGCAGGACGCCGCAGTGCGCGAACTCGCTCAACATGAGCGTAGCCCGCTGAGCATCCTTAGTCCGGCAGTAAGTAGGCTTGACGACGTGGCCTCCGATAGAATTATCGAATCACTTTCTGTAGTGGTTTCGATGGGGCATCAAATTGCGAACAGAATATCAGCATCGGCTCCTAGCGCCGCTGCATCCACAGAGCATAGCGAAGTAATAGAGAAGATCGCCATGCAGCTGAAGTCCGCGAAACGGCCTTTGATCATTGCAGGTAACAGCAATGGCAGCGACGTGATCAAGGCCGCCGCAAACATCGCTAGAGCTCTGCGTGATGGTAGTGATGGGCCTGCAATAGACCTTTGTCTGTTAGTGCCTGAAGTAAATAGCGTTGGTATGGGTTTAATGGCCAGCGCAGAAAATCCACTAGGCGCTGCATTGGAAAAATTACAAAGCGGCGAAGCGAAGCGCGTCATCGTGCTGGAGAACGACCTCTATCGCCGAGCAGCGAAGGCAGCGGTAGACGCTGCGCTTACTAAAGCTACAAAAGTATTGGTTCTAGATCAATTGCCTACGGCAACAACAGCTAATGCAGATGTGATTCTACCCGCCACGGCGTTCTCGGAACACGAAGCTACGTATATTAATTACGAGGGTAGGGCGCAGCTTAGTTTCCAAGTGCATCAGTGTCAGAAACAAGCGCAACCTTCTTGGCGCTGGATTTGCGATGCCGAGCATGTTGACGACTTGGTCGAACGTTGTTGTAACGAAGCCCCAGGTTTCGCTCGCCTGCGTGAAGTGTTGCCGGGAGAGAATCCATTTGTAGCAGGCATGAAGGTGCCACGGCAGTCTCATAGATACAGTGGCCGCACCGCGATGCTCGCAAACGTAAACGTGCACGAGCCAAAACAGATGGAAGACAAAGACTCCATTATGTCTTTCTCGATGGAAGGCATACCCGCGCAGAAAGATGCGAGTGTCCTCGCGTCTTCATGGGCGCCAAAGTGGAATTCGAATCAATCTATCAGTAAGTTTCAGGACGAAGTGAACGGTGAGTTGAAGCAGGGGCACGTAGGCTGTCTGTTGATAGAGAGGAAAAATTCCAGCGGTAGTTACTTCGAAGCCGCCACAGAATTGAAAGAGCCGTCTGCCAAGCAGCTGCGCGTGGTTTTTTCCTATCAAATATTTGGCAGCGACGAATTAAGTGCGCGCTCCAAGCCTATTCAGGCGCGAATGACAGATGCTTACATTGGCCTGTCTCCCCAGGATGCTAGAAAGAGAGGTTTGAGTCACGGTGACGTGGCGACAATCAGTCCTTTGGGCTCACCTGTAGTGGTCTGTATTCGTACCGGCATCAAGGTTGGCACTGCCATGCTGCATTGCGGTGATGGCAATATCAGCCCCGCCGACTTTTCTGGCTTGATCGAGGTAGAGAAGAGTGCAACACAGACAACGAGTCGCGGTATTGGGAACCTGATTGTTAGCGATTTCCACGAAGAGGAAATTAACTCATGACATTCGAGGTGGGTTCCGGATTAAGCATAGGCGTAATACTGACGACGGTGATTATCGTCGCGGCTATGCTGATTTGGGTAGAGCGCCGCTTGTTAAGCTTCTGGCAGGAACGGCTAGGGCCAAATCGCGTAGGTCCTTTCGGCCTACTGCAGGTCGTCGCCGATATGATTAAGATTTTTACCAAGGAAGACTGGATTCCTCCTTTCGCGGATAAGTTTAGTTTCGTGCTGGCCCCCGCCATCATCATGACGGTGATCTTGATGAGCTTCAGTGTCGTCCCGTTTGCTCCTGGTGTTGGAGTTGTCGACTCTAATATAGGTGTTCTCTTCGTGTTGGCAATGGCATCTCTTGGGGCGTATAGCGTCATGTTGGCCGGTTTATCATCCGACAACAAATATGCTTTGTTAGGCGCATTGCGTGCAGCGGCGCAAATGATTAGCTACGAAGTCTTCATGGGCATCTCTATTCTTGGTGTTGTCGCTCTTTCCGGCACATTTAATCTGCGAGAGATCGTGCTGGCGCAAGAAGAGAACGGTTGGTATGTCATACCGCAGTTCATTGGTTTTGTGATCTTCCTGATCGCGGGCGTAGCAGAGAGTCACCGACTACCTTTCGACATTCCCGAGGCAGAGCAAGAAATCTGTGCGGGTTACCACACTGAATATTCAGGCATGAAGTTTGGCATGTTTTTCGTAGGGGAATACCTAGGCTTGGTATTGATAGCTTCATTGATCACAGTGCTGTTCTTCGGTGGATGGCTAGGGCCTGCGTTCTTGCCGCCTATAGTTTGGTTTTCACTAAAGGCATTTGCATTTATTGCCTTCTTTATTTTATTGCGCGCAGCTATTCCACGTCCGCGCTACGACCAACTGATGAGCTATGGCTGGTTATTTCTACTGCCAGTTTCACTGTTAAACCTGCTGATTACTGGCGTGATTATTTTGAGTACATCTTAATGTTGCGAATATTTGGAGAAAGACATGCTCACCTTGATTAAGGACACACTGACGAGTCAGGTGGTTACCCTATGGCGGGTGTTCTCACATCTGTGGGTAAAGGCTGACACCGTCGAGTATCCTGATGAGCAACCATATATGTTTCCGCGCTGGCGCGGTCGTATCATCCTTAGTCGCGATCCAGACGGCGAAGAGCGTTGTGTAGCTTGCAATCTCTGCGCGGTAGCTTGTCCAGTGGACTGCATCGCTTTGCAGAAAACCGAGGATGAGGAAGGGCGCTGGTATCCTGAATTTTTCCGCATCAATTTTTCTAGATGCATTATGTGTGGTTTCTGCGAAGAAGCCTGCCCCACGAATGCTATTCAGCTAACGCCGGATTTCGAGATGGCGGAATACAAGCGGCAGGACATGGTGTGGGAGAAGGAAGACTTATTGATCGACGGCACAGGGAAATACCACGATTACAATTTCTATCGTGTCGCAGGTAAGAAGATTGGTGGCAAAGACAAGGGCGAGGCACTTAATGAAGCCGTGCCAGTTAATGTGAGGAGTCTGTTGCCGTGATTTTGCTCTTCTACATAGCCGGTGCTGTAGCTGTTATTTCGACTGTGGCGGTCATCTTACAGACGAATATTGTGCACGCGCTTATCTATCTAATTCTCTCGCTGTTGGCCGTAGCCGTTTGTTTCTATGTGTTGGGTGCGCCGTTTGCCGCCGTTTTGGAAGCTATCGTCTACGCCGGTGCGATCATGGTGTTGTTCCTGTTTGTGATTATGATGCTGAACATGGGGCAGCATAGTATCGATCAGGAGCGCAGCTGGATGGGGCCAAAAATATGGATAGTGCCTTCAATACTGGCTTCGGTGTTACTCGCGCAACTACTTACAGTAATCACGCAATATGATCATGAACTCGCGTTAACGACAGTCGATGTTATGGAAGTGAGTGCATTGCTGTTCGGCCCCTATGTGTTGGCGGTCGAATTAGCTTCACTATTGCTACTTGCAGGTCTGGTTGCCGCTTACCACTTAGCAAAAAAATGAACTGAAAAAAGTGAAAGAGAACGAAATGTCAAAGCCACACACACAAGCAATTCAATCGAGCGAGCAGAGATAGACGATGGAGTCGATCCCAATTGAACATGGACTAATACTGGCCGGCATATTATTTGTGCTCGGTTTAGTCGGTGTATTGACGCGACGCAACATTGTGTTCGTGCTCATGTCGCTTGAAATTATGATCAACGCGAGTGGCCTGGCTTTCATTGTGGCGGCATCGCGTTGGGAGCATGCCGACGGTCAGATTATGTTTCTCATGATTCTTACCTTGGCTGCTGCGGAAGTGGCTGTGGGCCTAGGTCTTATTATTCAAATGTACCGGCGCTATCACACGGTCGATATCAATGTGTTAAGTCAGATGAAGGGATAGGGGCAAGAAGCTAGCGTGCAAGATCTAATTTGGCTATTACCGACGTTTCCGTTACTGGGCTTTCTAAGTCTAGTGCTTACTAGTGGGAATCTGCCGAAGAAAGTCGTTGGCGCTATCGGTGCCGGGTCTATAGGTCTGTCATTCCTGACCGCAGCGATGATCGCCTATCAGTTTCTAGGCTCAGGTGAGACGCACCTTGTTATTGAGATGTGGGCCTGGATGGCAGTAGGCAACTTCACTCCGGGTTTTAGTTTCTATCTAGACGGTCTCGCGGTTGTCATGATGCTGATCATCACTGGCGTAGGATTCCTGATTCACCTCTACTCCGCAGGTTTCATGCTGGACGATCCTAGCTACAGCCGCTTCTTCTCATACATGAATCTGTTTGTGGCTTCGATGCTGGTGTTGGTCCTAGCTGATAACTTGTTGCTCCTCTATCTAGGCTGGGAAGGGGTAGGCTTGTGTAGCTATCTACTTATAGGGTTCTGGTATGAGAAACCCGAGAACGGCTATGCGGCGAGAAAGGCATTCATCACGACTCGCGTCGGCGACACCTCGATGGCCATTGGCCTGTTTCTGTTGTTCGCTGAACTGGGCACGCTAAATATACAAGAGATGTTGCACGCGGCCGAGACTGAATGGGCTGTTGGTTCTGGCCTAGCCGTTGCCGCTTCTTTATTACTACTAGGTGGCGCGGTGGGTAAGTCCGCGCAACTGCCACTACAGACTTGGCTGCCAGACGCGATGGCTGGTCCTACACCGATCAGCGCGTTGATTCATGCCGCGACAATGGTCACTGCCGGCGTTTATTTGATTGCGCGCACTCATGTATTGTTTGAACTCGCACCCAACGTGCAGCTACTGGTTGCGTGGATCGGCTTGATTACCTTGTTGATGGCTGGCTTCACCGCCATGACACAGCACGATATCAAACGAATTCTCGCCTACTCAACGATCAGTCAGATTGGCTATATGTTTCTAGGTTTAGGTGTTGGTGCCTGGTCGGCCTCGGTTTTTCATCTGATGACCCACGCGTTCTTCAAGGCCTTGTTATTCCTAGCCGCGGGCACGGTAATTCACAGTCTGCATCACGAGCACAACATCTTTAAGATGGGTGGCAAGCGCAAGCAACTACCAATCGCCTTCGCCTCATTTATGATAGGCAGCCTCGCCTTGGCAGCTTTCCCATTCACTTCCGGCTACTTCAGTAAGGATGAGATTCTTATTGCTGCTTTGGAGATGGAAGGGCCTGGCATGGTTCTCTGGCTAGGCGGTGTACTAGGCGCCTTCCTTACTGGCATCTACAGTTTTAGGCTCGTGTTCGTCGTGTTCTTCGGTGAGAGCAAGGGGCATCATGAGGAGAAAGAGGTCGCAGGTTTTAGCATGGCGACCCCGCTAATAATTTTAATGGTGCTCGCGTTGTTTGGCGGCTGGATACAGATTCCCGTAGACGCAGTATTTAGTCACGGTGAGGTTCATGTGCAAGAGCACCATATCAGTGGCCTGATGCACGCGATCATGATCTCCGTACCGCTATTAGGGATTGGAGTCAGCTATATATTCTTCATGTCGAAAACGTTCTCGGTAGATAAGCTCATGGCCAATCCGCTCGCGACGCGTCTGCATGGATTCTGGTTCAGCGGATGGGGGATGGATGCGCTCTACAATTTTCTCTTCGTGAGGCCATTCGTATTCCTAGCTCGGATCAATAAGAACGATCTAATCGATGCCGTATACGCATTGCTGGTGGAAATCTCTCGGGTCGCCCACGTTATGATAGGGCGCACGCAAAACGGCCAGCTACGTTGGTATGCGCTGAGCATCGGCGGCGGTGTGGTGATCTTGATCACCCTGGGAGTAGTGCTATGATTTTAGTAGTGCTCATAAGCATATTGTTTCTAGGTGGTGTGCTCGCCTGGTTGTCTGAAGGATTGGATTCTAAGTTTCCGAGAATAGTTGCTTTGGCAGCTGTAGTGATCGACTTACTGGTCATGATGGCTCTAGTGGGTACCGATACCGAGGGCGCTGGCTGGATCGTTGAGCTCAATGCTCAGTGGATCCCGCGCTTCGGTATTTCCTTTCATCTGGCAGCGGATGGGCTAAGCGTCCTGATGATGCTGCTAACAGCCTTTCTTGGAATTATAGCAGTTGGCTCGGCATGGGATGAGATCACCGAGAGAACTGGATTCTTCTATTTTAATCTGCTCTGGACTCTTGCCGGCGTTATCGGTGTCTTCACCGCGCTTGATCTCTTCCTGTTTTTCTTCTTCTGGGAAGTCATGTTGATTCCTATGTATTTCATAATCGCGATCTGGGGGCATGAGAACAAGAACTACGCGGCGATGAAGTTCTTTATCTTTACTCAGGTCACTGGAATGCTGATGCTGATATCGATACTGGTATTAGCTTATTTTCACTATGTACAATTTGGATGGTTCAGTTTCGATTACTTCGATCTGTTGAAGGTAAATACCAGAAGTGCGATAGAAATGTGGATCATGCTTGGCTTTTTCGTGGCCTTCAGTACTAAGTTGCCAAGCTTCCCTTTTCATTCTTGGCTGCCCGATGCTCATTCACAGGCACCGACTGCTGGTAGTGTTCTTCTGGCTGGGGTGCTACTGAAGACTGGTGCCTATGGGCTGATAAGATTCGCCGTGCCGCTCTTTCCAGAAGCGTCGATGCAGTTTGCCCCATTCGCAATGACCCTGGCGGTTATCAGTATTCTCTACTGTGCCAAGGTGGCCTTCGCACAAACAGATTTAAAACGGCTGATTGCTTACACCAGTGTGAGCCATATGGGTTTCGTTATGCTCGGCATCTATGCGTGGAACGAACAAGCATTGCAGGGTGCAGTAATGACGATGTTGGCACACGGTCTAAGTGCTGCAGCATTGTTCATGTTAGCGGGCGGCTTGCAGCATCGAATTCATACGCGCGATATGGATCATATGGGGGGGTTCTGGGCGAAAGTGCCACGACTATCCTTCGTCGCCTTATTTTTCTCAATCGCTGCATTAGGTATGCCGGGTCTTGGAAACTTCGTCGGTGAGTTTCTCGTATTGTTAGGCGCGTTTCAGGCGAGCATTGGTCTTACGGTTGCTGCCGCATTTGGTCTCATATTTGCGTCGGTCTATTCGCTTTGGGTTATTCAAAAGGTTTTTCATGGCGCGTATCGAAACTCGGATTTCGATGATGCTCACCTGCACGACCTGAGTCGTCGTGAGATGTTTTATTTCGCAGCTATGATGATTGGCCTAATTTGGATGGGCATGTACCCTCAAAGCTTTTTGGATATGTCGTCCGACTCTCTGACGAATTTACTTAACGAAACTGGGCAACTCCTCTTTGCACAGGGCAGCGAGCTATGATTACGTCGTTCAATGATTTACTGCCACTATTACCTTTGCTTATCGTGACGGCGACGTCTGTAATAGCAATGCTGATGATCGGTATACGCCGCAGCTACATCGCCACGGGATTCATAACGATTACTGGTCTATTGGCGGCCACACTGGTTGCCGTCGCAATGATGGACTGGACGAATCAGCAAGTTACACCGCTACTCATTATCGATCAGTACAGTCTGTTTTTTACCGTAGTAGTTTGCGCATCTGCCATGGTTCTAGCTGTCTTGAGTTTTCCCTATTTCTTCGAGTTGGACGATCAAAGAGAAGAATACTTTCTGTTGCTAACAGTCGCGACCATCGGCGCCATCGTGATGGTGAGCAGCAATCATTTCGTGAGTACTGTGCTAGGTCTCGAAACACTCAGTATGTCTCTGTATGGGATGATCGCTTATCCTTTGCACAGTTCGAAGTCGGCGAAGTTTCCGTTAGAGGCGTCAGTTAAGTACCTGGTCCTCTCTGCGGCGGCATCGGGTTTTATTTTGTTCGGTATGGCGCTGATCTATGCGCAGACAGGGACGCTTTCATTCGCGAGCGTTACCGAACTGCCCGCGGCAGGGCTGGGAGATGGTTATACGATTGTTGCGTTGCTGATGGTTGTTTCTGGCATGGCATTCAAACTCTCCTTGGCGCCTTTTCATATGTGGACGCCTGATGTCTATGAAGGAGCGCCGCTACCTGCTACTGCGTATCTAGCAACAATCGGTAAGGCGGCAATGTTCGTCGTACTGCTGCGCTTCATACAAATCAGTGATGCCTTGAGCTTCGATTCCATGGTGACTGTCCTTACTCTTATCGCCGCCGCATCCATGCTAGCGGGCAATCTACTCGCACTATTGCAAGACAACTTGAAGAGAATTTTGGCGTACTCGTCTATCGCGCACATGGGTTACCTAATGCTAGCTCTGATCGCTGGTCACTATGTCACAGGCACAATCGCCGTCGAGGCAATTACGTTCTACTTGATCGCCTATGTGATCATGTCGTTGGGTGCATTCGGTGTGGCGTCTGTCATATCTTCGAGTGAGAAGGAATTCGATTCGATAAAGGAATACAGGGGGCTTTTTTGGCGCAATCCCTTATTGGCTACGACCTTCATCGCAATGCTACTCTCTTTAGCCGGCATTCCCCTCACCGTCGGATTTATAGGTAAGTTCTATATTTTCCTAAGCGGAGTTGAATCGGGGCTATGGATATTGTTGGGTGTGTTGGTGTTAGGCAGTGGCATTGGCCTGTACTACTATCTTCGAATCATTTATCGCATGTTCATGCCGGAAAAACATTCGCAGCCTTATCGGGTTGGCGGTGTGGAGAGTGTGAGTTCTTACGCCGTGCTCGCCATTCTATTATTCTTGTTGCTGTTGTTCGGTGTCTATCCCGCACCAATCATGTCGATCGTTGCCACGGCCTCTGCATTCATCTAGGTTTTATTTAGGCTCATCCTGAAAGTGAATCGCGTCTTATCCAGGTGCTGTTTGCGGCGGTGGATAGTATGTCTCAATTTAAAAAAGAGTATTTCCCACAAGCTGCTGTTGTAGCTGGCTTCTTCTTTCTGTTAGGAGTTCTCAATCTCGTAACGGGTGATGGTGTGTTGGAGGCGCGGCAAGAATTTGATCGGCGTAACCTCTATCAATTTTTCGAAGCGGGTAGTTATGACAACGATCTAGTATTAGATAGCTATTTGCTTTCTCCAGTAACAGGGCAAGCGAAGCTCAGCAATGTGCATCTACTTAACTTGGATAGAGATAGACTTGCCTACATCGCGAGAAAGGACGGCAGGGCGGTGGCGGTCGCTGTACCGGCAAGTGCTGAAGATGGTTTCAATGGCAAGATTGACCTGTTAATCGCAGTCGACATGTTCGGTCGAATTAGCGCCGCTCGCGTAATCGAAGATATCGATTCCGAGCAACTCTTTGGAGTGGTGGATGTCATAGATTCCAAATGGATGAACGGGTTTGCGGGAAATAGTATTCGCGACATCTTGCGCCTGAGCTGGCAACCCATTACCGCTGAGAACGAATACGATCAATTTGTAGGGGCATCGATTACGCCTAAATCAGTAGCTAACCAGATTTACGATGCGCTCGTGTTCTACCAATCGAATCGAATCGAACTCATGCGGGGCGGCCCAGAGGGCCGAGAAAGTTAAGGGGACAATATGACATTCAACGACCACTTCTCGGGGCATGCGCAGGCTTATGCCGACGCGCGACCTAGCTATCCCGATGAGCTGTTTGAATTTCTGAATTCTCAGTGTGAACAACATGATTTGGCCTGGGATTGCGCCACAGGGAATGGGCAAGCAGCTGTGTCCCTAGCTAAGACTTTTAAGCGCGTGATTGCCACCGACGGTAGTGCGCAGCAGGTAGAGCAGGCGCAGCCTGCTGAGAATATCGAGTATCGACAGATGGCGGCGGAACAGCCACTGCTCGAACAAAACTCCTGCGACTTAATAACTGTAGCCCAAGCGTTACATTGGTTTGATACAGAGTCGTTCTTCGTTAACGCCAAAGCCTGTCTCAAGCCAGGCGGTGTTTTGGCGGCGTGGTGCTATGCAGTGCATCAGGTCAATGATCCAATCGATGTTGTTGTGGAAAAACTGTACGAGGAAATATTAGGCGACTATTGGCCGCCAGAGCGTCGGTTAGTTGAGAGACACTATCGTGATATTAGTTTTCCTTTCGACATATGTTTCGAGCAGAATTTTGTTATGACCCGTGAATGGAACCTGCAGCAGCTTTGCGGCTACTTCACATCATGGTCGGCACTGCAGCGCTATAGGAAAAAGAATGGCAGCGATCCATTAGAGCTAATTATGGAAGACCTTCGTAGTGCTTGGGGATTGGATCCCGAGAAAACCCAAACGGTGACTTGGCCGTTGACGGTGAAGCTAGCGAGATTGTAGAGCGTTGCCCGGCTGCACCGCCTTGGTATTGGGGTCTAATCAGACTATCATTGTGCGCTCGACAGATAGCGAAGGACACTCATGTCTACAAGCAAGGTTTCGGTTATTGGTGGTGGTAGCTTCGGCACGGTGATAGCAAATATTACTGCTGAGAACGGTTATGACGTCAGTTTTTGGATGCGTAACAAATCGCAGGCCCAGCAGCTCAATCGTACCCGTGAAAACGCGCAATACCTGCCTGATTACCGGCTTAACGATAGAATCGTCGCCACATCCGATATGGCGGCGGCGGTAAAAGATAGCGGTTTAATCTTTGTGGCTGTCCCGAGCTCGTCCTTCCGTCAGGTAGTAAGAGACATGGTGCCGCATATTTCGGAGGACACCGTCCTTGTTAGCACCACAAAGGGAATAGAATCGGGTAGCTTCAATATGATGACTCAGATATTGAATCAGGAAGCCCCAAAAGCCAAAGTAGGTGTATTGAGTGGTCCGAACCTAGCGGTGGAAATTGCGAAAAAATATCTCACCGGCACAGTGATTGCGAGCCCTGATGAGGAAGTGCGTAAATTGGTGAAGAGCGTGCTTAAGTCTAAGTATTTTCGAGTCTATGCGAACAACGACATGTTCGGTGTGGAACTGGGTGGCTCGCTTAAAAATATCTATGCGATTATCGCTGGTATAGCGGCTGCTCTTGGTATGGGCCATAACACCAATAGCATGTTAGTGACTCGGGCCTTAACGGAGATGGCCAGATTTGGAAAGGAGTTAGGCGCAGACCCGATGACGTTTTTGGGTTTGTCGGGCGTGGGTGATTTGGTTGTCACCTGTTCGACTCCTTTGAGCCGAAATTATAGGATCGGTCTTGCGTTAGGCAAGGGTACTCCGCTTGATGAAGCTGTCGCGGAGTTAGGTCAAGTGGCTGAGGGCGTGAATACTGTAAAGTTGGTACAAGGAAAAGCCGAGGAATTGGGAGTCTATATGCCATTGGCGAGCGGGCTTTATAAGATAGTTTATGAAAATGATTCTCTTGAGAATATAATTTCGTCGTTGATGCTTAGTGAGCAAGCTCTAGATGTTGAATTCGCAGCGAATGAAGATAAAATTTTAGATTAGTGTCTGGCATTGCTTTGGTGAAAACCGTTATGAAGTGTGAATCGCACGGATGGAAACTAAGCGCTAGGTAAACGAGGCAACAAAAGGCATTGAGGCGATCGTGCCTTCAATAATACAAGTAGAGGAAAACCATGTCAGACGAACTAAATGAGATTGTAGATAATATTACTAAGCCATCGGTCTGGACTCGCATGCTGTTGATGACTATTTTTGCTGTGGCCTCCTATTTTGTTTTACTGCCTTTGATTCTTGTATTGAGTATCGCGCAAGCGCTATTCACGATCATCACTGGTAAGGGCAACGCTAACATAAGGTACTTTTCCTCCGCGCTGGAGCTGTATACTTCGCAACTCTTCAAGTTTATGACCTATCTTTCCGAAGTAAAACCCTTCCCATTTTCTGACCTGCCCCAGGTAGAAGACGACTCACTACAAGAGAAGTCGGCTCCCAAGAAAACGATCAAGAAAACGGATGTAGCTGCAAAGGACGAAGTTAAGGTGTCCGCTGCAAGCGCGTTTGTAGCTAAGCCCGCCATTAAGAAAAAGGTTGCTACAAAGAAAGCTGCCGCAAAGAAGGTTGCCAAAAAGAAAGCGCCAAAGAAAGAGCCAAAAACCACCGAGAAGTCCGAGAAGGATGCAAGCAGTGACGGCGTCATCGACTCTTAAGCTGTAGACCCCAGAAGAGGTTAAGATGCTGGTTTATTTGTTGCGTCATGCGATAGCAGAAAACAGAGCCGCAACGGACTCTTTAAGAGACTTAACCGCCGAGGGCTTAGCTCAGGCACGCTCGATTACCGAGAAATTCAAGCAGCACTCCCCAGTTATGGACAGGGTGCTGTGCAGTCCCTACAATAGGGCGCAACAGACGGCGTCTGCAGTGATGACACTGTTTCCAGATATTGCTCTTACTCTTGATGATAGTATAAAGCCCGGTGGTGATGTCTACAGCGTGTTAGGCGCTATAGGCGGGCTCGATGTACAGCATCTGTTGATTGTTAGTCACAACCCATTCCTGTCTAACTTGCTGTCGGTGATCGTGGATGGCACTATGGGGTCGCATCGCTACATGGATAACGCGACGCTGCATTGCGTATCTATGGATGTTGTGGCTTCAGGATGCGGTGAAATTGCGTACACCTTAGAACCATAAAATGCTATGAGATAACCATGAACTTTGGAAATTACCAATTTGTAAGCCGACTCCTACCCTTAGCAATTCTGTTGCTAGGTTTTCCTTTAGTGAGCGCTGCACAATCTGAAGTTGCTGGTGGTTTTAATGATCACAGTTTGCTTGCCGGGTTTGCTGATTCGGAAATTATCGAACGAGAATTGCGCAGTGATATCAACTATAGAATTGTCCTTGGCACATTAGAGAGAGTTCGCGGAGAAGTGATCCCTGAAGATTTCGAGAGACTCCGAGGAGATGTCACAAAGATTACCTACGAAGTATCGCAGGAGTTTACTGGCGAGGATGTCTACGCGTTTTATCAGGAGCAGTTAACAGCTAAGAATTATGAAGTGTTGTATAGCTGCGGGGGTAGGGAATGCGGCAGCAGTAACTACTGGGCCAACGATATATTTGGAAACCGTATACTCTACGGGCCGGAACGCAATCAGCATTTCATTGCCTTTCGTGTAAATTCCGCTCTTGAGGATAGTCCATATTTTTCCTTGTACATCATTACCCGGGTCAATAGGAAGATTTATGCGCACATAGAAATAGTAGAGCCGACCGGAACCCAAGAGTCAGAACAAATAGCAGCGAAAATAGAGAGTGAAGAACCACAGGTTCCAGAACAATTAGACGGCGCGGCAGCTTCGAATTTACTGCAGCGGCTGCAAGAGCAGGGAAGTGTGATTCTTCCCCCTATTAGTTTTCAATCGAACGATAGTCTAGCTGGGCCGGCCGATGTAGAGTCACTAGTTTCTGCATTAAACTCTGATCTGGCGCTTTCTATCTATGTCGTGGCGCACCTGAAGCAAGATGGGCAGTCACTTCAAGAATTAATGCAGCGCTCATTGGTAAGAGCGAATTCGCTTAGACAGGGGTTGATAGCAGCAGGCATTGACGCGCAGCGAATCGAAGCGACTGGAGTGGGGCCGCTGGCACCAAATTGTGCCAGTGGAAATTGCGAAGAGCGCGTCGAGATAGTGCTGCGTTAGCTTATTTGTAATTGCAAAATAGGCTGCTTATTTGACTAGAGAAAGAAACTCCGCACGTGTTGACTGACTGTTTCTGAATGCACCCAGCATGCAGGAGGTGGTCATTATGGAATTTTGTTTTTCGACTCCACGCATCATCATGCACATATGCTGCGCCTCGATGATCACTGCTGCTCCGGCTGCATTGGTTTTCTCTACGATACAGTTAGCTATCTCGTTGGTAAGGTTTTCCTGAATCTGTAGGCGTCTAGCGAAAACATCGACAACCCTTGCTATCTTTGAGAGGCCAATAACCTTTCCTTTTGGAATGTATGCAACATGGCACTTTCCAATAAATGGAAGCATGTGATGTTCGCACATCGAGTATAGCTCGATATTTTTTACTATAACCATCTCGTCGGTATCGGAAGGAAACAGAGCGTTGTTGATGACTTCGTCGATATTCATCGAGTATCCCTGAGTCAAAAACTCCATGGCCTTTGCCGCTCTTTTCGGCGTATCAACCAAGCCTGCGCGAGCTGGGTCCTCGCCAATTTGTTTAAGGATTTCTAGAAAAGCCTGTTCCATAGTCGTTCACCATTGTGTGGGTCTAAATGCCGCCGTAGCACGCTGTGTCTGCAAGTCGTGAAACGCTGGTCTTGATCTTGCGCTTCTTAATAGTGGTCTCAGCATGAGATTGGCGAGAGATTAGCATGTTATTTGCTTATTGATGACCCTCTACGTCATTTATTGTTAGCTGGATTACACTGACACACCATCGTTTAGAAACATAGGCTACAATTACGTATTCGCTTGAGTAAGCATGAGGAGCAAATTGAAAATCAAAGAAACCATTCAGCAAGTCGCTACTCGCTACTCGCTTGGACTCTGACGATCTTTGTTATGGCCACGGCACCGACAACCCGCTGGATGAGGCCTTCTATCTCATCTATGGTCTGTTAGGAATCGACTTTGCGGATGAGCAGGCAGCGCAGCGTGAACTTAACGTTGGGGAGGAGGCGATGCTCGAGGCTGCTGTAAAACGCAGAATCGACGAGAGCGTGCCAACTGCCTACTTGGTGGGGCGCGCCTGGTTCGCCGGGCATGAATTTTTCTGCGATGATCGGGCGCTTGTGCCGAGATCCCCATTAGCGGAATTGATTAATGGGGAATTCGACCCGCTGCTGCGCGAGCCAACAGGCAAGGTATTGGACATGTGTACAGGCGGGGGAAGCATCGCGCTGCATGGTTTGGGAAGCAGAGTTAGAGCTATTCAGAGCGACCTGTTTGATGATGTAGATTCGCGCTACGATCTCATCATAGCGAATCCGCCCTATGTGTCTGTGCAAGAATATGAAGGGTTACCTGCTGAATTTATCAATGAGCCCTCGTTGGGGCTCATTAGCGCTGATAATGGTCTACAGATACCCCTTAAAATTTTACAGGATTCGGTCGATTACCTGTCTGCAGATGGCCTTTTGGTGATGGAAGTCGGCTATAGTCAACCTCAATTGTCCGAGCGTCTTAGACAGCTTCCGCTGCTGTGGTTAGAGTTCGAGCAGGGAGGCGAAGGGGTGCTAGCCCTTACGGCTAGGCAATTACAGCAGTACAGAGAACAGTTTAATTAGTGTACAATCGCCTGTTTTTCGGCCCTGCTGCAAGTATCCGCCAGATTTAACTTCTTTATTCGAGTGTAGTGATGTCAGGTAACAGTTTCGGTAAATTATTTATAGTAACCAGCTTTGGTGAAAGCCACGGGCCTGCGCTCGGCTGCGTGGTCGACGGCTGCCCTCCCGGTATGGAACTGACTGAAGCTGACATGCAGCGTGATCTAAATCGACGCAAGCCGGGTCAGAACCGTTTCACTACACAAAGGCGAGAAGACGATACAGTGAAGATCTTATCCGGAGTGTTCGAGGGTAAGACTACCGGCACGCCCATCGGCCTATTGATCGAGAATACAGACCAACGTTCAAAAGACTACAGCAAGATCAAAGACCAGTTTCGCCCTGCACACGCCGACTTCACCTACTGGGAGAAGTATGGAATCCGGGACTATCGGGGCGGTGGACGCGCATCTGCGCGGGAAACTGCAATGCGTGTAGCCGCAGGCGCTATCGCAAAGAAATATCTGCTCGAGACCTGTGGTACTCAGATCCGCGGCTATCTCAGTCAGCTGGGCCCGATTGCCATCGATTCAGTGGACTTTGAGGAAGTTCAGAACAACCCATTCTTTTGCCCGGATGCCTCCAAGGTGTTGGAGATGGAAGAATATATGGCTGCTCTAAGCAAGGAAGGTAACTCGATAGGCGCTAGAATCAATGTCTGCGCCACAAATGTGCCGGTAGGGCTAGGCGAGCCAATATTCGACCGCCTAGATGCCGATATCGCTAAGGCTCTGATGAGCATTAACGCTGTTAAGGGTGTCGAGATCGGGGCGGGTTTCGAATCCGTAACTCAAAAAGGCAGCGAGCATCGCGACGAGATTACGCCAGAAGGCTTCGAGGGCAATAATGCCGGAGGAGTTCTCGGTGGTATATCGAGCGGTCAGGATATCCTCGCGAGCATTGCACTGAAGCCTACATCTAGCATTCGTTTGCCCGGCAAGTCGATCAATATCAAAGGGGAGGCTGATGAGGTAATAACTACAGGCCGTCACGATCCCTGCGTTGGCATTCGCGCCACGCCAATCGCCGAGGCGATGCTTGCCTTGGTGTTGATGGATCATTTGCTGCGTGACCGCGGCCAGATTGGTAAGGTTCGCACGACGGGTAATACGAAAATTTAGAGCAAGAACCCTCTCTGATCGACTTATTGATTCTACATTTAAATTCATTTAGATCATATGATTGGATAAGTTAATTAATTTAAAATAGCGAAACTGTTAAGTCAGTACTGGTGAACAAATGAGCAGTAAAACTCTATACGACAAGATCTGGGAAACTCATCTAGTATCAGAAAAAGAAGATGGCACAGCTCTGATTTATATCGATCGTCATTTGATCCACGAAGTGACTTCGCCGCAGGCTTTCGAAGGCTTGCGCCTAGCCGGCCGTAAGCCATGGCGGGCCGATGCGAATTTCGCGACACCTGACCATAATATTCCTACTACAACCGACGAACGGAAGCTGGGCTTAGAGGGTATCAAGGACCCCGTTTCGAAGATTCAGGTTCGCACGCTAGACGATAACTGCGCTGAATTCCGAATATTTGAGCTTAAGATGACCGATGACCGGCAAGGCATCGTGCATGTTGTGGGGCCAGAACAAGGCGCTACGCTGCCCGGTATGGCCATTGTCTGCGGCGATTCACATACCTCTACTCACGGGGCTCTAGGCGCCTTAGCTCACGGTATCGGCACCTCTGAGGTGGAGCACGTTTTGGCCACGCAGTGCCTGATGCAGAAGAAGGCCAAGAACATGCTAGTTCGTGTAGATGGCCAGTTGAATACAGGATGCACAGCGAAAGACATCGTGCTGGCGATAATCGGTAAGATCGGCACGGCCGGTGGTACTGGATTTACCATCGAGTTCGGCGGAGAGGCGATCCAGGCGCTGTCTGTAGAGGGTCGTATGACCGTCTGCAACATGGCTATCGAGGCCGGAGCGAGAGCCGGTCTGATCGCTGTCGACGAGAAAACTCTGGATTACATCAAGGGCAGACCCTTCGCGCCAAGCGGCGAGTTATGGGAGCAGGCGACTCAGTCCTGGCGCGGCTTGGTGAGTGATGCCGACGCCGCATTCGACGAGGTCGTCGTATTGAAGGCTGAAGAGATCGAGCCGCAGGTTACTTGGGGTACCTCCCCAGAGATGGTGGCTCCAATTACAGGTAACGTTCCCGATCCGGCGCTGGAGCTAGACCCGACTAAGCGTGGAAATATTCTGCAGGCCTTAGAATACATGGGCTTAAAGGGTGGAACTGCGATCAAGGACATCAGGTTGGACTGTATATTCATCGGTTCATGTACCAATTCACGAATCGAAGATCTGCGCGCAGCGGCAGAAGTAGTAAAAGGTAAAAAAGTCGCTAGCAGCATCGAGGTAGCTATGGTCGTGCCCGGCTCTGGTTTGGTTAAAAGGCAAGCAGAAGCCGAGGGCTTGGATAAGATATTCATCGAGGCAGGGCTGGAGTGGCGTGAGCCAGGCTGTTCAATGTGCCTGGCGATGAATGCAGACCAGTTAGGCGAGGGGAAGCACTGCGCATCCACTTCTAATCGTAATTTCGAAGGGCGGCAAGGATTCGGCGGGCGTACACACCTCGTTAGCCCGGCAATGGCCGCAGCTGCTGCTATAGCAGGCCACTTCGTCGATGTTAGAGAGTTAGGATAAAACCCTCTAAAACAGAAAGTTAAGAGACAAATATGAACAAATTTATAGTAGAGAAAGGTTTGGTTCTGCCACTGGATCGCGCAAACGTGGATACCGATTTCATCATTCCAAAGCAGTTCCTGAAATCCATCAAGCGGACTGGCTTCGGTGTAAACCTATTCGATGAGCATCGCTACCTTGATAAGGGATTACCGGACACAGACAATAGCCACAGGCCAATTAATCCGGACTTTGTGCTTAATCAGCCGCGATATAAGGGCGCAAAAGTTCTGCTCGCTAAGGATAACTTTGGCTGTGGTTCAAGTCGCGAACATGCCCCATGGGCGCTGGAAGACTACGGTTTTCGCGCGATCTTAGCGCCTAGCTACGCCGATATCTTTTTTAATAACTGCTTCAAGAATGGTTTACTTCCTATCGTCCTCGATAAGGCCATTATTTCAGGGCTTTTCACTGAGGTTGAGGCGAATGAGGGCTACGAGTTAGAGGTGGATCTAGAGCAACAAACAATCCTCAAGCCCGATGGCTCGAAAATTGAATTCTCTGTGGATGCGTTCCGTAAGAACTGTTTGCTGAACGGCCTGGACGATATCGGGCTTACCCTCGAAGAGTCAGAAACCATACGCCGCTTCGAGGAAAATTGGCGCAACTCAGCCCCTTGGTATTTCACGACGACGAGTGCGACTACCATCTAGGCTCCTGATTCAGGCAGGTAGCTAAAGCAGCGGCGGCAATTGTTAGCTGTACATGTAAGAAAATACCATTCATTTCAAGAATTTAGAGAGAAACGTATGACTAAGTACAATGTAGCAGTGGTAGGAGCTACTGGCGCAGTGGGGGAAACTCTGCTGAGTATCCTAGAGGAGCGGAATTTTCCAGTAGACCAAATATTCGCCCTAGCCAGTGAGCGCTCGGCGGGTAACACGGTGATGTTCAACGGTAAGCCACTCATGGTGACTAATTTGGCGGAGTTTGATTTCAGTCAGGCTCATATAGGCCTGTTCTCCGCCGGTGGCAGTGTTTCAGCTGAATATGCTCCTAAGGCAGGCGAGGCGGGATGTGTTGTGATCGATAACACCTCGCATTTTCGCTATGACGACGATATTCCCTTAGTAATCCCCGAAGTTAATCCTGGGGCAATAGCGCAATACACGAACCGCAACATCATCGCCAACCCCAATTGCTCGACGATCCAGATGCTAGTGGCGCTGAAGCCGATTCATGATGCTGTTGGCATCAAGCGCATTTGTGTCTCTACCTATCAAGCTGTTTCCGGTTCAGGCAATAGCGCTATCAAAGAGCTAGCGAAGCAGACCGGTGAGCTTTTGAATGGTCGCGAGGCGCAGTGCAAGGTATATCCGCGGCAGATAGCGTTTAATGCGCTGCCACAGATCGATGTCTTCATGGAGAACGGCTATACCAAAGAAGAGATGAAGATGGTTTGGGAGACACAGAAGATTTTCGCAGATGACAGCATTCAGGTAAGTGCTACATGTGTCCGCGTGCCCGTGTTCTACGGGCATTCCGAGGCAGTGCAGATAGAGACACATAAGCCTATTAGCGAGGCGGACGTGCGTGATCTACTAGCGAATGCTGCCGGTGTTACAGTGATAGATGAGCGAAAAGACGGCGGATACCCTACGGCCGTGCATGATTCTGCGGGCCAGGACGCAGTTTTTGTCGGCCGAATTCGGCAGGATATCTCAATTCCCAATGGTATCAACCTTTGGGTGGTTGCCGACAACGTGCGAAAGGGAGCAGCTCTCAACTCAGTTCAGATAGCCGAAGAGTTGATAAAAAGCTATTTATAATGAATACTTGCAGGCTGTAGTGAAGCAACAATCTTAATAGGTTTGCAATATTGACAGTAGTGTTCACTAACTGATTATGCTGATTTAGAGAGTCATGAAGGGAGTTGGGCTTGCTTTTCCTTAGCACGCCAGCACTTGTTGAGAGAAAAAGGGACTATGCTACGTAAAATCGTCGTCATCCTGACCATGCTGCTCTGCACTATGGCGACACAGCTGTACGCCTTAGGGCTAGGCGCCGTTACCGTTGAGTCCGCGCTAAACCAGCCGCTGCGTATGCGCGTGGAATTGCTTCAGCTAGGCGATACACGGCTGCAAGATATTGGCGTTTCTATGGCTTCAAGCGCTGATTTTGAACGCTTCAACATCGACCGCGATGGCTTCCTTTCTAATATCCGTTTCAGCGTTGAGTCCACTGCTCAGGGCAACGTAGTAATTCTTACTTCCTCGCAAATCGTCCGCGAGCCTTTCTTAAGCTTTATCCTAGATACACGCTGGCCTAATGGTCGGTTGCTTAGCGAGCATACGATCCTCCTGGATCTTCCCGTGTTTGACGACCAGCAATCGACTTCTGAGATTCGGCAGCCAATAAGTCCCATACTGCAGCCTCCTGCAGGCGTTCAAGCAACAGACGCACAGCCATTTATAGAGTCATCGGCGGCGCCTAGTGTGACTGCGCCGAGCTCAACAAGTTCTGCTGGAAGCCTGCAGCCCGAAGACTTATCTGCGCAGCCGGTGGCCGAGGAAGTAGAGTCGACTCAAGCAGAGCCAGAAGAACCTGCAGCGCAGCCCGAAATAGCGGTCGTTCCTGCCGAGGCTGTTGAAGAAGAGGCGGTAGTAGTTGAAGAAGAGCCTGCAGTTGTTGAAGAAGAGGCGGTAGTAGTTGAAGAAGAGCCTGCAGTTGTTGAAGAAGAGCCTGCAGTAGTTGAAGAAGAGCTCGTCGAAGAAGTTGCAGAGGCTGAGCCAGAAGTTATCGAGGCAGCAGAAGAGCCTATAGAGCCTGAAATTGTCGAACCAGAAACTATCCAGACAGACGGCAGCGACACGCTTTCCGACATTGCTCTACAAGTTAGACCAAACACCGTGGTGTCCATGCAGCAAACCATGTTGGCGTTGCAGGAGCTGAATCCTGAAGCTTTCGCCAATGGCAACATCAATAGACTGCGCAGTGGTCAAGTTTTACGTGTGCCGACTTTAGAAGAGATACAGTCGATCGATCCTCGCGATGCGCTTGACGAAGTGGCGCGCCAAAATCAAGAATTCGCTGAAGTTGACGTTCAGCCTCTGGCGGCACCGTCGAATGCAACACCAGATCAGGATGATCAGCCTCAGGGTCAGTTGAGCGTGGTGAGTTCCGATGAGGCGATTGATGCGAACAGTGGCGCCGCAGGATTAGCCGATGCCGAGAACGAAACACTCGATCAGCGTATTGCTGAATTAGAAACGCAGCTAGCGCAGCGTTCCGAAGAAGCAGATCGCGCAAGGATAGAACGCGAAGAATTGGATTCCCGCATGGCCGATATCGAGGCTCAGATCGCTGCGGCACAAGAGATTATTCGCCTGCAAGATATGCAGCTAGCGCAATTGCAAGAGTCGCTTACTGCCGCTGCTGCTGATGCGCAGCTAATAGCGGAGCAACAGGCAATACAGACTGCCGCCGCGGCAGAGGCCGCTTTGCCGGTAGACTCGCCGTCCAGTCCAGTTGATGACGTGATGCGGATACTAACGGGCAACAGCATATTCATACTCTTCGGTATTGTTCTGGTCATCTTGCTGCTAGTCGTGCTGATGCTGCGCAGGAATCGCGCAGCGAAGACAGGCGCCCATGATATTGATGAGATCGCAGAGCAGGATTTCGATGCTGACGCCGCAGAAGCCAGCACCAAAGATTCTGAGAAAGACGAGGCTGCAACAGAATTCCAGGACTACGATCCATCAGACTTAGATAGCGAACTCGATGACATCATAGGTGTGTCAGGCAAAGGCAAAGGCGAAGGTTCAGAGGAAGAGGGTGCGACTGAAGAAGCGCCACAACTAAACGTAATCTCGATAGTTGAGAAGCTAATAGGCGAGCAGCAATATCGCCGCGCATTGAGCATGCTAAATACCTCGCTTCAAGAGCAAGGTGACAACGAAGAGGTTAGAGCAAAGATTTCTGAAGTTGAACATTTGTTAGAAGCAGAAGAAATTGAGCAGCGCGAGATCGATGAAGCAACGAGGGCAAAAGATGCGGCAAACCGCGAGTCGGAAACCAAATCTTTCCTAGATGACTTAGGCATAGATCTGGACTCCTTCGATTATGACGACGAGGCTAATGAGCCTGAAGTCGAAAAGGCTAAAGATGAGCCGGCCAGTGTAGCAGTTACTGAAGAAGTCTCCGATGAATCTGATGATGTAGATATGATGTTCGACATTGGCGGCGATGACGACGCTGGCGAAAGCAATGTAGAAGAGTTCGAAACAGAAGAAACAGAAACATTCGAATTTCATTTAGATGACGATTCGAACGCGGTAAAGAGCGAAGCTAAAGATTCAGAAGATCTCGATATTGATACCTTAGAGTTCGATGTGGACCCCGTCGAAGAAGTTACAGCCGACGAAGATGAAGAGATAGATTTGGAGACCTTTGCGTTCACTGTGGATGCAGCACCAAGTGTCACTAAAACAGTCGAGGAAAAGGAAGAGAACGCTGCGCCAGAAGCAGATCCAAACGCAATTGAATTCTCCTTCGATGCCCGGGAGATAGACAATAGCGCTGCAGCGCCGCAACCAGCTAGTAACGAAGAAGTTGAGACATTTGATTTCGACCTAGACGATGACGATGCTGGTGATACTGTTCTTGAGAAGCCAGATACCGAAGTTACCCCTGCTACTGAAGACGATGTAGAAGAGTTCGATTTTGATCTAGATGAGTTCGAAATCGAGCAGGGGACAGAAGAAACTACCCTAAGCGATGCTGACGCAGATGACGATTTTCTAGGTTTGGATGCAGAAGAAGAACAAGTCGAAGTAGCCAAGGCAGTTATCGATGACGACGAAATCGAATTTGACATCGACATTGATGATGAGCCAGATGAGGCCATCGCTGCCACTGATGATGATTTCACGAGCGACGACGATCTCGAGTTTTTATCCGATGACGATGTAGAAATTGAGTCTATCGATGATATAGAAGAAGTCGACATGCTATCCGCTGATGATGAAGCAGCGACTAAGTTAGAACTCGCCTATGCCTATCAGAAGATGGGAGATGTGGAGGGAGCTACAGAAATCTTGCAGGAAGTCATCAAGGAAGGCTCCGACGAGCAGGCAGAAGAAGCCCGTAAGTTGCTCGGAACACTCGATGGCAAGTCAGACTAGTTGTCTTGTACTTGCTTGCGCAAACGAGCATCGACCTGATCCGTGCCAACTACCGAACAAGCTACCCCGAAAAGTCAGCGCATAGCGCTGGGCATCGAATACGATGGCTCTACGTATTCCGGTTGGCAGAAACAAAAATTCCCGCAGCAAGAAACCGTCCAGCAGTATATTGAAACCGCGCTAAGTAAAGTTGCCGACAGAGATGTAGTGGTGAGCTGTGCGGGTCGAACGGATGCCGGTGTTCATGCTACGTGCCAGGTAGTTCACTTTGATGCTGAAATTGATAGAGGCACGAAAGCTTGGACGCAGGGCGTAAACAGCATGCTGCCAAGATCTATTCGGGTAGTGTGGTCACGGAAGCAGGAGGATGATTTTCATGCTCGTTTTAGCGCGTTGTCCAGGCGCTATATGTATCTTATGTACCGGCGTGATACGCAATCTGCAATGTTGCATCGCAGAGCGAGCTATTTACGCCGTGAGTTGGATGAAGTATCGATGCATGCGGCAGCGCAACACTTTCTTGGCGAACAGGATTTTACCTCCTTTCGTGCTGCCGGTTGTCAGTCAAAGACGGCGATGCGCAATGTTATGCATGCGAATGTATATCGTCGAGGCGGCTTTCTCGTCTTCGATGTTAAGGCGAATGCATTCTTACAGCATATGGTCCGCAATATGATGGGTTCGCTGCTGCAAGTAGGTTCAGGCGATAAAGACCCAGCTTGGATCGACGAGTTGCTGTCGCTACAGGATAGGTCGCAGGCAGCTCCCACTGCTCTGCCGGACGGCCTCTATCTAGTTGGAGTTGAGTATCCTCAGAGCTGCGCCTTGCCCAGCGAGCTTTCACAGCCAGACCTGTTGTTAGCAATCTGAAGAGCCAGCTAGGACGTAGAGTAAGTTTTTGGTATCCTATGTGCTCTCCTAGATAGTCGGGAATCTCTTGATTTGCTAGAATACGCTTCTTTCACCAGCCTCTAGACTCACCTTGCAGAAAACTTGGACTAAAATTTGCGGTATAACGCGAGCGCAGGACGCCTTAGCAGCGGCCAACCTTGGGGCAGACGCTATCGGCCTGAATTTCTATCCCAAAAGTCCCCGAGCTATATCGGTGGCCGATGTGGCGAATTTGGTAGAGGGCCTGCCCCGGAGGGTGTCCGTAGTGGCATTGTTCGTCAATCCCACGCCGGAATTGGTAAGACATGTACTGGGGACAGGAGCGGTCGACTTACTGCAGTTTCACGGTAGTGAGTCCGCTGAATTTTGTGAACAGTTCGAAACGCCATATATGAAGGTTGTAGCAGTAAAGGTGGACAGCGACCTGAAATCTGAATTTGCCAAATACGAATCCGCTCAATACATGCTACTGGATAGTTTTGACCCAATAATGCTTGGCGGTACTGGTAAGACATTCGATTGGGGCAGAGTGGTTGAGCTAACGCAGAAGCAGCGGTCGCGTCTAGTTCTTGCCGGTGGGCTTGGACCTGCAAATGTAAGAGAGGCAATCGAGATCGTTCAGCCCTTCGGCGTCGATGTAAGTAGTGGAGTCGAGGCGAGCAAAGGAATTAAAGATCTAAAAATGATGCAATTATTTATTCAAGGAGTAAGAGCAAGTGGCTAAGCTTGAAGAGTCTGCTGCTGTGGTTGATCCAGCTGTATTCGATGGGCCTGACGCGTCAGGACATTTTGGTCCCTATGGTGGTGTGTTCGTTGGGGAAACGTTGATCGCGGCCGTCGAAGAGTTGGCGCAAGTGTATGAGAAATTATCGGCGGAAGAAAATTTCTGGGCCGAGTATGACTCTGAGCTAAAACATTATGTGGGTAGACCTTCGCCTCTGTATTTTGCGGAGCGTCTAACTGATTCTGCTGGTGGCGCGAAGATTTATTTGAAACGTGAAGATTTAAATCACACCGGCGCGCATAAGATTAATAATACGATTGGCCAGGCACTCCTTGCTAAGCACATGGGCAAGACGCGAATCATTGCGGAGACAGGAGCAGGGCAGCACGGCGTGGCCAGTGCCACTGTTGCAGCTAAATTGGGCTTGGAATGTCATGTTTACATGGGTGCTGAAGACATTATCAGGCAGGCGCCGAATGTCTATCGCATGAAGCTGTTGGGTGCGAACGTTATTTCTGTAGAGTCGGGTTCGCGGACCTTGAAAGATGCTATGAACGAAGCCCTGCGCGACTGGGCCACCAATGTTGATAACACATATTATATAATCGGCACCGTTGCCGGCCCGCATCCCTATCCCAAACTAGTGCGCGATTTTCAATGTGTAATCGGGCGAGAGGCGCGCGAACAATCACTAGAGCAGATTGGCAGGCTGCCTGATGCCCTAGTAGCTTGTGTGGGAGGCGGTTCCAATGCCATCGGCTTGTTTCATCCATTTCTTAAAGATGAATCCGTCGCGATGTACGGTGTCGAAGCTGGCGGTTACGGCTTGGCTACCGGTAAACATGCGGCTCCTTTGAGTGCCGGATGTGCGCCGGGTGTATTGCATGGCAATCGAACCTATCTCATGTCGGATGAGGCCGGGCAGGTACTAGAAACACATTCGATCTCTGCCGGTTTGGATTATCCGGGTGTTGGCCCCGAACATTCTTGGCTAAAGGATATGAAAAGAGTTAACTATGTGGATGCAACCGATGAAGAAGCTATGAAGGCGTTTCATCAGCTCACACGACTCGAAGGTATTATTCCAGCTCTGGAATCCAGCCACGCAGTGGCCTATGCGATGAAGCTTGCGGCGACTCTGCCTCGGGATAAAAACATTGTTATCAATCTATCTGGACGCGGCGACAAGGATATTGAAACTGTTGCGAAGATCGAGGGAATCGAGCTTTAGAATTACTCTGGGGTCTGGTCGTCCCAGTGAAATACAAGGTCGCAATTAACACTATCTGTAGTTAACAAGTTTTCAGGAAAGGCATGAGTAGAATAAATAAAATAGCCCTCGAGGCGGCAGCAGCAAATAGGAAATTGTTAATTCCCTATCTGGTTGCAGGCGATCCAAATTTGGAAACAACGAGCACGTTAATGCTCAAGCTGGTCGAGCAGGGCGCCGACATAATTGAGCTTGGTATACCGTTTAGCGATCCCTCGTCGGACGGACCGGTTATTCAGCGCGGCGTTGAACGCGCTCTAGCGAAAGGTACCACTCTGAAGCAGGTGTTAGAGTTGGTAGCGCAGTTTAGAGAGACTGATGCAGATACGGGCATCGTACTAATGGGTTATCTGAATCCGATCGAGGTCATGGGCTATAAGATTTTTGCGCAGGCCGCCAGTGCCTCTGGCGTTGATGGTGTGTTGACCGTCGATCTGCCCCCTATGGAGGCAGATGAACTAAATTCAGAGATGCGCGCTAATCAGATAGACACGATATTCCTAGTGGCACCAACGACGCGAGAAGAGCGGGTGGCGAGTATTACTGAACACTGCAGCGGCTATCTCTACTATGTGTCATTGAAAGGCGTCACTGGTGCTGCATTGATTGACTTCGATTCGGTAACGGCGAACATCAATAAGCTGCGTAAAATGACCGCGTTACCGATCGTTATAGGTTTTGGCATTAAAGATGCGCAGAGTGCCGCCGCAATGGGTAAATTGGCAGATGGTGTAATTATAGGAAGCGCTCTTGTTGAAAAAATTGCTCTACTGGCCGATCAAGTAGAACATGATGAGCGGCAGCTGAGTGACACCATTAAAGTGATCACTGAAGCTAGAGAAGCCTTAGACAAACTAGTGTAATATCTTTACTTAACTGCCTAGACGGATTGAAGAATGAGCTGGATAGATAAAATTTTACCCTCGATAGCAATCGCTCCTAAGGTCGCGAAAAAGTCGGGTGTGCCAGAGGGTACCTGGAAGCAATGTCCACGCTGCGATGCAATGCTCTATAAAAAATCGCTCAGCGAAAACTTCGATGTCTGTCCCAAGTGTGAGCACCATTTGCGCATCACCGCTAGGCGTCGTATCGAGCTGTTTCTGGATGCCGGCGATCAGATCGAGATGAATGCTGATATGGAGCCAGTTGATCTGCTGAAATTCAAAGATCGCAAGAAGTACAAAGATAGGATTAGCGCGGCACAGAAGAGCACTGGCGAGAAAGATGCTCTTATCGTAGTCAAAGGTAAGGTCAATGATATCCCCGTTATAGCTGCTGCCTTCGAGTTCAGTTTTATCGGCGGCTCGATGGGTGCGGTGGTCGGTGAAAAGTTCACACAGGCGGTGAACACTTGCCTAGAAGAGAAGTTGCCACTCGTGTGTTTCTCCACCAGTGGTGGTGCGCGCATGCAGGAAGCGCTTATCTCGCTCATGCAGATGCCGAAGACATCAGCCGCTTTAGAAAAATTGAAAAGAAATTCCCTGCCTTATATCTCGGTTCTTGTTGATCCGGTCTATGGCGGTGTATCGGCAAGCCTAGCTATGCTCGGTGATGTGAATATTGCCGAACCAAACGCACTGGTTGGCTTTACCGGTCCCGATGTTATCAGGCAGACGGTGCGAGTAAAGTTACCCGAAGGATTTCAGCGCAGCGAATTCTTACTGGAGAATGGAGCTATCGATATGATCGTTCACCGCAAGGATCTGCGTGGCAAGATCGCGTCGATACTAGAAAAATTCCTTTATTTCAGACGCTCCGCCTCTTAATCCTATCGAGACGTTGCACATCGCATGTGCAACCATTGCCCGCTAAAAGCAATGCGAGTGCGCCGAAAGCAAGTGAAATGACACTTTCGCGCCAGCTTTTGGCGCATGACATACGTACAAGGTCAGGGATGACTTTTCAGTATTGACTAAAGAGCTAAAGCAATGCCCGCCAAAGGTAGTTCTCTCGAGAGCTGGTTGCAGTATATTTCTAGCGTGCATCCACGCGAGATCGAGCTCGGCCTTGGCCGCACTCAAAGAGTTGCCGCTAATCTAGCCTTAGGCAAGCCCGCACCGCTAGTCGTCACTGTTGCTGGCACCAATGGCAAGGGCTCCTGCGTGGCGACGATGGAGGCAATCCTGCAGCAGGCCGGATTCAAGACTGGTTGCTACACCTCGCCGCATATTCTTGTCTTCAACGAACGTATTCGCATTGATGCTAGCAACGTCTGCGATGATCCGCTGATTGCAGCATTCGAGGCGATCGACGAGGCGAGAAACAACGAAACCCTAAGTTATTTCGAATTCGCCACATTGGCGGGTCTTTACCTTATGCGTGAAAATAAAGTCGACGTAGCCTTGTTAGAGGTCGGTCTGGGTGGACGTCTCGACGCGGTAAACATCGTCGACGCTGATGTAGCAGTGATCAGCAGCATAGGTATCGATCACACGGATTGGTTGGGTAAAGACATCGAATCTATAGCCGCCGAGAAGGCTGGCATTATGAGGCCTAATCGTCCTACCGTGTTTGGTGGCAAACACCCGCCTAACGCGATTATTCACAGAGCAAAGGAGCTTGATTCACCTCTGCTAGTAAGTGGTCATGATTTTCATGCCGACCAGAACGCTACAAATGCCAGCTGGCGATGGAGGGGGCATGATAGAGAGGCGGTGCCCGTAAATTGGCCTGACCTACCCATTCCGAGTCTCATGCTGGGCAATGTGGCAGCTAGCATACAGGCGTTGAAGCTATTGCCCTTAAGTCTTGGAGTTGAGCCCGTCGCCGCAGCGTTGAGCGGGCTTGGACTAGCCGGTCGCTTCGAGAAGCGCCGGGATTTGAGCAGTGGCCGCGCAGTAATCCTCGATGTGGCGCACAACCCCGATGCCATGCAGCAACTCGCCATTAGTTTGCGCAGCTACAAGTCCCAGAATCAGGGGGTTGGCCGTATCGCTGCGGTGCTCGCGGTGATGTCAGATAAAGATGTGATCGGAATGATCACAGCCTTAGAATACTGCGTTGACATCTGGTATATTGCGCAGGTCGATCACACGCGCAGTATGGCCGCAGATGAAGTGGCACAAGCCATGAAAAGCGTGGGAATAGCGTCCGATAAGGGCCGTATTTGCCAATTCGACTGGGTCGAAGCAGCTTACAGAGCCGCCTGCGACCAAACAGAAACGGAGGACACTGTCCTCGTGACCGGCTCATTCTTTACCGTCGCAGCAGTTCATGGGCTCACTGAGCCGGCTTGAATAGCTAGTTTTAGTAGGAAACAAGCGATCTTATTACTATTGAGGTACACGGCTTGAACCAGGGCGCCAAACAACGAATCGTCGGTACTGTCGTGCTACTCGCTCTAGCCTTAATATTTCTGCCCATTATTTTTGATGGCGAAGGAAGCTATCAAGCTCCCGTTAGTAGTCGTATCCCAGAAACTCCCATTATTTCTATCCTTCCCGAACCTACTCAATCGCGTCCGGTTATCGTTGGCTATGTCGAGACAATTGAGCCGGAAGTTGCGGCGACGGTATCTCTCATAGAAGAAGTCACCGAGCTTGTCGAGGAACCTAGCGTTGCCATCGCTACTCAAGAGCCGGTTAGCGATGTTGAAATCACCGAATCCGCCCCCATTTTTAGTCGCGAAATACTGCAGCTTAGCGATGCGGGCCTGCCACAGGGTTGGGTCGTTCGCCTCGGATCTTTTTCAGATAGCGAGAACGCCAGGAATCTAGTGACTAGGTTGCAGGACGCTGGCTACAAAGCCTATAGCCGCGTAATGCGAAGCTCTCAGGAGACTCTTACTGGAGTATTTGTTGGCCCTTGGTTGGACCGGGGGCAGGTAAACGAATATCAACAGAAGCTGCAAGAGGAATTTAGTTTGGCAGGTCTGGTAGTTCGTTACGAACTCGAGAGTCTATAACGGGTTGCTGGTTGGTAAATGGCATTCAATCAAGTCGATATAGTCATTCTGATAATCACCGTGCTCTCCTCGGCATTTGGTTTGTGGCGAGGACTGATAAAGGAAGTACTTTCATTGTTGACCTGGATCGCAGCTTTGCTGGTGTCCAGAGTATACAGTGAGCCTCTCGCTGGTTTAATGACGGGCATGATAGAGAACGACGGTATTCGTTACGTGAGTGCGTTTGCGATACTTTTTGTCATTGTGATGATGTTCGGGACGTTTCTGAATTTCCTTATGGCGAAATTGCTTAACGTTACCGGATTGAAGTTGGCCGATCGTTTACTAGGTGCCGGCTTTGGTGTGGCTAGAGGTGTGATAATCGTGTTGGTGATTATGTTTATTACTAGCATGTTCGTTTCGGAAACCGAGTTGTGGCAGCAATCGCAGTTGGTCCCTTACGGGATGGACTTAATTGAGAAGTCGCAAGTTTTTATCGGGGATATGAATAGCGCCAGTCCGACGCCTTAAATACTGTTAACCGCGGAGCGCACTATGTGTGGATTGGTAGGTGTTGTTGTTAGTAAAGATGCAGGTGTCTGTATATATGACACATTAACCGTGCTGCAACACCGAGGTCAGGATGCGGCGGGCATCATGACTAGCGATAACGGCAAGCTAAATCTCCGCAAAGATAACGGCCTTGTAAAGGACGTGTTTCGCACCCGACATATGCGCAGGCTGACTGGTAATATGGGTGTTGGTCATGTGCGCTATCCTACAGCCGGCGGATCCAGCCCGGCACTCGCACAACCGTTCTATGTGAATTCACCCTACGGCCTCTGCCTCGCTCACAACGGCAATCTAACAAACAGCAAAGAACTCAGCCGCGATCTTTTCAAGGAAGACCTTCGTCACATCAATACCGATTCCGATTCGGAAGTATTGCTGAATGTATTCGCTCACGAATTACAGCGCCGCAATAAGATGAAGCCGCTGCCCGAAGATGTATTCGCTGCGGTTGCCGGTGTCCATAATCGCTGTCGCGGGGGCTTTGTTGCCATCGTCATGCTGTCTGGCTATGGCATCGTCGGTTTTAGAGACAGAAATGGCATACGTCCGCTAGTATTCGGTAGTAGAGAATCAGAACAGGGTAAAAAGGAATACATGATAGCCTCTGAAAGCGTGGCGCTCGATTCGCAGGGGTTTACACTAGAGCGCGATGTTGCCCCCGGTGAGGCGGTCTACATAGACACAAATGGTGAGTTACATACTCAGCTGTGCACCCAGCCGGGCCCGCATACACCGTGCATATTCGAACATGTCTACTTTGCACGTCCGGATTCATTAATGGATGGCGTATCGGTCTATAAGGCGCGCATGCGCATGGGCGATCGTCTCGCGGACAAAATTGAACGAATCAGACCTGCACATGATATCGACGTAATAATTCCAGTGCCCGACACGGCTAGGACAGCGGCTCTGGAATTGGCGAACCGTCTAGGACTGAAGTTCCGTGAAGGTTTCGTGAAGAATCGTTATATCGGTCGTACGTTTATCATGCCGGGGCAGAGCCAGCGCAAGAAGAGTGTGCGTCAGAAATTAAATGCCATCGGCCTCGAATTCAAGGGCAAAAACGTACTGCTAGTCGATGACTCGATCGTTCGCGGCACTACCTGTAAGCAAATCATTCAGATGGCGCGCGATGCCGGCGCCGCAAAAGTCTATTTCGCCTCTGCAGCACCAGCTATTCGCTATCCCAATGTCTATGGTATCGACATGCCGGCAGCGGACGAGCTTATCGCCTCAGGCAAGACTGAAAAAGAAATCGAAGAGGCAATCGGGGCAGACTGGCTAATCTATCAGGATCTGGAAGATCTGATCTCTACAGCCTTGGAAGGTAATCCGGATATCGAACAATACGAGTGCTCGGTGTTCAATGGCGAATACGTTACCGGCGATGTGGATGAGATATATCTAAAGCGCATTGAAAATCTGCGTAACGATGCGGCGAAGGCAAAGAAGGCGAGTAAGAAGGCCAACACACAAGCTAGTGATTAATTCGGTTTTCAGTTAGACCGGCACGGCGGTGCTCGAGATAGAGTAGGAACCAATGCTGAAAACAAGGTTAGAAGTGAGACGCAATGTTCTCTGCTAATGTCGGGAAAAACACCGCGAGTCAGGTCGAGCTAGTAGACACGAAGTTGTCTCAGCAGGTCCAAAGGACAGTCGCGGAAGTAGGCAAAGCCTTACTAGGTAAAGATCACCAGATTCGCTTGGCTTTGTGTTGTCTATTTTCCGGCGGTCATCTACTAATAGAAGACCTGCCAGGCATGGGCAAGACCACTTTGTCCTATGCGCTTGCGAAGGCACTAGGGCTTAGCTATAAGCGCATACAAGGTACCAGCGACTTCCTGCCAGCGGATATCCTCGGAATTTCAATTTTCAATCAAACTACTAGCGAATTTTCTTTTCATCCCGGGCCAATATTCAGCCAGCTTGTGCTTGCCGATGAAATAAACCGAACCACCCCAAAGACGCAGAGCGCTCTGTTGGAGGCGATGGAAGAAAGACAGGTAACAATTGAAGGTGAGACGCGAATGCTTCCGGAACCCTTCTTCGTCATCGCTACACAAAACCCAGTGACACTCGCCGGTACTTATCCGCTTCCTGAATCTCAGCTAGACCGATTCCTCATGCGCCTGCGCCTAGGTTATCCGGATCAGCGTGCCGAGCGTGAATTGCTGGAGATGAACACAGAGAGAGACAAAGTCGAAGCAATTAATCAGTGTCTCTCCCTTGAAGAGTTAGTCGCTTTTCGTCGGCAGTCGGCGGAGGTAAAGGCCAGCGATTGCCTGGGCGTATATCTTTCCATCTAGTAAGCTTTGTCACCACCCGTTAACTGGTGAAATATGTCGTCATCATTTACACCCAACTGTTGTTCGAAAATTCCTTAGTATTGCTGTTGATTCAGCGAGATTGAAAAGCAAGCGCGTGACGGCTCATACATTTAGGCATTCATTTGCTACTCACTTGTTGACTAAGGGAGCAGACCTTCGAACGGTACAAGAGCTGCTGGGGCACAACGATGTCGCAACAACTCAGATCTATACCCATGTCCTAGGCAGGCACTATGCGGGTACTAACAGTCCGTTGGATAACATGTAGTTCTTTGCAGTGGATATTTCGCAGAAGGGAAGTTCAGATTGCATTGGGGCTGTATTAACCACCTGCTAACTTCACGTTCTTAAACTGTTTATCCAATTCTTGTTTAATCTGATCGCGGTGGTCGCCCTGAACCTCGATTACGCTATTTTTGACAGTGCCGCCGGAGCCACACAGAGCTTTTAGTTTTTTAGCGAGGGTTTTGAGTTCTGCTTCATTGAGCTCTAAGCCAGTTACTAGAGTAACCCCTTTACCCTTGCGCCCTTTGGACTCTCTGCTGATGCGGATTGGGGGATCGACGATTTGCCTTGGGTTGCCCTTATCTTGGACAAGGCGGCATTTGCATTTTCGCAGCGGCTTGTGACAGCCGGGGCAGGTGGAGGATTCGGTGCTATAGACTAGGCGAGAGTTACTCATGGGGATAAGCCGCTAGTCGCTCTTTGTTACGTCTTGTAAAGCGGGGGTAGTGAATATTGCTCTTCTTGCTGCTGTTTCTTTTGCACGCGTAGCTTGCTCTTTCTTAGCTGCGAGATTAGCTGTAATAAGCCTTTGGCATCGAATGTGCTGTTGCTCGCCTGGTTGTCGTTAATTTGGAACAGGGCAGTTTGAATATTGCGAGCGTGTTCGTATAGGGCGGGGGATTCACTCTGCTGCAGGATGTCTTCCATGCTGATTACCGAGCGGCTGTCGATGTGGTGATCACACCATGTAATGAGCGTCTGTCGTATTATTGTGAGGTCGTTGCTGCTGCAAGCACGGACGAGTTGTTTGTAGGCAACGCGTTCGTTGTTGTCTGGGCTGTAATTAGCTGCAATCTGCGCCACCAGGCGTTGCAGATACTGGCTAATCTCACGCTTATTGTCCGCGATTACGAGTTTGTAGATGCTAAACATCACGATGATGAATGCGGCAGCGATCGTATAGTTAAGCCATACAGCGTCAACTTCGATAAATTCTGCCTCTGCCTGCTCATCTATCATATCCTGATCCACTATTGGTAGCTGAGATAGCAGCTCCTCTAGATTCTCAGTGCTGGCCACGGTCTGTTCGGCCGGTACTTCGCCGGTGACAGTCGCGATAGTAAGCCTAGTTGCGGGAATGATAGTTGCTTCAAGCTGGTTGGTATTTATGTTCCACCAAGGGATGGATATCTCTGGGATTTCGAAGTTGCCGCTTTCGGTAGCCACCATGGTAGTGGTTTCTATTCGAGTGCCAACGATCGCTCCTTCTACAAAGGTGCGCTCGATCTCTGCTGGGTCTGGGTATAGGTTTAAGCCTTCGATCTCTGTGGGGCCAAATGGTGGCAGTACGGCGCCATCTAGACCATCAGCGGTCATGGTCACTGTGCGTACGACACTGTCGCCAACTTTCAGATTGCTGATGTCTGTGCTCCAGCTTTCCTCTAGCGTGAGGTTTGACACCGGCAGCCAGAAATCGTTGTCCTGAATCGCAACAGGGCGTTCCAACACATCAATTGTTATGCCTTCTATGAAGGCGGTAACACGACGGGTGTTGAGGTTTCTAAACACAAAGTTACTAGAGCCATCTGTGACCTCACCGCGAAACAGTATGTCGGGAACTTCTAATGGCCCGCTGCGCTGAGGGAAAATTACATAGCGCTTCTCGTAAACACCATAGCGCTCTCCATCGATGAGCTTCTCATATTGATTGGGAGAACCGATCAGTTGGATGACGGAGTTTTCCATCTCGAGTTCAGTGAATTGTGGGTTTCGAATGCCATTGATCGTGTAGTAGAGGCGAACTGTGAACAGTAGCTGTTCCTGCACGTAAACAGACTCTTTGTTTGTCTCTATTTCCAGGTATAACTCCTCGTTCGATTGGTTCGAGCGAGGGCCCTCATTAGTCACAGTGACTTGTATAGGTGCTGTCGTCGTTCCATTGATATCCAGCCCAGGAATTATTAATTCGCCTTCTTCGAGAGGGAATAGCGTGACTATATAGTCTGTCCAAGCTTCAACTGCGCCATTGACGCTTCTTATCTGGCTGGAGGTTCTAGTGCCTAGAACATCGAACTGACTTGTTAGAGGAGTCAGGTCTAATTGCATGCCTTGGCGCTGATCGTAGATTCGTATAGTGAGTGTTACGGTTTCGCCGCGTGCGACCTCGTTACGATCTAGAGATATCTCAACCTCTTGCGCCTGAACAGTTGAGAACAGTGTTAGGCCGAAGCAGATAAATATGAATGCCAGTCGTGACTTGATTTTCACCAGATCTGTCCTCCATTTTGTACGCTGTTTGCCGTGCCATTTAACTGGCGCTGTCGGTATTGGTATCTGAACTTGCGGCGTAGCAGTTCGCCCGGGTCGTCTTCGATGCGCCTTAACCACTGCTCAAGAGATTGTTGCTCTTCAAATTCTTCATTGGTCGTTTCGCTAGGCGTATTCTGCTCGCTATTCGACTCGGACCCTTCTTGTTCTTCCGGCGGTTGATTCTGCTGTTCTTGATCTTGCTGACTTTCATCGCCTTCCTGGCTCTCTTGATCTTGCTGTTCACTGCTTTCAGAGTCTTGATCTGACTCGTTCTCGGAATTCTGTTCTGACTCGTTTTCCTGGTCTTCGCCTTCCTGATTCTCGCCGTTCTCAGCTTGTTCTTGCTCTAACAATTGTTCAACGATTGCTTTGTTCTGAAGAGCATCGGGGTGGCCAAGTTCTAAGCTGAGCGCCATGTCGTAGGCAGCTATAGACTCGGCGTAGTTGCCGGACAAGGCGAGGGCGTTGCCTCGATTGTAGTGCCCATCCACAGTATCCATGGCGCTGAAGGACGCTACTGCGGCCTCGTAATTCGCCGCCTTGTAATTAGCGGCTCCAGCCCAGTCGGTCGCTTCGAAAAGTAGTGCAGCGGTAGAGTGTTCTTCGCTCGCGAAGGCTTCAGCGGCCTGTTGATCCTTTGTCATCCACAGATCTTTCCATTCGAGCGCCTGTGCCTGTTGGCTTGGTAGCATCATGCCGGAGCCGGTAATTAGAACGAGGCTGAATAACCAGCCGCGACGGAAGCTCATAGCAGCGATCGGTAGAACCAACAGCAATAACCAAGGACCGAACTCATACCAGACATCGAACTCTTCTTCGACATCCGACATTTGATCGTCGTCTAACAGTTCGAAGTCCGAAAGCAGGAAGGCTAGGTCAGAATCGGCAAGCTGTATATCGTGGTAGCGTCCGCTGACGCGATTGGCAAGTGACTGCAAAACGTTTTTGTTCAGGGTAGGGATGATCAATGCCCCTGCTTCATCTGTTAGGAAGTTGCCGTCATTAGTGCGAATTGGGGCGCCTTCCTCTGTGCCAATACCCATGATCAAAAGTTCATAGTCGTTGTCGGCGAATAGTTCTGTGATTAGTAACTCTTCATCGAAGCCGCTGATGCCGTCTGTCATTAGCAGGACCTTGCCGCGGCTAGCGTCGGTTCCTTCAAGCAGCCCGATGGCAATCTCGATTGCCTCTACTGGCTTGCTGCCAAAAAGGGGCATGATATTAGGGCTTAGCGAGGGGACCAACGCTTCAATTGTTACCACATCATCGGTCAGTGGTGTCACTGTATGTGCGTCGCCAGCATAGACAACGAGGGCGGTCTGACCCTCGTCGCGCAGAGCGAGAATGTCCCGTAGCTTGCGCTTCGCTAGATCGAGTCTGTTCGGTGAATGATCTGGCGCAAACATAGACAGCGAAAGGTCAAAAACGATGACTAGAGCATCTTCTTTCTTCTGTACAGGCTGCGGCAATTGCTCCCACACCGGGCCGGCCAGTGCGAAAATGGATAGAGCCCAGGCGGCAAATAATAAGATCAGCGGCGTTCGCTGCGATGCGTTCTTACTGCGATCTAGAAGGTAGGGCAGAAGATTCTTGTCGATAGCCTTGTCCCAAGCTGTTACGACTGAATTCACGCGCCACATTGCAACGAAGAATAGCAGCACAGGAATCAGCGCGAGCAGCCATATTGGTCTCAGGAAATGGAAATTATCGATCAAGCTGACGGGTATAAATATTTCCATCAGGCTTTACTTCCGTTGGCTGTCTGAGCTTCATCATCATCGTCGCTATCACCTAGTCTTGCTTTGCCAGCGAGCGACATCCACGGAATCGAGAATAAGGCGAGCAGGAAACTGATTATCACTGCGGCACCGAGGGGCCAGTAAAACAAAACTCTAGTGGGCCTGTAGGTCTGTACGTCCTGCTCGATGGTCTCGAGTAGGTCTAGTTCCTCGTAAATCTCCACAAGGTCATTCACGTCTCTAGCTCTGAAGTAACGTCCTCCAGTGGATTCTGCAATCTGTGTGAGCACGGCTTCGTCCAATTCAGCTGATGGGTTGATCGCTCTCGCACCAAAGAATGTGCGCTGCACGACCTGGTCGGCGCCTATGCCTATCGTATAAATTTTGATGTTCTCAGTCTGCGCGAGTTGGCCTGCCTGTTCCGGCGAAACGGCGCCGGCATTGTTTACGCCATCGGTCAGTAGTACCAGCACACGACTGTTCTCGGGTCTCGTGCGCAGGTGGATTACACCTAGGCCGATAGCATCGCCAATGGCGGTTGCAGATTCTTCGATGATGCCAATCTCTGCTTCGGCCAATAGCGTGCCCACTGTTTGCCGATCAAAGGTGAGGGGTGCCTGAATATAGGCATGGGCGGCGAATAGGATTAGACCGAGGCGGTCGCCTTCGCGGCGCTCTACAAAGTCACCTACAACGGCTTTGACAACGTCGATACGTGAGGCCTGTCGATTACCTACGACCATGTCTTGGGCCTCCATGCTGCCGGAGATGTCGACCGATAGCATCAAATCGCGGCCAGTGGATGGCAACTGCACGGGTTCGCCTAGCCACTGTGGGCGGCTAGAGGAGATCACCACGAGCAACCAAATTGCTGTGCAACAGACTAGATTTAATAACCTGCCGGAGGTCATGTTCTCGTTGTCTGACTGCAAACGGCTGAGAGCGCTGAAGAAGGGTACATACAGCGCCGCATCCTGACGTGGCGCGCGGGCAAACAGCTTATAAATAATTAGCGGCAGTGGGAGGGCCAGGAACACATAGGGCCAAGTAAATTCAAGCATCTGAGCTTAGTCCTTGAGCAGCTGAGGCAGTTTCGTCACTGGGGTCGTCGTTAACCTTCTTGTCACCTTTATATAGACTCTCGATCCATTGCTGTCCGAAGCTCTGCATGGCGTCCACATCTACGTCGCATTTGGTCTGAAAACGTCCGTATTGCAAGGCTGTAGCGATGTCGTCGGTCATCAAGGAAGATTCCCCTTTTTGACGGATAAAATCAACCCATGAGGCTCCGTCCAGGCTGGCTGCATCGGCCTGTGGGTAGTGCACCAGCGCTACGCGGCGAATCACGGTATTGAATTGATTGACGTAGTCTAGCTTGCTTTGATCAATGTTAGCCGGGTCTGCTTGGGAGTAGCTGTCATAGCAGCGCTGCAGTTCGGCCAAAGCGTACCGGCAGATTTTCTGTTGGCGCGCTCTGCTGGCGAATTTTCGCAACAAGATAGCCAGCAGAACGAGGGCGATAGCGGCGAGAATCCACCAGCCAATAGCCGGCGGCCAGTAGCTTACCGGTTCAGGAAGGTGAATGTCGGCTAGTTGAGCTAAGAGCTCTTCGCTATCCATTGCCGTATCTGCTCCACGACCAATTGATTGGTCCGCATTTTAATTAGTTGAATCCTCAGCTTGTCCAATTCCGATTCGATGCCTTGCATACGTTGCCGAAACTGTTCTCTGTAGCGATTGCGTGCCTTGTTGCTATGGGTGTTGAGGGCGCCCTTGCTGGAGCCGTCGGTAATGCTGTAGATACCAGGTACAGGTAAAGATTCCTCTAAGGCGTCATACACCATGCAGCAGACCACGTTATTGTGCTGCGATAGCTGATTTAGATACTGCAATGCCTTCGCGTCCAGTGTCATGAAATCAGAGATTACATACAGCGTGCTGCCGGGCTTGGTGATGCGCCGTATCTGACCCAGAGCGTGAGACAGACCGGGCTTAAAGCCTTCTTCTGGCTCCCGGTGGGTTTCAGGATTCTTAACGTGCTGCAGGTCCTGATTGTATTTATAGATTTGATTCAGTAAATGCAGCGCTGATCTGCGGCTGCGCTTGGGCCGAACCAAGGCCGAGCCCCAGTCGGAAAACACCAATCCGCCGACTCGGTCGCCATTATCGATGGCAAGCCAACACAGAAGTGCGGCAGCCTGAGCTGCTAGAACCGACTTGAAGGCAACTTGGCTACCAAAAAACATGTTGTGAGTCTGATCGACCGCGATGATAACGGGTCGTTCCCGCTCTTCTCGGAAGACTTTGGTAAAGGGTTTGTTTGTACGAGCGGTGACGCGCCAGTCAATTAGTCGTATATCGTCGCCTGCCTGGTAGGGTCTAAACTCTTCGAAGTCGAGCCCGCGGCCGCGCATCTTGGATAGATGCAGCCCCGAGATACCAGCAATGGAGCGAGAATGGGCTAAATAATCGAGATTTTTGGCGGCATGGCGCTGAATCAACAACTCTTCCAAGCTGATGACCGCCCCAGTACTCTGGTAGCGGGCGAAATGTGGGTCGCTGTTAAGCTTCGCTGACATGATTAGCCCTGGAGTTTGCTAGGCTGAAGGCACGCGTTCGCGAATAGTCTCAAGCACTTTATCGGGGGTGATACCACTGGCTTCCGCTTCGAAGCTCAATAGTATGCGATGACGTAGGCAATCGAAAAGGACTTCCTGTACATCGTCTGGGCTGACAAAGTCTCTGCCCTGAATCCAGGCGTGTGCCCGTGCGCAGCGATCTAGAGAGATCGTGCCGCGAGGACTGGCGCCGTATTCCAGCCAAGACGCAAGGTCCTCACCGTAATTCTCTGGTGTTCGTGTTGCCATGATCAGTTGAATGATGTATTCCTCAACTTCTGGTGCCATGTGCATATTCAGAATTTCCAAGCGTGCAGCGAATAAACACTCCTGAGTCACCTCTTTAGGTGGTTCTGCCACGTGATTAGCTGCTTCATTACGAACTAGGTGCAGGATTTTTCGTTCTGCATCGATCTTCGGATAGCCGATTGTAACGTGCATGAGGAAGCGGTCGAGCTGTGCCTCTGGAAGCGGGTAGGTACCTTCCTGCTCAATTGGGTTCTGGGTAGCCATCACGAGAAAAAGGGGTGGCAGCTGGAAGGATTCACGGCCAACACTGACCTGATGCTCACCCATCGCCTCTAAAAGTGCTGACTGCACCTTCGCCGGTGCGCGGTTAATTTCATCTGCCAGGACCAGATTGTGAAAAATGGGGCCCTGTTGAAAGATGAATGTGCCGTCTTCCGGCCGATATACCTCAGTACCGGTAATATCGCTTGGTAATAAATCGGGTGTAAATTGGATACGGTGGAAGTCGCCTTCTATGGCTCGCGAAAGATCCTTGATTGCTTTGGTCTTTGCTAAGCCGGGTGCGCCCTCTACCAGTAAATGGCCATCAGCCAGTAATGCAATTAGCAAGCGATCAATTAGGCGCTCTTGGCCTATAATTTGAAGCGATAACCAATTTTTGAGTTCTGTTATTATTTCGTGATGGCTCATATTGATAATTCTCTACTGTCTGCTGTGCGTAAAGCGAAGTCAGGGATTTTAAACGTTTTGATAAGTATGTCTAGGTCGGGATTGTAGCTGAATGTAGCTGCCTCTCGGTCATAGTCACGAATTTAATTGGAGTAACCGCCGCGGAGGTTAAAGTTAGGTTAATAATGAGGCAGCAAATGGGGAAGGAAAAGCAAATTACTATGACGATTCGAAGGGCTAACAACCTTAGACAATACTCCGTACGGGGGCTGATGCTATGAGCGCAAAATACTTATTGGGGCATGAGAAGCTCATGCAGCTCAGCAAGCGGCTGGGTAAAGACTATTCCAAGACGAACGCCGTTGATCTGGATCTATTTGTTACCCATTACTTCGCCAGTACTTCACACTCAGACCTGAGTGATCGCGGCAACGATCCCATGTATGACAATCTGAAGCAGGCTTGGGCCTTCTATCAAGAACGCAGTGCTAGTGCTCCGAAGATCGAATTCCTGCATTTCGATACGGGCGGGCAGGGAGAAAAGAAGGGCCAGCGTAGCGGGACACGTATTCTAGTGCTGCAGAACGACATGCCATTTCTGGTCGATTCGATAAGCCAGGCGCTTACGCGCTGTTCGGTAATTATTAAATACATTAACAACTCTGTTCTCTACAGCGAGCGAAATGCGCGCGGCTCTAAATCAGCTGGCAAGCTATCGATTATCCCGCCCAGCGTAACTGAAGGTTCGACTAGGGAGGCGTTGATCTGCCTCGACTGTGTCCGGCTTACTGTTAATGAGAGCAAGCTCGCCGAAAAGGAGATTCGGGAAACCTTAAAGCATGTTGCGGCAGCGGTTAAAGATTATCCGGCTATGTGTAAGCAGATGCTGAGTGTTAGAGCTGCACTTGAAAAGAGTGCGGCAACTGTGCCGGCATCCCCGACCAGTCACAACGAATCGCTGGAGTTTATCTCTTGGATGTTAGATGACCACTTTACCTTCTTGGGCTACGAGAAATATTGCATTAATCGCAAGGCTCGCGACCCGAGTATCGAGTTGCAGGAAAAATCTCCTCTGGGTGTTTCCAAGTTTAAGAAGGACATCAAGCCGAAAGTTAAGCTGTCCGACCTATCCGTGGGCGCGCGCGACCTGATTCTGAAGAAAAAAATCTGCAACTTTGCGAAATCGGGCACTCGCTCGAAGGTTCATCGCCCAGCATACTGTGACTACGTACTGATAAAGGAATTCGATAGTAACGGTGAAGTTTCGGTAGAGCATCGTTTCTTAGGGCTCTATACATCGTCTGTGTATTTCCAAGAAGTGCTGGCCATCCCTCTGCTGCGGCGCAAAGTACAAGCAGTGCTTGAAAAGTCGGGCTTCGCGCAGAATGGGCATAACATCAAAGACCTATTGCAGGTCATCAACGTGTTTCCGCGGGATGAGTTGTTTCAGATTAGCAGCAGCCAGTTATTACACACTTCTTCAGAAATTGCTCGAATCCAGGATCTGCGGACAAGCCGCTTATTTATTCGCCGCGACCTCTACGGAAACTTCTTTTCCTGTCTTGTGTATGTCCCTAAAGACACGTTTACAACAAAGGTGCGGCTCACAATTCAGCAGCTTCTGCAGCGGCGACTGCAGGCGGAAGAAGTTGAATTTACTACGTATTCCTCGGAGTCGGCGTTCACGCGAATCCACCTCATCTTCCGTGTGTCGAGAATAGAGCAGGTAATCTATGACGTGGCGGCCATTGAAACCGAGATGGTGAGTCTTATTAAGCCTTGGGAGGAGAACTTTTCGAGGGCGCTGGCAGTTCAGCATAGCGACGTTGAGGCCAGCAAATTGTCTGCGGCGTATTCAGATTGTTTCTCCGAGTCTTATAAGGAGTCGTATACACCTGAGACTGCCGTCACCGATATCCTGGATATTGAACGAGTTGTTGCGACGAAAGAACTGGTAGTAAACCTTTCGCCCTGCAGATCAGAAGGGCAGGCCGAATTTAGTTTCAAAATATTCAGCTATGACGAGCAGCAACATCTGTCCAATGTCGATCCCATCTTAGAGAATTTGGGTCTCAATATTATTAGCGAGAAGGCTTTTAAATTGCAGCTGAAGTCTGATGATAGAGTTTGGCTGCATGACTTCTCACTCTATCGCGCAAAGCAGCTTGGAAATTTCACTTTAGAGGCGAAACAGATATTCGAGGATGCGTTTCTTGCGGTCTTCAATGGAGAGATCGATGACGATAGTTTTAATGAGTTGGTCACAACGGCAGAGATCAGATGGCGTGATGCGGCCTTGTTACGAGCGTATGCTTCTTATCTAAAACAGATTCAGTTTGGCTATAGCGTGGCACAAATTGCCGAGACCTTGTCGAACAATCGAGATACCTGCCGCCTACTCATTGAGTATTTCGCCAAATTGTTTGATCCCCGCCTTAGCCAGAGCGAGCGAAAGAAAGCGAAAGAGGCTAGAAGAAAACTTATCACGGCTATTGACGCCGTTACTGTTCTGTCTGAGGACAGCGTGCTCAGGGCTTATCTAAATTTGTTCGACGCGACCCTTCGCACTAACTACTTTCAACCACAGGCGGATGGCACTTCACTCAAAAGTTATTTCTCATTCAAATTTGATCCAACTCAGATTGACAATATGCCTAGGCCGGCGCCGCGCTACGAGATATTCGTTTTCTCGCGCCAGGTTGAAGGTGTTCACTTACGAGGCGGCAAGGTCGCTCGTGGAGGACTGCGTTGGTCGGATCGTCGCGAAGATTATCGTACTGAGATACTGGGTCTGGTTAAGGCGCAGCAGGTCAAGAACTCAGTCATCGTTCCCGTTGGTGCGAAGGGCGGCTTCGTCATCAAGCAAGACACATCTAGATTAGCTAGGAATGAGTTCAGAGAATTAGGCATTGCCTGTTATCAAATTTTCATAAGGGGCTTACTTGATATTACCGATAATCGAGTAGGCGCTAAGATTTCTTCTCCGTCGTCTGTAGTTAAGCGTGACGACGACGATCCGTATCTGGTTGTGGCGGCCGACAAGGGCACAGCTACATTCTCCGATATTGCGAATGGTCTCAGTTCTGAGTATGGCTTCTGGCTGGGCGATGGCTTTGCCTCTGGCGGTAGCAATGGCTACGACCATAAACAGATGGGCATCACCGCGAAGGGTGCCTGGATTTCGATGCAAAGGCATTTCCGCGAGCTAGGCAAAGATATCCAGAAAGAAGACTTCACCGTGGTAGGCATAGGAGATATGTCAGGTGATGTATTTGGCAACGGAATGCTGTTGTCCAAACATATCTGCTTACAAGCAGCATTCAACCATTTGCATATATTCATCGACCCGACTCCAAACTCAGCGCGAAGTTTTACTGAGCGTTCCCGCCTCTTCAAGAAGCAGGGCTCGTCGTGGGAAGACTACAATGCAAATTTGATTTCCAAAGGCGGGGGTGTGTTTTCTCGGCAGTCGAAATCTATAGCAATTACGGCGCAGATGAAGAGTTGTTTCGACATCGAAGCGGGCTCGCTGACACCTGATGCGCTCATCTCTGCGCTACTAGTTAGTCCTGTTGACATGCTTTGGAATGGAGGCATCGGCACTTACGTAAAGGCAACTTCCGAAAGCCATCAAGAGGTAGGCGACAAGGCGAATGATTCGCTGCGTGTAAATGGTAAGCAGCTTCGTTGTAGGGTGATTGGCGAGGGTGGCAATCTCGGTTTTACTCAGCTCGCGCGAATTGAGTATGCGCTGCATGGCGGCGTGTCGCTAACTGACTTTATCGACAATTCCGCCGGCGTGGATTGTTCGGACCATGAGGTCAATATAAAGATTTTATTAAACACACTGAGCAAGAAAACGCAGCTTAGCGAGAAAGACCGCAGTAGTTTGCTCCACAGCATGACTGATGATGTATCCCAGCTCGTGCTTGCGAACAACTACTCTCAAGTGCAGACGATCGGCCTGGCGAACTATGAGATGGGATTTCGGAACAAGGAATATTCGGGCCTTATTTCCTTTCTTGAACAGAATGCGGGTCTCATCCGAGATTTAGAATTCCTTCCAAGTGCTGAACAGTTAGAAGAGAGGACGGCGAAGCAGCAGTATCTGACGCGGCCCGAAATCTCAACTGTAACCTCTTACATGAAGATGTATCTAAAGCAGGTGCTGGTTAATGCGGACTACATCGATGATAGCTACTTAGAGAAGTATCTCCATGACGCGTTCCCAGCGAGTCTAGCGAAGAAGTATCGATCAGAAATTGCAAAGCATCCGCTGAGAAGAGAATTGGTTGCTACGCAGCTTGCGAATTTCGTTGTGAACCTGGCAGGACCAAGTTTTATCTATCGTATGGTAGATTCGACAGGAGCGTCAGCAAACGATTTAGTCAAAGCTACCGTGATGGCCAAGGACATTTTCGATATAGAAAAATACTGGCTGCAGATTGAGGCGCTGGACTATAAGATTCCATCGAATACGCAGGCAGTGATGATGACGCGTCTAACGCGCCTGCTGAGACGCGCTACACGCTGGCTGCTACGCCATCAAGAGGGTGTGATGGATTTTGCTGAGGCGCAGAGACTATTCGCTGGACAGATTATGGCTATTCGCAAGATGTTTCCGCAGAAGTTGCCGCCCGACTTTCAAGAGATGTTCGCTGAAAAGCTTACTGGCTTGGTCGCAGACGGCGCTCCCGAAGATCTCGCGGGAGATATAGCGCGTTGTGAATTTCTCTTCCCTGCAACTAGCTTTATTGACATTAGCCAGACGTGCGGCGAAAAACTCGCGACAGTCGTGGAGGTCTACTATGCTGTTGGTGAAGAGTTACAGCTGAATTGGTTAGGCAAGATGATAAATCAACTGCGTGCTGGCAATAATTGGCAGGCTCTCGCACGCGAGTCCTATCTTGATGATCTTGCTTGGCTGCAGCGTATCTTGACAGCAAACATAGTCGGTTCGAGTGATAAATCCGGCTCTGCAGCAAGCAAGGTACACAGATGGAGCGAAAAGAGCGCAGCATCGCTAGGTCGAGCGAAGGAGATGTTGGAATCTCTGAAGGCTGAAATCGATCCAGACTACGCGATGTTCTCTGTGGTCTTACGAGAATTGCAGGCGTTGGCGCAGCAGAGTGTGGTTAAGAACTAATCGCGTAGCTTCATGGTTATGATAGTTCGTAAATACTGCGTACAATTCAAAATCATTGATCTGTTTATAAATGGCTAATTGTCTATAGAGCCCTGGCGAATTATCTTTGTACAAACTCTTACGAAATATTATGTTCTGTCTTCCTGCCGAGGCGTCGCACAATATTGCGCTGCGCGCGATGAAAATTTGCGATGGTATTGGAGCTTCTGGTCTGCTTGCGGCGAACACAGCAGGCAAGGCCCAGCCTAAGAGGGTGATGGGTATCGATTTTCCGCACGTTGTAGGCCTCGCCGCAGGTCTGGATAAGAATGCGGATTATGTGGACGCTCTAGCCGCGATGGGCTTCGGCTTTATTGAAGTAGGTACGCTAACGCCTAGGCCTCAGCCTGGGAATCCTAAGCCGCGGATGTTTCGTCTCAAGACTGAGCAGGCAATTATTAATCGCCTTGGCTTTAACAACAAGGGTATCGAGCAGGCGTGCGAGAACATCGGGAAGCTGAGAAATCGCGGTGTATTGGGAATCAATATTGGTAAGAATTTCGATACGCCAGTGCAGCAGGCCAATCAGGATTATATTCATTGCCTGAGGAGGGCTTATCAGTTGGCCGACTACATTACGGTCAACATTTCCTCGCCGAATACACCTGGTCTGCGTAATCTGCAGTTTGGTGATGAATTCAATAGCTTGTTGGATGAGTTAAAAGAAGAGCAGGCTCGCCTGCAGGCGCAGCACAATATCTACACGCCTATCGCTGTGAAGCTGGCGCCGGACATGACTCAAGAGCAGATCGTTTCCTGTTGTGAGAGCCTGCTTAGCAGAGAATTCGACGGCGTCATTGCGACAAATACGACCATAGATAGATCCTTGGTTAACTCAAGTCCGTTTGCAGATGAGGCGGGTGGGCTGAGCGGAGCGCCGTTGAGTGAAAAGTCCTGTGAGGTTCTTCGGTGTATCAAGGCAGAAGTCGGCGAGCGCATGCCGATCATAGGTGTTGGTGGCATTATGTCGGCTGATCATGCGCAGCAGCGCCTTGCCGCTGGTGCCGATCTGCTGCAAATCTATACAGGCTTCATTTATCAGGGGCCGCCCCTTATCGAGCAAATTCTCGCTGGCATCGCGAAAAATCAGTTAGGAAAACTAGATTGAATACACTCTTCTTCTATACAACAGTAGGCTGTCACCTATGTGAACATGCAACAGTGCTGCTTCAAGAATTTGCCGCGCAGCCAAACTCTGTGCAATTCGATCTTGAGGAAGTGGACATCAGTACGGATGAGCATCTTGTGGAGTTGTACGGGATTCGAATTCCGGTGGTGAAGAATTCAGCAAACGGGAAGGAGGTCGGTTGGCCGTTCGCTCTAGAGGATATTGCTACGCTATTTTGATGTGCCAGGGTTCGAAGCGCACGCCGAATAAATTATCAGTAGGATAGCGGATGTCGACGTAGCCTAATCTTGCAATCTTTTGGTATTCAGCCGTTCTTGAAAAGTCAGCCGTGAAATTCTTCGCGCCATAGCCAATTTTGCCGATGTCGAAATCACCTATTCCATGATAGGAGTGTCCTGGAGGCGCGAGATAGATTGCCATTCGCCTCTATAGCTTTTGCCAGAAACAGATGCATCTGTTTCACGATGCTGCGTACGCCCGATGTTAGAACCACCTGGTTACCTACATCTTTCTTGATTTGGTTGTAGAGTGTTTCTGACTCTCCCTTCAAAAGAAAGTGTCCTGTGTTCGATATTTTAGCCACATTATTGCGTGGGATAAAGTCTGTGATCTCGGCGCTTATCTTCTTGCCGAAGAAGCCGTAGCGATGCGGATTGGCGAAGAAGACTTCTTCGATGAAATTAAGCTCGTCAGCCTCGAATTTCCCAATCTGCGAAAAATTGCGACCGTGTTGCAGCATTTCATCGAAGCTCATCAGATTGAAGTTACCATGACCGATGTGTCTCTCTACTCGGGTCAGGTGCTGGGTCGTGCGAAGGAGCAGCGATTCGTAGCGTGGGTCAAGGTAGATGTCGCTGGCAAATATCGCATCGAAGTTTCGAATCTTGCGCAGGTAACTCTCAACCTGCATCTCTTCCAATTCGGCGACCTCGAAGGGAATGTTGGGATTTTTCTCGGGCGTGATAGCCGGTGACGGAATCGGAATGCCCTCAGCTGGTTGCACGGATTTCAATACGATGGGAGTGAATTGGAAAGAGGCTAAACTCTCGCCAGCAGCGATGGTGCTATTGCGCGGGTTAACGAATGGCGCGCTGGCAAGTAACGGGCTCTGTTGGTTTATCCGCTGCCACATAAAATGGCCGCCGAACGCCACAGTGCTCGCCGTAAAGAAGCCCTCTAGAAACGCTCGCTTATTCAATGCCTGACTCGTGTCTTTCTTCTTTTATATGGCCCATTTTTTTATCAAGGCCTAATGCTTGTTAAGCATATCGTTAAGCGATGGTAATTTTACAGTGAAAATGCAGCTAAATCAGTCGAATTCGTTAATAGGTGACTGAATCTATTGGCGATTCCGGGATTTTGTTCGCATTCAGGCTTAGATTTTAGCCTGGCCCGACGCCAAATAGACGCTTTGCGTTCTCGCTGGTCTCCACAGCTAGCTGTTCTGCAGGCCGGTCGCAGCAACGTGAAAGTGTATAGAGCACCTCGATTAGGTGTTTGGGCTCATTGCGACGGGTCTTGGGTTTGGGCCGGATTGTTCTAGGCAGAAGGTACGGTGAGTCGGTTTCAATTAGTAGGCGATCGCTGGGAATGAGGCCCACTAGTGACTGTAGGTCCATGCCGCGTCTCTCATCGCAGACCCAGCCGGTGATACCGATGTACATATCCAGCGCGAGATAGTCTTCGAGTGCTTGTTGGCTATCGGTGAAGCAATGTACCACGCCGCCCACAATCTGATTGCGATAGCGACGTAGTAGGTCGACAAATTCGGGATGTGCGTCTCGCTGATGCAAAAATAGCGGTTTGCCCAACTCCGCCGCAAGCTTGAGGTGCTCTTCAAAGACTTCGAGTTGTGTTTCCGGGTTCGAGAGGTTGCGATTGAAATCCAGGCCGGTCTCGCCGATGGCGACGCATTTGTCTTCACTTGCGAGAGTGCGAACCGCGAGAAGGGCGTTTTCGTCGAAACTCTCCGCAACATGTGGGTGAAAACCCGCTGTACAGCTGAAGATATCTGGTCGAGTCTGACATAGGCTCAGCGCCGCCTCGTTCGACTTCTGGTCGGTACCGGTAACAATAATATGTGATACGCCAGCAGCTTGTGCTGCTGTTACCACCCCATCGAGATCATCGCTGAAGGATTCGTGACTGAGGTTGGCGCCAATATCTACTAGATTCATTATCTGACTCGAATGCGGTGGGTTAGCTGAGAGCTAAAAGCGCTGAGAGTCTATCCTAGCTATGGGATGAGAGCTAGCTGCCACGGTGTGTTCAGAGCAATCGATGCATAGATATTTGTTCACTTTTCCTCGATAATAGCGCGCTAGGTATTCTAAGATTAATAGTAGGTCTTCACAGTGGACGCAAAAGTTAACATGCAGACGGAAAAGAAAGCACTAGATTGGGCAAACCTCAGTTTTCAATACCTCAGAACCGATTCTCGCTTCAGCGCGAATTGGAAAGATGGCAGCTGGAACGAAGGCGAGCTGGTTAGCAGCGAATTGATCGCAGTGCACGAAGGTGCTCCGTCGCTGCACTATGCTCAGCAATGCTTCGAAGGCATGAAGGCGCAGACCGCGTCGGATGGCCGTGTTCTCCTCTTCCGTCCGGATCTAAATACTGAACGAATGGATCTTGCCGCGGCGAGGTTGCTCATGCCTGCCGTGCCCCGTGAGCTATTCATGCGCGGCGTTGAAGAGGCAGTCAGGGCGAATTACGCTTGGATACCGCCTTTCGGTTCGGGTGCTTCCCTCTATATTCGGCCGATGCTCATCGGCGTCGGTGAGAATCTAGGCCTGAAGCCAGCGCGAGAATTCGAGTTTCGTGTCTTTGTCTCGCCGGTAGGCCCTTATTACAAACAGGCGGGGCTCTCGGTAATCAGCCTTGCCGTATCCGATGTTGATCGTGCCGCGCCTCGGGGCACTGGTAGCTACAAGGTTGGAGCTAACTATGCGGGCGGACTACTTGCGACCAAGTTAGCGCAGGAGGTCGGTGCCAGCGAAGCCTTGTATCTAGATTCGAAGGAGGCACGCTATATCGACGAGGCCGGTTCCGCGAATATCCTTATCTGCACGAAAGACGGCGTGCTGCTGACACCTAAGTCCGATGCGATATTGCCCAGCATCACGCGGCGCTCGATTATGACGCTAGCGCGGGAGCAGTTAGGTATGAGTACGCAGGAGCGACCTATCGATCTGCGCGCAGAGTTCTCTACGTTTCAGGAAGCAGCTGCCTGCGGTACTGCCGCGGTGCTTTCTCCCATCGGCAAGATTTGGTTCGATGGGCAATGGCACGAAGTAGGCGATGCTGGATCAAATGTCGGGCCGACGATGCAGAAAGTCTACGACTTGCTAGTGGGCATTCAAAGAGGCGACCTCGAAGACAAGCATGGCTGGTGCCATGAGGTTAGTATCTAACGGTTCTGCTATCGAAACGCTGCACCATTAGATAGTGCCATGTATAACTATTAATGCCTTATGTGCGGCGATAAGCATCCTTGGTCAGACCGCTGGCCCTGGATGGCTTCTGCTAGCTTTTGCTGGCTGTAGGTATAAATTCTTGTGGGGGCTTATTTCCTTATCGATTTGTGATCTTGTGGAGATAAATCAATTTCCTCTAAACAAATATTCTTCTTATTTATTCTGGGTTCAATCTCAATAATTCCCTTATAAATTGCCGACTTGCTTATCGAATGTCATGGTTCGTGGCCGCGCTTGGAAAATATTTTTTTAAGAGAAAACTTGACCCACCTCCAACTTATCCTTATATATGTGCGCTGTTTGAGTAGCCACAATCGCCAGAATCAGAGAGTTTTTATAGCAGATGTCTAAATCTTTAGTAATAGTTGAGTCCCCCGCAAAGGCGAAAACGATCAATAAGTACTTGGGTAACGAGTACATTGTGAAGTCGAGTGTGGGGCATATACGCGACTTGCCAACCAGTGGCAGCGGCAAGCCTATCGATACAAAGGCGCGTGCAGCGGCAGCAGCTCTGACCCGAAAGATGCCTCCAGAAGAAAAGGTCATCTACAAGAAAAAGAAGGCCAAACAACAACTTGTGAAGCGAATGGGCATCGACCCTGAGCAAGATTGGGCGGCAAACTATGAGATTCTGCCAGGCAAAGAGAAAGTCGTAGCTGAGTTGCAGAAGCTCGCCAAGAATGCCGACCACATCTATCTCGCGACCGACCTTGATAGAGAGGGGGAAGCTATTGCATGGCACTTGCAGGAAGCTATTGGTGGCGATCCTGCCCGCTACAAGCGCGTAGTATTTAACGAAATTACCAAGAAAGCCATCACTGATGCTTTCAAAGAGCCAGGCGAAGTTGATATGCGCTATGTAGAAGCGCAGCAGGCGCGGCGCTTTCTAGACCGAGTTGTGGGCTTCATGGTTTCTCCATTGCTCTGGGCAAAAGTTGCCAGAGGGCTGTCAGCTGGCCGCGTGCAATCTGTCGCGGTTCGTCTGGTTGTAGAGCGAGAACAGCAAATTCGCGCGTTTATTCCAGAAGAATTTTGGGAAGTGTTTGCGAAACTAAATACAGAAAAGAAGGAAAAGCTTCGTTGTCAGTTAGTTAGGCAAGATGGCAGCAACTTCCGACCGGACAATAAGGCTGATGCCGACGCCGCTCTGGCGACTCTTGAAGGCGCAGACTATAAGGTGAAGAAGCGCGAGGATCGACCAACCTCATCCAAGCCGAAGCCACCATTGATCACCTCGACCCTGCAGCAGGCCGCAAGCACAAGACTTGGCTTCGGGGTAAAGAAGACCATGATGATGGCGCAGCGCCTCTACGAGGCGGGTTATATAACCTATATGCGTACTGACTCGACTCATCTGAGCAATGACGCCATTGCCATGTGTCGCAACTATATCGACAAGAGCTTCGGCGATAAGTATCTCACCGAGAAGCCGATGTTCTACAGCTCCAAAGAAGGAGCGCAGGAAGCGCATGAGGCGGTACGGCCCACTGAAGTGGAGACTGTGTCCGATAAGCTCATGGGCATGGAGCCGGATGCAGTTCGCCTGTACGCCTTGATTTGGCAGTACTTCGTTGCCTGTCAGATGCAACCTGCTAGATATCTAAGCTCCTCAATCACTGTAGCTGCCGCTGAGTTCGAGTTGCGAACAAAGGGGCGCATCATGCAGTTCGACGGCTACCTGAAAGTAATGCCGTCCAAAGATGAAGATATTGTGTTGCCTGCAGTTGAAGAAGGCGACTCACTGAATTTAGAACTCCTAGAGCCTTTTCAGAATTTCACTAAACCCACGGCGCGCTTCACCGAGGCTAGCCTTGTCAAAGAGTTGGAGAAGCGAGGCATTGGCCGTCCTTCTACCTACGCCTCGATTATCTCGACGATTCAGGATCGTGGCTATGTGCGGACCGAGAGCAAGCGTTTCTTCGCATTGAAGATGGGCGATATTGTCGCCGAGCGATTACAAGAAAGCTTCGCGGAGCTGATGAGCTATGACTTCACCGCAAAGATGGAAGAGTCGCTCGATGAGGTTGCCGGTGGTAAGAAGAATTGGAAAGTGCTGCTGAATGAGTTCTATGAGGGCTTTACCAGCCAGCTAATAAAGGCCGAAGGCGAAGATGGCGGTATGCGGACGAACGATCCGACTGAAACCGATATCGAGTGTCCGAAGTGTGGCCGTCACATGCAAATTCGCACGGCATCGACAGGTGTTTTCCTGGGCTGTTCAGGTTACGCGTTGCCACCGAAGGAGCGTTGTAAATCGACTATTAATCTGACCGCTGGCGATGACGCCATTCGCACCGATACAGCGGAAGAGGCAGAGGCGCAGGAGAATATCCTGCTAAGAAACAAGCATCGCTGCTCGATTTGTAATACGGCTATGGATCCCTATCTCATGGATGAGAAGCGAAAACTGCATGTCTGCGGTAACAATCCAGATTGCCTGGGATTTGAAATTGAGAACGGCGCGTTCAAGATTCGCGGTTACGATGGACCCATTATTGAATGTGATAAATGCGGTCAGGATATGCAATTGAAGACCGGCCGCTTTGGTAAGTATTTTGGTTGTAGCAGTGAAGACTGTAAGAACACACGGAAGCTTCTAAGAAGCGGTGAAGCTGCGCCGCCTAAGATGGATCCGGTACAGATGCAGGAGCTAATATGCGAGACGGTTGATGACCACTATGTGCTACGAGATGGAGCGGCGGGTATGTTCCTTGCTGCCAGTAAGTTTCCTAAAAATCGTGAGACAAGAGCGCCATATATTGAAGAATTGCTCCCGCATAAGTCTGAGATTGATCCAAAGTATAATTTTCTTCTGGAGGCCCCGTTAGAAGACGATGCAGGCAATAAGACGCTAGTTCGCTTCTCTCGCAAGACGAAAGAGCAATATGTGCAGACGGAGATCGATAAAAAGGCCACTGGTTGGAAGGCATACCATGAAGGCGGCAAGTGGGTAATTACCAAGCAGGAGAAGAAAGCTATAGCAGCAAAGAAAAAGGCTGTTAAGAAAAAACCCGTAAAGAAAAAGGCCGCGAAGAAGAAGGTCGTTAAAAAGGTTGTGAAGAAGGACTAGCGGCTCTAAGAAAGCTCTGTGTGACTCCGCGCATGCTGTCGCATAGAGATTTCTGCAATAATTGACTGATACGGCGCTAAATATTACGCCGTATTACTCCAACACTGATCCCTTCAATAGCGAAATCACAACTTCTCAGGTCTACTTCGATAGGCTCAAAATCAGGGTTTTCCGGCAGTAGGCTGAGCTTGTACTTGCTGCGGCCCTTTTCTAATCGTTTAACCGTCACCTCGTCGTCAATTCTCGCTACTATGATGTCTCCGCTCTTGGCTTGATCGGTTTTGTGCACGGCGAGCAAGTCATCCTCATAGATACCGACATCGATCATGCTTGTACCTTTCACAATGAGAAGGTAGTGAGCTTTGGGTGAAAACATGTCAGGAGGTATATCGCAGTAGTCTGCGATTGATTCCTGTGCGAGGATCGGGCTGCCGGCAGCTACCTGGCCGATAATGGGCAGGCCTAGCTGTTCGTTAATGGGTAGTTTAATGCCTCTGGACGTTCCAGGTAGAACCTCGATGGCGCCTTTTCGAGCAAGTGCCCGCAGGTGTTCTTCGGCGGCATTCGGCGATTTGAAGCCCATCTTGCTAGCTATTTCAGAGCGAGTAGGTGGGTAGCCAGTCTCCTGCATATACTCTTTAACGTAGGCGAGGATTTCTTCTTGCCGGGTCGTGAGCTTAAGCATGTTATTGTCCTTTGCGGGTAAGAATACTGTAATTATATACAGTTATCTGGCAATGACAATAAAACTTTAGGACTATGGTTTATAAGTTTTGCTCGAGATCAAGTCTCAGAGAATTAGGAAATCATCGCCTAGACCCAATGATTCAATCTCAAAACCTAAATAAATTGAAAATCATCGCCTAGATCTAGTGATTCTGGCTCAATATCTAAAAGTGCGTCAGAGAAGTTCTCTGGGACATACACTTGATCAGAGTAGATTTGATCTTCGTTGTTGAGTTCAAAAGGGGTGCGCCAGTCTTCGGGCGCTTCGGCTTTACTGATAAAAAGCTGATGCCAGGTGCTGAGCTCGTACTCGCCGACCTCGCCATCGAGCAGTTGGTACTCTATGGTGCTATTGAGGTCATCGATTGCGACAACTTTGAAGAGGGCTCCGCTGATCAGTTCTTGATACCAGGCAGAAACTTCGGGCTGAATTTTATTCATCGCCTTGTCTCCAGGATCCTACAGATTTAAATGAACGAACTCCTTGTAGTGTTTTAGTGCTAAAGATTGAACCATTGCTTCCGTTAAAGCTCAACTATAGTGAGTTTTAATCAGGCAATGGAAGCGAAATCGGACGATTTATTACCCTCGCTTTACGCATCAAATTAACAGCGATTGCTAAGCGATTGACTCCATTGAAGAACCGATTTTGCTAGCTTCGAACATATTTGTGATAATCGCTTCTCACTAGTCGAGTAAATCAAATGCAGCATACAAATACCGAAACTGGCGTGGTCATGCTCGATCTAAAGGGCCTGATTGTGGATATACAGGAGAGAGAGCTATTAACCCATCCGCAAGTTGGTGGTGTGATCCTGTTCAGTAGAAACTACGCATCTGCCCAGCAGCTCGGCGACCTAGTAGCGTCAATAAAGCAGTGTAACGATCACCTTCTCGTCGCAGTGGATCAGGAGGGAGGCCGTGTTCAGCGCTTTCGCGATCACTTCTTGACCTTGCCACCACTCAGGGCGATCGGCGTCGAATACGAGAAGGATAGGGAACAGGGAATAGCGGCGGCTAAGCTCTGCGCGTGGGCAATGGCCGTGGAACTTATGCAGTATGGAGTGGATATTAGCTTCGCACCCGTTCTAGATCTGTTCGATGCAAATAGCCCGGTAATAAAAGAGAGAGCATTTTCGGGCGACGGCGCCACGGTGGGGGATATCGGCCTCGCTTATATCGAAGGTATGCAAGACGCTGGCATGGCGGCAACGGGCAAGCATTTCCCAGGCCACGGTAAGGTGATGGCAGATTCACATACCGAGTTACCAACTGATACGCGAAGCCTAGAAGAGATCAGAAACAACGATTTAATACCCTTCGCTAAATGCATTCACCGTTTGGATGCAATAATGCCTGCGCATATTGTCTATCCTCAGATCGATGAGCATTGTGCGGGCTTCTCCAAAGTCTGGATCGAGAATTTACTGCGTAAGGAGCTCGGGTTCGATGGGGTGGTCTTCAGTGACGATCTCACTATGAATGCGGCGCACAGTGCTGGCTCGGTAACCGAACGTGCGGACAGGGCATTAGCTGCCGGATGCGATATGGTGCTGGTCTGCAATCAGCCGGAACAGGCGGCTGAGCTGGTGAGCTATCTCGATGAGAAGCAACAGCCAGGCAATAATAGAATTGGCTGCATGTTAGCGAAGAACGCGAGTAAGCATGCTGGCCTGTATGAGAGTGATAGATGGCAGCAAGCCAAAGAATTAATTGGCAGATTGTCTGTTTGACGCTTACCTAGCTAGACGAGTTTGAGCATTCCTAATCAATTGGAGATTTTAGAAAGTGGCCGAGAATATTTTTTCGTTAGAATTATTGAGCGACTTAGGTTGGCCGGTGGAGGTATTCGCCGTCGTGACCATCACATTGATTGGCCGCTTCGTTGCTATGCGTTTTCTCAATGTTATGGCGAAACATTTTGAAAAGACAAAAAATGCCTGGGACGATGCCGTATTCGATGCAGCACGTGTCCCATTGAGTTGGTTTATTTTGGTCATGGGGCTGCTGTGGGCTGTTGAGGTAAGTGATGGCTACGTGGATACTGAGCTGTTTTCTATAGAGAATCTTGCTGTATTCAGGCAACTCGCCTTCGTAGTCTTAATTTCGCTGTTCCTCGTGCGATTCATTAGTCGCGCTGAGCAGCGTCTAATCGAGAATCAGCAGGAAGAGGCAGACGCATCAGGTACGACTCTCGATCCGACAACTGTGAATGCGCTCGCAAAGTTGCTCCGACTTTCTACCGTTATTTCCGCTGTACTAATAGCGATGCCAACAGTAGGCATAGAAATCACCGCGCTATTGGCGTTCGGTGGTGTAGGCGGCATCGCGGCAGGTTTCGCGGCAAAGGATCTGCTTGCCAACTTCTTCGGTGGGCTCATGATCTATCTCGATCGCCCATTTGCCCTTGGTGATTGGATTCGCTCGCCTGACAGAGAAATAGAAGGAACAGTTGAGAGAATAGGCTGGCGTTTAACAGTGGTCCGCACATTCGATAAACGACCTTTGTATATACCGAATTCGGTATTCAATACACTGGCCTTAGAAAATCCATCGCGTATGTCGAATCGACGTATTAAGGAGAATATCGGTATTCGTTATTCAGACTCCGATAAGATGGAAGCCATTGTTAAAGATGTAAAGGCGATGCTGCAGTCTCATGAAGAGATCGATCAGAAACAAACATTGATAGTGAATTTCTTGAGCTACGGGCCATCGTCACTAGACTTTTTTATCTACACCTTCACTAAAACTACGAACTGGATTCGTTTTCACGAAATAAAACAGGATGTACTGCTGAAGATTGTTGAGATCGTGCACTCACATCAGGCGGACTTCGCCTTCCCAACAACTACGCTAGATGGTATTGCTGGCCTGCTAGGAAAGAATGCAATCAGGGAAGAGCCTTAGTCAAATGACACATGAACAAATCGTAGGAGTTCAGGCACGCTCCACTCGTCTGCATGGTGAGGAGGAGGTCGAAGCCGCTTTGGATTCGATGGCCGCTTCCATCAGTGCTGAATTGGCGGGTAAGAATCCGCTAGTGATTTGTATTATGCATGGAGGATTAATAACGAGCGGCAAGCTCGCGACTCGTTTGGATTTTCCGCTACAGTTAGATTATCTGCACGCGACACGGTATCGCGGTGAAACCAGCGGTAAAAATTTAGAATGGAAGGTTTTTCCTAGCGCATCCCTCAAAGGCCGAGCAATTCTTTTGGTCGATGATATTTTTGATGTTGGTACTACGCTGAAGCTGATCGTCGAATACTGCAAGCAACAGGGCTGCGCGTCGGTTCAGACAGCGGTGTTGTTAGACAAGCAGCACGACCGCAAAGAGGTGGGCATCGTGGTGGACTTCATTGGTTTGAAGGTGGCAGATCAATATTTGTTCGGCTATGGAATGGACTATAAAGACTATCTGCGTAACGTGCCCGGGATTTACGCTATTGCCGAACAGGATATGTGACCTCTAACAGGTACTGTTAGATTCTCCGCGCCTCTACTCACACTCGACTAATTTTGGCAGGCTGGTAAATAGCAGCGCTGTCTTTACGCCCTTGTTATCTTCGTCCTCAAACAGGCTTCTGTATCTACTCAGCTGACTTGAGTAGAGTGCTACTTGCTCGGCGAGAAAGCTCTCCAATGATTGCTTGCTGGACGGCTGCGAAGACTTGTAGTCGATGATCCAGCGCACGCCATTGTTGTCGATAAATGTGCGGTCGATTATGTGGGTGTGCACGAAGCCGTTGGCATAACTCTGTAACGGCAACTCGGCGGCGCTCTGTTCTTGCTTGTGATCAAATACCCAGCGCAGTTCAGAATTCTGCAAAGTGCTGTGCAGAGACTGTTCGATCTTCGCAATTGCACTGTCGATCTCGCCACTAGCGAATGAGAATTCATTCAATCGCCTTCTCCAATAGTTCTGCAAGCCTGCAAGATTGGCTGAGTCGAGAAGTCGGTTGTTGCTTAGATAGTTCTGCAGCGCCTCATGGACAAGATTGCCTACTTCTATCTGTAGCTGATTGCCTGCTGCCAACTCGATCTGCGCGGGGACATCAGATTGGCCTGTAGATGGCTCATTAGTAATCTCTTCAGCTGTCTGCGCTGATTCGCTCACGGTGAATGCGGTTGCCGGTAGTCGTAGAAGTGAAGGGCGTGTCTCTAGTGGATCTTGCTGCTTAAAAGGCATGCTCATGGAGTGTATGGGTAGGTAGTCGACGGATGCTTCGGTGAGGTTTTCCCATATAGTAGCGAGCAGTGTGCCGGAGCCTGGCGCGGCCGCCTCGCCGTCTTTGTCTGCTAATGTGGCAGACAGGTACACCGACTTCATTGCGCGAGTAACGCCGATATACAGCAGCCTAGTGCTTTCTAATCGTGATTTCTCTGCTTTCTCGAAGCGCAGCAGGTTGTAGAGGTTATTGTCTTCTGCTCCCGTCGCTGAAAGTGTGGCTAAGAACAGCTTGTTCTCGCCTTGCTGGTTCAATCGTTGATGCCACAGCAGTAGCGACTTATCGTCGGAGCGGCTCGGTCGCGCTAGCCCGGGTAAGAATACGTGGTCGAACTCAAGGCCCTTGGATTTGTGAATGGTCATGATTTGCACTGGATTGGCATCGGCCGCTACAGGTGCGCTAGAGACAAAGCTCCTGTGAATCTTCTCTTCGAATTCGGCGAAGTTCTCTAAGCCGCCTGCGACTTCTGAATCCTTTAGAATTTCATAGAATCTTTCTAGGCTGTCGCGTTCAGAGTCGGATCGAAGAATCTGTTCGCCACCAAGTTCGTCAAATGTAGTGCGGATCACGCGGCTTATTCTGGTCTGTTGCTTCGCCAAGAGAGCGCCGTGTAATATTGAGCTTAGCTTTATTAGGCGCGCAAGGCCGTCGCTACTAAGCTGTTTCTTCTGTTTTTCGGTGCAAAGCTGCGTGATGCTTTCAAAGACGCTGATATTGTTTTCAAATCTCGCTACGACATGCAGATCCTCTAGGGATATTCCACACCATGGTGCTCTGAGGATGGCTAGCCAAGAAAGCCTGTCTGCTTGATTGCATACAGCACTTGCTAGACTGGTCAGATCGGTGATGAGCGGTAGTGTGTCCAGCCTATCAATTTCATTGGCCAGCCAGGGGATATCAGCCTCGCGAAGTGCCGGCAGTATGAATTTTAGGTGTCCACGGCTACGTATTAGTATCGCTATCTTCCGCTGGGAGTGTTGCTTGCGAAGGCGCGATATCTCATCAGCAATATAAGCGGCCTCCTCTATGTAGGCTTCATTCTTACCGTCTTCATTAAACTGATAGATGCGAGTCGACACGGCGGTCTCGATGTCCTTTGGATGTACCGCATGGGAATGCGAATAGCTGACCGCGCCGCGAGAGATGTCGTTCTGCTGGGGGAAGGCACCAGCGAATACAGCGTTCACCCAGTCCACAACGCCCGTGTCAGATCTAAAATTTGCTAACAGGTCTATCGGGGTCACTGGGATGGAGCCTAGGCCACTTTCGCGTAGTTTAATGAATAACCCCACGTTGGCATTGCGAAATCCGTAGCAGGACTGCATCGCATCACCTACAACGAAGAGTGTTCGACCGTCTCGCTCTTCCCAGCCTGAGGTTAGTTTGCGCAATAACTCCATCTGCGAGGACGAAGTATCTTGGAACTCGTCTACGAGTATGTGTTTGATCTGATAGTCGAGGCTAAGCGCCAGGTCTGTAGGATTATCCTCAGTACCTAGTGCGCGTAGTGCCGCTAGGCTTACCTGCGGATAGTCTATTTTGTTCTTCTGCGTAAACGCGAGTTCCAGCTGAGCCATTAGTGTTGGAAGCACTAAGGTCAAAGTGTTGAGAAAGTCCCACGAGAGCTCGTCGTCATTCGGTAGGGGGAGCCTACGAAGATAGTCCAATGTCTGCAAGAGTTCGGGCGACTCAGCCATCGATTTCAGCAGCGCCTTCATGGCCTCCTTCTTTTCTTTTTGTAGTGCCTTCTGTTCTTTGTCGCCTGACTGCGGTGGGAAGCCTTCGCCTTTTCTCACATCTTTACGAAAGGCTGTGCCGGTCTTAACGAGAAAAAGGCTCGTTAGGCCTATCCACGAGTTTAGGTTTGTATGGCTGCATTCAGGCAGATCATTTAGGTCACTACAAAGCAGCAGGTCAGATTCGATTCGCTCTTCGCTAAGATTATTTGTTGCGTACCGAAGCAGCGGCATTAATTCAGCAACGTAAGGCTCTAAAAGAGATTGTGCGTTCTCGATGGATTCTTCAATCAGTTCCAATAGGTTTGAAGTGAGATAGTCCATAGCGTGTTCAGGAGAGCTTGCAACACCCACAATATCGCCAATCCATTGCTCGCGTTGCTTCAACAGGTTTGTAAGGAGGGTTTCTAACTTTTCGCTATCGTTGTCGAAGTGCAACATCAACTCGCCAATAGCGTTGGAGATGGGCAGGTCTTCATCAAGCAGTTTTAAACTATTTCGAATCGCAAGGTGGTAGCAGTCATCGATCTGTTCACTTATCTGTAGTGGGCCGCCAAAATTGGAGAGTATGGGGAGCTTGCTTGCGAGAAAGTTACAGAAACTATCTATCGTCTGAATGCGCAGCCGGTTTGGTGATTGCTGTAGCTGCCAAGACTCTTTTTTGTCCTGTTTCAGCACGCTGTTGGCGATCTCATATCTGTCGCGGTCTAACTGGGTGTCTATACTGTTGGGGTCGATCTGTTGCGCCCATTCGAGTGTATTGAGGATCCGCTGCGCCATCTCATTGGCTGCTTTCTTCGTGAAAGTTATAGCTAACACTTCTTCTGGGTATTGGCAGGCAGCGAGTAGCTTAAGAAAGCGCAGGCTGAGTAATTCTGTCTTACCTGAGCCGGCTGGGGCCTGTACGGCGATGGAGCACGTAATATCCAGCGCGTTTTGGCGCGCATCGAAGTCGATGATTTGTTTTTCCGTACTTGTCATATCTCGTCTTCGCTCAAGAGTATCTGGCTCTGATCTGTTTCGGCTATTCTGCATAGCGGCCCTAACTCGCAATATTGGCAAGTGGTGCCGCGGGTTGGAGCTACTGCTATGAGCCCGGATTCGAATTCTTCCGCTAGCGCGTGGATGCTCCTATTCCAATAGTCTTGCAGTGCTGGCCAGCCGCCTTCGAAGAATTTCGCCTGCCTGCTGACTTTAACCTCTGCGCCAAAATCAGTTAACTCCATGGGGCTGATCAGACCGATGTTCTCCGCGTTGAGTTGGAAGATGAGTGTTGCGCTGACCGGCTGATCGGAGTCTTTGCTGACTGCAATCTGATACAACGGGAGCTGTAAGTCATCCGGCCTATCATCAAACCATTTGTAGTTAGTGAATTTTCCTGTCTTATAATCGATAAGGGCCACAGAGCCATCGGCTAATTGATCTACGCGATCTATGCGCAGGGTGAGTGAGAGTTGCGAATGTTGCCAAGATACAGTCTTCTCGTTATGCAAGATGGTGAACTCGCTGCGCTGCTTCTCCACTAGCAAAAAGCCCTCCAACAAGTTCGTCAACCGACCTTTTTCAAGCAATGAGAAGGCAGGTGTCATTGTTTCGGGGTGGAGTTTTCGGAGATAGTCGATAGCGATCTCTGCGCCTTGAGTAGTTAATTCTTCTGTCTGGGAAGGAGACAGACTATGCAGTGTTTTCGAATCGCCTAGCTGCTGGCCGATTTTTTCTAGAGCCTTATGTAGGGCATTTCCTCTAACTAGTGAATTCAAACCATAGCTAAATTCATCCAATCCCTTTGCCTTCAAACGGTTCCTAGCGAAAGCCCTAAACGGGCAGTTGGATTGGTTGCTTAGTAAGCCAGTTCCGCCGGACACTTTTTCGTCGGTTAGCAGTGGAATGTGAAGTGTTTCTTCATACCTTTCTAGAATGTTCGCCATCGGATTGCTCGAATTTTCCTCGACAACAATCTCACTAGCATTCACTGGCTCGAAGGCTATCTCTTTAAGCAGGGCACTAGGTCTGATGGAGAGCTCTTCTTCTAGCGTGTGGTGACTAATCACCATCTTTGCTTTGGTGTTTTTCCGAAGTGAGATCAATTGTGTGAGTGAGGTATCTAATTGCTGCTGGTTGGAGCTGCCGGGCATATCCAGTGTCTGTTGTAGTCCGTAGGGTAGAAACGCAACTGGGTTTATTGCCTGCGGCCAATTCCTGTCATCTACAGACAGAATCCACACGTAATCGAACAGCAGATCCTGTGACTCTTCGATATCCACGAGGGAAATCTGCCTACGATCATCAAAGTTTAGATTCACATTGGATTGCTTAAGAAAAGTCTGCAACTTCCCAAGAGCGCTTGCTAGGGAAATATTACCCAGCACTTTCGATGAGGCTGCAAAGCGTTGGCTGCATTGCTGCCAAAGTATTCTTTGCCGGCGATTGTGTTCGGCGCAGGAGTTGCCGGGCCAGCCTAGTAGTTGTAATTGCTTGCTAAACAGCTGCAGCCATTGTCGTAACGGTTGATGATTTTGTTCGTGTCTAGAGAGTTCGCTGAAGGCTAGCAATGACTGGGCGAGGATAGGGCAGTGATGGCTGCGCTCGTTCTGCAACATGAATGAGCGCAGTTGAGTGAGGCGAACCTCTGCTTCTGTGGTTTCGCGAAGCTTTATCTCCAGGGCAATGCGTGCTTGCAGTTCGCCCTCAGCTCCAATTAGATTTGGTAACTGCAATAATCTACAGAAACGTTCGCTATCTATTAGTTCAAAGTTGAGAGCGAGTAATGACAAGGCGACACTAAAGTCCGGTAATTCGTCGAGCGTGTCAGTGCTGTGATAGCGATTAAGATGATCCCCAATATCGAATTTCCTGCTATTGCTGGCTTTACTTTTTCTGAATAGCGTCTCTTCGATCATAGGCTCTAAGGAGCGGCTGTGATCAACCACTATGCCGATGTGTGCGTCCGGGAACTCTCTAGCCTTTCCTTGGCACCAGTCTATGCAGGCATCAATCTCTGCGCTGTTGCTCTGATAACTTCGATAAGCGCTATCTCTACTGGCGAAGACGTGGCCTAACTGTTTGTCTTGGGTTGTTTCGCGCGACCACTCAAGCTCGCAAACGCGGGCGAGGGCCTCGAACAGTTCTACGTACAAAGGAGGAGGCTGGTTGAAATTGATAAGAGCGATCTTGTTAGGCAGTACCGGCTTAAGCTCTTCGATATGTTTTGCGATTATCCTGCTGGCGTCGCTGAGGCTAACGGCATTGATTCTCTTGCAGCGCTCCTCGAATTGTTCGCTCCAATCTAGAAATGTTTGAAAGTCTATTGCGCCTTTATAGCGTTCGGTCTCGCTGCTCGCAGCAACGTCCCATTGTTGAAAGAATCGATAACTTCGTGCAGCTGAGTTTGTAGTTTCTTCGCTATTGAGAAGCGGGTATTTCTCATAGCCGGATCGTACTATTTGTAGCCAGGTCTCCTGTTCGTCGAAGCGGCCAAGTAGTTGCATCTCATTGAAGGGTGCTATTGCTTGAGATGCGGCGAGTTGCCATAGTTGTTGAATGTAGATATCGATTGCAAAGACAGCGGGTCGCTCCCAGGTCTTAGCTTTCTCGCGGCTACTTCGAAAATCACTCGCGTATTCGCGCAGGATTCCGTCAACGCCAGCGTTGTTAGGAGTTAGTAGCGTGAAACCATTGCTGAGTAATGGGAGTAACGCATCGATGTCAAAACGGCGGATAGTCATGGGTCATCGAGGCCTGTTGAGGTGTGATGCCCAAGCCAAGAATTCTTCTCTGCTGCCGCGGTAGATGACACGATCGAGTTTCTTGTTCATCTGGTATTCGTACATGGGGTCGTAGTATTCGGATAGTAGCCGTTCTATCCAATGCCTGTGTAGCGCTTCGGATTCGCCAGGATCGTTATGGCTCAGTGCCTGCTCCATTGTGGCATTCAGTGCGGCATGTTTTACGGCTCCGAGGCGACGCTGTATTCGCTCTAGGCTTCCTAGTAGAAACACAGAGAAATTCTCCTGGGCGGCATCTGCATCGTCTATCTGAAAATCCTGAAAATTTGAGTAGATGTAGTCTTTGTAGATCGTTTCTACTCGGGCTTCCATAGATTCTTCAAGCATGGCGATAGGAGAAGCTGCCATCTTGTCATGGAATTCTTTCGGAATAGAAATCGAGCCGATAGATCTGCTTTCGTCCTCAAGAAAGAGTTGCTGCACATTCTTGAAGGGTAGTTTTAATAAGGCAATGGCAAGTTGGTTCTCGAAATCGATTTGACTAGGCTGACCTTGGATACGTTTGCCAAAAGCAGACCCGCGATGGTTGGCTAGGCCTTCGAGATCGATGCTGAAATTCAGCGAATTGAGTAGATGCGTCTTGGCGCTTCCAGTTTTGCCGCCAATGATCATGAACTTAGAGCTAAGCCCAGCCGTTTTTATCGTATCGATCAGGTAACGCCGCAGTGCTTTATAGCCACCCTCGACTAGCCGCACTTCGATTTCCAGATCCACCAGCCATTGTTGAACTGTTTGAGAACGCAATCCTCCGCGAAAGCAATACACCACTGCTGAAGGGTTCACTTGCAGGAATTTCTGCCAATTGCCGAGTCGTCGTTCTTTGCTCTCGCCGCTGACTAGTTCATTCCCTAGATTAATTGCGGCATCCTTGCCTGCATTTTTATACTTCTTCCCTATCTCGTGCCGCTCTGTATCGAATAGCAGCGGCAAGTTAGTGGCATTAGGAAATGCGCCGTGTTTGAACTCGAGCGGCGCGCGAACGTCTATCAACGGCAGGTCTTGAGTAAAGAGATCTTGGAATTCTGGTTCGCGAAGTAGTAGAGGCATCTAGGATCAGGCACGTAGGTAAAGGAATCAGTAATTGAGCTGCTCGTGAAGATGCAGTGTAGCACTTAGGTCTATTCAGCCCTAGGGTAGCGACAGCCAATACTCATGGCGTGCTGGGCTTTGCGGTAGCACTGCGCACGCCGTATTATTGACAGGGTGATAGGAGCTGAGAGTAAATAGGAGCTGACAGTAAGCAGCTGGAACTTGTTAGTCTGGGAGTAGAACCATCTCAAGCGATAGTAGTGATGATAGTAGTAATACCGAGGGCGAGACTATCGACCCCTTCGATATGGTACGCAAGATCAAGGGCCGCGGGCCAGCACCGGTGCACCTGTGGGATCCTCCATTCTGCGGTGACATGGATATGGTTGTTGCCAAAGATGGCTCTTGGATCCACGAAGGAAAACCGATTCGCCGCGCTGCTCTGGTTAATCTTTTCGCCTCGGTTCTAAAAATTGCAGACGATGGCGAATACTATCTGGTAACACCCGTTGAGAAAGTTAGGATACAAGTCGAAGACTGCCCTTTTGTGGCTCTGGATATGGATGTTGAAGGAGAGGGGAGTCAGCAGAGATTAACTTTTACCACGAATATTGGCGAGAAAGTCGTGGCTGGGGAAGAGCATCTGCTGAATATTCAAGTAGACCCGGATAGTGGTGAGCCCCATCCCAGCATTCATGTGCGAAGCGGTCTCGATGCGTTAATAAATCGTGCTGTTTTCTATCGCTTAGTTGATCTTGCCGTGCCAAGTGAAGCTGAAACAGGACACTCTCCTATGGGTATCTGGAGCAGCGGACAATTCTTTACGCTGGGCTAGCGGGGTTCGATGGCGCCAAAGGCCTAAAATTGGCTACAGTAACCGCTCTCTCAGTTGACCTAAACCGCTAAAAACGGCATTATTGCCACCTTTTTCGGGCCGTGAAAAAGGATTTTTCGGGGGCCTGACCTAGTTCATTACTAGTGATAAAAAGCTAAACCATTCTTGTTAGACACTACTATGGAGAATCCATGAAGATTCTTGTTGCGATAAAGCGCGTCGTTGATGCGAACGTTAAAGTTAGAGTTAAGGGCGACGGCACTGGCGTCGATCTTACCAATGCCAAGATGGCGATCAATCCATTCTGTGAGATTGCCATTGAAGAGGCTATCCGAATCAAAGAGTCGGGTGCGGCAGATGAAGTCATCGCTGTATCGATAGGACCTCAAGCTAGCCAGGAGCAAATTCGTACTGCACTGGCATTGGGTGCCGATCGAGGAATACTCGTTGTGACTGACGAGCAAGTAGAGCCACTAGCGGTTGCCAAGATACTCAAGACGATAGTCGACAAAGAGGGTATCGATCTGGTCATCCTAGGCAAGCAGTCCATCGATACCGATAACAATCAGGTAGGTCAAATGCTTGCGGCGCTGTGTAATTACCCACAGGGCACATTTGCCAGCAAGGCCGAGATAAAAGACGGCAAGATTGAAGTTACACGTGAGATCGACGGTGGCGAGCAGACTGTGCTACTTACCCTGCCAGCAATCCTTACTACGGATCTGCGTCTAAACGAGCCGCGCTATGCCTCATTGCCAAACATCATGAAGGCTAAGAAGAAGCCAATAGACGCCACCACGCCTGCTGAGCTAGGGGTCGATATTACATCGAAACTACAGACTCTCAGTATTGCCGCGCCAGCAGAGAGAACTGCGGGCATTATTGTCGAGTCTGTCGCAGAACTCGTTAACAAATTGAAGACTGAAGCTAAAGTCATATAGGTGGTGAGCATGTCAATTTTAGTAGTAGCAGAACACGATAACGATTCGATCAAGACGTCCACTCTGAATACTGTCACAGCGGCTCAGGCCATCGGTGATGATGTGCATGTGCTAGTTGCAGGTGTTGGCTGCCAAGCTGCAGTGGCTGCAGCGGCAGAAATTGCCGGGGTTGCGAAGGTGATCAGTGCAGACAATGAAGCCTATGCGCATCAGTTACCTGAAAACGTAGCGCCTCTTCTGGTTGAGCTATCAAAGAATTACTCGCACATCTTGTCCCCGGCGACGACTACTGGCAAGAATCTCATGCCTCGTGCGGCAGCACTTCTAGACGTGGCGCAGATATCCGACATTATAGAAGTGAAGAGCGAAGATACCTTCGTGCGTCCTGTTTACGCGGGTAACGCGATGGCTACAGTACAGTCATCTGATTCGGTCAAGATGATTACTGTTCGAACTACAGCCTACGCTGAAGCAGCAAGTGGTGGTAGTGCTACTATCGAGAACTCTGACTTCGTCAGCAATCAGGAAATGGCTACTTTCGTTAGCGAACAGCTTTCGGTCTCGGAGCGTCCTGAACTGACTGCGGCATCAATAGTAATCTCTGGCGGTCGTGGCATGCAAAACGGCGAAAATTTCGTTCTTCTGGAGAAAGTCGCAGACAAGCTAGGGGCTGCAATCGGCGCTTCTAGAGCCGCGGTTGATGCGGGCTTCGTGCCAAATGATATGCAGGTAGGCCAGACAGGCAAGATTGTCGCTCCTGATCTGTATATTGCGGTAGGTATTTCTGGTGCGATTCAGCATCTTGCAGGCATGAAAGACAGCAAGGTAATTGTTGCTATAAACAAAGATGAAGAGGCGCCGATTTTTCAGGTCGCCGACTATGGCTTGGTAGGCGATTTGTTTAAAGTGCTTCCCGAATTAGAGGCTGCTCTTTAGTTAGGTGCTAGCTTCGCAGCTTTACATTTGAGTCACACATAAAAAAGCCCGGTTACCCGGGCTTTTTTATGTAACTCGTTTGACTCAACGAGTAGCTATTTGGTTCAGCTATTCTCCTTTATCTTGTTCCTTTTGAGCGGCCATCGCACGACGTTTGATTTCGCGTGGGTCGTTGGCTGCGCGACCACCAGTAGATGCCGGGGCAACTGGTGGGCTGCTTGGCGCAGGAGCAGATTTAGCTGCAGGACTAGAGCTGGAAGCCTTACGTTCTTTTTTTGCTGCTACCGGCGTTGGCGCGGGTGCCGGTGTGCTAGCTGCTTCAGGCTGCTGAGCTGGTTTTTCTGCAGGCTTTGGTGCCGGCGGGACTGCCTGTGCAGGAGCTGCTTGCACGGGTTTTGCTTCTACTGCCGGTGCTGTTGCTCGTACAGAGCTCTCCTGTGCTGCAGGAGCTGGGCTTGTAGGTTCTACTCTAGGGCTCGCTTGAACATTTGCAGAAGGTTGGCTAGTCGTCTCAGTACTAGCAGTTGGCGATGCCGCTGGCTTTGTATTCTGAGGAACAACTGTCTCTGTGCTGCTTGCTTGAGGTGTTGCTGCAGGACTCTCGCTAGCATCCGCATTTGCAGTAGACCCATTGTCGCGACGGCCGTTCCCAGATCTGTTGCCAGACTGACTCGACTGCTGTCGTGGTTGCTGATTACCATTGTTCTGCGCTTCTTGCGGTGCCTTGTTGCCATCTACTTCAGCGACTGGAGTAGACTGTTGACTAGACGCTGCTTCATCCGTAGTTGCTTCAGCCTGTTCCGGTCTAGGGCCACGCTTGCGCTGATTTGAATTGCGTGGGCGCTTGTTAGCTGGCCGCCGCTGCGTTTTCTGCTCAGAATTTTGCTCCGAGTTCTGTCCGGAATTTTGTTGTTCCGGCTTGTCAGATGACGCTACCTTATCTTGCTTGTTAGGGTTTTCGTTATCAGAAGTAGACCTATCGCTTTCGTTATTGTTTCTGTTCGACTGGTTGCGTCGTTGATTCTGATTAGAAGACTTGCCTCCGCGCTCTCCGCGCTCTCCGCGCTGCTGACTGCCGCCGCGTGACTGTTGGCCGCGTTGACTCTGATTGCGGGAATTCCCTCTCGAACGATTGCGGTTGCCGCCTTGCGATCTCTTCTTAGGTTCTTCCTTTTTCTTTTCAGCGGATCCAAATATTGCTGCAAAAAGTTTCGAGAAGAAACCCTGTTTCTTAGGCGCTACCTGTGGAGGAGGAGGTGCTCGATCTGAAGATACGTTACTTACCGCAGGCTTCTGTGCCGCTGGCGAATCCTTAACCTTGGACTTCGCGTTCGGAGCTGGCTCTGCGATAGCGGTAACATCTACCTCATACACTTCGCCTTGCTGGTTCAAGGCAGTAATTTCGTAATGAGGCGTTTGCAGCTCGGGATTAGGAATTATCGAAACTTTAGTTCCGCTTTGTTCTTCAATCTCCGCAAGTCCGGCGCGCTTCTCGTTTAACAGATATGAAGAAAGCGCTAGCGGAACAGTAGCTCGCACTTCTTGGCACTTCTGCTTGTTCGCTTCTTCCTGCAAAATTCTCATAATTGAGAGGCAGAGTGATTCCACATCGCGAATCGATCCCTGACCACTGCAGCGTGGACAAACGATACCACTAGTTTCCCCTAGTGAAGGACGTAGTCGCTGTCGTGACATTTCGAGAAGTCCGAAGCGTGAGATGCGACCGACCTGCACTCGCGCGCGATCCGGTTCAAGCGCATCGCGCATTCTATTTTCGACTTCGCGTTGGTTACGGCTGGAGTTCATGTCGATGAAATCTATGACAACCAGGCCGCCCATGTCTCTTAGGCGCAGTTGCCGTGCGATCTCGTCAGCTGCCTCGAGGTTTGTGTTCAGAGCAGTCTCTTCAATATCAGCACCGCGAGTCGCTCGTGAGGAGTTGATGTCTATTGAAATCAACGCCTCAGTTGGATCGATTACTACCGAACCACCTGAGGGAAGTTTAACTTCGCGCTCGAAAGCACTCTCTATCTGGCCTTCGATCTGATAGCGATTGAAGAGGGGGAGCTTGTCTTCGTACAGCTTAATTCTGTTTTCATATTGTGGCATTACCTGCCTGATGAAAGTGATCGCCTCTTCGAAGGATTCCTTAGTATCAAAAAGTACCTCGCCGATATCCTTGCGCAGATAATCGCGGATCATGCGGATGATGACGTTGCTCTCCTGATAGATCAGGAAGGGAGCTGGCTTAGTTGTGCTGGCTTCTTGAATCGCCTGCCAAAGTGTTAACAGATAGTCCAAGTCCCACTGTAATTCTTCCTGTGCCTTACCAACGCCTGCAGTACGCACGATTATGCCCATGCCGTCAGGAATCTCTAGACCGCGCAGGGCCTCGCGTAATTCGGAGCGCTCATCGCCTTCGATACGACGGGAAATGCCGCCGGCCTTAGGGTTGTTGGGCATCAATACCAGATAGCGCCCAGCTAAGCTGATGTAAGTAGTAAGGGCCGCGCCTTTATTGCCGCGTTCTTCCTTCTCAACCTGAACGATAACCTGAGTACCCTCTGGGATCAGCTCCTTGAGGTTCTTACTCTTAACATCCGTGGCGTAGTACTGACGGGATATTTCCTTCAATGGCAGGAAGCCGTGGCGGTCAGCGCCGAAATCGACGAAGGCAGCTTCAAGGCTAGGCTCTACACGAGTAACTTTGCCTCGGTAGATATTTGCCTTCTTCTGGATGCGAGTACGGTTTTCGATGTCTAGGTCGTAGAGTTTCTGACCATCAACTAGAGCAACACGGAGTTCTTCTTCCTGCGTCGCGTTAATAAGCATTCTTTTCATAATAGGTTCACTTGTTGTTGAACCAGATAAGAAACTTAGGAGGGAATCATCGAGTTGGGCGCGCACGACTCAATAAGGAGTAGTGGGTTAGGGCAACGAAGAAGCGGAATCGGGTTGATTAGGCTTCAGCTACAGCAATTTCTTAACGTTTTAACAATAATAGAACAGGCATAGGAGTGCTATGACTTGTCTTGTGCTCAATTGACCGCCTACATGAGGCTCTATGTTGCATAGTATCTATTGTTTTTGTTGAAAATATTACCTAGTTTTGTTTTTCGTTGCCTATCAGCTCAGCATCAGCTGCCTTGCTCGAATATAAATTCCTAAACTTATCCGGTTTGTCTCATCACGACTTTTAGTCATGACTTTTAATAACTGTTAAATGGGTTAGCAGTCTCTCTAGCTATCCGCTGATTGCCCTGTGTTGGTGCGAATCAGTCTTATGAAGCTGTAATTCTGCCTGTGTGGTCGCGGCTAAATGGCACGGACCCTGTGTGGTTGTCGTCAGGAGAGCTTGATCCAATAGGTCTTAACGATTGGTTTCAACAAAATCTCTCAAATAACCGAAGACTCCCGATGCTCTGTATCCCGCGCAATATGGCGCTTGTGGATTACAGACGCTTCCCTGAATACAAAGTTAGAGGAAGCATGGCGATGGAATATAACAGTAATGTCTGTAGGACTCAATTAATGAGCTACTGTTTCACGAAATTTATCCAAAAAAACAATAACCTGCACCATTCTTCCAACTTAGATTTGTAACTAGCTGATGCGTTTTTGATGGTGTCTATACCCGGGGGACGCCTGGTGAGGCAGTTGAGCTGCCTACAACAGCTCTGTATGAGTTTGTCGCTGCTGCGCAGCTTGATAAAACGAAAGTGGTGTGTTTAAAATACCGGCCGCAGTGGCTTTGCCAGTACAAAGACACAAAAAATCAATAAGGTACTGGCAAAACATAGAATTTAAGTAAGCCTCTAGCGGTCGATTCAGGGCTAATCCTGGACAAAATTAGAATAAAAACAGAACTAGAATTTAACAGGCGTAGCTGTCGAACAATAAGACGGATCGCCAAAGCTGTTAGGGGCAAGATCAATGACTATTTATTCCTACTGCCGGACTTCCGAGCTAGAAGCTTCACTTGAGCAGGACGAGCTGGAGGCGGTTTTAGAGCCAGAGATGCTGGCCATACAAACCTACTGCCTACTCCAGAGCTGGTTTATGACCCAGGCGCTCAAAGACTCAAATTGTAATTGGAACCATGAGTTCGGCCGTCGCGATTCGGGCAAGCGATTGATGAGTCTGTTGGCTCCTGGTGATGTGCTTCTGTGCAGCAAGCTCGAGCGCATCTGCAGCTCCAGTCACGAAGTGATCAAGTTAGTGCAGAAGCTGAAAGAGAAGTCTGTTCAGTTGCACATTGTAGAGCTCGGTGGCGATATCACAGATTTGGAACTCAGCGTGAACTTTGCCAAAGTAACCGAGCTTTTTAGCGCGCTCGAAAAACGTAAGTCCGCTGAGCGTATTAAGGGTGTTAAGCAACGACAAAGAATGCAGGGACGTTATCTCGGCGGCAGTCGCCCATTTGGCTATATGATTCACGAGAATGGTCGCCTCATTGAAAACCCTATGGAGCAGAGAGTGCTACGTAGAATTATGGAGCTGAAGAAACTGGGTAAGTCGCTACGTGCGATCTCCAGTGAAGTATCGACGCCAGTAATGCCGGTCAGTTTCAAAACTGTGCAAAGGCTCTTGCAGCGACACGCACAGCAGCATTAATTATTGAGCGCGTGCGGTGGTGATTTTGCTGCGGCACCGATTTACGAAGTTCCGATCCTAATTAGAAGTGCCGGGCTAGATTCAAACAAGGTTTGCTCATGCAAAAGCCGTTCTCTGTATTTGTGGGTTTGCGCTACACCTTGGCTCGTAAGCAAAATTTTTTCCTCTCTTTTGTTTCCTTAATATCCATGCTTGGCGTAAGCCTCGGTGTAATGATTCTGATCGTCGCGTTGTCGGTGATGAATGGCTCTATCGATACGCTGCGCGCCGATGCGCTGAAGTCGGTTCCCCATGTCACGGTCGCAGGCAGCAAAGTGACGACGAACTGGAATGAACTGGCCAACATAGCACTGGCCTCTCCCAGCGTAATCTCAGCGGCACCCTATCTCGAGGGTGAGGCAAATATCCTGTATCAAGGAAATAACCGCTTTGTCAGTCTCCGTGGTGTCGAGGGGGTGCTTGAAGCGGATGTGGTCGACAACCCTAGTTTCGGCTATAGGGATCTGCTCATAGCACTTTCCGAAACAGAAAACGGCATCATACTGGGAGCACAGCTCGCGGGTAGCTTGGGTATATATAATCACGCGGATATTTCGGTTACTGCCTTGGGTAGCTTGCTTGCTCGGAATCTTGCCGACACCCAAGGATTTACCGTTGTCGGCTACGCTGATTTTGGTGCCTACGGAAATAGCGATACGGGGTTAGTTAATCTTGCTCAGGCCCAGCAGTTATTTGCACAAAATTCGGCGTCACAACTACAGCTTAGATTGCGCGTCGATGATGTGTTTAATGCCAAGGCGATCGCAGAAGACTTGTTTGGGGATTATCCGGATTTGAGCTTGCAGTCGTGGGATGAAGCACAGGCTAGTTTGTTTAACGCGCTGCGTATGGAGAAGGTGCTTACGAGTTTCATGCTGTTGATGATCGTTGTAGTAGGTGCTGTAAATATCGTCTCTACCTTAGTTATGGTTGTCGCAGACAAGGGGGCGGACGTGGCAATCCTGCGGACCATGGGTGCCAGCAGGAGCACGATCATGAAAATATTCGTCGTGCAGGGCTTAGTAGCGGGATTCTTGGGGACATTGATCGGTGCGATTCTGGGCACGCTCTTGGCCGCTAATATTACCGATATTAGCCTTATCCTCGAGAGGATTATAAATTCATTGGCGAGTGATTCGAATCGTTATTTTATTTCCCATTTACAGACTCAGATCGAATGGGGGGAGGTGGCGCTGATCTGTATCGCGGCGCTGACAATTAGTTTTCTCGCGACGCTGTATCCAGCATACCGCGCTAGTAAAATTCAGGCGGCGGAAGTGCTGCGCTATGAGTAGTAGGAAGACATGACGGAGAATTCGACAGTAGTGACCTGCGAGCAGCTTGAGAAAACTTATTCCCAAGGGCCGCAGCTTGTGAAGGTATTACAGGGCGTGAATCTGCAGGTCGGTCGCGGCGAGCGAATAGCGATCGTAGGCAGTTCTGGCTCCGGCAAGACCACCTTGCTGAATCTCTTAGGCGGCCTCGATCTGCCTACTACCGGTAAGGTCACCATAGCGGGCAAGGACCTGGCTCTGGTCGATGAGACAGAGCGTGGGCTTTTACGCAACAAGCACCTTGGCTTCGTGTATCAATTTCACCATTTGCTAGGCGAGTTTTCGGCGCTAGAGAATGTGTGCATGCCGCTGTTAATAGGCAGGCTATCAATGACTGAGGCTGCCGAGCGGGCTCGAGTTATGTTAGATAAGGTGGGCCTAGATTCTCGATTACAGCACAAACCTTCCGAACTCTCCGGTGGCGAGCGGCAACGAGTGGCGATTGCCCGCGCCTTGGTAACTGAGCCGAGCTGTGTCTTGCTCGATGAACCTACCGGTAACCTCGATCGGAATACGGCGAACGAAATTCATGCGCTAATGAACGACTTGAATGAAAAGCTAGGGATAAGTTTCATCGTGGTCACACATGATGAGCTGTTAGCATCCTCTATGGAGCGCAAGTTCCTTCTCGCCGACGGACTACTGCGTGAGCAATAAGCCGCTAGCCTTGTCGCGTTTCGTGGCGTTTCGCTACGTGAGCGCCGGTAAGAGTAGTCATCTAGTTTCCTTCATGTCTGCTATTTCTATCTTCGGCCTGGCCTTGGGCCTGGCTATCCTCGTTATTGTGCTCTCGGTGATGAATGGCTTCGATAAGGAGATGCGGCAGAGCGTTCTCGGTATAGTGCCGCATATCACTATTAGTACAGAAGAAAACCTCAATGAAGCGCAGTGGCAGGAGATTCGCGCCACAATTCAGCAGAATCCTGCCGTTGTTGCGGTCTCGCCAGTAATTCAGGCCATCGGAGTCGCAGCGACGGAGGGAAGTCACAAGGGTGTAGTAATCAATGGCATCGATGCCGAACTCGAGGCTGAGTCTTCAGCTATCAATCGTTTCATGCGTGCGGGTGACCTTGGTGCACTAATCGATAATCGCTGGGGTGTCGTGCTTGGGCAGACACTCGCAAACAGATTGGGTGTTAAGCTAGGGGATAATATCGATCTTTTCTCGACGGCGATCTCTATAAATCCGATTACTCCGCTAGCTACGTTCAAGGGCTTTGACGTAGTGGGAATATACCGGGTTGGGGCTGAAGAGCTAGATGGCAATCTGGTGATGATTAATCTCTCCGCGGCACGCGCGTTGTTTAGATTGCGTACCCCTTACAACGCTGTACATATCCGAACTGTCGATGTATTGCAGGCCGAAATGGTTCGCCAGGAAATCATGAATGATTTGCCAGGGGTATTGCGCAGCGAGAGTTGGTTGGCGACGCTGGGTGCGATCTATGAGAATATCCAGTTCTCCCGTGGGATCATTAGCTTTATGCTATGGCTTTTAATTGGTGTTGCTGCCTTTAATTTGGTTGTTAGCCTCATCATGATAGTGCGAGACAAGCGTAGCGACATTGCGATATTGAGAACGCTAGGGGCGAGCCCGAAGACCATCAAGCGCATCTTCATGTGGCAGGGCTGCTTTATCGGTCTCACCGGCATCGTATTTGGGGTGGTGCTGGGCGTGTTGGGTTCGCTATATGTTAGTCAGTTCGCAGCCTTTATAGAGGTTACATTCTCCATTCAGATACTGAATGCCGAAGTCTACCCAATTGATTTTCTTCCCTCGGAGTTAAATTTCCTCGATGTAGTTACTGTCGCGTCTGGAGTGCTCGTGCTTTCGCTGCTGGCGACTATCTATCCAGCATCGAGGGCGGCAGCGGTCCAGCCAGCCGATGCTCTGCGCCACGAATAGATTTCCCTTAGCTCGCTTTATCCTCCAGTGTTTTCTATAACTTATAAAAGAAGGTATAGGTACCAGAGGTAGATAGGGGAATCGATGCGCTGCGCCTTACTGTTGATATGCGCAGGCATTGCGAGCGTCACCTTCGTTGCTGATGTCTCAATCGCCCTAACATTCTCGTTGATTTGTATCGTCCTCTTGCTCTTCGCTTTATTGCTAACAGAACTGCTGCTAGCCGAGCTGTCGAAGGCGGCGAATATTCTTCGCCGATTAGTTATAGGATTGCTGTTAGTTTCGATGGGCGTAGTTTGGCACCTTAACTGGGCCAGCGATCTTATTGGTAAGCGCCTGCCAGAAATACTCGAAGGGAAAACGCTTCAGGTTGAGGGCCTCGTGACCGGTCTGCCGGAACGCTCATTGATTGCGCAGAATTTTCAGTTTGAGATCCTGCGCGCGCCATCAAGATTCTTTCCGCGTAAGGTGATTCTCAATTACTACGGCGGCGCCACCGTAATCCCTGGTCAGTATTGGCGTTTTGCGGTACGACTCAACCGTCCCCACGGATTTTCCAACCCCGGTGGCTTCGATTACGAGGCATGGTTGTTTCAGCGAGGGATTAGCGCGCGGGGCTATGTGCGTGATTCTCTCTCGAATCAATTGATAGCAGATCCATCAACAGCAGTTAGCTTCCCGGCCCCGGTATGGCTGCACTCGGCACGCTATTCGCTAAGGATTAAGTTGCAGCGAATGTTAGCCGGCTCTGAATACGGCGGCCTCTTGATCGCTTTGCTGCTAGGCGATAGGTCTGCCATATCGAAGGACAGCTGGGAGCTTTTTACCGCAACGGGAAGCAATCACCTGTTTGTTATATCGGGGCTGCACATCGGCATGATCAGTGGTTTCGCGTTTTGGTTGGCGTTAGTTGTTGGTAGGCTGGCTCGCATTAGCCGGCTCGTTCCCGCTCAAAAATTTGCCGCATTCTTTGGGCTAGGAGCTGCCTTTATCTATGCGTTGCTCGCGGGCTTTAGCTTACCGACGCAGCGCGCGTTTATTATGATCGCCGTGCTAATCTGCGGTCTCTTCTGGAATGCGCGCTATCAAGTTTCTTTTCGGATTCTACTAGCGGTGTTTGTTGTTCTGTTGCTAAACCCGCTCGCGCTGACCAGTAGTGGTTTCTGGCTATCGTTCATAGCGGTGGCTGCTCTACTAGCGTTCGCCGGTTCTTTTCAAACGCGTACAAGTATCGATCAAATAGAAGTCTCGTTTGGCGAAAGATTGAAAGGGACTGCTAGGCTTTTCGTTCAACCTCAACTCATCGTTTTCGTCGCGCTGGGGATGCCGCTGATTTTCTTCACGCAGCAGCTCTCGCTGCTAGCTCCTGTGGTTAATATTATCGCCATTCCAGTTGTCGGCTTTTTGATCGTGCCGGTCTGTTTTGCGTCCTTGCTTGTGAGCTTCGTACATGAGCCCGCGGCGATTCTACTGTTGGCTGTGGCTGACGGCACTATCTCATTACTCATTGGCTTTATGGAGTTCTTGGTGGCGTGGGGCGCCGACTCTTTTCAACTACAGGTAGCGCAACCTAACAGTTGGAATGTGTTGGCCCTGTTCTTTGCTGTGCTGTTGTTACTGCTGCCGGAGGCGGTATGTCGAAGAGCTCTCGTCATACCATTGATGTTATGCGTACTGCCGATACCAGAGCGTTTTAAATCGTCGGCCGGCGAGAACAAATTCCTAAGAGTGCATGTAGTCGATGTAGGACAGGGCCTCGCCGTGATCATTCAGACTCGCCATCACGCTCTTCTTTATGACACAGGTGCGAACCTCAGCCCCGATTTTAATATCGGTTCCGCCGTAGTTGTGCCTGCACTTCGTTCGCTAGGCATTCACGCACTCGATGTTGTCGTGGTCAGTCATGGCGACAATGATCATGCGGGTGGGCTACTCGGTATTGAGCCGAAACTAAGAATAAGAAAGCTGATAAGCAACCGAAAGGATTTGAGCACGAAGCTGCCTGTTCAGTTGTGCACCCATAACAAAGGTTGGAATTGGGATGGCATCGAATTTCGCTTCCTGCAAAGCGCTGTAGAGTATTCCTCGGAGAACAATAACTCCTGTGTGTTGCAGATTCGCTCGAAGGTGGGCAACGTCTTACTCCCGGGAGATATCGAGAGCCAGGCGGAGGCACAACTAGCGAGAAGCTATGGCAGGGAACTCACGAGTGAGGTGTTGCTTGCTCCACATCATGGGAGTAGAAGTTCTTCGAGCTACGCCTTGCTCAAGCGGGTCGAACCTAGCTTCGTGGTGTTCTCCGCCGGCTACCACAATAGCTTTGGCCATCCTCACAAAGCGGTCGTTACACGCTACGGTGAATTCGCCAGTAAGACTCTTAATACCGCAGACAGTGGCATGATTAGCTTCGAATTTAGTGAGAAAATTAACGAAGATGGAGCCCAGAAGGATCAATCCATTCACATTAGCCAATACCGGAAACAAAATTCTCGATATTGGCATTAATCAGACCTACGATTGATGCCGATAAGTCTACTACCCAGTGCTGACCGTCTGCGTAGGCCGTGTACTGGTGGATATGGTAGAGTTATCAATCGACTTTTTGGAGGAAACACGTGGTAGAAATAATTCGGGCTGGCGGCTGGCTGATGTTGCCCATTATTCTTTGTTCCATCTTAGCGATAGCTATCGTTATAGAGCGATTCTGGAGTCTGAGCGCTGCCCGCATCTCGCCTAAATACGTTCTAGCACAGGTATGGACTTGGTTAAAAAATAATCAATTGGATTCCAGTAAGCTTCGTGAGCTGCGGATATCATCTCCACTGGGTCAGATTCTGGCAGCAGGACTGCTTAGCTCCAAATACGGTAGAGCGGCGATGATCGAGAGTATAGAGCAGTCTGCCGCCCAAGTTATCCATGACATGGAACGTTACCTGAACACCTTAGGCACGATAGCGGCGATCACGCCGCTGTTGGGCCTATTAGGCACGGTTGTCGGCATGATTCGCGTGTTCAGCGAGATCATGTTGCAGGGCACCGGCAATGCAAATGCGCTGGCTGGCGGTATCTCCGAGGCGTTGATATCGACAGCGGCTGGACTCACCGTCGCGATACTTGCTTATATGGCTCATCGTCACTTCACGCGTAAGGTCGAATCTCTAGTGCTGACCCTAGAGCAGGAATCGATCAAGCTAGTCGATGCGCTGCACAGCGATCGTAAAGTGGAAGTAAAATAGTGCAGTTAGAGAAGAGTTAGAGAGAACACAGCAACTTGAAATTCAAACGAGCCAATCGTGAAGAACTCGCCATCAATATGACACCGCTCATAGACGTGGTGTTTCTGCTGCTTATCTTCTTCATGGTAACCACAACATTTAGCCGTGAGACACGGCTGCTCGTGAATCTGCCAGAGGCCAACGCCGAGGCAGCAGAGAGTAATCCCGCGCAAATAGAGATCCTGGTCGCCAGAGATGGTAGTTTCTCGATCAATGGCAGGGCGCTGATCAATTCCAGGATCCAGACGCTGGTACAGGGCTTGGAGATTGAGTCGGGCGGTAATCACAACTTGCCGATCTTGTTGATCGCCGATGCCGATGCAACCCATCAATCTGTTGTGACAGCTATGGATGGTATTGGTCAATCTGGATTTACCCGACTCAACATCGCCACACAGCGGCCTCAGGAATTCGAGCAACTTGAACAATCGGGATCTACCCCAGCTGACCAGTTATGAGCGATATTGATCGTAAAATAGATAAGGAAGAGAGCTGGCGCCTGTACAGGCGGCTATTCAGCTATGTGATGCCGCATCGCATACTATTTGCCACGGCCATGCTGGGCTATATCATCTTCGCGCTTACCGCGCCCGCCGCTACTTGGTGGCTGGGCTGGACCGTCGATGCAATTGCCGCACAGGACTATGAGGCGCTGCGAATACTGAGCCCGTTGGCGTTTATCGGCTTGGCGGCTGTGCGCGGGATTGGTGGCTTCATGGGTAGCTACTATCTCGCAGGCATATCGAATCACCTAGTGCATAAGCTACGCTGCGAACTGATAGATCGGCTTATCCGCCTGCCTGCAAGTTACTTCGATAATAATTCCTCGGGACGACTCGTCTCCAAACTAACTTTTGACGTTACGCAGATTGCCGGTGCCGCCAGTAATGCCGTCGCCGTGGCAGTGCGCGAAGGCTTCACTGTGATCGGGCTGCTCGCCTATCTGATGTACATGGACTGGAAGCTCAGCCTTACCTTTCTGATTATCGCGCCGGTCGTCGGCAAGGTCGTCTCGGTAGCGTCTAAGAAATTCCGCCGCTATAGCACGCAGATACAAGATTCCATGGGCGATGTGACGCAGATTACTACTGAGTCAATCAAAGGTCATCGCGTGATTCGGACATTCAATGCAGAAGACCATGTGAGTAATAGGTTGTCTGCGGCGAGTGAGAAGAATCGCGTACAGAATATGAAGATGGCGCTTACACGCAGCGCGAGCACACCGTTGATCCAGCTGATAGTTAGTACAGCGATAGCGACATTGGTCTGGTTCGCTATGTCACCCGAATTCTTCGCCAACAATACGCCAGGCGACTTCGTGGCTTTTCTAAGCGCGGCCGGCTTGCTCGCAAAACCTATCCGCCAGCTTACTCAAATTAACGCCGTGATCCAGCGAGGGCTTTCAGCCTCAGCGAGCATCTTCGAATTACTAGACGAGGAGATGGAAAAGGACTCAGGCACCCAGGTGTTGGGTAGGGCGCAGGGACGTGTCGAATTCACAAATGTGAGTTTCGCCTATAAAGATGGAACGCAGACACTGGCCGATATTAATTTTGTTGCACAGCCTGGGCAGACCATCGCGCTGGTCGGAAAGTCGGGTAGTGGTAAGTCCAGTCTGGTGAGTCTCATTACTCGATTCTATGACTTTCAGCAGGGCGAGATAACGATAGACGGCGTGCCATTGAAGGATTTGAAGCTGCAGAGTTTGCGTGAAAACATTTCTTTAGTCTCTCAGCAGGTCGTGCTATTCAATGGCACGGTAGAAGAGAATATCGCCTACGGTGAGGAAGTGATCGATCATGAGAAGACAACGAAGGCAGCCAGCGATGCGCACGCAATGGAATTCATCGAACTGTTAGAGCAAGGTATGGACACGCCAGTTGGTGACGATGCCGCGTTGTTGTCCGGTGGCCAGCGCCAACGCATTGCAATTGCTCGCGCTCTGTTGAAGGACGCGCCTATTTTGATTTTCGACGAGGCGACCTCGGCGCTGGATTCCGAATCGGAGATGCATATTCAGGAAGCTTTGGATACCCTGCGTAAAGGAAGGACTACATTCGTGATTGCTCATAGGCTGTCCACAGTTGAGAACGCCGACTTGATATTGGTCATGGAGCAGGGGAAAATTATAGAGTCTGGCACTCATGAGGAATTGCTTGCCAAGCAGGCGAATTACTCAAGACTTCACGCGATACAGTTCTCGGAGAATGCTTCGGTAACCGCTGAATGAGTTTTCTAGAAAGGGCATGGCATAAAAGAGCAGGGTGGCTGATTTTGTTATGGCCAGCCTCTATGTTGTTTCAAGCACTGACAAAAATTCGCCGAGCAACTCAGCAGTCGAAAGAACGTCCAGCCGATCTAACAGTTCCTGTTATTGTCATCGGGAATATCTCACTCGGTGGTACCGGCAAGACACCTTTGCTGATCACACTGTCTCAAGAATTGCAGAAGCAAGGCTTCAAGCCAGGCATCATCAGTCGTGGCTACGGCGGGGAAGCGCCAAGCTACCCTCTTGCGGTCAATGCTGATAGCGACGTTAGACAATCTGGTGACGAGGCTTTTCTTATCGCAGGAAAGACTGGCTGCCCGGTATATGTCGATCCTGATCGTACTGCGGCGCTGCATGCTCTGCTGGCTAATGAAGATGTAGATGTGGTGCTCAGTGATGACGGCTTGCAGCACTACAAGCTGTATCGTGATCTTGAGATCGTGGTCGTAGATGGTCAGCGGCTTTTCTCTAATGGTTTCTGCATGCCTGCTGGTCCATTGCGGGAATCGATGCGTCGTCTGAATGAGGTTCAATACATCGTCGTAAATGGCGAATCTACAAGAGAAATCCCGCAGTTGGCGAGAGCGAGTAAGATGCAATTGGAGCCGCGCTTCCTCGTCAATCTGGTCAGCGGCGAGAAGCGACCTTTCGCGGCGGCGCCATTTAATATGGGCAATAAGCTGCAGGCAGTTTCTGCGCTTGGCAATCCGCAGCGCTTCTACGCGTTATTGGAGCGCTTGCCATACCAGCTCGAGACCTTCAGTTTTCCCGATCATCACAACTTCACCGCAGCCGATTTTGAGCAACTGGGCATTGATGAGCATCAACCTGTCGTAATGACAGAGAAGGATGCGGTAAAATGTCGTCAGTTCGCCAAAAACAATTTTTGGTATCTATCGGTAGAAGTGAATCTTGAGAGTCAATTTGTCGAGCGTCTCATCGAAGACATTCGACAAGTCTGAATTCTTTAGAAACAATCCCTTAGACTAAAAGCTGTAGCTGGTTTGTCATCTTCGTCTTAACGAAGAACCAGGAGTCTTTTCATGCTTGACCAAAAACTTTTAACTATTCTTGCCTGTCCTTTGTGCAAGGGTGAATTGCAATATGATCAGGTGGCGAAGGAATTAATCTGCCTGCCTGATGCATTGGCATATCCAGTTCGAGATGATGTGCCGGTGATGCTCAGTAATGAAGCCAGGGAGCTCACTTTAGAAGAATGCGAGAAGTACCGATGAGTTTCAGCGTCGTCATTCCTGCCCGTTACGCGGCGCAGCGCCTGCCTGGAAAACCGCTTCTGGATATCGGCGGCAAACCGATGCTGCAGCACACCTACGAGCGCGCAATGGAGAGTAAGGCCGATAGAGTAATCATCGCTACCGACGACGTGCGTATTCAAGAGGCGGCCCAAGGATTCGGCGCATTAGTGTGCATGACATCCAGCTCTCATGTCTCCGGCACCGATCGAATTCAAGAAGTGAGCAGTCAATTGCAGATGGATGAATCCGCTGTAGTGGTCAATGTTCAGGCGGACGAACCTCTGATTCCTTCGAGTGTAATCAATCAGGTAGCGGAGAATCTTCAACAGAATTCTGGAGTTGGTATCGCCACGCTCTGCGAGGCGATTACTGCCAAGGAAGAGATCGGCGATTCGAATAGCGTGAAAGTGGTGATCGATAATCGGGGGCATGCACTGTATTTTAGCCGCGCTACGATTCCTTGGCAGGGCAGCGCCTCGGCGAAGAACTGCTACCGGCACATTGGCATCTACGCCTACCGAGTTGCCGTGCTTAATCAATTTGTTGAATGGCCCGTGTGCGAGCTTGAGGTGACCGAGAAGCTAGAACAGCTTAGGGCGTTGTACAACGGCGTCGGGATTCATGTGGCTGTGTCCAACCAGAGCATTCCGCCAGGTGTCGACACCGAAAGAGATTTAGAGCTCGTGCGTGCGCACATCAACGCAAACAAGGCTTAGGGTTCACGAATTTGTCGACGAACGCTAACTCCAATGGGGTAAATCAAAGTCGCAAGATAAAGGTCTTAATGATCTGTTTGGGCAACATCTGTCGCTCACCCACGGCTCATGGAGTATTAGAAAAACTAATACAAAATAAAGACTTAAGTGAATTTATTGAAGTCGACTCGGCTGGAACCAGTAATTATCACATCGGCGATCATCCAGATCCAAGGTCGATTGCGGCAGCGCAGCGCCGTGGTTATAGCTTGGATAAGCAGGTCGCCAGGCAGGTTAGAGCGAATGACTTTGAAGAGTTTGACTACATATTGGCCATGGACGTAGACAATCTGCATCACCTAGAAAGCGCCGCTCCCAGCGGCTGCAAGGCGAAGCTGCAGTTGCTGTTATCCTTTTCCAATGAGGCGACAGAGTCGGTACCGGACCCTTACTTCGGCGATGCAGGGCAGGGCTTCGAGGTGGTGTTGGATCTAGTCGAAGACGCATGCCGGTGTTTGCTTGAGAAGCTACAGCGCGAGCTGTCCACTACGAAGACGGAGCAATAGCTGTGGTATTTGAGATTCAGGAACAGGTCGACCTCACCCCTTATAACAGTTTCGGCGTGAGTCAGACGGCCGCGTACTTCGTTGACATACAAGATCCCAGCGATCTGCGACAGGCGCGTGAATTTGCTGCATCGAAGCGTTTGTCGGTGCTAGTCCTCGGGCAAGGTAGTAATACGCTATTTATAAACGACTACCCGGGCTTGATTCTGTATATGAACAATCGCGGCAGGCAGATGCTGCCGGGCGCAGGCATGGTGCGGGCCGCCGCCGGGGAGAACTGGCATGAACTTGTTATGTTTTGCTTACAGAATTCTCTGTATGGCCTTGAAAACTTAGCACTTATTCCCGGTACTGTTGGTGCCGCCCCTATTCAGAACATCGGAGCCTATGGCGTTGAGCTGGAGCAGTTCTTCGTTGAATTAGAAGCCTTCGATTTAAAGACTGGCGAGATTCGGCACATGAGTAAGGCAGACTGCCAGTTCGCTTACCGCGATAGCATCTTTAAGCAAGACCCCGGGCAGAAGCTGGTCGTTCTCTCGGTGACGCTGCAGCTCGCCTTAGAGCCCGCGCTAGAGCTAGGCTACGCTGCCCTGGAGGATGTGCTTGCAGGGCAGCAAGCGACGCCACAGAGCGTCTTCGATGCAGTCTGTGCTATCCGCCGCAGCAAGCTGCCTGATCCTAAGCAGATTGGTAATGCGGGAAGCTTCTTCAAGAATCCTGTTGTTTCTAGGGCGAAGTTGCTGAGTCTGCGTGAAACTTATCCCCAGCTGCCGGCTTGGGATACTGAGGATGCAGACCTGGTGAAGGTGCCAGCTGCCTGGTTGCTGGATCAAAAGGGCTGGAAAGGCAGGCGGCGAGGGGGCGCGGCAGTGCATGAGGATCATGCGCTAGTGTTGGTGAACCGTGACAATGCGTCGGGCGAGGATGTCGTGCTGCTTGCTCAAGAGATGAGCAGCTCAATTCTGCAGAGCTTTGGCATAGCCTTGCAGACTGAAATCCGCATCATCTAGCCCCTCTACACACTTGCTTTGATACTTCTAAAAAAACTTTAACCCGTTCGACGCTTTTGTATCTCTAAACTGCAGAAGTGTGATCCAGTTCCCGTTTTAGATTCTCCAGTTTGTACCCCGTACCACACTATGTTCTTATCCGACACTACAGGGAGTTTAGGGGGAAAACCTCCTCCAAAGTATTGATATTGCGAGTCTGAGTCTATTTTAAGGAATCAAAACGTGCAAAATGCTCCGCTTAAGAAAATCTCTATCCTATTAGTTGATGATCATGAATTAGTTCGCGAAGGGGTAGCTCGCTTGTTGAGCGATGCGCCGGACATGGTCGTTCTCGCGCAGTTGAGCAGTGGTGAGGAGGTTTTAGAATATCTCTCACATGCTGACTTTAACGATATAAATGCAGTGAATAATTTACCGAATAATATCTACCAAATTTCAGACATAATCTTGCTTGATGCGCGTATGCCAGGCCTAGGCGGCATCGAAGCGACTCGCGAGATAATGAAGCTGTCCCCAGAAAGCAAGGTGGTGGCGATGTCCAGCGTGGGCAACGGGGTTATTCCCTCGCAGATGCTGCGTTCAGGCGCAAAGGGCTTCATTACTAAGAGCGTGTCTGTAGAGGAGATGTTGAAGGCGATTCGCGTGGTGAACGACGGCGATCACTATGTCACACCAAGTGTCGCTAGACGCCTAGCCGTAGACCCCTTTGGCGATGATGGGGGTGGGGGCTTGTTCGACAAGCTATCCCGCAGAGAATTGCAGATTGGGCAGATGCTGACCGATGGCAAAAAAGTGAGTCAGATATCGACTTATCTGGATCTAAGCCCCAAGACGGTATACAGCTATCGCTACCGCATCTTCGAGAAGCTAGGTATACGCAGCGATGTAGAGCTGACGATACTCGCGGTTAAGCATGGTCTGGCCGACGATACGCGTGAATTTGATGGCCTGCCGAGCTTTGGCTCCATCGCCAGCTAAGTTTGAGGATGAATCGGCAGAGGTCTTAGGGCCTCGCCTTGCTTGGTTTTTTCTAGAGCAATCAAATACCTTAGCGACAATGCTAAGCCCGCGGTTGAGACTGCGGGCAGCATCAGCTAACCTGTCTACAGTCTCGGTCAATCGACCCCAATGCCGCTAACCGCGCAGTTGTAGCAGGATCATGCCCGCAGAAGTCAACAAGCTATTCGACCATAAACACTTTCTTACGCATCTTAGCAGCCGTCCAGGCGTCTATCGCATGCTGAATGAGGCCGGTGAGGTGATCTATGTGGGCAAGGCGCGCAACCTGAAGAACAGGGTAGGCAGCTACTTCAGGGCGTCCGGCCTGAACAGTAAGACGCTGGCCATGGTCAGTAAGATCCAAAATATCGAGATTACCGTCACCAACAGCGAGACCGAGGCGCTGCTCTTAGAGCAGACGTTGATCAAGAGCCATCGGCCGACCTACAACATTCAGATGCGTGACGATAAGTCCTATCCCTACATCCTGCTGACCAGTAAGGATGATTATCCAAGGCTGGGCTTCTACCGCGGCAGTCGCAAGCGAGCGGGGCGCTTCTTCGGTCCCTATCCTAGTGCTAATGCCACGCGTGAGACACTTCAAGTATTACAAAAGGTATTCAAAGTAAGGCAATGTCAGGACAGCTATTTTAACAATAGATCAAGACCTTGTTTGCAGTATCAGATAGATCGATGCACGGCTCCCTGCGTGAAGGCTATCAGCACCGAGGACTATGCGAAGGACGTGCACTACTCGACACTGTTCCTGCAAGGCAAGAGTAACGACCTGGTGAAGGAGCTGACCGCGAATATGGAGACGGCAGCGGCGAAAGAGGATTTCGAGCGGGCGGCCGTGGTGCGAGACCAGATAATGGGGCTCAGGCGTATGCAGGAAGACCAGATCGTCGCCAACCAGGGCGATGATGCGGATATCGTGGCTGCTGAGATCCTGCAGTCCTACGTCTGTGTACACGTCATCTATGTTCGAGCAGGCCGTATCATCGGCAGCAAGAACTTCTACCCGCGCTTCAAGCTGGCCGAAGACGAGGGTGAGCTAATCTCAGCCTTCCTGGCTCAGTCCTACCTGGGCGATGACAAGGCGGCCAGTATTCCGGCAGAGCTCATCGTACCTACGGTGCTCGAGGATGCAGAAGGGCTGCAGGACGCCTTGGCCTACGTGGCTGGGCGCAAGGTAAAGCTTTCGATGCGAGTGCGCGGCCATCGCGCCAAATGGTTGCAGCTAGCGGTGACGAATGCCCGTGAATCGCTACAGGCTTACGTAAGTAATAAAAAAAATATTTATATACGTTTTAAGCAGTTAAAAGACTATCTTAATCTAGAGTCTATTCCAAACCGCATAGAGTGCTTCGATATCAGCCATACCTCAGGTGAGGGCATAGTAGGGTCCTGCGTGGTGTTTGATGAGAACGGGGCGGTGAAGAGCGACTACCGCCGCTTCAATATCAAAGGAATAACTGGGGGAGATGACTACGCCGCGATGGAGCAGGTGCTAGATCGCCGTTTCGCGCGGCTTGCCAAGGGGGAAGGCAAGATCCCAGACATCCTGCTTATAGACGGTGGCAAGGGCCAGCTCACTCAGGCGAAGAAGATCATGGAGAAGTTTCAGCTGCCGGAGATTCAGCTGCTAGGCATCGCCAAGGGCATAAGCCGGCGCGCGGGACAGGAGACCCTGTTCCTGCTCAAGGATGAGCGCTTCAAGGAGATTGCCATACCCACTGAGTCAGGTGCGCTGCATTTACTGCAGCAGGTAAGAGACGAGGCCCACCGCTTCGCCATAACCGGCCACAGGGCAAGGCGCGCCAAGGCGCGCAAGCAGTCGACGTTAGAGGAAATACCAGGCTTAGGGCCAAAACGCAGGCGCGAGCTAATACGCTACTTCGGTGGGCATCAGGAGATCAGCAAGGCGAGCGAGTCAGAAATCGCGAAAGTTACTGGGATAAGCAAGAAATTGGCCGAAAACATATATGAATACTTACACAACAGCTGATCCCGCTAACTTCAGAGTTATCGCGAGACTTCGGATGTTAGCTCTTATTTACTTCTCTTTTAGAGTACAACACTCTGTAATCAAAAAATAATTTATTTAGAGTGCTATGCACAACAGCGAAGGAATAAGAAGAAACACTATGAACTGGGCAAATATTGCTACATTTAGTCGCGTCGTCTTCATTCCGGTGGTTATCACTAGCTACCATCTGGACACGCAGTCGAGCCACCTACTGGCGGCTATTCTATTCTCGATCGCGAGCCTGACCGATTGGCTGGACGGCTTTCTTGCGCGCCAGCTCAATCAGACCTCTGAGTTCGGTGCATTCCTGGATCCTGTAGCAGACAAGCTGCTAGTGGCGATCATCCTAATCATGCTGGTTTCGATCTACCCTCCACTGCTACTCGCCGCCGGCATCATCATCGCTCGCGAGATCCTAGTATCGGCGCTGCGTGAATGGATGGCGGCCAAAGGGCTTAGAGACAAGGTCGCGGTCAAATTCTCCGGCAAGCTCAAGACCACGGTACAGATGCTCGCCATCATTACCCTCCTGTTGGCCAATCCAAGCCTACCGGAATGGGTGTTAATGCTGGGCTACGCGCTAATTTATCTCGCCGCCGTGCTGAGTATCAGCTCAGCAATGCAGTATTTTCGAGCAGGCTGGCGCGAACTGCAGCCAAAGTCGTAAGAAATGCCAGAAAGCCTCCAGTTCAGCTTGACTTGAAGCACTTAGGCATTAGAATAAGCGCCTCTTTCGAGTAGCGATCCCAGCAAGCGTACTTCCTAGCTTTGCAGGCCATACTCAAGAGCGATTAACACCTCAAAACGCGGGAATAGCTCAGCTGGTAGAGCACGACCTTGCCAAGGTCGGGGTCGCGAGTTCGAATCTCGTTTCCCGCTCCAATTTTTGGCCACTTCTACAGACAAGTACCTGACGGATATCTCTATAAGTATCATAGAGGTATGAGTCTTTCTTTCTGTGGGTTGTTAGAATGCTTCAAATCACCGAGCTTTATGGAACCTGGCTCTCTAAACCAAAGAATATCTTCTAGGCCTTTTAACATTCCACCTATGCCCAAAGCTTCTAGTTTTGGTTTGGTGCGCGATCATTTGTAAGGCATGAGATGAATAAGAGCTGGATGGCAGGGTGGTCATGCAGCGGACTGCAACTCCGTTATAAGCCGGTTTGAAAGCCGCGAAGCGGCGCAGACAGCCGTAGGCTGCCCCGAAGGGGTGAGGGTTTGAGCTTAGCTCAAGACCGAATCATTCCGACGGACTAGAAGGCAACACAACACTGGGATAATTATTTAGACTTTTTAGCACTCAACCCATGCCCAAAGCCCCGAGTTTTGGTATAGTGCGCGGGCTTTTAATAAGCATGAAATGAATAAAGGCTGGATGGCAGAGTGGTCATGCAGCGGACTGCAACTCCGTTAACGCCGGTTCGATTCCGACTCCAGCCTCCATTTCAACAAAAACCCTGATAAGACCATCCCCTCAAAATGCCCGGATGGCGAAATTGGTAGACGCAAGGGACTTAAAATCCCTCGCTTGAAAGAGCGTGCCGGTTCAATTCCGGCTCCGGGCACCAATAAAATCAATGAG
>JAQCKF010000042.1 GCA_027592275.1 Pseudomonadota bacterium
TCTCCATCCTGTTAGATTAACTGGAAATCTCATCGTGGTCATGGTTCTAAAAATGGGGGATAGGTCAGACTATTATCGTGTTGTAAAACTACGTCGTAGTTTACAGGATAGTTCGTATGCTCGATGAGTTTAGCTAAAAAAGTGACGCTTATTTTAGTTTTTCAAATTTTTTCCCTAACATTTGTGAGAAGAATTTCGCATTATTCGACTCAGAACTACGTTGTAATAAGATCCGACTATTCAAAATGAATAGTTCTTGAATTTTTTTTTACAACGAGTATGCAAAGTGCATAACGGTATTGTGAATAGCCAGTGCTACAAAAAAGGGGGCCGCTATTAATCAGAAAAAATACTTAATGGAAGCTCGTTAAACGGCTGATAACTATGCGTTAATGTAATCCGTTTTGGCTTAATTATTTTCAAGAATTTTTGAATGTGCATTTTTGAATCCGAGAGAATATTACCTCACATTGAATAATCAGGCATCGGTTACTGATTTGTAGCGTGTTTTGGCTGGTGATAAGCCTATTTGGGTATTCCTACAAAACGAAATAAAGTTCCTACAAAATGCTCCCCGATGTTTTACTTTGCGCGAGCTATTAGAGAGGGATTGCATGATTTCATTAGTGAAACCGGTTTTTATTTCGATGTTCTACATTGGAATTTTTCTCTAGAATGAGAGCCAGTTCCCAATTTATCATATGTGTTAAACCAAAGGATTCACCATGCTAAAATCTCATATCTATTCAGTTGGCTCGGAGCTGGCAAAGAACGCTGTCTTGACCCGAGATATTCTTGCCGAGGCAAAATTTGACGATGTCGACTTGGTTGAAAAATCTCTCGGGATTAAAGAGGTGCGTCAGGCACCTCTTAACACGCAGCCTTCAGAATTGGCCGTACCGGCTGCAGAGCGCGCTCTTAAGGAGTCGGGGCTGCAATACCACGAGATTGACGCAGTTATCTACTGCGGTATAGAGAGAGACTGCCCGCAACCTGCTACTGCCCATATCATCGCCAGCAAGCTGGGGTTAACACCGACTATTTGCTTAGACGTGGCGAACGCCTGTCATGGCTTTACCAGTGGCATGCAAATAGCCAATTCGTTCATTCGACCAGGAGACATCGAGCACGTACTGATCGTCACGGCTGAGATATCGAGCAGAGTTACGCACCAAGTTACCGAGATGTTTAAGACGGGCGCTCTGCAGCAGAAAGACATCAAGACGCATATAGGCGCCATGACAGTGGGCGACGCCGGTGGTGCCATGGTGTTGGGCCCGAGTGATGATGGCAGGGGGATTAATCATATACGCTGCGGTTCGCTTAGCCGCCATTATGCATTGTGCTCATACAACAACAATGAATACGGCAATCTATCCTTTAATATGAATTTGGGCCGCATCAGTGCGGTGACCCTTAAATTAGTCAGAGACTTGATTGGGCCTACCTATGAGGATCTCAGTTGGAGCTCCGACGATGTAGACCTATTTATTCCTCATCAGGTGGGTGAGCGGCCATTCCATAAGCACTGGATATCGTCGGTGTAACGCAGGACAAATCCATTGCAACGTTCCCGAAGCTAGGAAACTTGGCCTCTGCGACCGTGCCGGTGTGCTTTGACAGGATGAAAGACCAAGGTAGATTGCTACCAGGCTCGAAGTTGCTGATGGCCAGCACCGGAAGGGGTATTGTGGCGTCGTTTGTAGGAATTACTCTCTAAACGGACTTTGTTCACATTTAGGAGGATTACTCTGGAAATTGGCGGGGATTCTGGTTAGAGTCTTCGCTCCCACGATTTTCAGGGCCTAACTAAAATGGAACAAGATGCATTTCTATATCTGGGCTTAATTGCGCTTGTAGGTATCGTCCTAAAAGTAGCGATCCTTTTTAACATACGTATTAAGAGCCAGATTTCGGAGAGTTTCGCAGTTGTCTGCTTGTTTTTCCTAGCCCTGAACGTTTCCGAATTTCTGGGTTATTTCACTTATAATGTGTCGGAGCAGCTAAGTTTCGCGATTTTGCATATGTATATGATTTCGGCTTACTTTGTATTCCCGGCTGTCTTGGTTCTTGTGCTTTCGTTGGTTGAATACAAACACTTAAAGGTAGCAAGATTATTTCTGTATAGCATTTCGGCACTCATCAGTGCTGCTCAAATTGGCGGCTTTGTGATCGAAGGGTTCAAGTTCATAGGTTGGGCAAATGTAACAACACCAGGACAGTATTACTGGGCAGCAGTAGCATACCCCTTATTAGTGGCCGTCTTTTCTGCAGGTCTTCTTTTAAAACACGTTCTAGCCAACAATGATTTTGAAGTAAGGTGTCGTTGTAAGGTAAATTTATTCGCTTTCGCGCCAATGCTTCTGGTTCTAGTTCTGGTTCTCTTGTTTAGATTGGCCGGCTTCAAGTCGTCCACTGCGTTGACGTTACCCCTGGCAACAATGTTCTTCCTTTTCGTCATGTTGCTGCAGAGCAATGGCAATATCTTCTGGGCATCTCTGCGTATGAAGATTCTCATATCAGTTCTTACACTCAAGAACATTAATACCTTGGATATGATTCTGGGAAATATCGAGAAGATTCGCATTACCGAAGCACTGCGCGCTAGCAATGGCATGCAGAGAAATGCTGCCAAGTTGCTTAATGTTCCTGCGTCAACGCTGAACAAGAAGATTGCGAAGTACAAAATTGTCGCGGAAGACTACCAAGGCGTAAGTGTTGTCGAATCTATTCGATTGAGCCGCCTCGCTTCGTCCTAAATCGAAAGCTAACTACACGCCTTAACTCCATTCCTGTAAACTACCCGGCTTCGTTGTGGCGTTGCTGATTTGTCTAGGTTGTGGCGCTTCGCCTAATTTCCAATAAGGTTTATCGCCGCTCTATGTCAGCTCTTCCCGCCTGCCCAAAATGTAACTCGGAATACGCCTACGAAGATGGCGCGTTGCTGATCTGTCCCGAATGCGCACATGAGTGGTCTCCAAATGAGGAGCAAGAACCCAGTGAGGATGCAGTATTTGATGCGAATGGAAATGCGCTCGCCGATGGCGACACGGTTTCTGTCATCAAAGACTTAAAGGTAAAGGGCACTTCATCAGTGGTGAAGGTCGGAACGAAAGTTAAAAACATCCGCCTTGTAGATGGCGATCATGATATCGATTGTAAGATCGATGGCATTGGAGCGATGAAACTGAAGTCTCAGTTCGTCAAAAAAGTATAGAAGGTTTTAGAGTAGTCGCGATCAAGCCGTCTATATTAGTAATTAATTCCTCTCTTTCTCAGTCAAGAAATCCACAACTCTCAACACCTCTTGTGTGTTATTTACAGGCCCAGCAAGAGACACAAGGTATTTGCCATTCACTACCATGCTTGGTTTGCTTGGCGGTTTGTAATCGCCCGTTAGCTTCTCGGCCTGATTTGTTTTCGTCCGCACAGCGAACGAGTTAAATGCCTTCTCCGCCTCTATCCTATCGACGCCAAATTCGACGAACAGATCCACTACCTGTTGTTCTGATCTTACAGCTCTTCGCTGGGGCACTAAGGCGTCGAAGACTTTAGCGTGAGTTTGCTCAGTAATGCCTAGCGCTTGCGACGTATAGAATATCTGCGCATGGACTTTCATCAAGGGGTTAAAGACGCCAGGGAAGCGAACGAAGTCGATGTCGTCTGCACGGTTTTCGGCCCAGTCATTGAGGACGGGTTCGAAAGAGTAGCAGCCGGGGCAGCCATACCAGAATATTTCTAGCACTTCGATCTTGTCTGCATCGACTGTGCGCACCGATGGCTCTAGGACAGTGTAGTGCGTGCCGGCTATGTAGCGTTCTGCCTGAGCGAAGCTGGCCAGGCTATAAGTCAGGCTAGCAAGAGAGCCAAGAATGACCATGCAGTTAAGTAGGATTCTACGATTCATGAGTTGGTTCCTTTAGAGTTAACTATCCGCATTCGCCGCTGCGTAAAAGCGCGCCGAAGTATTTTTGTGTGAGGGGGCTAAGCTCAGTGTCTACGCCCGCTACGACATTAGTAATAGCTAGGGATGCTCGCTCGCTGGTTTCGTTAGGAACATTCGAGGCTAAAATGGCCGGTGAATCTACTGTAGGTTCGCTCGGACTCGCTAGTCTTGGCGACACATTGTTTCCGTCGAATTTTTGAATAGTGCCGTACACAGGGAAGGGGCCGCCGCGTTTAAGGCTGGACGGTCCGATGCCGACGTTTCGCAGCTCAATTACTTCGCCTTCGTTCAGTTGCAAGGAGATGATGCCGTCTTCGAATTGCCCGATAGCGTTCCAGTCGCGCAGGGGTAGAAGTGAGACCGTTACTTGATAATTATTGGGAGCCTGAAAGAAAGCCCATTCACCAAATCCCCTGAGTTCGCCAAGATTAAGAGAGTTGTTGATGGCGACTGTTGTTTTCGTGAGGCACAGGAAACGAAAAACTGAGCCAGCTTCGCGAATATCTGTCACTCGTAGCTCGGGGGTTGTAGTTAGTTGACTGATTTCGGAAGTCTTTCTTTCCGGATTATTTATTTGCAGCAAGTTAAATCCAATCGAAAGAAGAAGTGCGGCGCTTAACCCTGTGCCTAGGCGCGAACTCCAGAAAGTGTGGCGGGAATAATTCTGGCGAACGATGCTCGTGCCGCAAGCCATATAGTTTTCACTCGGCCTTACGAGCGTTAGCCGTTGAAGTGCTGATTCCAGCTTGATTTGTTTCTCATTCATCTAATTTCTCCTGCAACTGTTGCTGACCACGTCGGTACCATGAGCTAACGGTGTTCATCGGGCTGTCCATTATTTCTGCTATGTCTTTGAAGCTAAGGTCGGAGAAAAATTTGAGCAGCAACACCTGTTGTTGATTGCTTTCCAGTGTCGCTAGTTTCTCCAGTGCCTGTTCTACAAAAACTTTTTCCTCAATTTTAAATTCGTTCAAACTAAGTCGGTCGATGTAGTCTAGGTCTAAGCGGGAGTCGTCGAGGCGTTGTGCCTGCTTTATTTGGTGTGCCTTATTGCGAATTACACGATAGACATAGGCTTTCAAATTCTCGGGCGGGGACGTAAGCGTTGCAACCGCAAGCAGAGCGTCATGAACGACATCTTCTGCGGCTGCTGCATTGCGTGTTATTGACAAGGCGGCGACAAAAAATTCATGCTGATGACTGCTGAACAACCGTTCTAGTTGATTAAAACTAAAACGCATAGACTTCTCTCTTTGGGGAGTAGAGTGCTTGAGACATCATATTTGTGCAGGAATTGTCATTAAATTTTTTCAATTGCAGCGTAAAGGCTTTATTCATCTGCTTATTCATAATTTGTTCAGTTTTCCACTCTCATAATTCAGACCAATAGTAGGGGATCGATTATCTGGCCGACTATGGGCCACTGATACGGAGAAGGAGAACGCTATGCCGCAGTATTTCATCGATGCCATCCCTTCATGTCAGACAGAAGAGCGCAAAGCTTGGGTCTTCTGTGTGTTACTAATTGCAGCGTGTTTCTCTATCAATCCCGCATTAGCTCAGAACCCAAGCCTGCATGAGGGCGTGCTCACGCTTCCCTATGTTGTTAGCTATGAGACAGCGTACTCTGCCGA
>JAQCKF010000029.1 GCA_027592275.1 Pseudomonadota bacterium
CACGAATGAAGGCGTACTTTACCCGGGGTCGTTGGCAAAGTACTTTGCGGCCTTTTTTAGAATGTCGCGCTCCTCTGTCATGCGCTTTAGGTCGGCCTTAAGACGGGCGTTCTCGACCGTAAGGTCGGCCTTATCAGCTTGCCGAGGGCTTGGCTCTCCGTATTTCTTTAACCACAAATACAAGCTGTGTGTGGTGGTGCCAAGTCGCTTAGCCACATCGCTAACTGAATATCCTCTTTCAGTGACTTGCTTGACAGCTTCTTTCTTGAATTCTTCTGTATACCGTTTGCCTTTCATAAACACCTCTCATAGAGTTACATTTTAACGCTATTTGGTGTCTAGCAAAGGCTGGGAAGTCCAGTTACTATAAGCCACCTCACTGACAGTTTATGTCAGTAGTGATCTGTTGATTCGCTGGAGAGAGTGATGAGTAATTACTTGCCAGCTAGTGTCGGCCAAAAAATTATAGAAATAGTCAGCTAAATTGACTAGTTAGTAAAAGAATGCCATCAAACATAATAAGCCTAACTAAGTTGACCCAATGAGCAGCAAGATAATCGTAATAGGGGCAGGTGTGATCGGCGCGGCGTCCGCTTTGTCTTTACAGGCCGATGGGCACCAAGTCACTCTGCTCGACCGTGAAGCACCTTGTGCTGGAGCATCATTCGGTAATGCCGGTGCGATAGTCAATGGTTCTTGTGTGCCAACTGCAATGCCGGGCATTCTAGTTGATGTTATACGAATGGCTGTTCAGCCATTGCCCCCATTGTCTATACGACCGGCGTATTTCCACAAAATCCTCCCCTGGTTGCTGCGTTTTATATGGCAGTCTCGCACCGTAGCGGCGAGCAACAATGCAACTCATTTACGCACTCTGACAAAACATGCTGTCGATTCTTGGAATCAGCTAGTGGATGACACAGTTCTTGCTCCCTTCATGGCAGAAGCTGGCTGGCTTAAGGTTTACGAGAAACAGAGCAGCTTCGCCGCTACTGCTAAGGCGAGAAAACTCATGGACGAAACTGGCACAAGCTATGAAGTGCTGGGTCGCAGAGAAATTAGCGATCTTGAACCGAATTTGGCGCCGATTTTTAACTTTGGCTTTTACCAGAAAGATTGCCTGAGAATTGTAAATCCACACAAACTGGTGCAAGGAATGGTGGACTTACTTATATCCCGTGGTGGGCAGTTCAAGCAATTTGAAGTGAAGGGTATCCAGCACGAAAGCAATGCAGTTAATTTGTCTGGGCCGTTAGGCACAATAACAGCAGACAAAGTAATTGTTGCAGCGGGTGCATGGTCGCGCTCACTCGCCCAACAACTGGGCGATAATGTGCCGCTTGATACAGAAAGGGGTTACCACCTGATGTTGCCCGAGTCGACGCGCGACTTGCTTAACGCACCCGTAGTGAATGGTGAGTCTTCCTTTGTTTTGTCGCCTATGGAAACGGGGATGAGGCTGAGCAGCCAGATTGAGTTTGGCGGCCTTGTGGCGGCGCCGGACTACTCGCGCGTACGAAGCCTGTTACCGTTAGCAAAGCGAATGCTGCCAACGCTTGATACCTGTGAGCAATCGGCCTGGATGGGCTTTCGTCCCTCATTGCCAGACTCGCTCCCGATCTTAGGGTTTTCGACCAATAGCAAAAATGTGCTGTATGCTTTTGGGCATCAGCATTTGGGCATGACCATGGGCGCGGTTACTGGAAAGCTTGTCTCAGACTTGATAGCAGGCAGAGATCCAATAGCAGACATTGCTCCTTTTAGACCTAACCGTTTCTGATCTGCATTTAATGTAAGATTGTGTTCTGATGGCATGTGAACTTTCAATGCTGGCAGAGGCTTCACAATAGTCAGTTATCAATTTAGTTATCAATAAAAATAAGAAGAGCTAATAAATGGATGACTACGGTATTTTATCACTTGTTCCGGCGTTACTAACTATAGCCGTCGCGTTTTACAGTAAGAATGTCTTGCTGGCACTAGTTAGCGGAATCCTCAGTGGTTCCCTCATATTGGCAAGCTTCAATCCACTTCATGCCATGCAAATAGCCATCGAAAACCAGGTATTGAATGAGGTGGTTAACGGCACTCAAATTCAAGTTGTTCTGGTTATTTTCATTATTGGCGGCTTTGTTAAACTGTTAGAAGTATCCGGCGGGGCAAGCGCCTTTGCACGAAGGGCCTCCACCATTGTCACCAGCCGTTCCAAGGCTCAGGTGATTGTATGGTTTTCCGGACTTGGAATATTTTTTACTGACTCCGGTAATAGTTTAATCATTGGGCCGTTGTATCGATCAGTCTTTGACGAGTTCAAAATTTGCCGTGAGAAACTCGCTTATATTCTGGATACTACCTCTTCCCCTATTAGCATACTCATCCCCTTTATAAGTTGGGGCGCTTACATCATGTCTCTTATCGAAAAGTCCTATGCCGAAATTGGGCTTAGCGAAGAATCTTTTACTGTTCTAATAAAAGTTATCCCTTATCAGTTCTATGCATTTTTAGCGCTAGCCACTGTGCCGATCGTAATATTCATGAAAAAAGACTACGGCCCAATGAGGGCGGCACAGGCACGTTATCTTGCAAAAATCGCCGAAGAAAAGAGTGCGCCTATTAAGGAGATATCCCAGGAAAGCCCCGTAGAAGATGAGGTCGAGATTACTGATGATCGAATTGGCATATTTCTCTATCCTCTGGGCATAATGGTTCTTCTAATCGCTGGGCTTATAACCTGGCACGCAACGCATGATGGAATTTCTTCGGTTCACATCCGATCAACAATGATAATAGCTTATCTGAGTGCCTCGTTGACTTGCGCGGAGATGATGCGTCGTTATCGCTCTATGTCTTATACACAATCATTAGCTGTGTTTATAAAAGGCGCAGAATCAATGGTCTATATATCTATCGTGTTGGTACTTGCATGGGCATTAGGTTCTGTGAATGCCGATGTTCATACGGCTGACTATATAGCTTCATTAGTAGGTGATTCATTGCCGCCAATGTACTTCCCCATGATTGTGTTTGTTCTTGGCGCGATAATCTCATTATCAACTGGTTCCTCTTATGGAACATTTGCAATTTTGATGTCCATTGCTGTACCAGTTGGGTTCGATCTTGGGGCATCAATGTATCTGACTATTGCGGCAGTGCTCAGTGGAGGATTGTTTGGAGATCATGTGTCACCTATCTCGGATACCACAGTACTTGCTTCAGCGGGTGCGCAGTGTCCCCATCTGGACCATGTGTCCACACAAGCTGCTTATGCCGGAGTAACAGGGTTGGTGGCATTTATTGCCTATGGCCTAGCTGGCGCCTATGAGTCACCTATGGTGTTGCCCATAGCGGTAGTGATGCTATTTCTGTCAATGTACTTTCTGATGCGCCTATTTGGAGAGAGTGGCGAGTCCGGTGAGGGTGCTTAGTAATTCTAAGAATCGCGCGTCCCCTGTAAGTCAGTTGGGGTAGCTCAGCAACACCATTCCCATGCTATCTGCGAATCTCGCCAACTACCCGAAAAAGCACATCAAATTGATCTCTAAATAGACCCTTGAAAATTGCAGAAAACCCTCGTCTGGTGTAGCTTCTGGGAGGATCAACATAATAATTAGAGTCCAATACGACCTATGCTTTCTTGTAAGACTAAACAAGCCCCAACCTCCGGTCACTACACCCCAGATTACACAAGGGCTGTAGCCCAATGAACAGCCGTCTCAGAGCAGGCATCTCCAGGTTTATTCTGCTAATAGTCACAGTCTCGGTATCCCTGCTAACGAGTGAATTTCTATCGGCTCAAAGCGTTACCGAAGACCAGCCAGCCTTCGCTGCCAACGACATGCAGCAACTAGTCAACTCCTACTGCCTTGCATGCCACAACGACACCTTAGCCACCGCGGACTTCTCCTTACAGAGCGTAGACTTCGCTAACCCTGCTCTGCATGCAGATTCCCTCGAGCGAGTCGTCAAGAAACTAAGAGCCCATATGATGCCGCCAGCTGGCATGCCTAGGCCAGAATTTGAGACCTATCAGATAATGACCGATTGGTTGGAAGGGGAGTTGGATAGCGCATGGGCGGCTAATCCGAACCCTGGACGCATCACTCCTTTGCACCGTATGAATCGCTACGAGTACAACAATACCATCAACGCGTTGCTAGGCTTGGACGTAGACGTGATGGATTCTCTGCCTGGCGATCCAACTGCTGATGGCAGCTTTGACAATATGGCAGCCTCCTTGCCGTTTTCCACTGCACATATGGAGCGCTACATGTCGGTCGCGCGGCAGGTAACGCGACTCGCTACTGGCTTGCCTCCGCTTGGGCCGACCATTACTACTTATGAAGTGCCGTTGTTTCTGAAACAGAATCAGCGCGAGAACAACGATATGCCCTTCGGCTCTAGAGGGGGCGTGTCGGTTAATCATAATTTCCCGGTTAGTGGCGAGTATCAATTTCGCGTTCAGTTAGAGAGGAATTATCAGGATTACATCAAGGGACTAGGTTGGCCGCAGCAACTAGAGATTCGTCTTAATGGTCGGCTGTTAGAACGCTTTACTGTGGGCGGCGAAGCCCCAGGGACACCTGCTCCGCTGAGCTTCAGCGGCACTGGTGAGCCAGGCACGATAGATTGGGAGCAGTACATGCTCACCGAAGCTGGGGAAGGGCTAGAAGTTCGCATTCCGGTGGAAGCCGGTCCCGCGCAGATCAGCGTGTCCTACATTAGGCAGTTGATTGAGCCAGAATCCATTCCCCAGCCGGCTCAGGGTGGTCGTCTGAATGCCAATGATGAGGCCTATCTCGACTATCAGAAGATTTACGCGTTGGAGGTTAGTGGTCCTTTGCAGTCCTCGCAGTTCGTCTCGTCGCAGTCCAATAGCGATGCGTCACCGAGCCAGCGAAAAATATTCTCCTGCCATCCGGATCGTGGCGCTGAAGAACAAAGCTGCGCTACGCAGATTCTTTCAACACTAGCGACCCGTGCCTATCGACGGCCCGCAACCGATCAGGATATTGATTTGCTGCTAGGTTTTTACGCGCAGGGCAGAGAGACCGGTGGGAATTTCAATAACGGGATTCAGTTCGCGTTGGAATTCATGCTCAGCGATCCGGATTTTTTGATTAGGAGTTACAGCGCTCCAGCGGATTCGTCGACTGGCGAAACATTCTCTATCACTGACTTGGAGTTGGCATCACGCTTGGCATTCTTTCTGTGGAGTGAGGCGCCCGATGAGCAGTTGCTAAATCTAGCGCAGCAGGGCCAGCTGAGCAATCCCGAAGTATTGGAACAACAGGTTCGTCGAATGCTAGCTGACTCTCGCGGCGTCACCACGTTGGTTGAAGACTTTGCCGCCCAGTGGTTGAACCTGAGGCGACTTGATGAGGTGCAGATCAATACAGTGGTCTTTCCAAATTATGATCTGAGTCTGATTGAAGGCTTTCGTCAGGAAACTCAATTATTTGTAGCGGACACTATCGAGTCCGATAGCAGCGTGATGGAATTGCTAGGTGCAAACCACAGCTTTCTCAATGAACGGCTCGCTGATCACTACGGTGTAGAAGGTATCTATGGAAGCCGCTTTAGAAAGACGCAGCTGCCCAATAGAAATCAGCGTGGCGGACTGTTGTCTATGGGAGCGCTGTTAACGGTGACTTCTTATCCTGGGCGTACTTCGCCTGTACTGCGTGGCAAGTGGCTGTTGGATAATTTGTTGGGAACACCGCCACCACCGCCACCGGCGAACGTACCTATTCTTCCAGATGCTGAGGCGGGTGAAGTTCCAACCTCTATTCGTGAAAGGCTGGCTAGGCACCGCGCAGACCCAGTATGTGCCTCCTGTCACGTTGTCATTGACCCTCTTGGTTTTGCATTAGAAAACTTTGATGTGATTGGCGGCTGGCGGGAACACGATGAAGTGGGTAATCCGGTAGACCCCGACGGTAGCTATCCCGGCGGCGTTGAGTTTTCAGGTTTCGCTGACCTGCGCGATTGGATGATGGACAGGCCCGAACAATTTTCCCACACATTGACAGAAAAACTGATGACCTATGCACTAGGCCGCAGAGTTGAATATTACGACCAGCCGGTTATCCGCAAGATAGTGAGTGTTGCGGCCGATCAAAACTATAGCTGGTCTTCTCTAATAACAGGGATCGTGAAGAGCCCACCGTTTATAATGAGTACAACTAGATGACTAAGAAAACTCAAGCAGCGTTACCGAAAAGAGTGACAGGTAAATCCATTTCTCGCCGCGCCTTGCTGCGTGGCACTGGAGCAGCATTAGCCTTGCCGATGCTGGATGCGATGACACCGGCATTTGCTCAAACCACGCCAGCACCAATACATCGATTCCAGACCGTCTATGTGCCTAACGGCATGGCCATGGACTATTGGACGCCAACAAAAACCGGAATAGATTTCGAGCTCACTCCAATTTTGCAACCCTTGGCTCCGTTCAAAGACAAGATGATGCTGCTATCTGGTTTGAAGGCTAACTGGAACATCGCTCATGCCGGTGCCGGGGGTTCCTTCCTAACAGGTGTTACTAGGGGTGGGCGTAACGAGGTAGAAATACTAGCAGGAGTGTCTGTCGATCAGTTGCTCGCCAAAGAGTTAGGCAGGCAGACGCAACTTTCCTCGCTGGAATTGTCCATGGATGCACCAGCACTAGCTGGAGCCTGCACAGTAAATCTCAGCTGCGTGTATACCCATACACTTTCCTGGCGCGGAGCGACCGAGCCCTTGCCGACGGAACATAATCCCCGCTCAGTATTCGAGCGCATGTTTGGCGATAGCGGTAGTACAGAGAAGGGTGTGCGAGAGGCGCGCTTGAGACAACAAAGCAGTATTCTCGATGCGGTTCTCGAGAGGCTCACTACATTGGAGAACAGCATTGGGACTGAAGACCGTTACCTAATGCAGAGCTACACCGAATCAATTCGCAGTGTAGAAAGACGAATTCAGAAAGCCGAAGAACAGATAGACATGTCCCTCCCAGAACTCGCTCAGCCTGCGGGCGTGCCAGTAGACTATGAAACGCATATGGAGATCATGCAGGATCTGCAGGTGTTGGCACTGCAAACCGATCTGACGCGAGTCATTACCTTCATGATGAGCAAGGAACAGAGTGCACGGCCCTATCCGCAGATAGGCGTTCCTGATGCTCATCATCCACTTTCTCATCACAACAACAATCCGCAGCTGTTAGAGAAGATGTCGCGGATTAATACTTATCACACGCAGCTGTTCTCCAATTATCTGGCGAAGCTGGCAGCGGTCCCCGATGGCGAGGGAAATCTCTTAGACAATATGACTATTATGTATGGTGCGGGTCTTTCTAATAGCACAATTCACTCAGGCATCAATCTGCCTGTAATGTTGGTAGGCGGTGGCGCCGGTTGGATGCAAGGCGGGCAGCATCGTCATTATCAAGATGAACCGACCATGGCGGATTTATTGGTTTCCATTATGGACAAGTTCAATCTACCTATTGATCGAATTGGAGGCAGTACTGGTTCCCTGCCACTTACCTCTTAAGGGGTTGCTGAAGTGGCTGCCTTTCAGACTATGAATCACACAATGAAGACTTGTCAGAAACTATTCGCTCTTGGAATTTTATTCCTCGCGCTGCCCGCTCTTGGGCAAGGAATGCCACCAGTTGTACAGGCTGCTAAGGACGCTGATTGGGCGAAACTCTCCTCTCTTCTTGCGGCACAAAGCAACGTACAAGATGTTTACGGCGATGGTACTTCTGCACTGCACTGGGCGAGCTATCACGACAACGTTCAGGCTGCTGTTGAATTGATTAGCCTCGGAGGCGATGTTAATTCTGTCACCGACCTAGGCGTTACGCCGTTGTGGCTCGCTGCAGATAACGGCAGCGCAGCAATGGCGGATGCTCTTTTAGAAAGGGGTGCAAACCCAAATTTGAATCTTCTCTCCGGAGAAACGCTTGTAATGACGGCGGCCCATTCTGGCAACGCCGCGTTGGTGCGTTCTTTATTGGCAGCTGGAGCGAGTCCTCAGTCAGAGGTGACGAGAAATCAGACAGCGCTTATGTGGGCAGCGGGGCAGGGCCATGGCGATGTGGTTGAGGCTCTTCTAGATTACGGCGCCGAAGTAGATGCGCGCACACTGGTTCGCAGTCAATATGTGAAAAGCGAGAAGGAACAGGATAGTCATCCTCTGAATAAGGTCTGGGTTGAGCAGGGTGGCAATACGGCGCTTATATTCGCAGCCAGAGCTGGAAGCTTGGAATCGGCTCGCCTATTGGTAGCGGCTGGCAGTGATGTGAATGGCCTCTCGGCATTTGGTACGAGTCCGGCAATCATGGCTATTCATGGCGGTAATGTTGAGTTGCTCAGTTTTCTGCTTCAGAGCGGCGCTGACGTTGAGTCTTCTGCAAGCGGGCACACTGCATTGCACGCCGCAATCTTGCGTGGCAGCCCTGAGGCTGTTGAGCTATTGCTTGATCACGGCGCAGACATCGAAGCCATTTTGGAAAAGCCAACCCCTGCTAGGCGACAGTCCACCGACTACAGCTTTCATGACTCTTTGATCGGAGCGACACCGCTGTGGCTAGCGGCTCGCTTTACTGAACCCAAATTAATGAAGCTGCTGCTAGAACGCGGGGCGGATCCCTTGTTTGTAAACAACGTGACCTACCCAACCCTCAGTGGTATGCAACCGGTGATTGCCGAAGAAGGAGAAATTTCTGTTCTCATGGCGGCAGTAGGCATGGGATACAGACGTCTTAGGATGAGCTGGGGAAGCGTAGAACGTCGTGCGGGAATAGAAGGTAATGATCGAGAGGCCCGAATACTTGAGGCCGTTGAGATAGCCGTTGCTGCCGGAGTAGATTCCAATATTCAAAATTCGGCAGGAATGGCAGCGAGGGATTTCGCCAGAAGCCGCAGGTATGAAGAGGTTACTGCCTTTCTGGATATTGTTGGTCGCTAACACTATTTATTTCTTCCCATTTAATTATCCGCCAAAGTTTGGAGAGTTCGAATGAACAGAATTTTTACGTGTCTGGCATTTAGTCTAGTAGTCGCTGTGACAGCTAGTACCAGTGAGGCGCAGGAATGGCAGGGCGATGACTATGCTCTATCTATGGCGGGCGCGCTGATTAACGATCACTGTGGGAGAGTTTGGCAAGGCGGGGAATACATAAGCATTCACGCATGCAATTATAAGCTGGCGAGTCTTTTTACCGTTGCTATTTCCTCACAACACTTTGATGAATGTAGGGTGTTAGCTGCAGGCGACATCGTCATGATAGCGGACTGCATGGTTGAACGTTTTAACACCTGGCTTGTGCAGCAACCGCAGTAGAAGAATGAGAGAGCAAGAATACTTCTCGCTCACCGAAACCACCCGACGAGCGAGCCTTACTGTCTAGCCTGTCCCAATTGCAGACCGCTAGAACCTCCTGTATAAACATCTCATCAGAATTTAAGGAGTACCTATCCATGAAGAAAGAAACTCTAGCTATACACGCCGGCTACGAAACCGACCCCACTACTAAGTCTGTAGCAGTTCCTATCTATCAAACAGTCGCCTTCGAATTCGACAACGCCCAGCACGGCGCCGATCTGTTCGATCTTGCGGTGCCCGGCAACATCTACACCCGCATCATGAACCCCACCAACGATGTGTTGGAGCAGCGGGTAGCTGCGATGGAGGGCGGTATTGCGGGGCTGGCTGTAGCCTCCGGTATGGCGGCCATTAACTACTCGATTCTGACTATCGCGAAAGCGGGCGACAATATTATTTCTACACCGCAGTTGTACGGCGGTACTTACACTCTATTTGCTCATATGTTGCCGAGTCAGGGCATCGAGGTACGCTTTGCTGAGAACGATTCTGCCGAGGCGATCGAGAAGCTGATCGACGATAAGACTAAGGCAGTGTATTGCGAGACCATCGGTAACCCCGCGGGCAATATCATCGACCTGGAAGCAGTCTGCGCCGCCGCTCACAAGCATGGTGTTGCTGTGATCGTCGATAACACAGTGGCGTCACCTGTGGTCTGCAATCCCATTGATTTTGGTGCCGACATCGTGGTGCATTCATTGACTAAATACATCGGCGGCCACGGTACCTCTCTCGGGGGGATGATCGTGGATTCGGGTAAATTTCCCTGGGCCGAACATAAGGATCGTTATCCGGAATTAAACGAGCCAGAACCCGCCTACCACGGTGTCGTGTATACCGAGGCATTCGGAGAAGCCGCCTATATAGGGCGCGCAAGAACAGTTCCGCTGCGTAATACTGGTTCTGCTCTGCCGCCGATGAACGCTTTCTTTTTATTGCAGGGATTGGAAACACTGAGTCTGCGGATGGAACGTCATTGTGCTAACGCGATGGTCGTTGCTAAATACCTGCAGGGTCACGATAAAGTTGAATGGGTTAGCTATGCCGGTCTGGAGAGCGACCCTAACTATGCGTTGTCGCAAAAGTATTGTGGAGGAACTCCGGCGTCTCTGCTGACCTTCGGCATCAATGGTGGTTTCGATGCAGGTGTCCGCTTCTATGATGCGTTGGCTATGATCAAGCGCCTTGTGAATATTGGCGATGCCAAGACTCTCGCCTGCCACCCGGCGTCGACAACCCACAGGCAGATGACTGAGGCAGAACAGTTGGCAGCGGGTGTGACGCCGGAGACTATGCGGATCTGCGTTGGCATCGAACATATCGATGATATTATTGCGGATATAGAACAGGCGCTGGCAACGGCATAACTGTAAAAAAATATGCAACGAAGATGAAAAATATTCTAGCAGTTTTAATCTTGGGCGCAGTACTTGTTGGTTGCGAAAGCTTGTATGAGGATGACGGCATTCCAAGAATAAGATCGCAGAGCCAAGTCGATGCCTACAATGCTACCGTGAGCTCAGCAGGTGAAAAATTGGTCTGTACGAAAGAGCGGCCTACGGGTAGTAATATTTCCCAATTCATTTGCATGACCCAAAATCAGCAAGACATAATAGCAACGGAGTCTCAGCAGGTCATCCAAGATATTGGTCGTGGTGTCAACTGATCGCCGTACTTGCGGCTTGCTAAATTAAAACGGCATGAAAAAATGCTAAGTGTGAAAATTGAGCCTATTCCTACATGAATGGGCTCAATCACTTTGGGAGGCTATATTCTTAATAAAGTCACATCGCACTTGGCATGGTTAGATACACCCGTTGCTGTGGAGCCTATTGCGGCGTGCAATCCCTTCTTAGAATGTGTGCCGATAACAATCAGATCTGCCTTCTTTTTGGCGGCCTCCTTGCAGATAATTTCGTAGGGCTTACCGACCTTGATTAGACAGTTCTTTTGTGAGATAGCAAAGGGGGCTGCAATTTTCTCTATCTTTGGAGAGATGTCTTCCCTTAGGGTCTTCTGATAGTCTTTCGGAAGGAGCGTATAGGGCAGCACGTTAATAACGATAAGTTTGCTCCCGAAACACTTGGCTAGCTCGGAAGCTTTAGTTAGAACCTTGCTACCTTCCGGTGAAGCTTCTATCGCACAAAGTATAGTCTTATACATGGTTTTCTCCTCTCAATTACATTGCTAGCCTGCCAGGGGGCTAGCAAACAAAACAATTCTTACCTAACATTCTCATAACCTATCACTACTGGGCTATCGCTCCCATGCATAACCGAGCAATGCCTGATCTAGGACAATAATTTGGGTGGTGAATAGCGAATTTCGTGCATTTCCGACGACCTGCAGCCATTGCTAGACCTTCGAGTCGTTCTAAGGCTATTGATCAAATCGAGTATATTTCTGATCGTATTGCTACTAACTAATAGTTGCTGGCGCGGGAAAACGGGCGTGGAATACCGCTATGGAATCAAAAGTTCGCGCGAACTTTTAATACAAACTGAGCGCCCGTATTTGAGCAGGGTTTCTCGGTCTCGCTCAAGTTGCCGTCACGCAGATAGCCGTTGTAGCGTTTTCGCTCTAGGCATCTTATTTCGTCTTCGGCGTTGTTAAGTTCTGCTCGATAGGTGAAGTTTGCAAAGCCGACCTTCTCTACGAATAGTTTTAGTTCAGGGCGCAGTTTTCCGGCGCCAAAGAATACGACATTGTCGATGTCGTAGCGCACACGGTTGCCGCCAGTTCCACCGACATCGCCGAAAGCGTCTTGGTAGTTGATGCCGAAGCTTAGATTTTGCGAGGGTATGTCTTGGCGATAACCTAGACGAAAGCCGCCGCGGTCGAAAGGAATTATCGTGCGCTCCTTAGCAATAAGAGGATCGAAGATGTAGGCGTCTTCGAAGTTTAGCGCGGCGGTAACTACCGCCTGGGGCAAGTTGAGAAAACCAAGCCTGATGCTGGCGTTGAGATACAGGCCAAATACTTTGCCGTCTCCCACATTGCCATTAGCGCTGATGGGCGTTAGTGAGTTGGTGGTGACGTCTACCTTCCCAATTGAATCGGAAACGTCATAGTAGAAGAAGCGAGAATTCAATACGCCGCCATCGTTTGGCAGCCTATAGTCCAAATTAACGTTGTAACGCCAGGTTTGTTCCTGTTCTAACTCAGGGTTTCCAGCAACAGTATCTTGGTCTTCATCTTGTTGGTTCACACCTGCTGAGAAATCGGCGAAGCTGAGCTGCGATACATCTTTCTCAGCTGATAGGCGTAACTGAAAGCTACTGCTGATATCGAATCGAAAATCCAGTTTGGGCTTGGCGAATTTGAAGTCTCGCTTCTTATTGATGTCGCCAGTCTGTTCGATTTCAGAAGTTTCATAAAAGAGCGAGCTCTCTAGAGACATCCGATCATTCACTTGCCAGTTGTGAATGGTGAACCCTTCGAAGCGAATCTCTTCTACTACAGATATTGCATTGGGAATTGGAATCGCTCGCAGTCCGCCGAATTCTGGAGAGGTCTCCCCAGGGACGTTTAGTCCTAGGCGCAGGGCCGAATCCTGAATCGTCTGTGCGCCCTCTATGCCAAGTTCTAGAGACTGTGCTTCAGCTACTGGCCAAGCGTAGGAGGTTCTGGCGATACGTTCTTGAACCTTGCTAGTTGTGTCGAGGAAGAGGTTTTTCGTTTCGGTGCCGCTCAAAGCCGAGGAGACAAACCTCTCACGAGTTGCGCTGCTATCTTCTTCATTGACTATAAATAGAAACTTGAACTTACCGCCGTTACCGAAATTGTGTTCGTAGTCTCCGCCAAGTTCCCAGTTATCCTGAGTAGAGGGTATGTCCTCTCTCTCAAAAGTAACAGCGGCGTTTGGCGTTTGAAAGTCGGTGATTGTTCTGAACAGTTTTGCCGGAGGATCGCTCTCGCTATACAGGAAGTTGAATGCAATTCGATCGGCTGGAGAGGGCTGATAGACAATGTTTGAATTAAGTCTATAGGTGGTCTGTTCCCTAGTGCGCTCAAAATCACGCGTGTCATTTAGGGAGTTGTTCGCAAGGAAGCTGACTTCCTCACTTTCCAAGAATTCATAACCGCTGGTGACGTCGGCGCTAAGTAAGTACGTCAGGGCTCCAGTTTGTGCGCTATAAGAGAATGAGCCGTTGGGTTCGAATGTTCCATCGTGAAAGTTGGTGAAGCCCAGCTCGCCGGACATGCTGGAATTACTCAGGGACTCGAGTAAGACAATATTGACCATTTGTCCAGAATTGCGGACGTCCAAATCACCCGAGTTGCCTCGAATGATTTCTATATAGTCCACCTGCTCGGCGGCTATGCGATCAAGCTGGCTACTCGCCTTGTTCGCTTTTCCAGCAAGGCGTTTACCGTTGATCATTATCTGGCTGGTAGCGCCTAGACCTCGGTTGTTGTTGTTGCCGAAGCTCGGAACCTGATTGCCTTCCAATGCGAGATCCATGCCAGGAATTCGGCTTAGCATATCGTTCACCGAAACCACGCCGTACTCAGAAAAATAGGCGGCTGGGTAGTAGACTGTTGCATCATCCTCTGCTTCGCTTTGCGCAAGCAGAGGATTTGAGGAGGCAGCTAGATATAGCACCACACAAGTCAGCAGGAGATTTCTCATAAGCCTAGGCAGTCCATATTGAATTGAGTTAACTGCTAGGACTTTGTCACTAACCAATGTGCATGAACTACGCTAGGAATGTAGAAAAATAGGCATAGCACTATGTTGATGGCTAGGTTTTTGTTGGCGCCAGATTTTAAGAATACGGCTATAGGAGGTAAGATAATCGCAAGAATTAGGACTATTTTGTTGTCCATCGGGTTTCCCTCTTATTGTTATTGTTATTGTTATTGTTATTGGTGTTGTTTGGCTGTCGAAGTCAATTCAGCTGATTGTGGCACTTATTGGCTTCTATTTCTAGGTTTGGCATTTCCAGCAAAAATCGAAACTTCCGTCATTCTCTTCGGTGAATTTGCTGCAGACCCAAGGTTCTGTCGGTGCGGCATTGGTAAGCCGTTCCTCGATGATTGAGGAGGCCTTTACAAAGTCCTGATCGTTAATGATTCAGAGTTCCAAAAACATATTCTGAATGCCGTGGCGAGCGCCATTGGGTATCGTATGCTCATTTCTCACGAAGGACTCAATGCCATTTAGTGCGAGGATGTTCTTCGCCGAGTGCAGAACAACTACATTTTCGTCGGTGTAGACTTTTTGCATAGTGCTTCACCGCCCTCTCACGTTGACCTGATTGTAGTACGCGCTCAGGTATCGGATTTTTGTCTCGTAGTGTCCAATACAAATGCGTTACAAATTGCTACTGCTCTTCCACGAATGAGCGAAGACGCTCGAGGGCGTCATCCCATTGAGAGGATATGAGTTCTAGGTACTCTTGAAGGGGCGTCAATGTTTCCGGCACAAGGTGAAAATGCTGTTCACGACCTACGCGTGTAGATTTCACAATCCCGGCGTTTTCTAGCACTCGAAGGTGCTTCGTCACTCCCTGTCTGCTCAGCTTCATGCCGCTGCTAAGCCCGGAAATGGAATCGTGCTTCTCCTTTCCTTTGTTTTCACCCAAGCGGTTGATTAGCTGTAGTCTAGTGCTATCACCTAGCGCCGCGAAAAGTTGGGCTTCACTTGCAGTGTTGGATCGTTTCTCAGCTTTCAACATGGGCTGCAATATTTTGCGTCTGGATTTCCCAGCCTTCGGCATTTCTATGTAGCGCTTCGGTTCTATCTACGTCGCTAGGAAGCGCTGCAAAGCCGGACTCTATGATTGTAAGTCGAGTGCCAGACTCGATTGCTTCAAACTTGAACTCCACCAGTGTTTCCATGCCGCCCAGGGGGGCATTTCCACTTTCATCAGGTATTGGAGACCAGGTGAAGGCGAATAGGGTGTTTGTGTCCATGGTCTTGACCATAGCCTCGAGCCTCATATGTTCATAACCAGGATAGGTGATGTTGCCTGCTGTCTGCTCGCCAACGGCGAATGGTTTTTCTAGGGCGACGCGAAACCACTCACCGAATTCATTGTGATCCGTGACGGCGCGCCAGACGCGATCCACGGTAGCCTGTAGATCTATTGTTTTTACAATCTTGTCTTCCACAGTCATGTCCCGAGGAATAATTAGGCGGAAGTTTTCCACAGCTAGTCGCCAAACGCAACCTTTAGGTTGCGTTTGGCGACCAAAACTTTAAGCGAAGAAATTGAGATTGCTTATCTAGGTATCCGAGATCATCGCTGCGCGGGGCTTTCCTGCAGTTTTGTCATCAACCTGTTGTTGACGGCGTCGTTCGCCGCGCAGGCGTAACTCTTCTGCGTTGCTGTCATCGACTAACGCGTAGTCCTTCCTCCACACTTCGTCTTTCCAGCAATGTAAGGTGCGCTGCGTGGTGCGAGCCTGATCGGCTTTCTCAATGAGGATTAATCCGGCTTGAATTATTTCTAACTGCATGGCTTGGTTATTGGGAATGCCGCAGGGATTGCCTAGTGGAAAATCGTTATGCAAGTATCGAGGGACGCCGCAGTGTTCTACGATATCGATCGCAGACCCAATGATTAGCGTTATGATGCCATTGCTTTCTAGGTGTCGCGCTAACAGACTCACGGTCTGATGGCAGACAGGTCACAACGGTACTAGAATGGCCACGTCCACTGCATCCTGCTGGCAACGAGTCAGAATCTCAGGCGCATCGTTCTCCAAGGTGTTGCGCTGGCTATACTCTGTTGGGATGCAATGGAAGCGATCCCCTAACTCGCCGATAAGTCCTTCCTCCTCACAGCGCTTAAGCTGCGCCAGCGGCAGGAAGGAAGCAACATCATTTGTGTGTGTCATAGTCTTATGCCATGACAGTTCATCGGTGTACATGGAGCTGGGGACTGGCAGGCTAGCGCAAGAATGCACTTGCCGCTGCGCGCGTCCTGCTGCTGAATCTGGCATGGCGGTGGTGACTACGGCAACCTTACATTCACTAAGTGGTTTTCGAAGAGTGCTAAAAGGCGCGTCATCATTGTGTGCCCACGTATAGTCATTGGTGTAGCCCTGAGCGCGATAGAAGTCACGTGTCCTTTGCATATACAGCACATCATTTTCTTTCATGGCGCACACCTCAATTTTACTAAGAAATAGTTATCTCATTGAAACGTTCTTGACGTGGTGAAGTCAACAGCGACCATGTTAGTCTTGCTCTACTCACGAGACCCTTGGGGGATGCGGAGGTATGTAGTATGATTCGGACGACAACGAATGTCATAAAGGCTTTTGGCAGAGTAGTTGCTGTTTCACTAGTTCTACACAGCGCGCTTTCAGGGCAGTTATTGGCACAACAAGGAGACGTAGACGTGAGTACTGAGTCACCGGTGGCAGGAGTAACATTTCGATTTATTCAGTCCAATGGAATACAGCTGCGCATCGCGGAGGCTGGAACGGGGCCGCTGCTCTTGATGGCACATGGCTGGCCTGAGTCATGGTATTCGTGGCGGCATCAGATAACCATGTTGGCTAATGCAGGTTATCACGTTGTGGCACCGGACATGCGCGGTTATGGTGAGTCTGACAAACCTGCGGATGTTGATGACTACGACATCACTCATGTGGCCGGAGACTTGGTAGGTATTCTGGATGCATTGGGTGAGGAGACGGCGATCTTGGTTGGTCATGACTGGGGCGCAATCGTAGCCTGGAGCACGGTCCTGCTGCATCCTTCTCGCTTCAGCGCGTTAATTGCTATGAGCGTGCCCTATGGAGGTCGCGTGGCGCAGTCGCCTATACAAAGTTGGCGTGAGACCTTCGGCGAAAATTTCTTTTATATTCTCTACCACAATGAACCGGGCGGAGTAGCGGAGGCTGAATACGATGCGGACCCGCGTGGTTTGATCAGCCGGCTGTATCTATCACCCAGCGCGCCAAGAGAGCCGGCCATAATTACCGACCCGCATCGATCAGCTGGAGGCTGGATAGGGCGGTTAGGCGCAGCAAAGGAACTGCCTGATTGGCTGCGCCAGGAAGATTTGGATTACGTTGTCTCGCAGTTCGAGAATGCCGGTTTTCGCGGCGGCATGAACTACTACCGTAATTTCCATCGCAACTGGGAAATCACAGAGCATCTAGAGGGCGCTACAATAAAGGTCCCCGTGCTGTTTATTGCCGGTTCGCGCGATAGCGTGATCGCAGGTGCCGACGAGGAGAGACTGACGGCTACGATATCGCGATCGGCGGATGACTTACGCGCTGTGGTATTGATTCCTGAGATTGGTCATTGGGTACAGCAGGAAGCTCCTGCTGAGACCAATGCTGCCATGATGGAGTTTCTCAATTCACTATAAACAGTTTGAGGCTATTCTATTCTTACGGGCAAGAGCAGATCGCTACCGGCTGTTCGTTGCACATCAAAGGCTTTTAGAGTGATCGCTACGAAGCTGTAGTAGCCGATTAGACCGGTCAGATCCATCACGCCTTGTTCACCGAAAATGTTGATAGCTCGAGCAAAGGTTTCCGAACTCACTCTTTCTTCGCTGATTACCTCGCGTGCAAATTTTACGATTACCTGCTCCGTTTCCCCGAAGCCAGCTATGGCTTGATTGTCTTCGACGGATTTTCTGAAGCGTACGATATCGATAATGCCCTGTTCTAATCCTGCTGCTATCGCCAGTGGTTCATGCGCCGTGTATTCATATTGATTGTTTATCTCACGTGCCGTAGAGATGATTGCTAGCTCAGTTAGGCGCTGATCGCGATCGGATTCGTAGCGAACGCGCTGGCGCACGTCGAACATTGCCTGCGCTAATTCCGGGCTATTCATCCAGACGCCTATCGGCCCGCGTAGTCCAGATCCGTATCCCGTGCCAGGGCTAACATAGGTGTCGAAGGCTTCTTTGCCCGCTGCATCCAATTCAGCTCTTTGAATCTGTGGCAGTCTAGCTAAGGAATCCATATGAATGTCGTCAGGAAAGTCAGCTTCGCTGAGCGAGGTTGGCATAGTAAAGCCGGCTTCTGCTGCGTGGACACAGACAATGGGTCCTATAAGCAGAAGGATGGCAGTTAGTTGCAGGAACATCGATTTTTTGAAGAGCATTGGATTGGCCTTGGTTGTCAGCGAGACAGAGAAAGTGATAGAAGAAGGATAGCCTATGTGTGTAGTTGGTTGCGATAGCGCGTGTCAATTTATAAACTAAACAATTAGCAGCAGGTTTCACCTTTATGCGAAAAATTCAACTCTCAAATCGTGCAGTCATCCTTGCTTTGCTTGCAGGAGGCTTTATGGCTTCCCTGCCTGCTAAGGCCGCCGAAGAGCTCTATTTTCCAGGTTCCGACGAGAGTTGGGAGTCTGTAGCTCCTGCTAGTGCAGGTTGGGACTCTGAGAAATTGAATGCAGCGTTGGATATAGCGGGAGCGCGAAAATCGAGTGGTGTCGTGATTCTTCACGGTGGGAGAATCATGGCAGAACGCTATTGGGATTCCCCGGATGCTTCCCAGAGATACTCCAACATGCTGACGGGAAGAGACGTGCAGGGCAGGGCAATTGAAGATGTCGCCTCGGCGCAGAAGAGCGTGGTTGCCGTGGTAATTGGCATCGCGCAGGAACGTGGCTTTCTGCGGATCGATGATCCGGTGTCGAAATATGTGGGTGAAGGGTGGTCGCGGGCCTCATCCAATCAAGAAGCTGCTATTACTATCCGCCATCTTCTGAGTATGAACAGCGGGTTGGCCACCGATTTCTCTTTTTCTAGCGCAGCTGGAACGGTATGGCTTTACAACACGCCGGTCTACCACGAATTAATGCGTGTGCTTATCGCGGCTACAGGTATGGATCGCCAGAGTCTGACTAGGGAATGGGTGACTGAGCCTTTAGGCATGAAGTATTCGTCATGGACCGATAGGCCTTGGGCGAGTTCCGACATTGCGGTTGGTCTATCGACAACGGCTAGAGATCTCGCGAGATTCGGATTGATGATTTGGTCCGGTGGTCAATGGGCAGGTGAGGCCCTAGTGGAGGACAGTAGCTTTCTCGACGCCATGCTAAGTCCATCGCAAGCACTCAATCCTTCCTATGGTTATCTGTGGTGGCTTAATGGGCAAGATTTCTCACTGAATGCCGCTGCCCGAGTGCAACGACGCAATGGCGCGCTAGTGGCATCGGCTCCTAGCGATATGGTCGCAATGCAGGGTGCTTTGGACCGAAAATTGTATCTGGTACCAAGTCTCAATCTTGTTATCACGCGCCTTGGTTCCAATGGCGATGCGAATGGTTCTAGCTTTAACGATGCTTTCTGGGAGGCATTGATGGAGGCTGCACCACAGCACTGATTTTTGTCGATGCTCTGATGCACTAAAACCCCTTTCATTCGGTGAGCGGGTCCATTAGTCTCTGTCGACAAATACAGGATTACGCAGTGCTCGAGCACTGCAATGGAATCGCATTTTATGCCAGCGTCTAACTCCCGCACCTTCCTCTTCAAATGTTCAAAAAAAGTAGCTCGACTCGCACTGTCATTGGCCGTGATGCTCCAAGGGTTCGCCATTGGTCAGTCAGCTCAGGCGGCGGATGAGGCTCTGAAGAGCAACATTGATGCCTATTACGAATCACACCTCTCCGAATTGTTTCTGTGGTTTCATCAGCACCCTGAATTGGGCTTCCTTGAGCAGGAGACGGCAGCTCGACTTGCCGCTGAACTGCGAGCTCTGGGTATCGAGGTGACTGAGGGAGTGGGGGGCACTGGTCTGGTTGGCATGATTCGTAATGGGTCGGGGCCTCTTGTACTGGTGCGCGCCGACATGGATGGCTTGCCTATCTTAGAAGACAGCGGGCTTAGCTATGCGTCGCGAAACAGGCAGATAAACATGAGCGGTGAAGATGTGCCGGTCATGCACGCCTGCGGTCACGATATGCACATGACTAGCCTTGTAGGCACAGCAAAGATGCTGATGGATAACAAAGACAAATGGAGCGGGACCGTGATGTTGGTCGGGCAGCCTGCAGAAGAAATCATCAATGGCGCGAAGGCGATGCTGGAAGATGGTCTTTATCAGCGATTCGGCGTGCCTGACTATGCGATAGGTTTACATGTGAGTTCAGGGTCGCCTTCTGGACTAGTCACAGTGCGTGAAGGCATCGTGCAGTCCAGCTCAGACAGCGTAGATATCAAGGTGAGAGGCATCGGCGGACATGGAGCCTACCCTCATCAGACCATCGATCCGATCTATGTGTCTTCTCAACTGGTGATCGCCTTGCAGGGTATTATTAGTCGCCAGATCAATCCGCTTGCTCCGGCGGTAATAACTGTAGGTTCGTTCCAGGGCGGCAGTAAGCACAATATTATCTCCAATGAGGTGGACCTGCAATTGACTGTACGTGCGGATTCAGAAGAGACCAGAAACGAGGTGCTTTCAAGAATTCGCGATATGGCGGCTAATATAGGAAGGCTTAATGGTCTGCCAGATGACTTGCTGCCGGTGGTTAGAATGGGGTTCGAAAGCACGCCGACGAATGTCAATAATAGAGAAGCAGTAAACAAAGTGCTGCCGGCATGGGAGGAGCAGTTGGGTTACGATCCGCTCTTAACCTCGCAACGTCCGGGGATGGGAGCCGAGGACTTTGCTTATTTCACGCAGACCGAGCATAAGGTGCCTGGTGTATTCTTTTCCATCGGCGGTACGCCGCCTGACCTGATGCGCGAGATAGTAGCAGGTCGAACAAACGCGCCACCACATCATTCCGCCTTCTTTCGTATCGATCCAAATTCAGTCAAGTCTGGCGTAGAAGCAATGTATACCGCCGCGGTGGAGTTGTTAAATAATCCCTGAGAGTTTTTTATTAGTTTCGATTAGAGATAGCGGGAACTTAAGTCTGAAAGGAATAAAAATGAAAACAATAATTGAAAATCCCGGAGCCTTAACCGGACTCGCCGCTGGGCTGTTGATTTGCGCTCTCTTCTCTTCGGCGGTGTTTGCGGCCGATGCGCCGGCGTCTGGCACTTTTACTGAGGCGCAGTTCGACTCAGGAGAAGCCCTATATCAACAGCGCTGCTCGCTCTGTCATGGCACACAGTTAGATAGTGCGGCAGCCCCTGAGTTGGTCGGTGCTACCTTTCGTAAGAGCTGGTCTCGTATGGGGGTGAGTGTCGGTGAGCTATTTAATCTCATTCTTACGTCTATGCCTCCTAGCGCGCCTGGCAGTCTGAGTGACTCCGAAGGGTTAGATGTTCTCGCCTTTATCCTCGGTAGCAACAATGTGTTGCAAGGCAGTGAAGAGTTAAAGGATGACTACGACTACCTAAGTGCTATACCTCTTTCAAGGGGTGACGAGGTGCTGGATAGCGCTTCGACTTTTATCGAAGGCGAGTACGGAATCGAACCGAGTGGCACAGGTCCATCGTTCGATGAATTGTTAGCTGCTGCGGATAACTCGCAGGACTGGCTCTATCACAATCAGAATTATCAGGGCACGCGTTATTCCGAGTTAGTCGAGATCGACACGTCCAACGCAAATAATTTACAACAAGTCTGCGCTTATCAGCTGAATACCAACGCAACTATGCAAAACGGTCCCATCGTCTATCAGGGCACGATGTATGTGACCAACGCGACTCATACCGCGGCCATTAACGCTGCCACTTGTCAGAAGATATGGAGCTACGATTGGGAGCCCAAGGATCGCATGGTATGGGGAAACAATCGCGGCGTTGCGATCAGAGATGGCTACGTAGTCAGGGGCACGGCGGATGGCTATTTGCTCGCTCTCGATTCCGCTAACGGGAATCTTCTATGGGCACGACAGGTCGCGGACCCTTGGTTGGGTGAGACGTTTACCATGCCACCTATGATCTATGAAGACATGATATTGATCGGTCCGGCAGGTAGTGAGAACGCGATTTCAGGTTGGGTCGGTGCTTTCTCGATTCATGATGGACAGGAGCTTTGGAAATTCCATACCGTACCGGAGGCAGCTGCAGGCGGTGGAGAGACATGGGGCAATCCGCAGAATATACCACTCGGTGGCGGGGCGGTATGGACGCCTCTTAGTATGGACCTCGAACTCGGGGAGCTGTATGCGGCAGTCACAAATCCCGCGCCGGATCTACCTGCCTATCTGCGCCCCGGAGAAAATCTCTACACCAATAATATCATCGCTTTGGATGTGCATACCGGCGAGCTTAATTGGCACAAGGCACTCGTGCCAAATGACGATCACGACTGGGATTTGACACAAGTAAGTCCAGTGTTAAAAGTGGGCGTCAACAACGTGTCTCGAGACTTCGTGGCGACAGTGGGCAAGGACGGCATACTACGAGGATTGGATAAACGGACTCATGAGATTCTGTACGAGACACCTGTCACCACCATATTGAATGCCGAAGTGCCTGTAACCCAAGAAGGAGTATTCGCATGTCCTGGTGTCTACGGTGGTGTGCTTTGGAGCGGGCCTGCTTATCATCCTGGCGAGAAATTATTGATCACGCCATCGATCGATTACTGTGCTCAGTTCACAGCAGCTCGAGATGACGATGTTGACTACATCCCCGGCCAGATGTACATGGGCGGAACAGTGAGTTCCGACAAAGAAGCCCAGACTGGATGGCTCACTGCCATAGATGTTGAGTCGGGCGACGTTAAGTGGCGATATCATTCGCCTACTCCTATGGTAGCGGGTGTGACGACAACGGCTGGTGGCTTGGTGATAAGTGGCGAGCTCACTGGCAATCTGCTGTTAGTGGATGCCAGCTCGGGTGATGTTCTGCATAGCATCTATACCGGCGCACCAGTAGGTGGTGGTATCGTGACTTACGAGGTTGAGGGAAGGCAATACATAGCCACTAATTCTGGCAACGCGATGATGACTTTTCGTACTGGTAACGAAGTTCCAAGAACTGGCAGCATCATTGTCTACGCCTTGCCCCAAGACTGATTGGTAGGCCCTGACTTATCTTCGGGCTATTTGTATTAATAGCCCTTGCGCAATTAGTCAGTCATAAGACTAGACGACTCGTTTCTCTCTCAGCTGGGCGATCTCAGTTTCACTATAGCCAAGCTCCTGCATGATTTCGTCCGTGTGCTCGCCGAGTGTGGGCGGGCGCGTGCGGATTTCACCCGGTGTTTCTGATAGCTCTACAGGTGTTTTCATCAGCGGCGCAGGCTTGTCTAGACCAGGATATTCTACGTATTGAAACAGACCTTTCGCTGCAACGTGTGGGTCATCTAATACTTCTTGAGGTGAGAGTACTGGGCCTGCTGGCAGTCTCGCTGCCTCCATCTCTGCGAGTACTTCTTTCGAGGTTCTCTGCGCACACCATGCGGCGGTTCGTTCACTGATCAATTCGCCGTTGTCGCCTCGGGAAATATCATCCTTAAAGCGCTGATCGGCTAGCCAATGGTCTTCGCCTATGAGGTCGGTCCAGCGTTTAAACAGGGGTCCACCCACTGACTGAACTAATACCCAACCATCTTTCGTCTTGAAAGTGTCGGCAGGCCCTGAGGTCTGCGAGCGGTTGAGAGTGGCTACGCGATTGCGCTGAATGGCGTTCTGCTCGATAACTGTGCCGTTCATCATCGTAAGTGCGGTGTTAAACAGAGAGCCTTCTACCATCTGACCTTTGCCGGTCTTCTGCCTCTCGAACAAGGCGGCCATGGTGCCGAAAGCGGATAAGCTGGCAGTGCCGAAATCGATATACGGGGGGTAGGCCTTGACTGGCTGGTCTGGGGTGCCTGACATATACATGGCGCCCGACATGGCCTGGCCTAGGCCGTCGAAGCCGACGCGATTAGCGTAGGGGCCGCCGCGTCCGAAGGCAGAAACGGTAGTGAGGATGATATCTGGCTTGGTGGCTTTGAGGCTCTCGTAATCAAGGCCCATCGCCGCGAGTGTGTCCGGTGGCAGGTTCGCAATGACCACATCGGCAGTCTTAACCAGCTTTTTGACGATTTCGCGTCCTTCGGGCTTCATGGGATTGAGAGTCAGGCACTTTTTATTGCGTGCCAGCTGCATGAATAGGCCGCCATCGCCCTTGTCGCTTATCGGAGACAGGAACCGATCCTCACTGCCATCTATCTTCTCAATTCGAATAACTTCGGCCCCCATATCCCCTAAGAGCGTGCCACAGTAGGGCCCTGCGATGTAACGACCAAAATCTAGTACCCGAATTCCTTTTAAAACCTGCGTCATACTTTGCTTCCATTATGTGAGAATGTTGTTAAATTTGAGCCGAAATACTAGCATAAGTGAGGAGCCTCTGATCAGCTCTATAGCTACCCTGCGGGAGTTTGGCGCGTGCGGCTGCAAGCCAGGGTGGCCATATACCTGAACAGAGGCTCCCTATATGTAGAGATAAACTAGGTGTAGATAAATTTTACACCATGCTTAATTTTGTGAGGTGGTTAACGTATTTCGTCACATTAGTTCTGCATACTCTCTCTTAAATGAGATGGCAATCACATTGAGACTAAAATGTAGTAAAGATTTTAGTAACATGGCTTTAATAGATTGCACCGTAGGAGAATTTACGTGATGACTTTGGCTGAAAATAAGAACGCCCCGAAACAAGCTCTAAATGAGCTTACTTCTATTTTGAAGAAACCCTATCAAGATGCCTGTAATGTCTGCAAAGGCGCCGGCAAGATCACTAACAACAGCGTTTGCCCCAAGTGCAAAGGCAGCGGACAGAGACTACTAAGGCCACTCTAAACTTCACATAGCAGATTGAATCCACTGGCTCGGGAGCTTTTCACAAGTTCGCCGGGCTTCTTGTTTGCCTCCCAGTGCTGATTTACAATCCCATCACTCGCCGCTTAGCGGACATTCTCCTGTTTCTGAGGCTAGTCGGCCCAGGGCAGCAAAAATACAAAGGCCAGCCCATGATTTCAGCCAGACAGTTACGACTCGGCATACTGCCTATTCTCGGCTCTATTCTTATCTACATTGCCCCCGTACAGGCGGCCGAGTTTCCAGGGTATGAAGTAGCCCCGGAGCGCAAAACGACGGGTATAGGTAAATTCTACATGGGGCGGGAGATTTCTTTCGTGATGGGGCATCAGGCTGCAGGTTGGCTGAACCGCCCAGGTCGTATCCAAGAAGAGATGCCTGATGAGGTGGTCGCGAACATGGGCTTGGATCCAGATCACGTGGTTGCCGACATCGGCGCGGGGTCAGGCTATTTCTCTTTTAGGATCGCGAAATTGGTGCCCCAAGGCAAGGTGCTGGCGGTGGATATTCAGCCGGAGATGCTGGCAATCATAGAGCAGCGTAAGGCTGCTGAGGGTGTGACTAATATAGAAGGCGTTATGGGCACAGTGGATGATCCAAACTTGCCACCTAATTCTATCGATGCTGCGATCATGGTTGATGCCTATCACGAGTTCGATCACCCCTTCGAGATGATAGATGGGATCAATAACGCGCTTAGAGTTGGAGGTCGCATATTCCTGTTGGAATACCGCGGTGAAGACGATTCGGTACCTATTCGGCCCTTGCACAAGATGACCGAGGAGCAGGTAGTAAAAGAAATGGGTGTTTTCGGTCTGGAATGGACTGATACCTTAGACTTTCTACCTTGGCAGCACATGATGGTATTTACTAAGGTGAGTGCGAATTAACAAGTACCTAGTAACGCGCCGCTGGCCCAGCTAGCGGCGTGCGCTTCAAAATTCCCCTTCGATCTTCTCGGCCTCTCTTTCTGGTTTCCCACTCTTACGAAGATGCATCCGAACTGCCTGTGAGCGGTATCTTTGAATTAGAGATAAGTTATTTGCCTATTTTTGTAACACTTACGAGTATTGTGCGTCTAATCATTAAAGCAAAACAAAATTAGGTCGTAACACTGATGCAATCATCTATCAGTCGGCAGGCCACATTGATCAGAACTACACAGAAACCGCCGCCATCTAACTTGTGGAGGACAGCAAATATGACAAACCATAGATACACACAGATAATTGTACCGATGGATAGGTATGTAAGAAATCTTACCCCTAGAGCCAAGGTGTGGGTGAGCGTGCTGGAAGGCGCTCTGGTGCTGGTTCTGTTTGCTTCGTTAGTGTTTTATGTGAACTGATCCTGTTCAGTAGAGACTGAGTAGGAAATCATTTCAAAAAAAAGACAGCAATGCTGTCTTTTTTTTTCGAACCAAACTTGAAGTTAGAGTGCCTAGAATGTTTGTCTAATTTTTAAGGCATACTTCACGCCATTGCCGTTACAGGAGTCTTCGATTTCTTCCACAATGCCAGCGGCTGTTGCACCCGCAAAGCGAATCCTCTCTCTGCAGCGGATCTGATCATTGGCATTCTGAATATCGAATCGAAAAGTGATTCCGTTGAATGCCTGCTTTTCGGCGAATAAGCTTAAGCCGTAGTCTCGTACTTCAGTTTCGGTATCAAAAACGTCGATTTGTGTCAGGCCGCTTCCATCACGTGCAGAGGTGAAGTAACTGAAACCATAGCTGAAGTTATGTTGAATGATATCGTGCCGGAAATTAGCGCGCGCGAACCAGCGCCCGTTCCAACGTAGGCGTCGCGGTGTGCCTAGGAAAGGATCCATGACCTTCGAATCTTGTACGCTAAATCTGAGGGTGAGCAGAGCGTCAGGAACACCGAGGTAGCCAAGGCGGGAGCTAGCGTCGAAGTTAGCACCGTAGCGTTTTCCAGCGCCAATATTGCCGCGTGCAGATTGCAGGTCGATTGCACTAGTGGAAACATCGATGCGATCGACTACATCAGTCAAGTCTTGGTAGTAGAGCTCGGTATTCAGCACGCCAATACTATTGGGTAGACGAAATTCCATGTTCATCTCGTAGTTCCAAGCTTGTTCCTGTGCTATCTCGGGATTTCCTGCTTGCGTATTCTGATCGTCGTCGGAGTTGTCGGACGTGGCGCTGAAATCGAAAAAGCTCAACTGCGAAACAATTTTCTCGATTGTCGCTCGAAGCTGCAGGGATTGAGTAATGTTGAAGCGGTAGTCGATCTTGGGGCGCAGAAAAGAGAAATCTCTCTCATTGCTTACGTCCCCGGACTGGGTAATCGTTGATGTTTCATAAATCAGTGCGCTTTCAAGGGACATGCGATCGTTGATTTGCCAGTTGTGAATGGCAAAGTTCTCGAGTCGTATTTCCTCAACCATCGAGCTTGCGTTACTAATAACCTGCGGGACAAGTCCGCCATGGGCATCGGAGGTGATGCCTTCGCCTGATAAGCCTAGACGCAGGTCGGAATTGCGTATTGTCTGTGCGCCTTCGATGCCAAGCTCCATTCCCTGATTGCTGCCTAGATCAAAAGTGTAAGAAGTGCGAGCGATGCGTTCGCGGTCAAGGCCGGCGGAGAAAAGAAAAAGGTCCTTTTCTTCTGAGTCGGAAAACACGTCGAAGCGGTCACGTGTATAGGTAAAGTCTTGATCGTTTACTATAAACAACAAGCGGTACTTACTGCCGCTGTCAAAACTGTATTCGTAATCGCCGCCGATTTCCCAATTGTTGCGATCGCGTTGTTCATCTTCGCGCTCGAGGGTGGTGATTAAACTGCCAGTAGAGAAATCATTGATGGTGCGCGTTATATCGGTTGGAGGGTTGCTCTGCGCATAGAGACCATTGAATTGCACCATGCTCTTCTCAAACTGGTAACCAAGATTGAAGCTAGTCTCGTATTCTGTTTGATTGCGTCGGTTTTCCTGAAATCGTGTTTCTAAAAGCTCACCATCCGGATCAATACTGGATTCATTGGTAAACCTATTGTCGTAACGAGGTTCGGCTTCGATATGAAATAGATAATTGAATGAGCCAGTCTGGCCGGTATAGGAAAGTTTAGCGCCTGGATCGAGAGTGCTGTCGTGCAAGCGGTCCATGTTGACCTCCGCGGAAATGCTGGAGCGCGATTCTGCATCGAGCAGCACAACATTAACGACCTGCCCGCCACCACGGATGTCCATATTGTCAGAGGTGCCACGTATAATTTCAATGTAGTCGACCTGATCTGCTGCGATGCGGCTCAGCTGGCTGCGGCCTTCATTGTTTTTTCCTGTGGTACGCTGGCCGTTGATGAGAATTTCACCTTCACCGGAGCCAAGGCCGCGACTATTGTTGCCGCCATTGCCATTGTTCAGAGCAAGGCTGATTCCAGGGATGCGATCGATCATGTCGTTGACGGACACTGGGGAATACTGCGTGAAGAATTCTGCCTCATACACCACAGTAGATTCGTCGGCAGCCTGTGTCTCGACTTGTTGCGCATAGCCGTAATTCGCCATCGCTATAGCGAGGCCAAGAAGACTAAGTCGGATAAGCTTTTCAGGCAGAGAAAAACGCCGTGTCATTGTAATGCTCCATAGGTCTATCGAGTTTCACGCCAAACCTTTCTATCCAGAATAACTCTGGTGCTCAACAAGTCGAATCGAGGGTCTTTGAAAGTCTTTGGATGGATCGTAGTTACTGCTCTAACGGGGCGTGATTATACTGATGGGTATCTGCAATACTGTGACAAATTGTCAATAAAGATGGCAAAAGTGCCATATTTCAGCATTTTTCGAGGAGTTTTACATTACCCAAGTATTGACTATCGACTTTGATTGGAGAAGCGTTAGCAGATTGAGAAAACAATCTGCTAACGTAGAAATTTCGCAGCGCTTTTAGAAGGTGCCGCGTATCTTTATCGCATACTTCTCGCCATTGTGGCTGCATGAATCTTCTAACTCACTCAGGTTACCAGTGGCGATCGTCCCTCCACTGTAACGAGTGCGGATACGGCAGCGCTCACTCTCACGAGGGTTGGTAGCTTCGAAGCGTAGAGTCATTCCTTCCCAGCCTTGATACTCAACAAACAGGATTGAAAATGCGTCGGAGTTATAGGATTCGATCCTGTCGATGTCGTACACTTTTTGATTGTCTTGTATGCTGTTTCGATAGGTGAATCCGTAGTTTATGTTCCGAATTGGCATATCGTGTCTAAACCCAAAGTTCTAGTCTCCGCGGCCTTGGCGAGTAAGGCGTCTATCGATACCTAGAAAGGGGTCGGTAACACTTGAGTCTTCCACAGTTAAGCCCGCAGTGATAAGTATTCCGGGCTGGTTGATAAAACCCATTCGCAGACTGCCGTTTAGGCTCAGACCAAAGCGTTCGCCATCGCCGATATTACCGTTAGCCGATTGAATCGTCGTCAGCGTCGAAACGTCGACACGATTGATCACGTCTTCGAGGTCGTGGAAGTAGATGTTCGAGCTTATTACACCGTTGTCATCGTTGAAGCGGTACTCCAGATTCAAGTCGTAGCGCCATGACTGTTCCTGTCGTAGCTCAGGATTACCGGCGATCGTATTCTGATCATCATCGCCTGAATTGGTATTTGCGGTGAAGTCATTGAAGCTTAGTTGTGAGACATCTTTCTCTATGGTCGCACGCAATTGCAATGAGGGCGTGATGTCGAAACGGTAGTCGACCTTCGGCCTGATAAAATCGAAGTCGCGTTTCTTGCTGACATCGCCGGATTGCGAAATTTCCGAAGTCTCCACTATCAAGGTGCTCTCGAGGGACATACGACTGTTGAGTTGCCAGTTATGAATGATGAAAGACTCGTAGCGGAGCTCTTCTACACTGGCATTTGCATTGCTAACCTTAGGCAGTCCGCCGAAGATAGTAGATGCAACGCCGGAACCGGACAGCAAGCCAAGTTGGAGTGACGAATCGAGGATCGTTTGTGCGCGCTCTATGCCAGCCTCTATATTCTGACCGCCCGCAAAGGCGAAGGAATAGGAGCTGCGAATGATCCTCTCCTGATATCGATTGAAGTTCGCAAGGAATAAATCTTTGGTGCGGGTGTCGCCAGCAATATCGAAGCGTTCGCGCAGGTTATCGTCTTCTTTCTTGTTTACGATGAACAGGGTTTTCCAGCGGGCATTGTTGGAAAATGTATGCTCGTAGTCTCCACCGATTTCCCAGAACTCACTGGTATTATCGTTGTCGTCGAATTGCACTGTGTCTTTTCTCGGCACGCCAATTAAGTTGAAGATTGTCCTTTCTTCAATAAAGGGCCTGTCGCCGTCTTCATATTGCGCATTGATGTGGGCGATATCGTTTGCGCCGAACTCGTAGCCAATATTCGCAGTGAATATCAGGGGCTGAGAATCGGTCGTGGTTACACGACTCACATTGTCGTTTGCTGTGCCATCGGCTAAGAAGCTGTTTTCATACCCCTTACGTCTGTCCCACCGAGGTTCTGTCTCGGCGCTGAGAAGGTAGTCCAGGGCGCCGCGTTGCCCCGAGAGTGAGACCTTGCCGCCGGGCTTCAGCTCGCCGTCGTGAAGACGGTCTGCATTGATCTCGTAGGCGAATGAGGAGCGACTCTCTGCTTCAAGCAATACGATATTAATAACCTGGCTGCCACCACGAACATCAAGTTCGCCGGAGGTGCCGCGGATGATCTCGATATATTGAACTTGATTTGCCGGAATTCGGCTGAGTTGGCTATTACCTTCGTTCTCCTTACCGGCTGTGCGTCGTCCGTTGATCAGGATTTGGTCGCCGCCAAGGCCTAGTCCGCGTCTACCAGCACCGCTGGAACTACCAGGCCCTCCATTTCCACCACCGCCGCCGCGTGCAGTATCAATACCTGGAATACGATCGAGCATGTCGTTTACTGAGAAGGGCTCGTATTGCGCGAAGAATTCCGCCGGATAGGTGACTGTTGAATCGCTGGTCGTAGGCTCTTGTGCTAGCGCGGATGCGGAGAATATGGCGCCGCTTAGTAGAAGAATGAGTGAAAGAACGCGATTCGAGGCTGAGCTGCAGCGCATACAAGACTCTGAGGGATATTTTTATTAATTTTTAATTACGAGTTATGCGGCACTGGCCGGGCGAAATTGAGCGTAAGTATGCACATATTCGACCAGCTATAA
>JAQCKF010000030.1 GCA_027592275.1 Pseudomonadota bacterium
CACACAGTTCACTGAATTATTTGCCCCCGGTAGTGTTTGCTGAGAGGGCAGCTTAGAATGAATTTCTCATCCTGCGAGTGGTACTAACTTAGGGGAAAGGTCACTTCTCACCACGTAGAGTAAACCGTTTTCCCTGTGCCGCGTTATATAGGCCATGAGCAGGGAATTCAGAATGAGGGATCCGGCTGGTAGAGCCAGCGTCTATACAGTATAGGCAAGACAAATCCTGTTTTCCCGACCGCAGGCTCTGAGGCAAAACTGTGGCCTACTTAGCAGTTAGATTGCCTGAATATGATTAAATATCACGTGTTTACTGGGATAAGAGTGATTATGACTATGAGATATCAAGGAACTATTTTTACGCGATTAGGAGGGAAAATACTGGCCTGTAGCCTGTTATATTCCTGCTTTGGACTGTTTTCCTCTGTTGCTTCGGCGCAGTTGCCCGAGTTGGGGAGTCCATCTACGGCTACGGGTGCTTCGACTACCGCGAAGTTTTTCGGTGGAGCGACGGCTGACAATAGTGTCACGTTCGGCTCCAGCTTTGGCGGCGACCAGCCTCTGGATATCTTTACCGAGGTGCAGGTCGAGACTGCCCATGTGAATACTGTGGGCAACGTGTATCTGTTGATTCAGCTTGGCGCGGACATCTTCATGCGCCTCGAATCGGGTGAGTATGTGATCTGGGATCAGACTCTGGCGAACTTGCAGGCCACATTGCCAGGTAGAACCTTGCAGGAGAGCGAACCAATTACGATACTGGAGAACGTGACATTCGGCCCAGCGGGATTATCAGGCGCATCACTTGCCATCTTTCTCGCCTATGACACAACAGCCGCCTCTGGTGAGTTGTACTACAGCGGCGTACCTCTATCGTTCGCTATAGACGCTGAGGTTACTGATCCTGCGAGTTTAACGTTCTTTCTATCGAATATCTCGCAGCCGATAATCCAATCGCGGTGCATTGCCTGCCATACCACCAGCGGCATCGCGTCTGCGACACCATTGCTCTACGTCAATAGCAGCGTGGAGGGTTTCCAGCAGACCAACTACAACACGCTGCTAAATTACATTGAGAATGTGCCAAGTGGCGCCTCGCTAATACTTTCAAAACCTCAAGGGCTTACCTCTCATGGTGGCGGCGTGCAGCTAAGTTCGGGCACTGCGCAATTGGATGATTGGATGACTTTCGTGGCGAGCGTGATTAATGAGGTTGCGAGTAACGGCAGTGGTACCAATGTGCAGAGTATATTTGCTGCAGTGGCCAAGTTGGATAACGCGCAAACGTTGCGTAAGGCTGCGCTGCTGTATGCCGGCCGACTTCCTACTGAGCAGGAAACTGCCAGTGTTGGCGGCGGCAGCGAAGACGACTTGGCGAACGCCATTCGAAGCTTGATGTCAGGGGCCAATTTTGAGAGCTTTCTGATGGAGACGGCGAACGATCGGCTACTTAGTGAGGCCTTTAAGGCCAGCTTGTTCAGCGTCGTGGATCGCAGCTATTATCCGAACTCCTTTCAGTACTTCCAGGTGCCGAATACTGCAGGGTCTGACAAGCGCCTCACAGCAGAGGCGTTTGCGCAGGAGCCCCTACGTCTGATTTCGCACGTTGTAACTAATGACAAACCCTATACAGAAGTATTAACCGCCGACTATATTATGGTGAATCCATACTCGGCGGAGGTCTACGGAGGAAATGTTACCTTCGACAATCCCGGTGATCCTGCAGAGTGGCGTGAGGGCAGGATCACCGAGTACTACCGTTGCACTGTCTGCGGACAGAACAATCCGAACGCCAGCTATAACATTGCTACAGATTACCCCCACGCAGGTCTACTAAACTCTCCCGCTTTTTTGGCACGTTTTCCCTCAACAGAGACAAATCGCAATCGCGCCCGAGCACGTTGGGCCTACTATTTCTTTCTCGGAGTCGACATCGAAGGACTTTCCGAGCGTACCACCGACCAAGCTGCCTTGGCAGATGAGAATAACCCAACACTAAACAATGAAAACTGCATCGTGTGTCACAACATCATGGACCCGGTAGCGGGTGCCTTTCAGAATTATGGTAATCAAGGATTTTACAAAGACCAGCCTGGAGGCTTGCACTCCTTGCCCGGCTCTTATCGATTCGATCAGGATAGCGACTATCAGTTCGGCGATAATTGGTATTCAGACATGCTCGCACCAGGCTTTGGTGAAGAGCTAGCCCCGGATAGTGACAATTCCATCCAATGGCTGGCCGACAAATTTGCTACAGACCCGCGCTTCGGCTACGGCACAGTTTACTTTTGGTATCCGGCAGCAATCGGCCGTGACCCCTATACACTTCCTGAAAATCCGGAAGATAATGATTACGCATCAAAGCTCGCGGCTTACAGCACCGAGCAAGAAATGATGCAGGAAATCGCGGCAAAATTTGTCACGGGAAGCGCCGGCAATGGTGACCATAACCTGAAAGATTTACTAGTGGACCTGACACTTAGCGATCATTTCCGCGCAGATTCTGTGGATGCGATTACGTCCGTCCAAGAAGCCGAGCTTGAAGAAGTGGGCACTGGAAAACTACTTACCCCCGAACAACTAAACAGAAAACTCGAAACTACAACAGGTTTCATCTGGGACTACGGCAGCTTTAGTGCATTGAATGATGTCTATGGATTAGTTTACGGCGGAATCGATTCTTTCGGCATCACCGAGCGCGCGACCGACTTAACAACCCTAATGAGTACCGTGGTTACTTCGATGGCGAATGAAGTTTCATGTCCCATCACGGCTCAAGACTTTGGGCGCAGTCAGGGTCAACGTAAACTATTTCCTTTCGTTGAGCTGACTAACTTGCCCACCAATTCAGAGGCGGCAATACGCCGCAATATTCAGCATCTGCATAGCGCGCTGCTAGGCGAAGAGATCGAAAGCAATGATGCCGAGATAGATGCGAGCTACGGCTTATTTATGGCAGTTTGGAATGCACGCACGGCCGCAAATAAGGGCTCTAATGTGAACAGCGAGTCTGAAATATGTATTACTGAGAACACGTCAAACCCTGTATTGACCGACCCGAATCAAACACTACGTAGCTGGGCAGCACTCGTTAATTACATGATCCGTGACTACAAATTCATTCACGAATAGCAGAGCCTTCATAACCTGGATTGAGAGAGACAAGTCACCATGAACAGACGCGAATTTACAAGACTATTAGGTATGGTTGGGTTGGGTGCGACTGCGTCCTTGCCCTTGGGCATTGCTCGCGCAATAGAACCCTATAGCGGCCCTTTCTATATTAACCTCGCTGCGATCGGCGGCTGGGATGTAACTAGCTTCTGCGATCCTAAAGCTAATATCGCAGGCGAGAGAACCATTAACAATTGGGCAGATTCTGCGAGCATCGAGCAAGTTGGTAATATTGCCTATGCGCCAGTTGGTAACAACAAGGCCTTCTTCGAGCGCTTCTATCAAGATATGCTGGTTATCAATGGCATAGATACGCAAACCAACTCACACGATGATGGAAGGCGCCATACCTGGAGCGGTCGCCTAGGCTTTGGTTACCCAAGCTTCGGTGCCATAGCTTCAAACGTTATTGCGCCCGAGCTGCCACTATCACTGGTCCATGCGTCTGGGTACAACGAAACGGCTGGTATTGCGCGATTTAGTCGACTGCAAGACCCAGAAATAATCAAGAATTTGGTGAATGATTCAACCGTTCAAGACGGTAACAGCATCTTTGGCTTGTACGAAGACAATGAATTAGATCTGATCACGCAGTATCAAGATGAGAGGTTGGCTAGGCTAGCTGGAAGTAATCAATTGTTGCCGCGACAAATTGAGGGCATAAATTCACTACAGCTGGCGAACGCCACTCGCGATGATCTTGATCTCTTCGCCGACCTATTGCCGAACACGTTTGAAGGCAGCCGCACTAATAGAGCTGCCCAACTTGCCTTGATCGCCTATCAATCTGGTCTTTGTGTCTCTGCTCAGCTAGGTCTCGACGGCTTCGACACGCATCAGAATCACGATGAGGATCATTTCAACTCCATGGATGAATTAACTGATCTGATCACTTACATTTTCGATACGGCACAAGCGGGTGGATTTGCTGATAAGGTCGTAATCACACTTGGTTCAGATTTTGGTCGCAAGCCTTTCTACAATGCTGGTGGTGGAAAAGATCACTGGCCCATCGGTAGCGCGATGTTTATTCAGCAGGGAGCGGCCTGGGGCAATCGCGTCGTTGGTGCAACCGATGAAGTGCACAATGGATTGAAAATAAATCCGAGCACGCTGCAAGTCGATGGTTCGAGTGCTGGCGTAGGTCTGGAACCCAAACATTTGCAGCAGGCTATTCGTGAACTTGCTGGCGTAGATCAGAGTGCGACTGCCTTGCAGTTTCCACTTGATGCTGAAGACGTAGACTTCTTCAATCCGTCGAAGCAGACCACCTAAGCAGACCGCCTAAGCAGCCCCAGCCCATGGCGAATTGTGCTTTCTCAAGACTGTGCTAAGTTAGAACCTAGATAACTGACTGGCGTGCTTTCTATGAACACACTAAATCCGGGTGACTTGTTTCCCAGTATGCAACTGCAACTCGTTGGCGGCGGTTCGCTTGCCCTTCCAGACGACCTTGAATCCCCCATGACGGTAGTGCTGTTCTTTCGCGGCCATTGGTGACCTTACTGTCGCCGGCTACTAGCTGGCTTTGAAGAACGCCGTGCTGCGTTCGAAGAGCAGGGAGTCTCGATCATCGCTGGAACGGTCGATCCTGAAGAGAAACTCACTGATATTGCCGCTGGGCTGGGCTATCCGCTTGCTTACGGAATGACTCGCGCCGATGGTGACTCTGTCGGTGCATGGTGGGAGGAGCGAAGAGATCACATTCAACCCTCCGAGTTTGTTCTCTCTAAAAGCGGCAAAGTGATGTTCGATACCTACAGTAATTCTCCCGTAGGAAGAATGGATCCGGAAGAAACTCTGACGCTTATCAAGTACCTCAATGAACTTCGCGCCAAGGCTAAAATAGCAGGCTAGGCTGGTCTTTTTACCGCGAATCCTCTCAAGTAATATGCGGAGCTACCCAAAGGTGTTTTTGCTCAGCACAGTCCCGGATTGTTCTATAGATGTCCGCGTGTGCTAGACTGATTGGCATCTTTTCGGCCAAAGTCGCTAGCTGCGAGCGAGTTATCTAGCCATTGTTACCCGGTCGAAGTGTAAGAAATTATTGGAGGACAGCAGTGATCGATACACAACTTTCTAGACGGGCATTTTTGAGGTCAGCCAGCGGTGCGGCCAAAACATCAATCATCGTATTAGGCCTGCCGGCTATTCTCGTTTCCTGCGAGAGATCGAAACAAGCAATGCTGAACAATGAAGAATTTTCTGTGCTTACCGAAGAAGAGGCTCAGGAATTTCATGCGATAGCGGCGCGAATAATTCCCACAGACGAGACGCCTGGTGCAACCGAGGCCGGTGTAATCTACTTTATTGACAACGTGCTCAATGATGACAGAGAGTCGGAACATGAAACGCTTCGACTTGGTCTTAGAGAATTGCAAATTGCGGCGGCACTTGGTTTTAACGCCTCCTATTTTCATGAGTTAGAGCCTGAGCAACAAGATCAGTTGTTAACTGAAGCGCAGGACACAGCATTTTTTGGCACCATTCGCTTCCTAACAATTGCCGGCATGTTCTCACTGCCTGAGTACGGTGGAAACCGTGACAATGTTGGCTACCAGCTCATTGGGTTCGAGGACCGCCATGCCTGGCAGCCGCCATTCGGCTCCTATGACGCTGACTATATTCAGCGGGGAGAATAGACATGGCTGAAGCAAATACTCAACCAAGCTACCCAACTCGTGAGGAAGTGGACTTCGTTATCGTCGGCTCCGGCGCGGCCGGTGGCGTCATGGCCAAGGAGCTTTCAGTCGCAGGATTCTCAGTCGTTGTCTTGGAGCAGGGGCCGCATCTTAAGGCTGCCGATTTTAAGCACGACGAATGGGGCTACGATGTAAACAAAGAGCTCACTTGGGGTGCGCGTCAGGGCTATCCGCAGACATTCAGAAAGTCGGTGGATCACGATACGCAGACGCGAGAGAGTGTGCTCGACTATGCACATAACGTCGGTGGAAGCAGCGTGCATTTCTCTGGCAACTTCTGGCGCTTTAGGCCTATCGATTTTATGGAAGCGAGTGTTCGCGGCCCGATATCTGGAACGAACTTCGCGGACTGGCCCATCAGCTATGACGAGCTTGAACCCTATTACACAAAAGTAGACTGGGAAGTGGGTGTGTCGGGATTGGCAGGCCCATGGGATCCACCTCGTTCTCGGGAATATCCTTGCCCACCAATGCCGGTTAAGTCCTCCGATGTCTTGCTAGAGCGTGCCGCGAAACAAATGGGCCTTACGCCGTATCCGGCTCCGGTAGCAATCTTGTCGCAGCCTCATAACGGTCGTCCTGGTTGTATCCACTGTGGCTTCTGCAATGGCTACGGTTGCGAGGTCAATGCGAAGTCCTCCTCTATGGTCTCGATGATTCCGCTGGCTCTTGACTCAGGCAACTGCGAATTGCGTACCGGCTGTACAGTATCGCGAGTCAATACCGATGAGAACGGTCGCGCGAATGAAGTGGTCTATTGGGAAGAAGATGGTACCGAGCAAGCGCAGCTAGCGAAGGCTGTCGTGCTCTGTGCAAATGGAGCGGAGACGCCGCGATTGCTATTGGCATCAGAGTCCGAACAGCACCCAAATGGACTGGCTAATTCTAGTGGTGTCGTTGGTAAAAACCTCATGTTCAACGGCTACTCTACCGCAGTTGGTCTGTTCGATGAGCCGGTTAATGCTTATAAGAGTGTGCCGGCTACACGTGTATTACATGATTTTTATGAGCTCGATCCTAGCCTCGGTTACTACGGCGGCGGCGGTATCGATGCGCGGCACTTTAGTGCTGGCAGACCCATGAATATGGCGCTAGCAGGTGGTCTTTTTGAGGGCGATGCTACTTGGGGCAGCGAGTATAAGAAGAATTTGCAGAAAGAGTTTACCCATACCGCAGCATTCGACGGGCACACTACATCCTTGCCCTTGGCTACCAACACAGTAACTCTGGATCCGAATGTGCGAGACAAATGGGGCCGTGCCGCGATGCGCACTACCTACTCGGATCATCCGGATGACATCTCTACAATGAAATTCTTCTACGATAAGACCATGGAATTATTGGATGTAGCAGGCGCTACGAAGTCTGTTGGGTTCTATGCCGAGGAGGGACAGGAAGGCAACGTACATCTTTTAGGCACCTGTCGCATGGGCAACGATCCGAGTAATTCTGTCGTCGACAAATTCCATAGATCTCACGATGTAGAGAATCTGTTTATGGTCGATGGTAGTTCGCTGGTGACCTCTGGTCGCGGGCAACCCACCATGACCATCATGGCCTTAGCCTTTCGCGCAGCGGACAACATCATTCAGTTTGCGCGACGGGGTGAGATCTAGAGAGGGGTTGGATGATACTGAAAAGAAATGGGTGCAAAATTATTGGAGTCAGAGTAAATATTCAGTGATTTTGATGTCCGCTCCTGGCCGAAAGCTGCCACACCAAAACATGTATACAGCAATTAGAATATTCTTAGGAGAAAGTAATGGATAGATCCAATTGGCGTAATGTCTCAGGGTTAGCTGCGGTAGCGCTCGTTGTTTCGTTGGTCGGAATCGGCTCCCTGTCCGCGCAAGAGGATCATGGCTCATCTCCAGCCCCGCTCACAGGCCTGGACTACGAAGAGATCAAGGCGCTTTACGCACGATATAATCAGGGCAGTGATTTTCGAGATACAGAACTGTTCCTTTCAGCCTTTGCCGAAGATGCGGTGATGACTAGGGGTGGACGGGATATCGTAGGAATGGATGCGCTGAGGGCTGACCGGGCTGAGCGCTACCAGGGGAAAATAGGCGATGTAGGCAGACGCCACATAAACGGAAGCTATTTGATTACACCGACCGAAGACGGAGCGACAGGGCGGACTTATTACCTTTTGCTGGATGTCACGACACGCCAGCCAACCATGCTCTCCTCCGGCTATTACGAGGATGATTTCGTGCGCACTTCCGATGGGTGGCGTATCCAGCATCGCACCTTGTTAAGCTACGAGACGGTACAGTAGTCTTACAAATAGGGTCAGAGTAAAAATACAGTATTCCTTACGTCCGCTCCTGGCACTAAGCAGATGGTATTAGACGCGCTCTGTCCCCATTTTACAGCAGGTGAATTTGCATGGCATTGACTAGACGCACTTTCCTGAGACAGGGCATTCATTTCACTACACTGCTGGCGGCAAGCACATTATCCGCTTCGGCATTGGGCGCAACTAGGTTGGAAAGAGTTTCAGGTAATCCGTTTTATCTGGGTGTGGCGTCCGGCGACCCCAGACCGGACTCTGTGGTTATTTGGACAAGACTAGCGCGTGAGACATTGGGCAATACTCTCAGCCGAAATGAGCCCGTGGCAGTTGATTATGAGATAGCTGAAACAGCCAGCTTCTCCACTGTTTATCGTAAGGGAAGTGCGGCGGCTTTGCCAGAGTTGGGCTATTCTGTGCACCTGAATTTGCAAGGTCTCAGCCCGGGTAAAGAATATTACTATCGCTGGATGATTGGTGGCGAAGTTAGCAGTGTCGGCAGAACTAAAACTGCACCTGCTATTGATGCCACTCCAGAGAACTTTCGTTTTGGTTTCGCTTCCTGTCAACAATACGAACATGGCTACTTCACCGCACTAGATCATATGGCGAAAGAAAATTTCGACTTGATTGTCCACCTGGGTGATTACGTTTACGAAGAATCCTGGGGAGACGAAAATGTTCGTGTTCACGATGCGCCAGAGATGTATACACTGGATGATTATCGCGCTCGCTATGAGTTATACAAAAAAGATCCCGACTTACAGAATGCCCACGCATCAGCTCCTTGGGTGGTAACCTGGGATGATCATGAAGTTGATGATAATTACGCTAACGATATTGCCATTGATGAACAAACCCCAGAACAGTTACTAACTCGACGGGCTGGGGCCTACCAAGCGTTCTACGAATTTATGCCGATACGTTTACCCTCGGGCAGGCAAGGGTCTTCGATGCAGATTTATCGCCCCTTGCAGTTTGGTACCTTAATGGATATGACAATCCTAGACACACGCCAGTATCGTAGCGATCAGGCGTGTAGAGACGGCATGAAGACTAGTTGTGATCAGCATCGAGACCTTAGCCGGACTTTATTGGGCGAAGCTCAGAAAGACTGGTTATTCAGACGTCTAGGTAATAGTGAAGCGACCTGGAACGTGATGGCGCAACAAGTAATGATGGGGCGTTTGCTGCGACGCAATGAAATCGATGAGGAAATGTATTTAATGGATATCTGGGATGGTTATCCACACGAACGCGATGAGTTACTGGCGAGACTAAGAACAGCCGAAACACCTAACCCAATTGTGCTCACGGGAGACATACACAGTAACTGGGTAAACAATATCCTGTCGGACTTCAGTATCGATAGCAGCGAAATTATCGCAACTGAATTCGTTGGCACTTCAATTACATCTGGCGGCGATGGCTCCGATATCTCTAGCACTACGGCACAAACTCTTTCCGACAATCCTCACATCAAGTTCTACAATCGTCAGCGCGGTTATGTCAGTTGCAACCTCAGCAAAGATTTATGGCAATCGGACTACAAGGTTTTGGATAAAGTGACCGAACCGGGTCACCCTATCAGAACCCGTGCCTCGTTTGTGGTGGAAGCTGGAAGTCCTGGTGCGCTTGAGGCCTAAAAATTTCGACTGGCGGAACTTAGAATGAACAAACTAAAAATAGTCGGTATGGCATTCGTCTTTTTATGGTTTATGGGCGGAGGTGTGATGCATTTCATCTCGCCGGAATTTTTCCTGGCAATTATGCCGCCCTCTTTGCCCTTCCATGAAGCGGCAGTTGCTATCAGCGGAGTGTTTGAAATACTCGGTGCTGTGGGATTGTTGTTTCAGCGCACCAGACGCATGGCCGGTATCGGCCTATTTGTTCTAACTCTCGCTGTGTCGCCGGCGAATATCTATATGTCGCTGAATCCGGAGCTTTTCCCGGACGTATCCGAGCTAGCACTTACCCTTCGCTTGGTAATACAGGTGTTATTACTTGCCTGTATTTGGTGGTCGACCACGCCGGATACAAAAAGAGAATAAAGAGATATGTCTAAATCGCGGAATCAAAATCAGGCACTAGCCACCACACGGTCGCGACCCTGCGTCTTCGCCAGATAAAGTGCCAGATCGGCGCGTTTCAACATGTCCTCAGCATTCTCACCAGCTCGCCGCTCGGCGAGTCCGGCCGATATGGAAATGCCTGGAATAGGCTTGCCGCTGCCATCACATATTTGAACTTGGTGAATAGCCTTGCGTAAGCGCTCTCCAGCGCCTATGCCACTTTGCAAATCAGTTTCAGGTAAGAGCGCGCAAAATTCTTCGCCGCCGTATCTTACAATCAGATCAATTGGTCGGACTTTTTTTGCCAGCGTACCGGCGACGATACATAGTGCGTTATCGCCTATTGCGTGGCCGTAATTGTCATTGAAATTTTTAAATTTATCGATGTCGATCATGAGCACGCAGAAAGGCAATTCATCTTGCTCGCTGCGCTGCAGGAGTCGCGGCAACATCTGATCCAACCAGCGGCGATTATAGACGCCGGTTAAACCGTAGGTCAGGGCCTGCTGTTCAAACTTCCCTTGCAGGTTCTCACTCTCTTGTAGAGAAATATTGCTGGAGCGCATGCGCAGAGAAAGTAGGCCTAACAAGTTTGTACAGAAACCATGGGATGCGTGCGTTACGCGCCAGAAAGTCTTCTCGTCCACGCATAACAACAACGTTTCGCCGGCAGAAACGACGTGAGCGGAAGCGGCACTACCATCGATAACCGAGAGTTCGCCTACGGTTTGCCCTTGCCCTAATTCAGCGGCTTCTCGCTGATGTTCGTCATCGAGATAAACCTTTAACGAGCCGCCCGAAACTAAAAACATGGTGCGATTGGACTGCTCTTTCTCAAGCAATACTTCGCCTTCGCTGAGATTGCGTACTTCGCACTGCCGCAATAACTCCCAGATCGGGTCAATCAGCACATTCCGAAAGACCTGAAACTGATTCAGGTGCTCGCGAGAGAATCTTTTTGGCGAAGTCATATTAGTGTCACTCTAGCTTATCCCTTCAGCAGCTCGGCAGGATGGGAAAAGGCCGAGAGAATAGAGCGCGCCTTGCCCCCTGCCAGCCTTGCAGTGTTAGTACTGCTCGGCCTGAGTCTTTACAGTAGCATACACTTCAGAAGTGCCGTCTTTCTTCATCAGAATTACATCATAACTATTGAAACGATTTCCAATTTCCATTCCCGGGCTGCCCATTGGCATGCCTGGCACTGCCAAGCCAAGGGCGTTCGCTGGTGGCGAGGTTAGAAACTGGCTGATGTATTTCGCAGGGATGTGACCTTCGAATAGGTAACCTTCCTTAGAGACTGCCGTGTGGCAGGACTGCCACTTCGGCAGCACACCGAGTTCTTCCTTAACGGTATAGATATTCGTTGGATGGAATACGATAGAGTCGAAACCACGTTCGTCCATGTGTGCGATCCAGCCTACGCAGCAGCCGCAAGTTTCTTCCTTGTATACGTTTAGGGTGATGTCATCTATGGACTGCGCGTATGCGCGCTCAGGGCCTGTAAGCCCTATGGTGAGTACCAAAGCGAATAGGGGTAGTGAAGAGAAAAGTAGTGATTTCATTGCAGCTCCTGCTTACTTTGCACTCAAAATTAGTGGTGAATCGCTTAGCTTGTCTATTGCCTAAAGATACCACAATCCTCTAGATAGCGGCCATTCCTGCAATTTCTCGTCTCGACTTTTTTAGCGTTGGTAACTATGCTGACCACATGATCCAAAAGGCCTCCGTCTCAGAAGCTTCGCCTGTAGCAGGCAAGAGTAGAATCCAGTCACTCGATGTGCTTCGTGGTTTCGCGCTGCTGGGCATACTGTTGATGAATATTTTGGTGTTTGCATTTCCCTTCGCTGCCTATACTGACCCAACAATTGATGGTGCTACCGAGGGATTAAACCTCGTAATCTTCGCGTCGATGGACGTATTAGTTGAGGGTAGCATGCGCGCAATCTTCTCTATGCTGTTCGGTGCAGGTATGCTCATCTTTCTCGCCAAGCGCGATACCGATGTAGACACGCTGCGCGGACTCTTCTATAGGCGCACAATATTATTGATTGTATTCGGCCTGGTGAATGCCTATATCTTCATCTGGCCGGGCGACATTCTCTACACCTATGGCATGGCAGGCTTGCTGCTGTATTTATTTCGTGATTTTTCTGCAGCGGTGCTTACGAAATACAGCTTGGCGATCTTCTTGTTTCTGGGGATAATTCATACCACTCTTCATATGAATGCTAGATCACTGGTCAACGATGTTAAAGCAGTTGAGGCATTGCCGAATGGAACAGCTTTAAGCATTGAACAGCTACAGATGCTGGATGATTGGGATACCTTTCTCGAAGAACAATTCGTCTCTGACGAACTCATCCAGCTTGAGTATGAGGCGAGGAAGTCCGGTTACATCGACAATGTTATCGCCTACGCGCCATTCAATTTTTTGCTGCAAACTGTTGTCTTGCTCTTTAGCACTCTGTGGGATGTGTTAGCCATGATGCTGTTAGGGATGGCATTCTTTAAATGGGGTTTGCTAGATGCATCGCGAAGTTCGCGTGATTATTGGCTACTTGCCATTGTCGGCGTCGGCTTGGGTTTGCCGCTGAACTATCTAGAGACCTCGACCTACATAAGCAGCGGCTACGAGATATATTGGGCTGGCGGATACCGACCAAGCTATGATGTTAGTCGTCTGTCTCTGGCTGTGGGCTATATCGGAATCATCATGCTGCTGTGTAAGCATGCCTTGTTTCCCTGGTTTCGCAGTGCACTTGCTGCCGTGGGCCAACTCGCCCTGACCAACTACCTGTCTCAGTCTATTATTTGTAACTTCATCTTCATGGGCTTCGGCCTTGGCTTGTTCGGCGATCTACAGCGCTATCAGGCCTATCTGGTGGTACTGGGAGTGTGGATATTTCAGATAGGTTTCAGCCTGGTTTGGCTGCGTTTCTATAGATTCGGGCCTGCAGAATGGCTGTGGCGCAGCTTAACCTACAAACAATCCCAGCCACTTCGCCTAGGTGCCCCCGGGGCCTGATAGTAGGACATGCGAGCTGGCCCTCAGTGTTGTCTTGGCATAGCCATTCACGTACCATGCTGCCGTCTCCAGCGCTGTTGAAGCGGCATTGGAAAGCAGTTCTCCCTGCTCCCCATCCGACAGTCATATCAAGATAAGTAGTGAATACCATGTTGTTGCAGCGCCTACATTTTAATAAAGAAACGATGCTTGAGCTCATGAGGATTGCCATTCCCATGATCATTTCTCAGGGCACGTTTGCGGTGATGATTTTTACCGATCGCTATTTCATGTCGCAGATCGATCCTATTCACATGGCGGCGGCACTCGGGGGTGGGGTTGCTGCTTTCTTCTCGTTCTGTTTCTTCTCCGGTTTATTTTCCTACGCGAATGCGCTGGCTGCCCAGTATCTGGGTGCCGGTGAAATCGAGAAATGCCCAAAGGTAGTGACTCAGGGATTTATCATGGTTGTCATGAGCATCCCGCTACTCGTGATCATTACCCTACTCGTCGCCGGCATCTTCGAAGGCATGGATCATGATCCAGTGCAGGTCGAGTTGGAACGTAGCTACTACCAGATATTAATGTTGGGGGCGGTGATCACGCTGGCGAAGATTTGCATCTCCTCCTATTTCGCTGGTATCGCAAGAACCAAACTCGTGATGATCTGTGACCTGTGCGGCTTAGTATTGAATGTGCCGCTGTGCTACGCGATGGTGTTTGGAAAATTTGGTTTCCCAGAACTGGGTATCGTCGGTGCGGGCGTATCGACAATCATCGCTACGGCATTCGCCTTGGTACTTTTTCTTTTTTGTTACTTTCGCAAAGAGCATCGCGAGAAATTTAAGGTAATGGAATCGTTCAAGTTCGACAGGGGCATTTTGAAGCGCTTCGTCCGACTCGGTTTTCCCTCAGGTCTAGAGCTGTTTCTGAATGTTGCTGCATTCAATTTGTTTCTTCTCATGTTTCAGGGATATGGGATTGCGGAAGGAGCGGCGGCAGCCATCGTCTTTAACTGGGACCTTCTTTCATTCGTGCCGATGGTGGGTTTAAACATAGGCCTAATTGGCATGATAGGCCGCTTCGTAGGTGCACAGAACATGGAGAGGGCGAATGAGGCTATCACCGCCGGCTTCGTGTTGGGCCTGACTTATTCGGCGATATTGGCCTTTATCTACATTACCTTTCGATTCGCTCTGGTTGAGGTGTTCGCTCCCCCAGACGGCGACTTCAGTGAGATTCTGGAGCTGGCCGCCTTCATGATGATAGGTTTGTCTAGCTACGCAATGGCCGATGCCGTTATTCAGGTTTGCGGCGGCGTATTGCGCGGTGCGGGTGATACTCGCTGGATCATGTATACCTCGGTCACGCTGCACTGGATTATGCTCGTGGCGCAGTACCTCATAATACGCGTATTCGAATGGGGCCCGAAGGCGTCTTGGCTGGCTTTCGTTGTTATGATTCTAGCGATCGCAGTGGTCTTTCTCGGCCGCTTACGCGGTGGCCGATGGCGCGATGAGGAAGCACTTCGACGGGTAATGGCTGAATAGCAAAACCCCCCGCGATTCTCGGCTTGCAGCATCTACTGCGAGCAGGTAGCCTGCAATTGTCCATCAATTTTAGGCTCCGTAGAGAGTGGTTTATGAAGAAGATCATCGCCAGCACCAGCTTACTCATTGTTGTAGCAGTTGCATCAGCAATTCAGGTCTATTCCCAGTCCAATGCTCAGTCCAGTATTGCTGCCGATAGCGGCTATTCGGAGGGGCTCCTCAATACCAAGCGCATATTCTCCCGTGGGCTAGCGGAGGCTATCGGCGAACCCTTTCGAGGTGTCGCGACATCAGAGGGTGTCGTTAGCGATCTGTTTCCACTGAAATCTACGGGCGCGTCTACAGCATCAATTGTGTCAGCGGCTTCTAGCTTTCTCAGCACCCTAAGTGGTGCCGAGTTGAGTAGAACGCAATACGCTGTTGATGATCCGGAGTGGCGAAATTGGTCTAATGTGGATGTGGGAATTTTTTCGCGACACGGAGTGAGTCTAGAAGAGATGTCCGCACAGCAAAAGACGGCCGCATGGGACTTACTACGTGCATCGCTTAGTGTTGAAGGCGTAGCGCAGACTGAAGACATAATGAAGACCGAGCAATCGCTGCTAGAGTTAAACGGCGAGCCAATTCGTTACGGCGAAGAGAAATACTACTTTACCGTTATGGGTATTCCGTCCACAGCCGAACCTTGGGGTTGGCAGTTGGATGGCCATCATCTAATCATCAATTTCTTCGTATTGGGCGATCAGGTCGTCATGACGCCTGCTTTTTGGGGTGGCGAGCCGGTGCTCTCTGAGCAAGGCAAGTATGCGGGCAATCGCATAATGCAGGATGAGCAGGATCACGGCCTCGCCTTTATGCAATCACTGGAAAGGAGTCAGCAGGCTGTTGCCACTATCGATCCCAATAAGACACGCAACAATCAGCTGGCCGCTGCCAATGAAGACAATCTTACGCTCGATTTCGAAGGGCTGCGTGGTAGTGAAATGAGTACTGCTCAGAAGTCGCAACTACTAAACCTGATACGCGTCTATGTTGCGAACCTTCGCGAGCCTCACGCCAATATCACTATGGATGAAATTGGCCAGCATATCGATGACACCTATTTTTCTTGGGTCGGTAATGCTGAAGATGACGCGATTTTCTACTACAGAATACATAGCCCGGTAATTTTGGTTGAATTCGATCATCAGAATCCAGTTGGAACGGCTCAGATAAATACACCTGGCACTCCTACTCGCGATCATATCCATACGATTGTAAGAACGCCGAATGGCAACGACTACGGGAAAGACCTATTAGCGCAGCACCTTGCGGCGCATCCACACTAAGATATTAGAGCTAGCGAAGGAGAGAACGAAAAATGACATTAACTACAGTTAACTTGCAGGGGATATTGGCCCGCGGTGTTGCAATCATCTCGCTTGCTGGCTTGCCGCTGGCGTCAGGCATGGCGCAATCGCCGAACGCATTTGGCATCCCCACTGAGAAGATTAGCAATCCTGCTGCTAATGTCGTAGCTGCTGCTGGATCGCGCGGACAGGGTTGGCTAGGTCAGGGTCGTTCAGAAGTTATTGCGCGCCATGGCATGGTAGCAACCAGCGATTCGATCGCGGCACAGGCAGGCTTGGAGATTCTTCGAGGTGGCGGCAACGCCATCGATGCGGCTGTAGCTGCCGCCGCGGTTCTGGATGTCACCTCACAAAATGATACCGGTATAGCAGGAGACCTGTTTGCGCTGGTTTGGAGTGCCCAAGATAAGAAGCTCTATGCGCTGAACTCTGCAGGTTGGGCTCCGGAGGGATGGACGCCTGAGTATTTTAAGGAAACTCTCGGTGTGGAACGCGTGCCCGGTAATGGCGTAAATGCGGCAACCGTGCCCGGAGCAATCAGCGGCTACGATGCCTTATTGAATCGCTTCGGGACAATGGGTTTCAAGGAGACATTTGCCAGAGCAGTTCAGGTCGCCGATGAGGGTTGGGGGCAGGCAGAGCGAAGACATCAGGATATAAGTTCCGTGGTAGAGAAACTGCGCGGCGATGCTGACTCTGCAGCGACCTTTCTCAATGACGGTGAAGTGCCGCCACTGTATAGCATTATCCGCAATCCCCAATTGGCGGACGCGCTGCGTCTCATCCAAGAGCAAGGCAGAGATGCTTTCTACAAGGGACCCATTGCCGATGCGATCGTCGCGAAGATGCAGGCAGACGGGGGCGTTATGACGCACGCTGACCTGGCCGAGTTCGAGTCCGAATGGATCGAACCGATTAGCACAAACTATCACGGCTATGATGTGTTCCAGCTGCCTCCTCCGGGGCAGGGCTTTGCCGCGCTGGAGATGTTGAACATATTGGAAGTCTGCGCGCCGGTACATGGCGTCGACTTGTCTGCCCTGGGGCCATCAAACCCGAATTACTGGCACTTTCTTGTCGAGGCGAAGAAGCTAGCCTACTCAGATTTGCAGGCTTATAACGGCGATCCTCTGTTCTCCGATATTCCGGTGGATAGGCTGCTATCGAAAAGCTATGCAGCGACTCTCTGCGATCGTATCGACATGGATGTAGCGAGCGAGCCATCAATTACGGGAGGCTTGGATGGCGGTACAATATATCTGACCACGGCTGATCGATGGGGAAACATGGTTTCACTCATACACAGCATTTTTTCAGTCTACGGTAGTGGAGCGACAATAGCGCCGTATGGAATGATGCTGCACAACCGCGGCGTTGCTTTCTCATTGGAGCAGGGCCACCCGAATGAGGTCGCGCCGCGCAAGCGGCCGTTCCACTCCATCATAGCGGGCTTCGTACTACACAACGATGAGCCTCTGATGACGTTTGGCAATATGGGCGGTTCTGTGCAACCGGAGACGCATGCTCAACATATGGTGAACGTTATAGATAACGGTATGAATATTCAGATGACTACCGATGCGGCACGCTTTACCCATAGCCAGAACAGCAATACGCTTTCTCTGGAAGACAATCTTTACAGTCTCGTGGGCCGGGCACTAGAAGCCAAGGGTCACGATGTTCGTTCTGTAAATGGCGGGAGGGTAGGTGGCTATCAAGGGATTCTATTTAGTAAAGATTCCACACTGCCCGAGCCCGTATTCGGCCAGCAGAGCATTGATCAGGATCACCCGGTGAACGGTGTCTACCGCGCCGGTTCGGACCATCGTAAAGATGGTCAAGCGGTGGGTTGGTAAGAGCTTTTGGTAGAGTATTACATGGTGCAAGTAGAAGATTAGGTTGATCACATGACTGTTGTAGTTTGGCGATTAAGTAAGACTGTTAGTAGCAGCAGAAAGCCTTTGTTCATGGCGGTTGTTTTTCTATTCTTGGCTTCCTGCATCGGGCCCAATCTAGAGGATTGGCCGGATTCGATTCCACAAACTCAGGTTTTTATAGTTGCCTACGATGCGGACGAAGAGAACCAAGGGCGTCAGTCGGAAACTGAATACCTCGAATGGGTGTTGAGTTTCTATCAGGGCAATCTTGCCTATCAATCCGGATGGCAAGATATTCAGGGCTACGTCTATGAAGCGCCTGCTCCAGAGGCTGAGCAGGAACTGCTAGAGCAACTGAGTTTGTTAGGCATAGCCATAGGCAGTGAATGGTCCAAGCACAATGACGTTCGCCAAATCGACACACGCATGCTGTCTCTGTGGGGCTCAACCATTCAGCTTGCGCCTGATTTCGATACGCAGAAACAGACGGTAGAAGTCATCGCGATAGACATCGATCTCTTGCTCAGTGGTAGTCTCAGCAAACAGGATATTCTCGAGGAACGCTACGCCGATATTTTAGGATTAGAACTGTTTGGGGATTTTTAGTGAACTCTAAGATCCCATTTTCTACTGATTTATTATTCTTATAGGTGCCAGAAATGAAACGCCGAGAATTTTTAAGCACATCACTACAGGGCTCGCTTGCAGCTTCCATCTCGATGCTTTTTCCCGCTGGACTGCTAGCAAGTGAGCTACCTGCTGACATTACAGAACTCACGGCATCTAAGCTCTCTGCAGCGATCCGCGACAGACAGGTCAGCTGTCTCGAAGTCATGCAGGCATACCTGCAACGCATCGAGCGATACAACCCTGTTTACAATGCGATAGTTAACCTAGCCGAACAAGACTCACTGTTAGGTCAGGCTCGCCGCGCGGATGTAGCACTGGACAAGGGCGAGTACTGGGGCTGGATGCATGGCATGCCCCACGCGGTAAAAGACCTTGCCAACGTCGAAGGCATGATTACCACCAGCGGATCGCGACTCTATGCGAACCGAGTCGCTACAGCTGATAGCTCGCTCGTTGCTAGTGTTAGAGCACAAGGTGCGATTTTTATAGGCAAGACCAACACACCAGAGTTTGGTCTCGGGTCTCAGACTTACAATGAAGTTTTTGGCGCTACCGGCAGTGCTTGGAATCCTGCTCTAACGGCAGGTGGCAGTAGCGGTGGAGCTGCATGCGGTCTCGGCACGCACATGCTGCCCGTGGCGGATGGTAGCGACATGATGGGTTCGTTGCGAAACCCGGGCGCCTTCAACAACGTCATTGGTTTTCGGCCTTCGAAGGGACGAGTAGGCGGCGGAGATTCGTTAAATAGGGGCCTCTCGACGTCAGGTCCAATGGGTAGGAATACCGAGGATACGATTCGACTGTTGCTTAGTATCGCTGGACCAGTGAGCGGTGAGCCAAATGTGATGCGCTATAGTCTGCCCCAAGCAGAACAGTTCACACCACTTAATTTGCAAGACATTAAGATTGGCTGGATGGGAGACTTTGAGAAATATCTGGCGATGGAGGCCGGCGTACTCGATGTCTGTGAATCTAGCCTCAACTTGCTGGAGGCGGCCGGCGCGAAGGTCGAGCACTGCATGCCAGATTTCGATATGGCCGAGCTGTGGCGTACCTGGGTCGATCTTCGAAACTTGGGCCGCAGCGCCTCTCAATCAATGTATGACGATCCTGCCCAGCGAGCACTGCTAAAGCCCGAGTTTATTTGGGAAATTGAACAGTCCTTGGAATTAACTGCGCGGCAGATCAATGACGCTGGCAATGCCAGAGCGAGATGGTATCGAGAGGTAGTTCATCTGTTGGAGAAATTCGATTTTCTTGTGTTGCCAACTGCTCAGGTCTTTCCATTTTCTAAAGAGGTTCACTGGCCGACTGAGATTGCAGGTAGAAAGATGGATACCTACCATCGCTGGATGGAGGTTGTTATCCCCGGCAGCCTTGCAGGAAATCCTATCGTGAATGTCCCTGCGGGTTTCGATGCGCAGGGTAGACCCATGGGGATTCAAGTCATGGGCCGGTTCGGAGAAGATAAGAAGGTGCTGGAATTTGCGCTGGCCTACGAGCAGGTAACAGACTTCTTGCAGCAGCGGCCTAACCTAGTCGCGAGTGACTAGGTTGAAAGCGCACCGTTTCAGCAGGTCGCCTACGGTAGCCTGAATGCGCGCAGGGTATCTGTGGCACTAATTACCACGTATTGATTTCCATCCGCGCCCCGGTAGGTCATGGGGTTAGCGTTTCCGCGTTTAGCTAGAGCTGTTTCCCACAGTTGTCGCCCAGTCATTGTGTCCAATGCTCGCAGACGATTGTCATCTGTTGCTGCGATGAACAATAGATTCCCTGCGGTAGCTAAGACTGATGCACGTCCTGCTCTACCGGTGTTCTGGTTTTCCTCGGGGAGTACTTCGCTCAATCCTATCGTTTGCTGCCAGGCGATATTGCCCGTTGTGGTATCTACAGCCGACAGGGTTCCCCATGGCGGCTTCTGGCAGGGCAAAGACATGCCATCGATAGTTATTTGAAAGTTGCCAGACCTAGGGCCGCGACGCTGCATGGGATACTCGGCACCGTCTTCGGACTCTTCTACCCAGCCAAAGCTGCCTATGTCGCCAGCAAAGACGAAGGCGTACTTGCTGGCAGGGTCGAACGCTACACCACCCCAGTTCGGCCCGCCGGTAAGCCCCGGGAATAGCAGCGTGGTGTTATCACCAGCGCCATCGGGTCTGTAGGCCCAAGGCGTAAATGGACCTTGATTGGTAACGTTTCCAGAGTCAGCGAGCAGCTGTGAACAGGCGGCGGCATGTTCTGGTGATGTGTCAGCGGCAGTTACTAGGTCGGATGCATCGAAGCTCACGCGTGCCAATGCGGGCGGATTAGTCGGAATCGGTTGCGTGGGAGAAGTCTCCTCGCCTGGCACGTCGCTCGCAGGCACGGCGCGCTCTTCAATGCCGTAGATGGCGTCCCCCGTCTCTCGATTTAATAAATACAGATAACCAGATTTAGTTGTCACGCCTAGCGCTGGAATCAACTCGCCATCTTTTTCTATATCAAATAATGCCGGAGGTGCGGGCGGATCGTGATCCCATAGGTCGTGATGAATGGTTTGGAAATGCCAGCGGTATTCTCCGCTGCGTATATCGACTGCGACTAGTGAATTAGAAAAAAGATTGTTGCCCGCGCGGTCGCCGCCGTAACCGAATGGGATTGGCGAGGCGAGTGGGAGATAGATTAGGCCGCGCTGTTCGTCGACGGTGAAATAGAATGGCCAGGCATTGGCGCCTAGTCTTCCGCGCCAACTATCACCTTCCCAGGTATCGTGTCCGAGATTCCCAGGCCCAGGTACGGACTCAAATTCCCAGACTTTCTCTCCGCTTCGTGCATCGAAGGCTCTTGCGTTGCCGATTCCTCCCTCAGCGCCCCTGGGTGTATTTGCTCCTACTATTACCGTGTTCTCGAAAACCATAGCAACAGAGTTATAGGGGATCTGCATATCAATCTCGCCTGAATCACCAAACTCAGAGGCGAGTTCGCCCGTGGCTGCATCGAGCGCCACCAGTCGCCTACCGGCGGTATAGAGGATGCGTGGGGGGGAGCCGTTGTCGCCAGGCCAATAGGACACTCCGCGTCTGGATGCGACACTCTCCAAAACTCTGTGTGTCCACAGCTCTTCACCGCTTACAGGGTCTAGTGCAATCACGCGGTCAGCCGCGGGAAGATACATGACGCCCTCCACAACAATCGGCGTTACCTGCGAATTCGGTGCTCTAGGGTTCTCATCGGTATTGAGTGCGTTGGCAAGCAGTGAGTAAGACCAGGCGCTGTCGAGATTGGCTACATTGTCCTGATTGATCTGCGTTAAAGGCGAAAAGCCTGTGCCTGCAAGATTGCCGCGATACTGAGTCCATTCACTTCCTGAGGACATTGCATCAGGGCCCTGTGCGAATAGCCCGGTGAAAAGCACGGCGCTGAGCAGGCCGGTAAACACAGCTGTGGTTTGCGAAGTTTGCATAGTGTCTCCTTATTCTTATTGGGCTGCATTAGTAGAGGCACAGGCCAAGATGTCTGATTGTCGAGTCTACGTGAATCTGCGCAGTGTATCCAAGAGCAACAAAGCAGTGGTTTCGAAATTCCGCCTAAACGTGTAATCTTTCGCCTGCTTTTACTCTCTACAAATAGGAACTACCAATAAAAATGAGCCAACTTTTCCAACCGCTTAGCTTTAGCCGTGGCCCGACTATGAAGAATCGCTTCATGTTGGCACCTCTCACTAACACCCAGAGTCATGAGGATGGCGTGCTATCGGACGAGGAGTTTACATGGCTCACCATGCGTGCCGAAGGCGGATTTGGTCTCACTATGACCTGTGCAGCGCACGTGCAGGCAGTCGGTCAGGGTTTTCCGGGGCAGCTTGGCGTATTCTCAGATAAACACATCGAAGGCCTGAGTCATCTCGCGGCAACGATCAAAGCCCACAGTAGTGTGGCGATTTGTCAGTTGCATCATGCTGGCATGCGCTCGCCGAGTGAGCTAATTGTTACCGAGCCAGTGAGCCCCTCTGGGGATGAGAAGACAGGCGCGCGGGCGCTGAGCTTGGTCGAGATTGAGCAGTTAGTTGCTGACTTTGTCGCGGCAGCAGTACGTTCTCAGGAGGCTGGGTTTGATGGTATCGAAATTCATGGTGCCCATAGCTATATTCTCTGTCAGTTTCTGAGCAGTGAGAACAACCAACGCGATGACCTCTATGGAGGCTCTCTCGAGAACAGGAGCCGCATCTTCTTCGAAATACTCGATGGCATTCGTGAACAATGCAGAGATGACTTTATGGTGGGAGTGCGTTTGTCTCCCGAGCGTTTTGGTTTAGTGCTCAGCGAAGTTCAAACCGTGGCGCAGCAGCTGATGAGCACTGGCCAGATCGATTTTCTGGATATGTCACTGTGGGACGTCTTTAAAGAACCAAATGAAGAAGCCATGCAGGGCAGGACTCTCATGTCCTATTTTACTGAGCTGGAACGAGGCGAAGTTCGACTAGGGGTTGCCGGTAAGATTCGCACGCCCGAGGAGGCTGAAAAGGCGTTGGCCGCTGGCGCAGACTGGATCATGCTGGGGCGGGCGGCAATCTTGCACCATGACTTCCCAAATCGCTATCTCGAAGACCCGATCTTCAAGCCGATAGAAAACCCAGTAGCACGCAGCCACCTAGTAGATGAAGGGCTTTCGGACAAGTTCATCACCTATATGCAGAGCTGGGAAGGTTTCGTCGCTAAGGAGTAGCACCCAAGCGTACCGGGCCCCGGGGATTGGTATTCAAATCGTTGCATAAATGCTAGAGTTCTAGGCAATTAATGAAGGTGAATTGTCTATGTCCTCGATCATTTATCCGGTTACGAATCTATCCGCTGTCGAACAGCTAAATATAGTCAGCGGTAAGGGTGTCTATGTCTACGACGACGCAGGCAATCAGTATCTAGAGGGCTTGTCAGGCCTGTGGTGTTCCGCCCTTGGCTACGGCAATGAAGAACTCATTGCCGCTATCAACTCTCAGCTTAAAACTCTCTCATACAGTCACCTCTTCGGCGGTCGCACCCATCCTGTTGTAATGGAATTGGCCGACAAGCTCGCCGCCATGTTACCGATCGCGGATGCTCGAATCTTCTTCAGCAACTCCGGCAGCGAGGCGAACGATTCGCAGATAAAAATGCTGCGTTACTATGGCAATGCCATCGGTAAACCCCAGAAGAAAAAAATCATCGCATTAGACCGCGGCTATCACGGCGTGACCGTAGCTGCCGCTGCCCTCACTGGACTGCCTGTGATGCACAGTCACTTCGATCTGCCGGTAGAGGCGCTCGGTATTCTTCGAGCGGATTGTCCACATTACTTTCGCGGCAAGATAGGCGATGAGTCGGAAGATGAATTTGTTTCCCGTCTGTTGAAAAACCTAGAGAAAATAATCTTTGAAGAAGGGGCCGAGACGATCGCTGCCTTCATTGCCGAACCACTAATGGGTGCCGGTGGCGTGATCGTGCCGCCTGAAGGTTACCTGCCTAAGGTGCAAGCTTTGTTGAATGAGCACGGTATTCTACTCTGGGCCGATGAGGTGATCTGTGGATTCGGTAGAACGGGAAATGACTTCGGCTCTACAACAATGGGCATAAAGCCAGATCTCATGAGTTTAGCGAAACAGCTGTCGTCAGCCTATATCCCAATTAGTGCGGCCGTTATTCCTGGTGAAATGTATGAAGCGATGGTCGATCAGAGTACTCAGGTTGGCGTTTTTGGACACGGTTATACTTACACTGGTCATCCGGTCGCTTGTGCTGCCGCACTAAAAGCATTGGAGATATACGAGCGAGACGACCTCTTCGCACAAGCTGCGAAAATGGGCGCACACATGCAATCTCGGCTGCAGGAGTTTTCAGGTCACGAGTTAGTGGGTGAGGTGCGGGGCAAGGGTCTCATTGGAGCTATCGAGTTGGTGGCCAATAAAGAAACTGGGCAGGCATTTAGCGATGGCAAGGTGGGAGCGTTTGCTCAGCGTGCTTGCCAGGATGCAGGCTTGTTGCTGCGTGTAGTTAGCGGAAGCTCTGTTGCTTTTTGCCCGCCACTAATCATTGAAGAAAATCAGGTCGATGAGATGGTTGAGAAATTTGGCACGGCACTGGCATCAACCCTCGAATATGCGAAGACGGAAAACTTAATACAGTAAGTTGCTCTTGATCATGCAATCAGATTAATAAAACAGGACAGAAACATGAAGAATCTTAGAAGCACCTTGCTCATCTCAGCTTTAGTTTCCTCGCTCGCAGCATGTCAGCCTGCGCAGGAGTCGGTGGATAAAATTGCTGCCGACCTAATACTGAGCAATGGCAAGATCGTTTCCGTCGATGAGGCGTTTAGCATCCACAACACAATCGTGGTGACCAATGGTAAGGTCGTCGAGCTAGGAGATGCCTCGCTGTTAGATAAGTATGAGGCCAGCACCGTGCGTGATCTCGACGGCAAGACTCTTATCCCAGGTTTTATCGATTCCCATACACATATAAGCGGCGATCCGCAGCGCTATATTGATTTGAGCGAAGTTACCTCGATTGCCGAGATACAGGACTTGATTCGTGCTAAGGCTACCCAGCTAGGAGCGGGAGAGTGGATTACGGGCTACGGCTGGTCGGAGGACGAGTTGGCGGAAGGTCGCAAGCCGCTTCGTGGTGATCTTGATGTCGCCGCCCCGCGCAATCCCGTTACCCTTACTCGAGCGGGAGGCCATAGTGCGGTTGTTAGTACATCGGCGCTGGGCTTAGCCGAGATAAACAATAATACGCCCGATCCTGAAGGAGGTGTAATCGAGCGCGATGAGAACGGCGTGGCGAATGGGATTATTCGTGAGCGGCAGGGTATCGTCGGTCGTCTGGTGCCAGATTCGACCTATGAAGAGTTACTCGCCAGCCTAGAAATTAATTTAGGCAACCTGCTTGCCAAGGGAATCACAAGTATTACCGATGCCTCAACAGATCCTGATGAGTACGCGATGTGGGAAGAGCTCTACGCCAAGCCGGGAGTGAGGCTGCCGCGCTCGGCGGTACAATTTCAGTGGTTTGACACAGAGACTATCAATGAGGTCAAAGCCAGAGTCGGCGATGGCAACGAGTTCCTGAGAATTGGCCCCATCAAGGTATTTGCCGATGGTGGCTTTACAGGTCCGGCCGCCTTCACCAAGGAGCCTTACCTAAATCAAGGCGACTATCGCGGTTACCTGAATATGCCGGCGGAAGAATTAGTCGCTCACATTAATGAGATTCACGACGCGGGCTGGCAGATGGGCATCCATGCGATCGGCGACGCGGCGATTGAGCTGGTAGTCGCTACGCTGGCCAATGCACTCACGAGAAATCCGCGAGAAGATCATCGCACTTATCTCAATCACTTCTCCATGCGTCCATCAGACGAAACAATGGAGACTATGGCAGAGCATGGTATTCATATCACGCAGCAGCCGAATTTTACCTATACCTTGGAAGGCCGCTACGTGGCGAACCTTGAGGGCTGGCGTCTCGAACACAATAACCCGGTGCGCTCGCCAATGGATCACGGGATTCATGTCGCCATCTCCAGCGACATCCTACCCATCGGTCCGCTAGTAGGCATCTATGCGGCTGTCACTAGGAAGGGCATGAGCGGAAGAGTATTCGGGGCGGATGAGGCTATCACTATCGAGGAAGCGATTGCGGGGTATACGATTAAAGGTGCCTACCTTGGATTCGAAGAAGACTTAAAGGGTTCGCTTGAACCAGGCAAGCTCGCCGACATGGTCGTTCTCTCCGATGATATTTTGACCATCGACCCGGAAGAGATCATGGGTATCGAAATCGAACAGACCTATGTAGGCGGAGAACTGGTTTATCAGAATTAGAACGGCGTTGTAACTCATAACAATAATTATAGGGAGTATCTCATGAAAATAAAAATCCTTAGCGAGACGGCTTTAGTATTGGCTACCATATTCGTTGCGCCAGTTCTCGCGGCGCAGTCTGGAGATATTCCACGCACCGAACACGGAGTCCCAGATTTTCAAGGCACTTATACCTTCCGAACACTCACACCACTGAATAGGCCTCCCGAACTTGCCGACAAGGCGACTCTTACCGAGGAGGAGGCTGCCGAATGGGCGGCATTTGAGAATAGACGACAGAATCGTGACTTGATCATCGATTCGGTAGGAGGCGCTGGCTACCCTCCGGGAGTGATCTCCTATAACGAATTCTGGTATGAACGTGGCGTCGAAACGATCGCCGATCGAAGAACCTCTCTAATCTACGATCCGCTCAATGGTCGTGTGCCAGAACTAAATGTGATGGGTAAAGAGCGCTCCGCAGAGACCAGTGAGAAGCTCAGGCTAAGTGAAGGCCCCGAATCTAGAACGCTGAACGATCGCTGCCTGCTGAATGCTCGCACGGGGCCGCCGATGATATCAGGCTCCTACAACAACAATATGCAACTCGTGCAAACCAAAGATCACGTCATGATCCTCAGTGAGATGATTCACCACGCGCGCATCATCCGCTTCGACGACGAGCACCATACCAAGCAGTTGAAATGGGAAGGAGACTCGATTGCACGCTGGGACGGCGACACGCTAGTGATCAATACGCAGAACTACTACTACGCAAATGGCTGGAGGAATACGTCGAAGGCGATGAAGGTCGAGGAACGTTTCACCTGGCTTGATGAGAACACGCTGGACTACGACTTCACCGTCGAAGATCCTAACACTTGGGATGTGTCTTGGTCGGCGCGATTGCCGATGCGCCGTATCGAAGACCCGATCTACGAGTATGCCTGCCATGAAGGCAATCACGGCCTGGCAGGTATACTAGCCGGCTGGAGACGCTATGAGTCTATGGGCATGAATGGAGATGGCACTCCGAAGGAAGATTAGAAGTGTGAAGTGCTTGGGATATTAACTTAAGGGAGCTAAAGGATAGTAGAGTTATGAGTAGGAGTAAGTGTGTAAGTAAAATTGGCGTCATAGGATTATTGTTTTTTTCGACGGTGAGCGACGCGCAGCTACCATCTTCCTCCCCAGTAGGTTTTGACGGACTGAAGATAACCCTGTGTGGCACTTCCTCACCTCTACCGGCTCCTGGTCGCGCGCAGGCCTGTGTGGCAGTTGAAACACCCGAACATCTCTACCTCATAGATGCAGGCTCTGGCTCTGCTGCCACAGCGAATCTCGCAGGCATTCCAACGGCTAAGTTACGCGGAATTTTGCTCACGCATTTCCATTCCGATCATATCTCCGACATTGGCGATTTTAATCTCAATTCCTGGGTCGCGGGCAGACCGGCCCCGCTGCAGATCATCGGTCCGATAGGAGTCGATCGCATCGTTGAGGGATTGAATATCACATACGAGCTTGACCGCGGATACCGAGTGGCTCATCACGGCGAGGAGTTGCTGAATCCTCAACTTGGCGTTCTTCAATCTCGTACTATCGAGGAAGGAGTGATCTTAGAAGAGGATGGCTTGCGCATCACTGCCTTCGAGGTCTCCCATCCACCCATCGAACCTGCCTATGGCTACCGGCTGGATTACGCGGGTCGCTCAGTGGTTATTAGTGGAGATAGTCTAGTCACCGAGAAAATAATAGAGATGTCTGACGGCGCGGACGTAGTGTTGCACGACGCCATGGCACTACAACTCGTGCAAGCGGCCGAGAATGCGTTACGCAGTGCCGGCATCACCAGGGTTGCAACGGTCTTGCATGATATTCAGGATTACCATGCGACTACATCGGATCTACAACGTCTAGTGGATGAGGCTGATATCGGCCAATTAGCTTTGTATCACTTAGTGCCCGCGCCGAGAAATCCTATGGCTGTTGCCGCATTTAGTCGTGGTATTCCGGAGTCCGCAATTATTACAGAAGATGGGATGGTGATTTCGCTTCCTGCGAACTCTGAAGCAATAAATATAGATTAATGGCTTTAGCGAAAAATCCCACAGTCCACAGGACCTCAATTTAATAAATCAGTGGAACTTTTTTCGGGATTGTTCTTTTTTCTAAGCGTCCTGCATCCGACACTATGTCTCAGAACTTCAGTTCTTTACGATTCTGAATGAGATAGGTTAGATAAAGTAAAATCGCAATGCTATCAAAGACAATGGGGCCACCGGCAGTTTCCAAGTAGTCACTTCCATAGATCAGGATAAGGCTTATGAAAATGACCTTGGTGACGGCGCTGACAACTAATATTAGCGGCCTAGAATGCGGCTTGAACGCACCAAAAATAAGCAGCACGCCGACTATACCTATCAAGGCGCCCCAATTCCTCACTACAACTTCAGCGATTGGTCCATCAATACTTGTGCCGAATACCATGTTCAAACCGTTTTCTGGAGATAGAAATGCTTGAAACATACTGCAAGTGAATAAGCCTGTGATCAGCATGATCCATTTGATATGAGTTGTGACAAAAGTCATCGTAAATCCTTAACTCTGAATGGTTTCTAGCATTGTTGTTATCGATATCCGGCTCATTGAGCCCAGCTCAAGCTCGGGCAGTTGGGCGCGTGGTTACTCTAGCCCACCAGTTGCTCAAGTTTTCCAACTCTTTAGGAATTTTAATGCCCAGGGCGGCTTTGGCCATCACAAAAGCGCACTGTGCCGTTATGTCGGCTACGGTGTAGTCGTCTCCTGCTATAAATTGCTTCCCATCTAGCTCCTTATCTAGCCATTCCATCCGTGCACTTACCGTTAGCCTCTCCTGTTCAGCTACTTGGGCTATCTGGACGAATCGGTCTTTCCACATGTCGGCGGTATGTCGAAAAATACTGATGATAGGCAGAATGAACTCAAATTCCATACGTCGTTGCCACATCTCTATGGTAGCTGTTTCCAGTGCGCCGCTTCCCATTAATGCAGGGCTGGGATGCATTTCTTCAATGTATCTACATATAGCCATGGACTCAGAAATATAGCTGCCATCATCCAGTTCAAGAAGCGGCATTCTGCCTAGGGAGTTTTTCTTCAGATAGTCATCTGTTTGGTTTTCGCCCGTCACCATATTCACAGGCACCATGGGGATTTCTAGTCCTTTCTCAGCTAGAAAAATTCGAACACGGCGAGCATTAGGTGAAGCGGGAAGGTCGTAGAGTTTCAAGAAAGTCACCTCAAATCAGGATGTTTGTCCTCGGCAATGTCGGGCGAGGAATGGAATAAGAAATGGGTCAAGAGCTGCCGCAAGGATAGCAATCTATTGGGATGAGGGGAATTCATGCTAGAACGAGTTAAATACCCGTCTGTATAGTGAGGATGGACGTGTCCTTATTCTAGAATAAGGATAAGATTACTTGAACAATTCCGATCACGGTAGGAACGCTCATGCTAATTAGACAAATACCCATTCGCAATCCCTTGAGTAACTACATGTATTTGCTTGCTTGCGAAGAGACCCTCGAGGCGATTGCTATTGACCCTTTGGATCATGCTCTGTGCTTGCAAGTTGCCAAAGAATTGGGATGGAGCATCAAAATTGTCGCTAACACGCATCACCACCACGATCATATTGGTGGCAACGCACCGGTTATCGCGGCAACTGGTGCGCAGTTGGTTTCCCATCTCGATGCTATGCAGTCCATACCGAACGTGGATAGAGGCTTACAAGCCGGCGACACATTGAAATGTGGAGAGCTTAGCCTGAAAGTGATGGATACCCCAGGTCATACGATGAGCCATATATGTTTGTATTCCTCTGGCAGCGAGTCAGAGCCGCCCGCCTTATTCTGTGGAGACACATTGTTCAATGCTGGAATAGGGCGCTGCGACTTGGGTGGCGCGCCCGAGATCATGTACGAAACATTCGTCGAACAATTCTATCCGCTGGCGGATGATGTGCGAATATTCCCTGGTCATGACTACATCGAAAATAACTTGCAGTTCACACTCGATCGAGAACCGGACAATCAATCAGCACAATCATTGTCCGCGCAATTTAAAGCAGGGCTTAGTGCTGAAAGCTATGTCAGTACAGTCTCAATGGAGCGAGAAATCAACGTCTTTTTTCGATTGGATCAAACGCAAGTACGTGCGGGGGTTGCTGCGGATCTGGGTACGGATGTAAAAAAATTAAATGATCAATCTACTTTCGTTGGTCTGCGTCGTATGCGGGACAAGTGGTAGTCGCTAATCATACTATTTTGACTATTTTGACTATTTTTTGAATTACCAAAACATGATTTAGATCAATATTCTTGTACGTTATTCTTAATGTACTGAGATCATATGTAACACTTTGTTTCTTTATTTTTCCTTTCCTGTAAGTATAATTCCTGACACTAATACGGGTTTATTTCAAACCTATTTTGTATAAAGCTAGCATTATAGCCGAGGTGAAATTGCGCCTAGTCTCACCAAAGCCTAAGTAGTATTAATAATGTATTTCTATTAATTGGTTGCGTGAGCATTGGACTTCCCAGGCTTTACTAGACACTTTCTAGCTTGGAAAAATAGTCTTGTTCAAACTTCGCTGGAGA
>JAQCKF010000012.1 GCA_027592275.1 Pseudomonadota bacterium
GTGTGGCCAGGATTATGCGAGAAAACAAGCTTAGGGCCCAAATAGGCTACAAGCGTCGTTATATGAAGGGAGGGAAGCTAGGCAGCATTGCTGACAATATTTTGGATCGAAATTTTAATCCTGATGTGCCGAACCGAGCCTGGGTAAGTGACATTACATATGTGCGAACTTACGAAGGTTTTTTGTATGTGGCCACAGTGCTGGACCTTTTTTCACGGCGCATAGTTGGCTGGTCGATGGATAAAAACATTGATCGACATTTGGTGATTCGAGCCCTGATGATGGCGGTGTGGAAGAGACAACCCAAAGCGACTGTGTTGGTACATAGCGATCAAGGAAGCCAATACAGCAGCGCAGATTACGTGGCATTCTTGCAGGCTAACAATCTTAAGCCGTCAATGAGTCGTCGAGGAAACTGCCATGATAACGCTGTTGCTGAAAGCTTCTTTGCCACGTTCAAAAAACGCGTAACTCAGCGAAAGATATACTCGACAAGAGACGATGCAAAGACAGAGATATTCAATTTTATTGAGATGTTCTACAATCCGATTAAACGACATAGTCACACTGGAGGTGTTTCTCCGGCCAAATTTGAAGAAGACTATTTTTCCAAGCTAGAAAGTGTCTAGTAAAGCCTGGGAAGTCCATAGATAAGATCCCCCTCGGTTGGCTTACAGCATTCGTTCTTATCTATGCACTTCCATTGGCCTTGCTAATTCTGATCTTGTTTATCGCTTCGGGCAGCGTCTTTGGGCTTGCCACCATGATGGTGCATATTTTGGTCCTGCTGGTTGCTTTCGATCGGACGCAACCCGGCCAACTTGCCAAGGATTTTCTCGAGAAGTTCAGAGGCGGAGATATGGCTGAGTGCATCGATTTCCTGAAGCAAGAATTCTATGCAACGAGCTTGCCCGATGTAGATGACAAGGATGGTATCGGTAAGTACTTCAGTAAGCAGCTTACTTACCGCAGTTTCGAGAGGATGTTCGTTTTGTTCTTTTGGTATATGTGCGCAGGCGCCCTAGGAATCTTGTTCTCATATATTAGCTACCAACTACGCGATAGCCACAGAGAGCAGCAGCTGCAGAAACAGGTCAATTTCATCACTGGGGTGATTCAGATATTGGAATGGGTCCCGCTGCGACTTCTTGCGCTCACTTTCTCATTGGCCGGAAATTTTGTGCAATGCTTCGAGAATGTGCGCGCTTCGTTCTGGCGCTTTAGTATTGAGACAAACAATGCAGATCTCCTCTATGGATATGCGAACTTTGCGGCATCGGGCATGGTGATAAACAATCCACTTAAAGAGAGCGAAGAGGCCGAAGCTCAGGACAGGGAGTCTGCGGAGATTAAGGCCATCTTGGGGTTGCTAGAGCGTAGCCAGGCTATCTGGCTAAGCGTGCTTGCCTTAATTACAATTGTTGGCTTATAGGCAGCTGCTATAAAGGCTCGTTTCGTCTTAAAACTACAATTTAGTAAATTAATTACTTGAGTAAGTCTTGGGAAATTGTAGTATTTTGCTCTTTGGGCTTCGTTTGCTCCGGTTTAGCGCCTGATATTGTGACGGACAACTTATCTAAGTTTTTGATTTTTAATAAGAAATAAGCAGCTGAGTGAAGGTGCGGCTCCTAAATACATCTTGTAGTAATACTACAAGATACGGCAACCAAAAATGGAAAAACAGGCGAATTTGGGTTAGAGTTGCGCTCGCTTTGTAATTTATTTACACAAACTAGACGAGCACCTGGCTAGCGATGGATGCGGAATTTATAGAACATGACTCAGCAAAATGACGGAAATCCAGAAGAAACCGAGGAATGGCTAGAGGCCTTTCATTCGGTAGTAGATGAAGAGGGCATCGATAGAGCGCAGTACCTGTTAGATCGCCTCGCCGATCAGGCGAGCATCGAAGGTGTTATATCATCTGCGGGTTCGGTCAATACCCCGTATCGCAACACTATATCCCCTATGAATGAAGATCGTATGCCAGGTGATATGTTCATGGAGAGGGAGATTCGCGGCATTATTCGCTGGAACGCTCTAGCCATGGTAATGCGAGCCAATGAGCGCAATCCCGGCATCGGTGGGCACATCTCAACTTTTTCCTCTGCGGCTACGCTCTATGATGTGGGCTTTAACTACTTCTTCCATGGCCCGAATAAGGAAAATGAAGGCGACCTCATCTATTTTCAGGGGCATTCATCTCCGGGTATTTATGCCCGCTCCTATTTAGAAGGACGCATGGATGAAGCCAAGCTCGATAGATTTAGAGAGGAAGTAGGCGGCGATGGCCTTTCTTCCTATCCACACCCTTGGCTGATGCCTGACTACTGGCAATTCCCAACAGTATCGATGGGTCTCGGCCCAATTACGGCTATTTATCAGGCCCACGTTCTGAAATACCTCACTAGCCGGAAGCTTGTAGATAACAGCAATCGCAAGATATGGGCTTTTCTTGGTGATGGTGAGACGGATGAGCCAGAATCACTCGGTGCTATCAGCAAAGCTGGGCGCGAGAAGCTGGACAATCTAATTTTTGTTGTCAACTGCAATTTACAGCGGCTCGATGGACCTGTGCGCGGTAACGGCAAGATCATTCAAGAGCTTGAGGCTGTGTTTCGCGGCGCTGGATGGAATGTTATTAAGGTGGTCTGGGGAAGGCATTGGGATCCGCTGCTGCATGCGGATAAAGACGGCATACTTCAGGCGCGTATGGATGAGGTTGTTGATGGTGAATACCAAAACTACGTTAGCCGCGGGGGAGCCTATACGCGAGAGCATTTCTTCGGGAAAAGCCCAGAGTTACTGAAGATGGTCGAACACCTTTCCGATGATGACATCATGGCTCTAAATCGTGGCGGTCATGACCCATACAAAGTATATGCAGCCTATGCTGAGGCCGTGCAGAACAATGGCAAGCCTACGGTGATCCTTGCGAAAACAGTCAAAGGATATGCCTTCGGCGATACAGCAGAGGCACAGAACGATACGCACTCGGTTAAGAAGCTCGACATTGAGGGCTTGAAGAAATTTAGAAACCGCTTCGGTATTCCAATCAAAGATAAGGACCTCGAGTCGGTTCCCTACTATAGACCACCAGAGGACAGTCTTGAGCTTACCTATATGCGCCAGATGCGTAGCGAGTTAGGCGGGCCTGTTCCGCAGCGGCGCGTGGAAACAATACCGCTAGAAATTCCGGGCCTGAGCGCCTTCGAGAATCAAACGAAGAGCAGTGGCGATCGAGAGCTCTCGACGACCATGGCATTCGTGCGCATGCTCGCGGCGCTATCTAGAGATAAGGAAGTAGGCAAGCGTGTTGTGCCTATCGTTCCTGACGAGGCGCGCACCTTTGGAATGGAGGGTATGTTTCGGCAGATGGGCATCTACTCTTCGGTTGGTCAGTTATACGATCCTGAGGATTCCAATCAGGTGATGTATTACCGCGAAGACAAGGAAGGGCAGATGCTGGAAGAAGGCATCACAGAATCCGGCGCGTTCTCTGCGTGGCTGGCAGCTGCGACTTCATATAGTGTTAGCAACTACCCCCTTATCCCTTTCTATATTTACTACTCTATGTTTGGCTTTCAAAGAGTGGGCGATCTGTGTTGGGCTGCTGGTGATTCTCAGGCGCGCGGTTTCTTGATAGGCGCTACTGCAGGTCGCACGACACTCAACGGTGAAGGCCTACAGCACCAAGATGGTCACAGTCATATCCTAGCTTCAACGATTCCGAACTGTGTTTCCTACGATCCAGCCTATGCTTACGAACTTGCGGTTATTGTGCAACAAGGCTTACGTAGAATGTACAAGGAGATGGAATCCGTCTTCTACTACATCACCACTATGAATGAAAACTATAAACAACCTGAGCTACCCAAGGGTGCTGAAGAGGGCATCATCAAGGGCATGTACCTGCTCGAAGATGGAGGTAGTAAAGCGTATAAGACAGCGAAGCCTAAATCAGATAAGAGGTTACGCCTGCTAGGCAGTGGCACTATCCTGCTTGAGGTAAGGAAGGCCGCTGCGGTGCTACGTTCAGACTACGGCCTATCAGTTGATGTGTGGAGCGTGACTAGCTTCAATGAACTGCGTAAAGAAGCGTTAGCTGTGACGCGCGAGAATATGCTCAACCCAAACAAGAAGGCGAAGATTCCTTACGTGACTGAAATGCTTTTAAAGCAGAAGGGACCGATTGTCTCAGCAACAGATCATATGAAGGCGCATTCCGATCAAGTCCGAGAGTTCGTTCCCGAGACTTTTAGAGTGTTGGGTACAGATGGATTTGGTCGCAGCGACAGCCGTGAGCAGCTTCGACATTTCTTTGAGGTCGATTGTAAATTCATCGTACTGGCTGCGTTAACTGAGTTGAAAGAAGTAGGCGTAATTACTGCAAAGCAGATTACCGATCACATGAAGGCTAGTGGGATAGATCAGAATAAGCCAAACCCGCTCGCGCAGTAATCGAACCAGAATAGTATTGATAACATTCAGGAGCCGTAACCGGTGTCAATTGAGAATATAAAAGTTCCAGATCTGGGTGATGCCAGTGAAGTAGAAGTAATCGAGCTGCTTGTCTCGGTTGGGCAGTCTGTGGAAAAGAACGATTCGCTTTTGGTTTTGGAAAGCGATAAAGCTGCTATGGAAATCCCAGCGCCGATGGCTGGCGTGGTGAAAAGCATCTCTGTGAACCTAGGTGATCAGGTTAGCACCGGTAGTGAAATGCTCTCGCTGGAGATTGCTGATAGTGGCGGTCAAGATTCCACTCCAGCGGAAGAACCGGCCCCTTCTGCAGAACCAGCGAAAGAAGCGCCCGCCGCTGAACCGACGAAGATTGAAGAAGCTGCTTCGGCTCCCGTAGCAGCGCCTGCTCCTACATCTCAAACTATCGAAGTCCCAGACTTGGGCAGCGATGACGAAATTGAGATTATCGAAATCCATATTAAAGAGAAAGACGCAATCGAAGTCGATGACGTGTTAATCACACTCGAGTCCGATAAGGCTGCTATGGACGTGCCCGCGCCTTATGCCGGCGTCATAGAATCATTGTTAGTCGCAGTTGGCGACAAAGTTAAAACTGGCTCGCCGATTGCTAAAATCCTGGCGAGTGCACCTGCAGCTAAACAAGAAGCGCCGACGGCTAAACAAGAAGCACGGCCAGTTGAGACGGCAGAGTCAAGCAAGCCCGCGCCTGCTCCACCCCAAGCGGTGGCACCTGCACTGGCCACATCTGGGCACGAATCCTCGAAGAAAGTTTACGCAGGCCCGGCCGTGCGGAAAATGGCCAGAGAACTAGGCGTCGATCTTGGGCAGGTTAATGGTAGCGGTGCGAAATCTCGTATTCTTAAAGAGGATGTGCAGGAATTTGTTAAGAGCAAAATCAATGCCCCTGGAGGTCAGGGCGTTTCACTAGCTACCATACCCGACATAGACTTCAGTCAATTTGGTGAAGTAGAAGAAGTCCAGCGAAGTAAGCTACACAAGCTCATCTCGGTGAATATGCAGCGTAACTGGAACTCTGTTCCGCATGTCGCTCAGTTCAATGAGATTGATGTTACAGATCTGGAAGAGTTCAGGGCGGGATTGAAGGGCGAGGCAGAACGTCGCGATGTCAGATTAACATTCCTTCCATTCTTGTTGAAGGCTTGTGCGAAGGCTTTGTTGGAATACCCACAATTCAATGTTTCATTACATTCCTCCGGTGAATACGTAATTCAGAAGAAGTACGTACATATCGGCATGGCAGTTGCGACTGAAGCGGGGCTACTGGTTCCGGTTATCAGGAATGTCGATCAGAAGACGATCTGGCAATTAGCGGAAGAAGTTATCGAGCTATCTAACAAGGCTAAAAATAGAAAGCTCAAGGCTGATGAAATGCAGGGTGCCTGCTTCACGATTTCAAGCTTGGGGGCTATCGGTGGTACGGGATTTATTCCGATCGTCAACGCACCGGAAGTAGCAATTCTCGGTGTCGGGAAAACTGACATTAAGCCTGTCTATATCGGTGGGGAATTCCTGCCGCGAAAAGTTTTACCGATTACGCTTGCGTATGATCACAAGGCGGTCAATGGCGTAGATGGCGGCTTGTTCGCCACGTATCTAGGCAAGTTGCTCAGCGATGTGAGACACCTGGCGTTATAAACGGGCTGTTGATATAGCCTAGAAAATCAGGCTGGATAAAAAAGTCGGTGTTCACCGCTGCTAACAGATTTGATGTGGCAGCCGTAGGCCCGACTTAAGTGCTCTTCGGTCAGCACATCGGTGCAGCTTCCTACTATGGACTCACCATCGGCCAACAATAATATTACGTTCTCGCAAAACCTAAACGCGAGATTGATGTCGTGGGTTGCCATGATCAAGCTCGCTGAGGTTTCGACAACCTTATTTGTGAGTACTGATAGCAGCTTGACCTGAAAAGCGACATCCAAATGATTGCTTGGTTCGTCAAGTAAGAAAAGCTGTGGAGTCTGAGCCAGCAACATGGCCAGAGCTAGTCTCTGTAGTTCACCCCCTGATAGTGACTCCACTGCACGTTCTTGTAACTGATCCAAGTCGAAGGCGGCTAATGCGCTTTTCGCGATTTCAATGTCTTGCGGATCGTCCCACAACAGAGACTGAGCGTGAGGGTGGCGCCCCAGCATTACCGTTTCGAAAACTGTTGCCGGAAGTGCTTCGATGCCTTGCTGAAACAGTATGCCAACTTTACTCGCGAGCTCTCTCTGTTTTATGTCATAGACACTGATTCCATCTAGCTCGATACTGCCCTGATCTGCGCGCCGCTGCCCTATAAGGGCATGCAGTAGAGTGGTTTTGCCAGCCCCGTTTTTTCCTAGTAATCCCCAGCGTTCATTTTCCCCAACCTGAACATTCAGATCGTGGCAAAGAGTTTTGCCCTCAATATGAAGGCTTAGAGACTGAATTTTCAGGTTCGCCATGCTATTTCCGAATCGTGGATCTTAGTATCAGGATAAAGGCAGGTACGCCAATGACGGCGGTAACCACGCCGACTGGAAGCTGCTGTGGGGCGATTAATGTGCGCGCCAAGCTATCTGCCAGAACTAGGAAGCTTCCTCCCAGCAATACGCAGGAGGGTATTAATAGGCGATGGTCTCGTGCGCCCAGCAATCGCAACATGTGCGGAATTATTAAACCAACGAATCCGACAGAGCCTGCGATAGTTACTGCAGTTGCTGTAAACACAGATGCAGAAAAGAATAACAGTAGCCGCAGCGACTGCACATTGACTCCTAGGCTCACGGCCAATAATTCGCCCCTTATGAGTACATTCAATGAGCGACTGACGGCGATTCCACCAACGAGGCCTACAAGCAATAGCAGGTAATGTGCTGGATTGACGCTGCTCTGGCTCAGGTCCCCCATCAGCCAAAACAACATGCTCTGCACGTTGTTGGTGGAACTCGTGGTGAGCAGGATATTGATTACGGCACCCCAGCCTGCAGAAACAACCACGCCGGTGAGTAGCAACCTCGTCACAGACCAGCTACCAAATTTGTTAGCAATTCCAAAGACTAGGAATATGGAAAATACAGCGCCAGCGAAAGCAGCGTTCGATAACCAGAACCCTGTCGCTCCTAAGAGTATCGCCGAAAGTGCTCCGACTGCGGCGCCACCAGAAATACCTAAGATATAAGGGTCGGCCAGCGGATTGCGAAGCAGTACTTGCATGATTGCACCGGAGAGCGCCAGCAAGCCACCGGTCACGAACGCAGCTAGGGTTCGGGGTATGCGAATTTCTTGCAACACCTGGGTACTGAGGCTGGGTTCTGACGAAAAGATACTCCGGGCCAACTCAGTCGCTGTTATATCGACGCTACCACTAAGCAGAGAGAAAACGATGCTGGCTACACAGACAACTGTTAGCGATATCAATACAAGTATCTGCTTTTGAGCGATCAAATGTGGTTTCCTAAAGTTCGATGGATGTGCGTACTGGTTTAGTGAATAAGCTGAGAAAATTCAGCATTATCGTGGCATTGTCGATCTTATCATTTAATGTGTTGCATTCACTATTAATGATAAACTGCTTATCCATCTAAGCCTTCCATTCTGGGCGACTGCCATTAAACAAATCAATGCAGGTTGATTTTGTCTGCCGATATAGAGGAGTTGAGTAAGCGATGCCTTCGTTCGATATAGTTTCAGAAGTTGATATGCATGAGTTGAACAATGCTTTAGATCAGTCTAATCGTGAGGTGGGAACGCGTTTCGATTTTAAGGGAACCGATGCATCGTTCGAGTTGGACAGCGATTCCAATATTAAGGTAAGTGCCGAATCCGACTTTCAAATTCAACAAATGCTAGAAATACTACGCTCAAAAATGGTAAAGCGTGGTATCGATATTAAGAGCCTTGAAGAAGGTGATGTGCAGCTGTTAGGTCAGAAGGCAAGTATGATCGTTACTGTGCAGCAGGGGATCGAGGCAGACATCGCTCGCAAGATTGTGAAGGCTGTCAAAGAGGCCAAGCTCAAAGTACAGACGGCGATCCAAGGCGAGAAATTGCGCGTAACGGGCAAGAAGCGTGACGACCTTCAGCAAGTAATGGCTTTGCTTAAGGAAGGCAGTTATGGCGTTCCCTTGCAGTACGATAATTTCCGCGACTAAGCACGTGCTCAGTCTTGCGCCTTAGAACGACCTAGGAATTTAATTTGTCACAGCAACTTTCATTCGCAGATTCAATTCGAGCGCTAAGAGACAGGCGCTTCTTGACGATTTTGCTGTTTGGATTTTGTAGCGGGTTTCCCTTTGTGTTAACCGGTTCTGTCCTAACCTTGTGGTTGCAGGAATCTGGTTTTTCTCGATCTACCATTGGTTTTATTGGAGCGATAAGTACTGTCTACGCAATCAATTGGATGTGGGCGCCGTTTGTCGACAGGATTAAACTACCCATACTTTATCGTCTGTTTGGTCAGCGTCGATCCTGGATCCTATTTTGTCAGATGGCCATCGCTTTGTTGCTACTTGCAATTAGCTTCGGCGATCCTAGGGAAAATTTGCTCTATGTAACGCTTATAGCCGTTGCCATAGCTACATTCAGTGCAACGCTAGATATCGCCGTTGATGCCTACCGTATTACGATATTTTCCCGCGATGAAATGGACGCGAAGATGCCTTACGCTGCCGCGATGACGACAAGTGGCTGGTGGGCTGGGTATGGCTTTATTGGTGGTGCGCTGGCTCTGGCTTTGGGTGGCGAAACAATTGGTCTGGATTGGCCTGTTGTCTACCGCTACCTGATCTTAATCTATGTGTTTATCTTTGCTCTGGTTATCGCATCGCCTGAACCGGTTATCGAAGAGGCTGATTTAATACCGGAGGCCAAAAACGCAGAAGGATCCGTTTCTGCTTGGATCTTAAAATATTTTGTTGGTCCATTTAAGGAGTTTTTCAATCGCTGTGGATTTCGACTGGCCTTGGCTGTGTTGTTGTTCCTGCTGGTGTTTAAGCTAGGCGAATCCATGCTGGGCCGGATGTCATTGCTCTTTTATGTTGAGGTTGGTTTTACAACGGATCAGATAAGTTTTTATTCTAAATTTTTCGGAGGCTTGGTTACAGCTGCATTCGCCATTCTAGCGGCTATGGTTAATACGCGATTTGGCGTGATGAGGGGTTTGTTTATTGCAGGGGTCGCGATGGCCGCTGCTAACTTGTTATATGCGCTAATAGCGATTGTCGGGCCGAATACTAACCTGTTTATTTTTACGCTCATTATCGATAATTTTTTCGTGGCTTTTTCAACGGTTGCTTTCGTTTCCTTTATTTCCTACTTCACGAGTCGCACGTATACGGGCACTCAATACGCCCTAATGGTATCGATTTCTAATCTAGGCAGGACTACTTTGGCAGCTGGAAGCGGGGCACTTGTGGATTTTCTTAACGGCGATTGGGCTTTCTTCTTCGTACTGACCAGCCTAATGGTTATCCCTGGGCTGTGTCTTTTGGTTTGGGTTAGAAGTTTGATGAAATCTTATGAGCCGGAGCAAGCCGCTCAGCCGACGCCCTGATTCCAGCCATAGTTTTTCAACGAGAACCTACCGTTCACAAACACCACCCCCTCAGCCTCTAGCTTGCATTTCTGTGTCTGGTATTCACGACTGCCGGCGGGGAACGAGAGCTTTCCTTGAGAATTCGCAACTCGGTGCCAAGGAAGCTTGGTTCCTGTGGGAAGGTTCTTCATCGTATGACCCACGTATCTGGCATATCCAGGTAGGCCAGCCAATCTAGCCACCTGACCATAGCTAGAGACTTTCCCCTTGGGGATCTGATAGACGATTCGCCAGATCTTCTCTTTGTTGTTGAGCGCTGAGTCGTTCATAACCAATAGTTGGCGTATCCGCTATCGTGTTAAAGTAAGTCTATTATAAATTCAACCGAGGTTGGCCGTGCGTTTTCTTTTCATCTTTTTCATCTTGGTGCCCCTGGGTGAAATGTTGCTGTTATTCGAGGTCAGCGATCGAATTGGTTCGCTTACAACGCTTGGTATGGTGGTGGCAACGGCAGTTATTGGGGTGCAGATTCTAAAACGGCAAGGGTTCGCAACACTGACCCGAGCGAACGAGAAGCTTCAATCAGGGCAATTACCGGCACAGGAGATAGTTGAAGGTATGCTGCTCGCCGCGGCAGGGGCGCTTCTGTTAACTCCTGGATTTATCACCGATACGATCGGCTTTGTCTTGCTAACTGGGCCACTACGCAGGAAGATTGCGCGTTCCGTGGTTCGATCGGGGATGGTCAAAGCGATGGGCGGGCCAGCCTCAGGGGCTAGCTTTGGTCATTTTAGTAGTAGAGGCGACCAACAAGGTCGACCTGGCGGGCCGAATGTCTACGAGGGCGACTACCATGAGGAGTCGGCGTCACTTCCCGAAAGTGAGCGAAAATCCGATGCTGATTCGGATAAAAAAGATCAATAAAAACAATCAGATACGCTGTTACTGTTCACTGGCTCGAAAAAAGCTTTGGTAAATGCCTCAAAGGCATTGAATTTCCTGCGACTATCCCCATTTAGGAGTCATCAACTAATTTGCGTGGGAGGCCTGAAACAGCAGCCTGTGTTACAGATTGGTAATTTGAGGATGATTGCGTCAGCCATCGGGGCAGAAGTGATTTTTTTCAGTACTGTTAATTAAATCGTTCGATTTGGGAGAGATACATAATGAATATCCGGCCTTTGCAAGATCGCGTTGTTGTTCGACGCATGGAAGAAGAGTCAACCAGCGCAGGAGGCATCGTGCTTCCAGGTTCTGCTACTGAAAAGCCATCGCAAGGTGAAGTTATAGCTGTTGGTCCTGGCAAGCGTCAGGAGAATGGCGATACGCAGCCTGTGGACTTAAAAGTTGGCGATACCGTGGTTTTTGGGAAGTATTCCAGCAACACAGTGAAAATTGGTGACGAAGAGTTATTGATTTTGAATGAAAGCGAAATATTTGGTGTTATCGAAAAGACGAAAAAGAAGAAGTAGGGCTTCTGTTTTCGACTCCAACAATCATTTAGACAAGACAGGAAATTTTAGAAATGGCTAAAGACGTAAAATTCGGTGATGCAGCTCGCCAAAAACTGTTGAAGGGCGTAAACGTCCTTGCAGACGCTGTGAAAGTAACTTTGGGCCCTAAGGGTCGCAATGTAGTTTTAGACAAATCTTTTGGCGCGCCTACCGTAACTAAGGACGGCGTATCTGTAGCGAAAGAAATTGAGCTTGAAGATAAGTTTGAGAATATGGGCGCACAAATGGTTAAGGAAGTTGCATCACAGACTTCTGATGTTGCCGGTGACGGAACAACAACAGCTACTGTTCTTGCTCAAAGCATCTTGAACGAAGGCCTCAAATCCGTAGCAGCGGGCATGAACCCGATGGATCTTAAGCGTGGTATCGATAAGGCGGTTATCGCCCTTGTTGAAGAAGTTGGAAAGCTTGCTAAGCCCTGCACGAATTCGAAAGCGATCGCTCAGGTAGGTACTATCTCCGCGAACTCTGACGAGCAAGTCGGCCAAATCATTGCCGAGGCAATGGACAAGGTTGGTAAGGAAGGCGTTATTACAGTTGAAGACGGATCTGGTCTCGAGAATGAGCTAGACGTCGTTGAGGGTATGCAGTTCGATCGTGGTTATCTATCGGCTTACTTCATCAACAACCAAGAGAGCATGAGTGCTGATCTAGAAGATCCATTGATTCTCTTGGTAGATAAAAAAATCTCCAATATTCGTGACATGCTTGGTCTTCTGGAAGGCGTTGCTAAGTCCGGGCGCCCTTTGCTAGTTATAGCTGAAGATGTTGAAGGCGAAGCCTTAGCAACTTTGGTTGTGAACAATATGCGCGGCATCGTAAAAGTTGTAGCGGTTAAGGCTCCTGGCTTTGGCGATCGCAGAAAATCCATGCTTGAAGACATCGCAATATTGACTGGCGGTACTGTGATTTCAGAAGAAGTGGGTCTGAGTCTAGAAGGCGCAACAATCGATGACCTCGGTTCAGCGAAGCGCGTACAGATCAGCAAAGAAAATTCAACGATCATCGATGGTGCTGGCAACAGCAAGGCTATCAAAAGTCGCGTATCCCAGATTCGTGCTCAGATCGAAGAAACATCTTCTGACTACGATCGTGAGAAGCTTCAAGAGCGTGTTGCTAAGCTTGCCGGCGGTGTTGCCGTGATTAAAGTTGGTGCAAGTACTGAAATGGAAATGAAGGAGAAGAAGGCTCGCGTAGAAGACGCATTGCATTCGACTCGCGCCGCCGTAGAAGAGGGTGTTGTGCCTGGTGGTGGTGTTGCTCTAGTTCGTGCCTTGCAGAAAGTTGAAGGCCTGAAAGGTGATAACGACGATCAGAATGTCGGTATTGCCATTTTGCTAAAAGCGGCAACTGCCCCTTTACGTCAGATCGTAGCTAACGCGGGTGAAGAAGCCTCCGTAGTCTTAGATAAAGTTAAGGCTGGTAAGGGTAACTACGGTTTTAACGCAGCGACGGGCGAGTACGGAGATATGATCGCGATGGGTATTCTTGATCCTGCGAAAGTAACTCGTACTGCGATTCAGGCAGCCGGTTCTGTGGCTGGATTGATGATTACTACTGAGTGCATGATTACTGAATTGCCAGCCGAAGGCGGCGCCTCTATGGGCGGTGGTATGCCTGATATGGGTGGCATGGGTGGAATGCCAGGCATGATGTAAAAATCGGCCGTTGGGGAGGTCTTGAGCCTCCCTGGCTTCGTTGCTTTAGGACTTCCGATGCTCACGTATGGTCTATACGCTGGGCTTCGGCTTCCTAAAGCGCCTCGCCAGGAAGACTCAATCCTCTCCCCAACGACCGATTTTGAAGACTGGTTGATCGGAACTTCGATCTAATAAAAAAGGCAGGACCGTTAGGTTCTGCCTTTTTTTGTGGTTGCTTGGAAATTCGTTTCTAAGCGTTCGCTAGGTTCTTGTTCGCGAAGTCCCAGTTGACCAGGTTGTCTAGGAATGAGCCTAGGAAGTCTGGTCTGCGGTTTTGGAAGTCTAGGTAGTAAGCGTGCTCCCATACGTCGCAGACTAGGATCGGGGTTGCTCCATCGGTTAGTGGGGTTTCTGCGTTGGCGGACTTTGCTATTTTTAGCTTCCCGCCATCGCTTACTAGCCATACCCAGCCGCTGCCGAATTGTCCCATTCCGCCTGCTACGAATTCTGCTTTGAAGTTCTCGTAGCCGCCGAAGGCTTCGTCTATTTGTGCTGCGATATCTCCAGTAGGAGCGCCGCCACCGGAAGCGCTAAGGCTGTTCCAGAAGAAGCTGTGGTTGTAGTGCTGGCCTACATTGTTAAATAGGGCTCCGCCTGCTTTAGCAGTTTCTTTTACCAGTTCTTCCAAGCTATCAGCAGAAATATCTGCATTGGCCAGTAGTTCATTGCCTTTTACTACGTAAGCGTTGTGATGTTTGCCGTGGTGAATGTTCAAGGTGTTAGCAGACATATGTGGCTCTAACGCTTCTTTTGCAAAAGGAAGCTCAGGTAATTCTAGATTCATAATTTCTACATTCCATTAACAAGTTACAAATACAAGGCAAACACTAGCCTATTGCCTGAATGATTTTCAGTATTAGCGGGGGTGTCTAGCAGTGCGATGAGGGCCTTATTCTAACAGGAATCGCGTGTGGGAAAACGCTAGAGATGATGTTCGAGGGTAATTAGCTGGGGCACGTACCGAAGCTGCAAAGCTCGCGGTAGGTGTCCCATGTCCTTTTCTAAAGCAATTGCATGATAAGTAGCAAGACTGCGCCGAGTGCAATGCCGCAGTGAATCACACCAACTATACTTGTCATTGGTCCCTGTTTTCCCTTTATGGCATTGATCTGTAAGCCGAGGATAATAACGATGCACAGAGCCTGTGCCAGAGTGCTAACCCCATCGTCCATCGACATGGGCAGTCGTCCCGCGCCGCCTAGGTGAGCCGATGCGCCCATAAAAAACAACATAGGAAGAGAGAAGAGGGTATTCGTTCGCGAAGCGAGGCCTGCTCTAGCCAGGGCACCTGCCGCTGCCGGATTGGCTTCGCCTCCAGCGATCACCGCATCAGTTGAGGCTATAACTATTTGCTGCGCCGGCCATATGATTAGCCAAACGTTTAGAAACATAAGAGTGCCCATCAGCATGCCGATCATGATGTAGAAATTGACTGCGCTGGCGAGAAACCCTGCTAGAGCTAAACCCGATATGAACGTGAGGAGAGCTCCATAGCGGAACCACCAGAGAGCTCGCGGAACGAGTTTTGAGATTGCCGAGGATTTGGCGCCTGCATCGGTTTCCTTGAAGAACTCCGTTTGGACGAAGTTGAAGTAGTACAGAATGCCTATCCAAGTTACTCCAGCTAAAAGGTGCATCCAGCGAACCAGATAAGATAGTAAATTTTCTAATTCCATGGTGGGCTCCAGGGCTCGTTTAACTATTTATTTTTATACCCATAGCTGCACGTGGCAAGCTGTCGGTAGACTATTTTGCAGTCTACCACCGGCTCGAATACTTAGCTATTGAGTGATCGCGGGGATGGAATGCTGTGATGAATTCTAGGATAATGTCATACTATGGCAGATAACTACAATCTAGGTAATATTCCTCCAATTGTTCCCGACAGGGACGATGTGGACACTCATCGAAGCAACAAGCGAGCGCAGGGGCAGGATATCGTTCGCCCTGGCTATTATGCTGAGAAGGTGAAGGTAAGCACGTGGCCAGTGCGTATCATGCTGACACTGATCGTCTTTGCCATGGGTGGTGCCGGCTATGGTGCCTACCTGGGCTACGGTGAATATCTGAATGATTGGGAGCAGGCCGAACTGCGTATTGCCGATTTAGAGAGACGTCTCGCTCTTGCTGGGGAATCTACCGAAGAATCTGCATTCAATATGTTCGAGAGAATGGATTTCAATTTCTCGGAGATAGACAAGCTCTGGGCCGCGCGGCGCGTAATTAATGGCTCTGTAGAGGATCTGCAGTCTGAGATCGCGAAAATCGGTCTGGTGAACCAAGGGCAGAATGAAACCGCCGCTGCAAATAGCCAACAGATCGCGTCGAGCAATCAGCTTGTAATGGCGGCTGAGACGAAGATCAATGCCCTGAACAACGATGTCGCGGCAATCATGCAATCTGTTAATGGCCTAAGCACCTCAGTGCAGGAGCTAGATGCAATGCGTGGCGACCTTTCCTCAATACGCCAGTCGCTTAATAGCGGCGATAGCACCGTGCTAGGCTTGGTTGGCAGATTGGAATATATGGAAGAATCCATGGAGTCTGTGAATGCCCACAGGCTGCAGATCAATGAAAGCCTATTCCGCCTCCAGGAAAACCTGGAAGCGTTACAGATATCATCTGGCATTCAATAGCCGCAAATCTCACTTTCCGGTAAAGCGTGGCTCGCGTTTTTCGATAAACGCGGTCACACCTTCTTTGAAATCAGGGCGCGAGGCACAGTCGGAAAAATATTCGGCTTCCGCTTGCAGCTGTGACTCGAATTCACTTTCCAGCGATCTATAAAACAAGGCCTTGGTGTTGCCATAGACGTGTGTGGGGCCGGCTGCCAGCCTAGTAGCTAGTTTTTGTGTTTCTGATTCCAATTCATCATTAGGGACAACGAAATTTATCATTCCGATATCTTTCGCAGTTTGGGCGCTGAAGCGATCACCCAATAGCGCTATTTCCATAGCCCTCTTGATGCCCACTGCACGTGGTAGATGGAAGGAGGAGGATCCGTCCGGACTAGTGCCAATCTTGCAGTAGGCGAGGGTGAAGAAGGCATCCTCGGCGGCTATAACGAGGTCGCAGGCAAGCGCCATACTGACGCCAGCGCCTGCTGCCGCTCCCCGACAGCTCGCAATAATGGGTTTAGGCATCCTACGCATGGCGAACATGATCGGGTGAAGATCATGAATACGCAGCATGAATTCCTTTTTGATTTCATCTGCTGATTTCTTAATAGTCTCCCCCATGCCCTTTACATCACCTCCAGCCATGAAATGGTCTCCAGCGCCTTTAAGAACAACGCAGCGGACTGACGCGTCAATCTCCACGTCGTGCAGCGCGTTGCAAAGTTCAGAGCGCATGTCCATGCTGAGAGCGTTTCTGGCCTCAGGCCGGTTCATGGTGAGGGTGGCAATGCCATCGTTGATTGATACTTCGAGGTGAGACATGGGCTGGTCCTGAGTTGAGATTTGCGTTGAAGTTACTTGGTTACGGGCAATCAGTATAACGTCAGAATTTGCTGGATTGACAGTCAGTGATTTTGATCTTGGCAAGAGCGCTGGTTTAGGTATAATACGCGCCCTTCAAGGGCTAATAAGCTTTTTGATAAATGCGGATGTGGCGGAATTGGTAGACGCGCTAGATTTAGGTTCTAGTATCGCAAGGTGTGGGAGTTCAAGTCTCCCCATCCGCACCACTTTACGGTCTTACTAAGTTCAGAAAGGCCTTTAAACCCTTTAAAAACCCAGTTAATCCCTCTATGTAGGCAATATTCGGCGTGCACGTCGTTCGTAGAAGTTAACGATACTAAAGCGATTGTTTTCTATGTCTTCAATAAGGATTGTTGTAATCAGATAGCCGCTAATTACAAAAAATACGTCGACGCCAACAAATCCTCCACTGAATAGCTCGAATCCCCCATGGAATAATATTACCGGGACAACAGCAAGTGCTCTTAATCCGTCAATTTCTGGGCGATATTTCAAAAAAATCCCTTTCATCCAGCAGTTGGTAGAAGAAGCATATCCTGCTTCAATAGGTGATTAAACTCTAGAGTCAAAATACCTTTTGGCACTAATGTAGATTAATCCTAAGTTGCCTAGCTAGATGTGTATCTCAACTGTCCCAATTTACTCGCTATTATATTCCCAAATTGGCCCTATCTCTTGCTCCACGGAAGCTTTAGAATAATTTTTGCACAGTGGATGAGTGTTCACTGCTGCTAATTTACCGAGCCATAAGCTGTTGAATACTATGAAAGATTTGTTCGAAAGATCGAAGTCCCAATCCGTAAGTGAGAAAAAGGGTAAACATCCCGTTTCGAGCAAGAACGATGTGCAGCAATTCTTGTCCAAGGTTGCGTCCTTGCCCAAGACCAGCGGTGATGCGCGATTAATTTTCTCTTTGGACGCTACCGCGAGTAGGCAGAGCACTTGGGATGTAGCAAGCCAGCTTCAGAATGAGATGTTTCTCAGTGCTCAGTCACTAGGAGGTCTCAATGTTCAGCTATGTTACTTCCGTGGTTTCGGCGATTTCTTTAGTAGCGATTGGCAGGGTAATGCGGATGATATATTGCGTATCATGTCATCGATTCAATGCCAGGCAGGTGCCACACAGCTGCATCGCTTGCTGCAACATGCTATCGATGAAAATCAGCAGAAGACAATAAAATGCCTTATCTATATTGGCGATGCTATGGAGGAGAATATCGATCTGTTGGCACAGCTTGCCGGAAAGCTAGGATTGCTGAACGTGCCGCTATTCATGTTTCAAGAGCGGAATGACCCAGTAGCGATGGCAGCTTTCAAAGAGCTTAGCCGCTTGTCCGGCGGGGCGTACTCCCAGTTTGATAGTGCCAGTGCAGACCAGCTAAAGGACTTGCTAAGAGCAGTCGCTATCTATGCGGCGGGTGGGTTGAAGGCGCTACAAAAATTCAGTGCCGCTTCGTCCAGCGGTGTGAAGTTAATAGAGCAACAGCTTAGGAAATAGTTGTGTTTCTAGCAAAACAGGTAGATAGACTCGTATGATTTTTCGGTTACTGCTACTTCTGTTACTACCAGTGATGGCTTACTACTTTGTTAGATCCATAAGCCAGCGCTTCACACTGACTCCTCGGCAGAACACGTTCTTATTTTTCCTTGTCGCAAGTCTCTTGGTGGTTGGTGTGCTGATAGCGATAGGTAGATTGCCTTTTCAATTCATCTTGGCTCCTATTGGTGTTGCTGCGACATTTCTTCTTAGGATGTTGCCTACACTTTTGCGCTTTCTTCCTATGTGGCATCTCTTCAAGGGACGAGTAGCGGCAGCGAAGCCGCCGAACAGAGATCAAGTCTCAACCATTCGAACCGAATTCTTCGAGATGGAATTGCAACACGACGATGGCAGCATGGATGGAGTAGTGCTCAAAGGAAATTTCTCCAAGAGTAGGCTCTCCACTCTCCAGTTGTCGGACTTGCTAGAGTTATATAAAGAGTGTCGAGCCGAGGCCGACTCGGCACAGGTGCTAGAGGCCTACATCGATAGAGCATTTCCCGATTGGAGAGAGCACGCTCAGGCGGGGTACGAGGGAAGTTCAGCGATTGCCGACGAGTCATTGATGACACAAGCGCTGGCGTTAGAAATATTGGGATTGGATGAGACTGCTGATAAGGAGCAGGTAACGAAGGCCCACAGGAGCCTAATGCAGAAGATGCACCCCGATAGGGGTGGCAGTGATTATCTTGCGCAGAAGATCAATGCGGCGAAAGACTTCTTAATGCAAAAATTCTAGGGGCTATCTCTGAATCTTCAATTCACTGTGCACTTTACCTGCTCATTTTACCTACTCATTCTAACTATGCGCTTTTCTTCTTATTGAGGAATGCTTCAACTATTGCCTGCGCATCGGGTGTTTCCAGTAATCGAGCAAATTCTTTTAGCTCAACCTCGATTGTTTCAGCAACAGTGTCTAGTTGGCCGCGTTTAATAAGCGCTTTGCTAGCCCGAACGGAGTCTGCGGGCAGGGCGGCAAGTTCCCTAGCCTTGTCCATTGCATATTCCAAATATTGATCCTGTGGCAGCACCTCGTTAATGATTCCGTATTCCTTCGCCTTGCTAGCAGAGAACCTGCCGCCTAGCAGCAGCAATTCCGATGCACGTACGTGGCCAATGTGCTTCGGAAGCAAATAGCTAGACCCTGCTTCTGGACATAGTCCCAAGCGAGTGAACGGTAGCTGCAGGAAGCAATTTTCAGAGGCGTAGATCAGGTCGCAATGAAACAGAAGTGTAGTACCGATGCCAATGGCGAGTCCGCTAATGGCAGCGACGATTGGTTTCTTGGATTCATTCAGTGCATTCATAAAGGCAACCGAGGGGCGCTCGGTTGTGGGGGTGTTGCTCGCTAGGAAACTACTCACATCATTGCCGCTGGTGAAACAATCATCCACACCGCGTATCAGAGTCACATTGACGCTAGCATCTTCGTTTGCCTGACGCAGACCGGCTGCGAGTGCGGCATACATGTCCGGTAGAAGAGCGTTCTTCTTCTCAGGCCGATGAATTTCGATGACAAACACCTGACCATCAATGCTGTATTTAACGTTCTTATCCGCCGACACGTTCATCCTGTTTCCTTGTGCTCAATATCTTGATACGAGCCCCATTTTAGTGGATATAGCATTCGAAGTAGAGGACTAATGTGTTTCAAAACTTGCTGAATACGTTTTTACTAACTGTAATTGCCGCGATAACACTTGCAGCATTCAGTGTTAGAATGACCCGGTATCCCACAATTTGAGGTTGATCTGGTATGACACTAATTCGCAACGAAGATGTTATTCAAAGTGTTGCAGATGCGCTGCAGTATATTTCCTACTACCACCCAATCGACTTTATCACTGCGGTCAATCAGGCCTATGAAAGAGAAGAGTCGCCAGCCGCGAAAGACGCGATGGCACAGATACTCATTAACTCTCGTTTGTGTGCCGAGGGAAAGCGGCCCATATGTCAGGACACCGGCATCGTAAATGTATTTCTAAAAGTTGGGATGAGCGTGCAGTGGGAGGGCGATATGTCCTTAGAAGATATGGTCAACGAAGGAGTGCGTCGCGCGTATCTGAATCCTGATAATGTGCTCAGAGCTTCGATCTTAAGCGACCCAGCTGGTGCGAGAACAAACACGAAAGACAATACGCCAGCTGTAATCCACACACAGATTGTTCTTGGTAGTGAAATCGATGTGAAAGTTGCGGCCAAGGGCGGCGGCTCGGAGAACAAGGCGAAGTTAGTAATGCTGAACCCGAGTGACAGCATCGTAGATTGGGTAGAGCAGACGCTGCCGACGATGGGTGCCGGTTGGTGTCCACCGGGTATGCTAGGAATCGGTATCGGTGGCACGGCGGAGAAGGCTGCATTACTCGCCAAAGAATCGCTGATGGATCCTATCGATATTCATGAGTTGCGTGCGAGGGGGCCTAGCAATCGTGTCGAAGAATTGCGTCTGGAGATTATGGACAGAGCGAATTCACTAGGCATCGGCGCACAGGGTCTGGGCGGCTTAACCACAGTGTTGGATGTGAAGATTCTAGACTATCCTACCCATGCAGCATCGCTTCCAGTTGCCATGATTCCTAACTGCGCGGCTACTCGTCATGCACATTTCACGCTGGATGGCAGCGGCATAGCAGAATTCGAACCACCAAGTCTGGATCTATGGCCAGAGATCGTCTGGGATGTAGGTCCGCGGGCGCGCAAGGTAAATCTCGATACGCTCACTCCAGATGCTATTGCAAGTTGGGAGCCCGGCGAGACTCTGTTGCTCTCTGGCACTATGTTGACCGGCAGAGATGCCGCACACAAGCGACTACTCGCGATGCTGGAGAAGGGCGAGGGCTTGCCCGAGGGCGTCGACTTCAAGAATAAATTTATTTACTACGTGGGTCCCGTTGATCCTGTCAGAGATGAAGTGATAGGACCGGCTGGGCCTACTACGGCGACGCGCATGGATAAATTTACCGATGAGTTACTGGAGAAGACGGGCTTGATCGGAATGATCGGTAAAGCCGAACGAGGCGAGCAGGGCATCGAGGCCATTAAGAAACACAAGGCGGTGTATTTGATGGCGGTGGGTGGCGCTGCCTATTTGGTTTCCAAAGCAATCCGCAAAGCAAGAATCGTTGCCTTCGAAGACCTAGGCATGGAGGCCATCCATGAGTTCACAGTAGAGGAAATGCCGGTAACTGTAGCCGTAGACGTGAATGGCATCTCGGTTCACAAAACCGGTCCAGCAATCTGGAAAAAGAAAATTGCGGAAGAGCATGCGATTGAAGTGAAGTAGGGAGCCGCTATTTATTGTTGAGATAAAAATTGCGAGGTGCGTGCCAATCCTTCTTTGAGTATAGAAGGTGTGTTGGCATAGCCGATTCGAATATACCCCTCCATTCCCAATGATGAGCCTGGCGTGAACATCACGCCCGTCTCTTCTAACAGTGAAATACAGAGATCGCGGGAATTCATTGGCAGATCATATTTCAACAAAGCGGTAGTGCCAGAACGTGGTTTCACCCATGAGATTCGCGGCTGAGTATCCACCCAAGCTTCTAATATCTCTAGATTGTTGCGTGTTATCGATTGGCTGCGCTCTAACACACGTTGTTTGTTTTCCAATGCCATCGTAGCAAAATGATCGTCGATCATGCCGATTGAGATCGTGTCATAATCGCGATGCCTTGCTACTTGTTCAATCAGCTTTTGTGGTGCTGCGATCCAACCCAGACGCAAACCCGCTAAGGAAAATGCTTTGGATACGCTCGCGGTACTGATACCTTTTTTATAGATGTCGGCTATTGATGCCGTCATTCCAGAGCCTTTTTGATTTGTGCCGCGATATACTTCATCACAGAGTATCCACGCCCCAGCGGAACGGGCAATGTCAACAATCTCTAGCAACATAGCTTCATCCATCAACGAGCCGGTCGGATTATTCGGGTTATTGATTGCAATCAAACGTGTGCCGGGTAAAGCCAGCGCGCGTAACTCTTCCAGATCAGGTAGAAAGCTATTCTCTTCACGCAGCTGTAAAAGATGTACATCAGCACCGATGCTAGCGGGAATGGAGTAGTGCTGTTGGTAGGTAGGGACGACAGAGATCACCCGATCGCCTCTTTCAACCAAGGTCTTGTGCACCAGCATATTTGCACCAATTGCGCCATGGGTTACGACTACATTCCCCATTTCTTGGTGCGCGTAAAGTGTCGCAATCGCGGCACGTAAACGATCGGACCCTTCAATCGCGCCATAGGTCATCTTCATCGTCATCAGTTCAGAAAGGCAGGCTTCATCCTTGCCTGCAAGCACTAACAGTTCAGCTATGGTCAGGCTTTCCACGCAGGTTTCTGCCAAATTCCATTCGCATTTGGTTTCCCATTCGTTCATCCATATTTCGACACCAAAAGGTTCGATTTGCATATGTAGTTTCCATTCGGCTGGCAGTTGCAGCGCTCTTGATGAATATCGCGTCAGGGCGCAATCAGTCGCACATATCTTCGTAGTGGTTCTCGAGTTCCAAGGATATTTCTCGAGTCAGTCCTGTAACAGAAAGATTGCCGTTGCTCAATTCAATAGATTCACTGCCTAGCACATTGTGATCGAACTTATAGATCGTACGGTTCTCGCCTGCCATCGCAGAGGCATCATACTCTTGAGAAGCTTGCGCCACGGTTTCGTTAAGCGACTTATACTTGCTGATAGCCTTCTCTCCATGCCGTTTTGCGAGCATCTTCTCTACGACGTGTGGCGCGAGTACTGAGGCGCTCGCATTGTTGCCGCCGAATCCTTTGGAGTTAATTATGACAGCATCCATGCCCTGCTTGCCTACGTCTGCGTGCTTAAGAAGAAAATCGATGCTGCTCTGAGTAACGTCGTCGGCTATTTCATCCACAGTAAGAATGCCTGGAATAATTCCCTGGGCCCAAACGCCAAGACTAGCAGCGATCTGATCGCCTGAGGAGGAGGCTAGCGAGTGACCAATATAGGATTTCACAGCGGCAACTGGCCAGCTGGGAATGCCAAAGGTCTCGGCTATCTGATTAATGATATGTGATTCGGTCTGTCGGTTCTGTAGGGTGCCGGTGCCGTGTGCTTGTACGTAGCTGCGAGTCGCCAAGCCTTCTTGTCCAATGATGTTCTTCGTAGCCGCAGCGGCTTTGGCTAAGGAAATGTAATTGCCTAAGCCTGGGCTGGCTATAGATTTCTTAAAGCCGTCGGCGTTGATAAACACATCGTTAATGCCGCCATAGATATTGGCGCCCAGCTCCATCGCCAATTCATCATCGAAGAGCACGATACACTGCGCCGATTCCGCGAGAGTAAACCCTGCGTTATATCCAAAAGGCCTGCAAGCGCGACGAAAGTCGGGTGTATCATTCTCAGATAATTTATCGAGTTGTCGCAAACTGGCGTCATCGGCCAGTGCGCCCATCGTGGCAAATCCGTCGAAAATTTCCGGCACCAAGGGTGCCTCACTGGTGCCTACAAGAACAACTCTGTGGCTTCCCGATTGTATATCGCGAATACCCTGGCGAAGGTTGTATAAGAATGTTGCACAGGCAGCCACGTTGGTGCCAGTTGTCCCTAAATTTCCCAACAGATAGGCATTGATGAAGTCGGCTGGCATCTCGGCATATCCTAATGGCAGTTGCTTCGAGGTGACTTTCTTGCCGAGTAGGCGTGCCTGCATCATGCCGCCGTAGCCGTTGTAATCGAGTTGCCCCATTCCGCTGCCGGCGTAAACAGCTATCTGATCGGCGGCGACATTCTGCTTCACGATCTCCCAGTCGATACCCATGGAATTAATCGCATCGGATGCGGCAAATACCGTTAGCTGCAAGCCACGCGGGTGGTTTCTAGCAGGATACAAGACGGCAGGATCAAAGCCAGACGGTAGTTGCCCGGCGCTGTGTACAGCTGTTTCGCGGCTGCATTTTAGCGACACCTCGATGTTTTCCGCTGTGCTTACTCGAACTCGACCCTCAAGGTCCGGTTCGGAGACGCTCCATCCTGAAGGTAATGGCGTGGGTAAATCCTTTTTTCGTAACGTAAATTCCAGGGGTTGATCCGAGGCGGAGCCCAAGGTGGCGTTTCTTAGGTAGGGTAATAGATCTGGGTCGAATAGATTGTTTTCTAGTCCTCGAATGAGCGTGCCTTGCTTGAGAGACGGGCCTAGTTGAGCAAGATACTCGTCGAGATTGACCTGGACTCCATTACCATCAGTCCATTTTTCATCGCTTTTCTTAAGCTGTCCGGTAAGTGCGGCGAGACTATGGTAAGTGGCCTGTACCTGTGCTGAGGGCAGGGCATCGATAACCATACGTCGGTAGCCGTGATGGCCTGAGCTGCGACCTGCCGCATTGATACCGCCGAATCCTGTGATAACAGGTAATCTCACCATTGTTCTTTCCTTTGTTTGAACGGCTTGTGCTGGATGCAGCGTGCTACATATGCCTATAAGACTATAGTGGGATATTTCCAGAAAACTTTAGGCTATATTGGACAGTAGGTAAGACATAGTGGCCAGATTGTTCTTCCTGCTTCAAGTGCAAGCAAAGGGACGTCGAGGAAGGGTGCTTACGAGCTAGAGGTTTGAACAACTTGCATAAAGCCTGCACCACACATACCATAAGAGCATAAAACCTAAACTAGTGAGCATTCCTTGAAGGAATCATGGATATTCAAAAGCTAGCCGCAACATGCCTATTGCTGGGCGGAATTAGCGCCTCAGTTGCCGTTCTGGCCCAGGATGATCGATTCGCCAATGTAACTATCGAGACTGTGCCAGTTACCGGCAATATTTCGATGCTAATTGGATCAGGCGGCAACATCGGTGTATCAACATCAACAGGCGCTGATGGTTTATTGATCATCGATGACCAGTACGCGCCTTTGGCAGCTAAAATCCGCGCTGCTCTCTTGCAATTAGGCTCCGATACTCCGAAGTTCCTCCTCAATACGCACTTTCATGGCGATCACACTGGAGGCAATGCAGACTTCGGCACGGCGAGTATTATCATCGCTCATGAAAACGTAAGAGGCAGGTTAGTAGCTGGCGATTCGCCCAGTTCGGCTTTGCCTGTAATCACTTTCGATGACGATGTTACCGTTCACTTCAATGGCGAGAACATTACCCTGATACATATGCCAAGAGGCCACACCGATACCGATAGTGTCGTGATGTTTGAAGACAGCAACGTCATCCACATGGGCGATCACTTTTTCAATGGTGGCTTCCCCTTCGTCGACCTCGCAAGTGGCGGCACAGTTCAAGGCTATATCAGTAATCTAGAAAAGGCTCTGTCATGGATCGACGATGACACGTCAGTAATCCCAGGACACGGACCGCTAGGCACGAAAGCGGATCTGCTAGCGTTCTATAACGTGGTTAAAGACACATCAATTACTATTCGTGTCATGAAGTCACAGCAGATGAGCGCGGAAGAAGCGGTCGTTGAAGGATTGGGTGACGAATACGAATCCTGGGGACAGGGATTCATCAACGAGCAGCGTTGGATAGAAACTGTCTTTGCAAGCTATGCCCGATAGTTGGAGTGCCGCAAACGGATGCCCACTAGGGCAATGGAGTTCGCCTCGCCAGATTTTTCAGTGAGGCCTCACGTCTCATGAGCAACAACGACGAAACGCAATCAAGCTTGAAGCAACTTCACCAGGGGTTGGGAATTCCCTCGGACTATGCGGCAAGTTGCGCGCTCCCCTTGTGCCTCGAACCCGCCGCTCTTGTTGATACAGAGCTCGACTTCTATCAGCGTCAGCAGAGATTAACGCCCGCAGCATTCGCAGCGTGGTCGCAAATGCGCGAGGCAGCAACTAACCAGAGGATCTCACTGTTTCTAATTTCAGCGTTCCGCGGCTATCAATATCAGCATGATCTTATTGCGGCCAAACTAGAAAAGGGGCAGGCGATAGAGGCGATTCTGAGAGTGAATGCAGCTCCCGGCTACAGTGAGCATCACAGCGGGCGTGCCGTCGATCTCGGAACACTGGGCTGCGCTGCGCTTAGCGAAAGTTTTGAAAAAACTAATGCGTATCAATGGCTTGTGGAGCATTCTGACAGCTATGGATTCAGTTTAAGTTATCCTCGCGACAACCCCTTCGGCATAGATTTCGAGCCCTGGCATTGGTGCTATACCCAGGAATAACTTTCTTAGACAAACGTAAATGAAAGGGGTAGTCTAGAAGTCGAACTACGAAGGAGAAGGGATGTTCGAGAACGGCCACCAGATGCACTTCCTAACGCATTATCTGAATACATCTGTATTTAGCTCCCTCACTCAGTCTCAATTTTCTACTCTCATCTCTCGTGCAATTTCTAATTATTATTCGCCAGCGGCGACTGTCATTTTTTGGACAGCTGTGGCTGTTTCCAGGCGCCTGAAAATTGATCGAGAACAAATTCACAACTACCTAGGAGGGTAATATCTAAACTAAGAGTATTGGCAATTCACCATTTTGAACAAAATTAGGAGAGTGTATTTATGACTAATGAATTCCAAATCGTGTATCACAATATAGACCAAACTGAAGCGATCAGCGATGCCGTACTAAAGCGGATAGACAAGCTGGAGCGTTATTGTGACCATATTATAAATGGGCGAGTAGTATTAGATTCCCCGCACAACAATCACCACAAGGGGAAGGTTTATTCGGTCACACTAGAGATTCACACACCAGAATTAGAGGTCCGAGTAAATCAAGATCAACACGACAACCGCGCACATGAAGATTTATATGTCGCAATTCGGGACGCCTTCAACGTGGCGGAGCGACAGTTTAAGTCCATCGACAAAAAGCATAGGGCTACACCGCTACATCAAGAAATCGAGGCAATGACCCCCGATGTTGATCCGGCTGTGATTGAAATTGCGGATGAAGAAGAAGTTATGGATGAGATCAATAGCGAGGCTGCGGCCTGAGGCGGTAGAAAGTACATGGACGACGCAACAAGGCAGGAAATTGAGGCGGCAACCTTTCGCAGGCTGCTGCAACATTTAGATGACAACAAGGACGTTCAAAATATTGATCTGATGAACCTGGCAAGCTTTTGTAGAAATTGCTTGTCGAAATGGTATGTGGCAGAGGCGGGGTCTCGCGGCGCAGATATTGATTATGAAGCCGCGCGAGAAATTGTCTACGGCATGCCTTACCCCGATTGGAAGTCAAAATACCAATCGGAATCCAGTGCGGAAAAGTTGCAGCAATTTGGTAGTCGATCAGCTGACTAGCTAGTTGTACTGCACATCGAGGGAAATCTCTGAATCATATTTGGAGATTTCTCTTTTTCGTTTTCTAACTAATGATTTTCCTAAGATTTTTCTGCTAAGAATAATTTGTTCCGAACCAAGCTACGGTACTCAAATGGTGTCACTGCGGTTAACTTCTTGAACAAGCTGGTGAAATAACTCGCATCTTGGTAGCCAACCATATCGGCAACCTCGGATACTGCGAGGTTGCTCTGCTTCAATAGCTCTTTGGCATGCTCGATTCTCAGGCTTTGCAGATACTGCAGTGGTGAAGTATTGGTGGCCAATTTGAATCGGCGATTTAGGGAACGTACGCTCAGTCTAAATCTTTCCGCTAGGCCGCTTATGACCACGTCCGCTTGATAGTTTTGGTCCAGCCACTCCTGTATTTTTATTATCTCCTCGTCATGGTGACTGCGCTGCTGATCTTCATTCAGGAGCAATGATTCATAGGAGCGTTTCAATTCGTGCGTAAACTGCCGGGCTATTTCGCTGGCAATCGACTCGCCATACAGCTGTTCCACAAAATGCAGCATGATGTCGCGAACTGCGTTGATGCTGCCGGTGCAATAGAGTCTTTCATCGCTGGTGATGAAGCGTTTGCGCTGCAGTTTTATGTCGGGGTAGCGCTGTGTAAATTCATCGAAGAAGCGCCAGTGGGTGGTGGCAGATTTACCTTGGAGTAGACCAGCTTCAGCAAGGAAATAACTGCCGGTCACGATCGAGCAGAGTGTGCTGCCAGCAGTGTACTGTTGTACTAGCCAGTTCATCATGGGCTTTAGTTTGGGGAGTGACGACCTGGGGTTTCCCCAGATGCCGGGTATGAAGATAAGGTCGCTGTTGCTTATGCTGTTTAGTGTGGTTTGACACTTGATACGCATCCCGCCGCTGAGTACAAGTTCGGTTGCGTCAGTGCCGGAAGCCAATTCAATGGTAACGAGCTTGTCGAGTTGCCCGCGAGACCTCGCAATATCGTTAGCGGCACTCAACATTTCTAGAGGTATGGTAATGGTCGACCCGAGCGCCTTGGGGACAGCAATTATGGTTACGTGTTTCATAACCAATTCATCAATGTTTAAGTAGCTTAGTATTCGATGGCGAGAACATAGTAAACCTTGCGACCAGTTGGGGACTCTATCTCGATCTCACTGTCTACTTCTTTGCTTAGCAGTGCGCGGCCCAAAGGTGCATCAATACTGATATGGCCTTTCTGAGGGTCTAATTCATCGGGGCCGACTATTTTATACTTGTGTGTGTTCTGCTCTTCATCTTCGAGCGTGACGATTGCGCCGAAATAGATCTTGTCTTGATTGGTAGGGGGCTGGGAAACTACAGTCATCTCTTCTAGTCGCTTACTTAGGTACCTGACTCGACCATCTATCTCGCGCAGGCGCTTCTTGCCATAGATGTATTCAGCGTTCTCCGACCTATCGCCCTGTGCGGCGGCCTCGGAGACTGATTGGGTAATTACTGGGCGCTCGACTTTCCACAGCTGATGTAACTCTGCTTTCATTGCTTTCTCGCCCTCAGCGGTAATGTATTTTGCGCTAGGCGGTCGTGGTGGACGATATCTGCTCATTCGTTCAGGAATCCAGGCTGAGACTTAACTGGTCTTTATCATTTTCGAAGTTCGGGCTTTTTGTGTCTGAATTTTCTGTAAGCGGAATCAATTTGACTCCCATGCCAAGTAGTCGAACTGGTTTGTTGCCACGTGCGAAGCCTTGTTCGCAAAGCGCTCTATAATTATCGGTATCAAGTGAGGAGGATATCATCTCTACCGTAGTACCTACGAAGTCATGAAACTTAATTTTTACAAATTGTTTCTGAATTTGGTAGCTGTCTCTCAAGTTCTGTATTCTCTTTAGCAATTGCTTTTCGAGATCCGGTAGTGCATTAAGACAGCTTTCGAGCGAGGGAAGGTCCTCAGCAAAGGTGTTCTCAACGCTAACTGATTTTCGAATGCGGTCGGTTTGCACAGGGCGGTTATCGATACCCTGGCTAAGATTGTACAAACGGTGACCGAATGAGCCGAAGTATTTTCTTAGTTCTTCCTCGCCGAGTAGCCTCAGGTCTTCGCAGCACTCTAAGCCTAGGCGCTTCATCTTAGCTGCAGTGACTTTTCCGACGCCGTGCAGTTTCTTCACCGGTAGTGTGGCGACGAAAGCTTGCACTTGCTCGGGACGAATAACGAACTGCCCATTGGGCTTCTCCCAATCGCTGGCGATCTTGGCTAGAAATTTGTTCGGTGCGATGCCCGCTGAGATAGTTATACCGACGCTATCGTGCACTTCTCGGCGAATGGCCTCGGCGATACGGGTAGCACTGCCATCGAATTGGTTGCAGTCACTAACATCTAAAAAGGCTTCATCGAGGGAGAGCGGCTCGATCAACTGCGTATAATTCTGAAAGACTTCGTGAATGAGTCCGGAGGCTTCTCGATACTTCTCCATATCGGGACGAATGATTATAAGGTCAGGGCAAAGCTTGCGTGCCATGGCAGAAGCCATCGCCGAATGTATGCCGAATTTCCTCGCCTCGTAGTTGCAGGTAGCGACTACTCCGCGTCGATTGGGTGAGCCACCCACTGCAATAGGTAGGTTGGCTAGATCTGGATTGTCGCGTGTCTCTATTGATGCATAGAAGCAGTCGCAATCGCAGTGAATTATTTTCCGGGAACTGTCCATGACGATTTCTAGTTTGGCAATGCCTGCCAAAACTACAGCAGGCCCTCACAGAAGTAAATGTGATAGGGCCGGCTGTATGATCGCCTTACTCTAGGCGTTGTTTTTTTCAAACTCTTGCATGAAATTCACAAGGGCTTCGCAGCCAGCCATTGGCATGGCGTTGTAGATTGAGGCTCGAATTCCGCCGACGTCACGATGTCCTTTCAGCGCGTAGAGCTTATTAGCTTCTGCCTGCTCTACGAAGCTGTCCAACAAGTCTTCATTAAGTGTCTTGAAGGTCACGTTCATTATTGATCGATGAGCCGGCTCTGCAGTGCCGAAGTAGAAGTCAGTGCTATCAATGTAATCGTAGATCAATTTAGCTTTGGCTTCATTTTGCGCTTCCATTTTCTCTACGCCACCCTGATCTTTCAGCCATTGCATTACTAGCGACATCATATAGATGGCGAAGGTGTTGTTGGTATTGGCCAGTGAATGCTGATCAGCATAGGTCTTGTAATTCAGTAGCCCTGGGGTTTCAGGAATTGCGTGTTCTAGTAGATCTTCTCGAATTATGACGACAGCGAGTCCAGCCGGCCCTAGGTTCTTTTGAAGACCCGCAAAAATAACGCCGAATTGGCTTACATCTATCTTGCGAGACATAAACTCGGAGGTCATATCCGCGACCAAAGGAATGTCCCCTGTATCAGGGAAGGATTGCCAGCGCGTACCATACAAGGTGTTATTGCTGACTATGTGAACATATGAGCTTTCTGGGTCTAGCATTGACGCGTTAAACTCAGGAATGTGATTGAAGTTGCTATCTTCGCTGCTGGCAATATTGAGCGCAGTACCATAACGGTCTGCTTCCTTGCTGGCTTTTACTGCCCAAGTGCCAGTGAGGACAAACGATGCCTTGCGTGCAGGGTTACGATTGATGAGATTCAGAGGTACGGCAGAGAACTGCATTTGAGCGCCGCCATGCACGTACAAAATCTTGTAGTTGCTGGGTATATCCGCGAGTTCTCTAAGCAGGACATCGCAGCGATCTATAATCTCGCCGAATTCTTTGCAGCGGTGGCTTATTTCAATTACCGACGCGCCCATGTTGTTGTAATCAAGGAATTCCGCCTGTGCTTTCTGCATAACTTCGATAGGGAGCATCGCCGGTCCTGCGCCAAAATTAAATACTCGAGTCATTGTCTCATTCCAATAGTAACTGTTAGTGTGTGGTGTGCTAAAGAAGAGTAACTTTAATTACGTCTTCGATTTGGGCAATCGCGGCTAGTGCTTCTTCTGAGGGCCGCGCCTCTAAGTCGATTAGGTTGTAGGCAATATCGTTGCGGCTTTTGTTGAGCATGTCTATTACGTTGATATTCTGATCGGCAAGTACTGATAATATCTGGCCAAGCATCTTGGGTACGTTGCGATTGCAGATAGCTAGGCGAGTACAGCTACCCGCATCCGCAGTTCTCTCTAGGAACGAGGCCGGAAAGTTCACCGAGTTCTTGATATTGCCGTTCTCTAGAAAATCCATAAGCTGGTCAGCAGCCATAATTGCACAATTTTCTTCAGCCTCTTTGGTGCTGGCACCGATATGCGGCATGGAAATAACATCCTGCCTGCCCATTAATTCGGGTCGAGGGAAATCACTTACGTACTTGCCGAGCTTGCCGGACTCCAACGCTTCGAGTAGCGCTTTAGAATCAACGATCTCATCGCGGGCAAAATTCAATAGGCAGGTGCCATCTTTCATGGATGCGAAAACTTCCGCATTGATCAGGTCGCGTGTCGAATCCAATACCGGCAAATGCAGAGAGATGAAATCGGAGCTGGCAACTAACGATGCAATGTTGTCTTTGCGTCGCACTTTACTTGGTAGGCGCCATGCAGCTTCTACTGAGAGGGCAGGGTCATAACCTTGCACCTTCATGCCCAGATCGATCGCCATCTCGGCAACCAGAGATCCTATAGCGCCTAGGCCTATCACTCCCAATGTCTTGCCGGAAATCTCACTACCCTTGAAGCGGCTCTTCTCGGTCTCCATCAACTTGGATAATTCGGCTTCGTCTTTGATTTCAGTCTGCGTGCTGGCAAACTCTATGCCTGGGACTATTCCTCGTGAGGCGAGTAGAAGTCCACACAAAACTAGCTCCTTAACAGCGTTAGCATTTGCGCCGGGGGTGTTGAATACGACCACACCAGCCTTGGTGCAGGCGTCGACAGGCACGTTGTTTGTGCCAGCGCCCGCACGAGCGACTGCTTTCAGATTAGCCTGTATAGCAGAGGCATCCAATTTATGGCTTCGCAGAAGAATGGCATCGGCGTCAGTTAAATCTGGGTCGACTTGAAAATCTTCACTGCTAAAGCGCGTCAATCCCTTTTGGGAGATCGCGTTATAGGTCTTGATGTTGTGCATTTGAATTCCTAAGCCATGTGGCTTTCGTACAGTTCTGTCAGCTATTTGGATGCGCTGCAGCGCTGAACGCTAATGATAGCGATCAGAGGCTCCCTATTTTTCATGCTGAGGGTGTATCATCCAGCCTGATTTTCTTGGGCAGGAGGCTGACTATGAGCTGCTTATCCTGAGAAATAACGCGGGCAATTATGTCGTGATTCGCACCGAAACTCCAGCCGGATTTCTACAGAGCAACGTCATCTTTGTAGACCTCCAATTTAGTGGCCTGAGAAGGAATTAATCGTAAGGAAATACCCATGAATAAATTGGATGCGGGGGTCGCGATCCCTATCGAAACAGAGACTGTGCCGGTGAGGCGCATACTAGGGCTCAATCCTGGCCCAATGACTGGCCCGGGAACGAATAGTTACCTGATTGGGCAGGAACGCCTGTCCCTTCTGGATCCTGGGCCAGCAGATGAGACTCAGCTGCAGAATTTTCTTCAAGCCATAGGCGACGCGACTCTGGAGAATATTCTTATAACTCATACACATGCTGATCATTCACCTGGCGCTTTAGCTTTGCAGGAGGCTACGGGAGCAAGATTGGTTGGCTTGAAGGCTCCAGATGTCATTGGCCACGACAAGACATTTGTTCCAGATCGGCTCTGGCGCGACGAAGAGACTATCGACTGTGGTGAATATAGCGTGCAGTTAATTGCCACTCCAGGGCATGTTTCGAATCATATCTGCTTTCTGCTTAAGGAAGAGCAATTGCTGTTTACCGGCGATCATGTCCTACAGGGCACGACCTCGGTAATCCTGCCGCCCGATGGAGATATGACTGCCTATCTGAATGCCTTAGAGCGGTTGTTGCTGATCCCGCTTAAGGCTTTGGCGCCTGGTCATGGCACTGTGATGAGGGAACCTCACCTTGAGATTGAGAAACTTATTGCGCATCGTTTAAAGCGGGAGCAGAAGGTAGTAGCGGGGCTCGAAAGCCTAGGTGCGGTCAGTTTGGATGAGCTGGTACTCACCGTCTACGATGACGTGGCCAAGCAACTTATCCCCTGGGCAAAGAGGACGCTTCTGGCTCATCTGTTGAAGCTGCAGCAAGATGAACGGGTTCAATGCAACAACGAGCTTTGGGAAATGCGGTAAGTACAAGTCATGAATGCAGAGAATGAAGAAGCGTCGCAATGGTCGCTGTATCTTATTCGTACCGCACAGGCCAGTCTCTATACGGGGGTGACTACAGATGTTCAGCGACGCTTCGCAGAACATGAGAATAAAGACAAGAAGAACAAAGGTGCTAAGGCGCTGCGCGGCAAAGGGCCACTGAGGCTGGTTTTTAAGATAGTTGTCGGGAATAGATCCGATGCTCTCAAGCTGGAGTATAGAGTTAAGCAATTGAGCAGAACTGATAAGCAGGGGCTAATCAGCGGTACTTCCAACCTAGAGGAATTGATAACGTGGCTACAGGAAAAATGATCGCTGAAGAAACTTCTGAACAGATCGAACAGCAGAATAGTAAGATACCCGTGGGTATTAGTAGTTGCTTGCTAGGCGAGAAAGTTCGCTACGATGGTGGGCATAAGAACAACTCCTATATAGGGAAGACTCTGGGGCAGTATTTTGATCTCCAGGCGTTCTGCCCGGAGCTAGATATAGGCCTAGGTATACCGCGCAAGCCGATTCGTCTTTCGCGGAAAGGCTCAGATGTTATTCGCTGTATTCCCGTCGACAATCCCGAGCCAGACTTCACCGATGCGCTCGCAAAATCTGCCAATGAGAAGAGGCAGTGGCATAGTAATTTGTGCGGCTACATTTTAAAGAAGGATTCCCCGAGCTGCGGTATGGAGCGCGTTAAAATCTGGGACGATGTCATGCCTATTCGAGAAGATGTCGGTATCTACGCCGGGAAGATGATGGAAAACTTTCCCTATCTGCCTGTAGAGGAAGAGGGCAGGCTTGGGGATGCAGTGCTAAGAGAAAATTTCATACAGCGAGTTTTCATCATGCGCCGCTGATTCCAACTCAAAGAGCAGGGAATGACGCTTAACGATCTCCTGAGCTTTCATGCGCGACACAAGTTAATCGTCATGAGTCACAATCAGAACCGCAATCGTGAACTAGGACAGCTGCTTGCTGCGGCGCGCAAGGACAATGTGCTCGAAGTGGCGGAGGAATATTTGCTGAAGTTGATGCGTACGTTAAAGATTCCTGCAACGCGAGGAAATCACGTCAACACTTTGCAGCATATTCAAGGCTATCTGAAGAAGCCATTAGCGGCGGATGACAAGTTTGAGCTGACAGAGACTGTGGAGAAATATCGCTTAGGTCAATTGCCACTTATTGTGCCGATTACTCTGCTCAATCATTTCTTCAGAAAGCACCCGGATGAATACATCGCCAACTCCTGGTACATGAACCCCTATCCCATCGATCTGAGCCTGCAGAATCATATCTAGCTCGGTGAAAGAGCTTAGGCAATCTGCTCTGTAACCAGAGGAGCGATCTTGAAGTTTGTGTATCCATAGATCACGGAGACAAACGGACAAACCAAATTAAAGAAGCAATAGGGCAGGTATGCGAATGTTGCTACCCCTAATGTGCCGGCCATGTAGGCGCCACACGTATTCCAGGGTATGAGTGGTGAGGTTATCGTGCCGGAGTCTTCTAAGGCGCGAGATAAATTCTTTGGATCCAGGTTTCTATTCTGAAACTCCAGTTTGTACATGCGGCCCGGCAGCACGATAGCTATATATTGATCGGAGGTAATGATGTTCGCACCGATGCAGGTGATTACAGTTGTGGCAATCAGGCTTCCTGTGCTGTGTACGAAGGAGAGGGCGTAGTCAACTAGGCACTGCAGCAAGCCTGTATGATCCATTACCGCGCCGAACACCATGGCGCACAGAATTAGCCAGACCGTAGTCAGCATCGAGCTCATACCACCGCGCGTCATCAAGTCATCCAGCGTTTCATTTCCGCTGGACAATGAAAAGCCATCGAATAGCGTCTGCCAAGTTCCCTTAAACAGTCCAAGAAAAACGTTGGATGTGTCGCCTGCCAAACTCAGTACGGCACTCTGTTGAAACAATAGGGCCAGCACCACGCCGATAAATGCACCAGCGAGAATTGTTGGAATAGAGGGAAGCTTTTTTTGAGCCATAATCAATAGGGCTAGAACCGGGAGCAACATGAATGGGTTTATAGTGAAGTTGTCCTGAATTAACTGCATCGTCACGGCAAGGTCGCTAGCGCTATTATCAGTGTCAATGTTCAGTCCGATAATGACGTATAGGATAAGAGCTATAACGATGCTGGGGATAGTGGTCCAGACCATATGACCAATGTGTGAAAATAGGTCGGTCCCCGCTACTGCCGGAGCTAGATTTGTAGTCTCAGAAAGCGGAGACATCTTGTCGCCGAAATAGGCACCTGAAATGATTGCGCCAGCAGTAATTTCAACCGATAGGCCGAGGCCTGCTGCGGCACCGATTAGTGCGATGCCCACCGTGCCGGCAACGGTCCAAGAGCTGCCAATGCTGAGTGCGATCAAACCACAAATGACGCAGCTTGCTGCATAGAAGATTGCTGGATCTAAGATAAGCAGGCTGTAGTAGATCATGGTTGGCACGGTGCCAGAGAGAATCCAGCTGCCGATTAGCAAGCCCACGCTAAACAGAATAAGAATTGGCTTCAGCGCGATTGTGATCCCAGTTATAATGGCATTCTCGATTTGCTGCCAATCCTGACCGTTTCTCCAGCCTATAGCAGAGGCGACCACGGCGCCGATGATGAGTGCTATCTGGTTGGCTCCCTGACTCGCGTCTGCCCCAAATAGGTATACCGAGAATGAGAGGAGGCTGATCAGCACAAAAATAGGAATGAGTGCCTGCTTTACTGTTGCGGGACGCAGCGATGAGTCAGTTGCCGATTCGGGTATTGATTCCATTCCTACTACCTGTTTGAGCCAATTTGATTGGTATAGAGCATAAAGGCTGGGGTTGCCGCCTGTCTATGCTATATCCATGCATTGGGCCCGCAGCAGCCGGATTTGGGTTATAATTCGTTGCTTTGTGGGCTTGTGAGTCCGTTGGCGCGAATACTTTCTCGGCAGGGGTTGCCGATTTTGGCGAATCGCCATCAATTAGATTGAATATCATTTCAATTAGATTGAACATCATTTCAATTAGGTTGAATATCATTTCAATTTAATTGAACATTATTTCAAGTAGACAGCAAAGAAGTAAGCAAGAATGACTGATATCGAAAACTACATGCAGCAGCTGGGGCGCCAGGCGAGACAGGCATCGCGCCAGATTGCAAAGGCTAGCACAGCGCAAAAAAATGCAGCGCTTAATGCGATAGCGCAGGCGATTGATAGTAATCGAGGTCAGCTTATTCAGGCCAATGAGCAAGATATGCAGGCAGGCACAGAAAAAGGCCTAGATGCCGCTTTGCTCGACCGCCTGGAACTGGATGCCGCTCGAATCGACAGCATGATCGAGGGGCTGCGACAGGTAGCGGCTCTGGATGATCCCGTTGGCGCCATCTCAGATCTCAAATACCGCCCTAGCGGCATTCAAGTCGGCAAGATGCGGGTGCCCCTTGGTGTAATTGGCATAATTTACGAATCCCGACCGAATGTAACTTGTGAGGCGGCTAGCCTCTGCCTGAAGTCTGGCAACGCCACAATCTTACGTGGCGGCTCCGAGGCAATTCATTCGAATCAAGCCATAGCTGCATGCATCAAGACAGGCTTAGAGAAAGCAGGTTTGAGCGAGCACGTGGTTCAAGTTCTGGATCGCTCGGATCGAGACGCGGTTGGGCTTTTGATTACCATGCCCGAATTTGTCGACGTGATTATTCCGCGAGGCGGAAAAGGCCTTATCGCTAGGATTAGTGCTGATGCGAAAGTGCCGGTGATTAAACACTTGGATGGAAACTGTCACGTCTACATCGATGACAAGGCAGATATCGAGAAAGCAATACCGATTGTGATCAACGCGAAAACCCAACGGTATGGCACATGCTGCACATTGGAGTCCTTGCTAGTGGCCGAGCAAATTGCTGCGCAGGTGTTGCCTACTCTGTGTGCGCAATTGTTAGAGAAAGGTGTGGAGCTACGCGGCTGTGAAAATACGCGAGCGTTGGTCCAGGGCATTAACCTGGCGACTGACGAAGATTGGGCAACAGAATACCTAGCACCCATATTGTCGATAAAGATCGTTGCCGATGTAGACGCGGCGATTAGTCATATCAATACCTATAGCTCGCAGCACACAGAATCTATTGTGACCGAAGACTACACGCGCGCGCAGCAGTTCCTTAGAGAAGTCGATTCGAGTTCGGTGATGATAAATGCGTCTACACGATTTGCAGATGGATTCGAATATGGCCTTGGAGCGGAAATTGGCATCTCGACAGACAAACTTCATGCGCGTGGCCCGGTAGGTCTTGAAGGCCTGACTTCGCAGAAGTATATCGTCTTGGGGGACGGACATATCCGACAATGAGTTCTCCCTTAGCCGTGTTTGGCGGATTGTTTGACCCGGTGCACAAGGGTCATGTGAGCGCCGCACTGTTCGCTCTAGAATTCTTGTCTGTGCAGCGGCTCAAAATGATCCCCTGTCATTTGCCTAATCACAAGGTTGTGCCTACTACACAGGCTGAGCATCGATTGGCAATGCTTAACCTGGCGACTGCGTCCTATCCGCAAATAGAAATAGATCCGATTGAGCTACAACGGGATCGAGTTTCTTATTCGGTGGATACGCTCACCGAGCTTAAGAAGCGGCACAGTACGCTGATATTCGTGCTAGGCGTGGATTCGTTTAATAGCCTGCCACAATGGCTCGATTGGCAGAAGATACTGGAATTGAGTCATTTGTTGGTGTTGCCCAGACATGGGTCGACTCTTTCGGATGAAACTTTGCGTGCTGTTGATAGTAAGCATAGGCAGGTGGACACAAGCGAACAGATGCTGGCTAGTGCTAGTGGCAAGATTATTTTTTGTGAGAACTTTGACTATGATGTAGCATCGAGTGAAATAAGGAAGAAAATAACAAGAGGCGATGATGTGTCGGCGGCGCTTGATGCCAAGGTCGTTCAATACATTAAAGATAATTGCCTTTATCAGAATTAGTTAACTAGAGTGAGACTACGGTTTGAATAGTACAGAATTATCAGAAATAGTTGTTGAGGCAGTGAAGGACATGAAGGGTCAATCGATTCGCTGCATCAATGTGGAAAGATTAACGTCGATCACGAATTACATGGTCATCGTGACGGGGACTTCGAGTACGCACCTGAAGGCATTGGCGGATTCGGTAAGCAAATCGGTGAAGGATGCAGGACAGGAAGTGGTGGGCATGGAAGGTAAGCTCGCCTCGGAATGGGTCTTGGTAGACCTGGGCGGTGTCGTCCTGCATTTGATGCTGGCGCCGGTGCGTGTACTTTATAATTTGGAAGAGCTTTGGAATTTTGAAACAAAGCCTGCAGCCGATGCTGATTCGGAAAATCCTGCCGAGTGAAAGTAAGGGTCCTGAGTGTGGGAACCAAGATGCCAGCCTGGGTTCTAGCGGGTATCGCAGAGTACCAGAAGCGGCTGGTGGCTGAGCTGGACTTCTCGCTAATAGAAATACCTATGGCTAAGCGCACGAAGAACAGCAATATCGAGCAATGTAGAAAGAAGGAGAGCGATGCACTGCTAGCCTCGATTCCATCGGGAGACTATGTGGTAGCGCTGGATGTTAGTGGTAAATCCTTTAGCACCGAGGATTTAGCAGGGAAGATAGTGGATTTTCGGCAGCGAGGTGACAACCTGAGCCTGCTTGTAGGCGGCCCGGATGGATTGGGCGCCGAGTGCTTGACGAGGGCGTCGGAACGTTGGTCTCTGTCTGCGCTGACATTTCCGCACCCATTGGTTAGGGTGGTAATTACTGAGCAGTTCTACCGCGCGATCAGCATCATCAAGGGACATCCCTATCACCGCAGCTAAGTGAAGCCATAGGAGTTGTTAACTTTGAACCAACTTCACTAAAAACTGTGTCTAACTGCAGAATTACAGCTAAATAGCAATTGCGGTAAAACTATTTATTGGCCTTGTTGTCGAACACATCGAGGCAAGCAATCCTTCAGTGAACAACCCCTTAGCCGATTACCTTATTTGCAGCTAGGAAATTCGAAATATGGCAGAAAAATGGCAGCTTAAAGATCACGAAGCAGAGCGGGAGCTATTCAGCCGCCGTCTGGTCGTGGCTGCGGTTTTTGTGGTGCTGCTATTTACCGCGCTAGTCATAAAACTTGTCAATCTACAGGTCTCTCAATACGAGTACTTCTCGGCTCGTTCTGACGGAAACCGACTGCACTCTCAATATGTGCCTCCAGCCCGCGGCTTGATCTTCGATAATAGAGGGCAGCTACTCGCTGACAACCAACCGATTTTCAACTTAACCATTGTACGTGAACAGGTAGTAGACCTTGACGAGACTCTGGACTATCTCGACACCTTAATAGATTTGTCCGAGGATGAGAGAGAGCAGTTCAACAATCGACTCAGAAGAAATCGCGTGCCGTTTACTTCTGTGCCACTACGGTATGTCCTCAGCGAAACAGATAAATCGAAAATTGCTGTAAATAATTTCAAGCTTCCTGGTGTGGCGATCGAGCCTCAATTTGTGAGGCAATATCCACTGAAAGATCTCACCGCGCATTCGGTAGGCTACGTGTCAGAGATTAATCGTACGGAGCTGGATTCCTTCGATGACGAAGAACGAGAAAACTATGGTGGCACAAACCATATAGGCAAGACTGGCATAGAGCGAACCTATGAAGATCTGCTTCATGGCACTGTTGGCTATGAAATAGTAGAAAAGAATAATAGAGGTCAGGTCATGCGCAGACTTGATCGAACTGACCCAATCGCTGGCAAGAATATCTCTCTCTACCTCGATAGCGCGCTTCAAATTGCGGCGGAAGAAGCGCTGGGGGATTTTCGCGGCGCTGTTGTGGCGATAGATCCAAATACCGGCGGTATCTTGGCCATGGTGAGCAAGCCCGGATTTGATCCAAACCTGTTCGTGACCGGAATTAGCAATAAGAACTATAGCGTACTTGTCACTGACGAGGTCAACACACCTCTGTTCGATAGAACAACAAACCCGTACCCACCCGGTTCAACTATTAAACCGTTTCTTGGTTTGGGTGGCCTTCATCATGGTCTCGTCGATTATGAGTTTACGATTGAAGACCCAGGTTATTTTCGATTACCCGGTGTGCGATATCGCTGGGGTGACTATACGTTGAGAACCGCGATCGGCGGTGGTCATGGGCACACGAATCTACAGAAAGCCATTTATCAATCTTGTGATACCTTTTTCTACGATCTGGGTAACCGTATGGGTATTGATACCATGCATGGCTTCATGTCGCAGTTTGGGTTTGGAGAAAATTTCGCGATCGACGTTAATTACGCTAGAACTGGCGTGTTGCCCTCTCGTGAGTGGAAGCGAGCGACTAGAGGCGAACCGTGGTATCCAGGAGACACAATAAACTCCTCTATCGGTCAGGGATATATGTGGGCGACTCCACTACAACTCGCTACGGCAGCCTCGATCATGGCGAACAAGGGTAAAGTTATACAGCCGCGTATGTTGAAGTCCATTGATGGAGAGCCTTACGAACCCGAGATTCTAGACCCAGTGAGTGATGTCGTAGTAAACGATCCTGATTATTGGCGCTATATCGAGGAGTCGATGTCGATGGTAGTACATCGCGCTTACAATGATGTATTTCGAGAATACGGAACGGCATATGAAGCGATAGCTATGGAAGACCGGGAGATGCCATATAGAATGGCAGGTAAATCCGGCTCGGCTCAGGTGGTTGGCATCAGTCAGGAAATTTTACAGAGTGATGATATTCAAGTCTCTGATCCGAACAAGGATCATGCATTGTTCATATCCTACGCGCCGGCAGAAAACCCAAACATAAAGCCGCAGATTGCGATTGCCGTCTTTGTCGAAAATGGTGAGCACGGAAGTAGTGTGGCTGGTCCTATTGCTAAGGCCGTAACAGACGCCTACCTCTTAGACATTCTACAAATCGATTTCGCTGCGCTGGATTCTGCTGGCGGTGAATTATTTGCACTGGTCGATGAATAACCAAGACTTCATACGTCAGTCCGACGGCCTCGGTACTAAGTCCAGATACAGTAAATCTATCTGGCGAGCGATTCATACTGATCCTCCACTTCTCGTTGGCATAATCCTGCTCTGCGGCTTTGGCCTGCTCGTGCTGTTCAGTGCAAGTGGAGGCGATGTTCCCGTTGTGCAAAGGCAGGCGCTTACTATGGTCGTTGGTCTCGTGGTCATGTTTATCGTCGCGCAATTCAATGTGCACTTCTTTAGACAGTGGGCGCCGACACTGTATGCGGCCGGTCTCGGATTACTCGGATTGGTGTTGGTAGTTGGAGTGGAGGCAAATGGAGCGAAGAGTTGGTTAGATTTACCAGGTCTGCCTAGCTTCCAGCCTTCAGAGTTGATGAAATTTGTAGTGCCTATGTTGATGGCATGGTATCTCGCGAGTCGTCCACTTCCACCAAGGTTCAAACACCTGTTTTGGTCGGCAGTAATGATACTGGTGCCGGCAGCGCTGATTATTATTCAGAACGACACCGGCACCGCGATCATGGTTACCATGTCGGGTATCTTCGTCATATTACTCGCAGGCATACGCTGGCGTATCGTAATTGCAGGATTTATAGCGTTACTGCTCGCATCACCGGCGTGGTTTATCTTCCTCGCACAGGAACATCAGAAGAATAGGATACTGACGTTCTTCAATCCTTATCGAGACCCCACAGGTGCCGGTTACAATATTATTCAATCGCAGATCGCCATTGGTTCGGGTGGTATGTATGGAAAGGGCTATGGCGAAGGTGCTCAGTCGCACCTGGATTTCATACCAGAGAGCAACACCGATTTTATCCTAGCCGTACTGGCTGAGGAATTTGGCTTACTAGGCGTGTTGTTCCTCATTTGTATGTACCTATTCGTACTGGTGCGCGGCTGTTATATCGGCTATGCAGCGAACGACACGTTTAGTCGTCTGCTGGCAGGCAGCATAACTCTAACGTTCTTTTTCTATGTATTCGTCAATATGGCCATGGTGTCGGGATTGCTGCCCGTGATCGGTCTGCCATTGCCGCTGATGAGTCGTGGGGGTACTTCGGTCGTCACGCTTTTTATCGGATTCGGTCTGCTGATGTCGATTCAAACCCACGGGCATAGCCGTTCAGTCTAACTAATTGAATTTTAGCGATTTTATAGAATTTTATTGTTTCAAAACGCGATTCGATCGCTATTTGTGCGCCATACCACCGTTATAATCCTTTGGCGCCGTTAAAATTATTGTCAGATTGGACGTTATTCTGCAGGTGCCCTTGGTTTTTCCGAAACTACGCTAGCGCCTTTTGCTACTAAGGAATCGAAGAAGAAATTTTAGAATCCAAGTTTAAAGCTATGTTAATTAAGGTAATTACATGATCATGAACAATACCGTGCTGAGAATTTCGATAGTTTCACCGATTTTAGTGGCTATGATGGCCTGTAGCTCAGCGCCAGCGCCTGAGCAAACGCCAGAGTCACCGAACGCCGGTCGCTACAGTATCTCGCAGGACCGAGCGCCGACCCGGATTGTCGATCTCTCCTCAATTCCAGAGGTCATTCCAGAGCCATTAAATCGCACCGGAGCAGGAAATCGTAGCCCCTATACGGTATTGGGTAAGAGCTACGAAGTAATGCCAACTGAAGAGGGCTATAACGAACGTGGAGTGGCCTCTTGGTATGGCGAGAAATTTCATGGGCACAAGACCTCCAACGGTGAGGTGTTTGATATGTTTCTAGCTTCAGCAGCGCATAAGTCTTTGCCCATACCTAGTTTCTTGCGCGTCACGAATTTGGATAACAATAGAAGTATTGTAGTCAGAGTTAATGACAGGGGCCCCTTCCACGGTGATCGCGTTATTGACTTATCTTATGCTGCTGCCGTAAAGCTCGGTTACGCGGACAGAGGCACGGCTCGCGTACAGCTGGAATCTATAGTGGCAACTGGCGTCTCTCGTGATCGTGGCGTAAGAGGCGCGAATTCTGCGGGCAATGAGACATTGCGCGTCAGTTCTTCGGACAGCAAGTATTTGCAGGTAGGAGCATTTTCGGATCTAAGCGCTGCGCAAGAAATCACGAGCAGGGTAGAAGAAATTACTAGCTTGCCTGTTTTTATTCGGACAGTGAATACTTCGAACAACAAAATTTTACATCGAGTTAGAGTCGGTCCAATTTCTGATCCTGGTCAAATACAACGAGTTAGCGAAAGTGTTGTTGCCGCTAACTTGGGAAGCCCGTACACTGTTACTGAATAGCGCAGCAGCACGCACTATCACCGAGTAACAGCCACGACCAGTTTCGCCAATTGATTCGTCATTTCACAACTCACCACACTCAAACGAGACGGATTTTTATGTCATATTTTTCTATTTCACCACGCGCGATTTCTACACGCCCAAACTACTCTACGACGCGAAAGAGAGGGCTCTCGTGGCTCATGGCGGTGGTCATGTTTGCTAGCAATCTTTCCTTTGCTGCGCCCGCCATTATCCCAAGGCCGCCGGAGATAGCCGGAACCAGCTATATTCTGATAGATGCAAAGACCGGGCACATACTCATTGAAGAGAATGCCGATGAAGCATTGCCGCCGGCGAGCCTTACAAAAATAATGACTGCCTATGTTGCTACCGAAGAGATCCTCAATGGCAATCTTGCGTTGACTGATGAAGTTCATATCAGCGAGAAAGCCTGGCGTATGGAAGGCTCCAAAATGTTTGTCGGCGTAGACACAATGGTCGAAGTGGAAGACCTGCTTCGTGGCATCATTATTCAATCTGGAAACGATGCTAGCGTGGCAATCGCCGAGCATATTGCCGGAAGCGAAGAAGCCTTCGCAGACATGATGAATCAATACGCTGAAGTGCTTGGGCTATCGCAAAGCTTCTTCATGAACGTTAGCGGACTGGACACTGAGCTTTACTACAATACGATGTCGGCTCGTGATTTGGCCGTTCTTGCGCAGGCTACGATAAACAAGCATGCGCAGTTCTATCCTCTGTATGCCGAACGAGAATTTACTTACAACGGTATTCGTCAGCCGAATCGTAATACCCTATTATTCCGCGATCGTAATGTCGATGGAATGAAAACAGGTTGGACCGATGCGGCGGGTTACTGCCTCGTTGCCTCAGCTGAGCGTGACGGCATGCGACTGATCTCTGTGGTGATGGGCACAGCGAGTGAAGAAGCCCGTGCAATAGAAACACAGAAACTACTTACTTACGGTTTTCGTTACTACGAGACACACAAACTGTATGACTCGAATCAAGTGCTGACTAACGTGCCGGTATTTTCTGGCGAACAGAACTCTGTAGATCTGGGAATAGAAGAGGAGGTTTATATAACTATTCCAAGAGGTCAGGCAGAAGCAATGACTGCCACAGTTGATGTTGACGAAGTAATTCGTGCGCCACTCAGCGATAGACAGATCATGGGTGAGGTTCGGGTAGTTCTGGATAATAATATTCTCTATCAGGGTAATGTGGTTTCCATGCAGGCTGTGGAGCAGGGTGGTTTTCTTAAACGTTTCGTCGACTGGATAACTCTTTTGTTCAGTAGTATGTTTTCGGGATAGGGCAATGTCGAAAGAGTTGGATCCAGATACCGAAATCGATCCCCCAAAAATTGAATTCCCCTGCCTCTATCCGATCAAAATTATTGGCGTGGCTAGTATTGAATTTCAGGCCGAGGTCGTTACGATCGTAGAAAGACATGCGGGAAAAATCTCTTCGGATTTGATCGAGTTGCAGGTAAGCAAGAAAAATACCTATGTCTCGGTAAGAATTACTATAACCGCAACCGGCGTCGATCAATTGCAGAATCTATTCGATGAACTGAAGACTCTCGAAAACGTAAAGATGGTCTTGTAAAGTGATACTCACCAGCTATCAGCATTTTACCGCAAAATCGAATGCAGATGAGGGTCAAACTCAGCAGGGGCTAATCGTTCGCAGATTGGGATTGCAGGAATACGAACCAATCTGGAAATCGATGCGTTATTTGGTTGAACAAGCCAGTGCTGCTCGTGGTGACGAAATCTGGCTGCTGAGCCACAAACCAGTCTTTACTCAAGGTCTAGCGGGCAAAGCGAAGCACATCTTAAATCCAGCTGAAATTCCTGTAGTACAGATAGACCGTGGTGGTCAGGTCACCTATCATGGACCGGGTCAGTTGGTGGTTTACCTGTTGTTGAATGTTGGTCGACGCAATATGAATGTTCGCGATCTGGTAGACCTTATCGAACAGGCAATCATCAAGACTCTTGGGGAATTCGGTATAGCGGCTAGCAATAAAGCCAAGGCTCCCGGTGTGTACGTGAATGATGCTAAAATAGCCGCCTTGGGCTTGCGAATACGCAAGGGCTGGAGCTATCACGGCATGAGCCTAAATGTGCAGATGGATCTAGAGCCATTCTCACGCATCAATCCATGCGGTTATGAGAACCTTGCTGTCACGCAGATCGCCGACCATGTGCCTGCAAGCGATACGCTCATGCAGAAGGTGAGCAAGGTGCTCAGTAACAAATTGTTGAGCGAGTTAGGTTATTTTGAATATTACGAATCCGACTGAGTGAGATACAAATCTAATGGTGGAAAGAAAGCGCAGAAATACATTGATAGAAGGAGAACAACTTCTACGAATTCGACTGAGTGAGAAACAAATCTAATGGTGGAAAGAAAGCGCAGAAATACATTGATAGAAGGAGAGAAGCTTCGCGGAGCGGATAAGGTGCGTCGCATTCCTGTGAAGGTCATCCCCACCATAGAGCTCCTTACTAAGCCCGCCTGGATTCGCGTAAAGATTCCCGCATCGCCGAAGATCAACCACATTAAGCAAAAGCTAAGAGAGCATAAGCTTGCCTCAGTTTGTGAGGAGGCATCTTGTCCGAACCTAGGGGAATGCTTTAGCAACGGTACCGCCACATTCATGATTATGGGCGAAATCTGTACGCGTCGATGCCCATTCTGCGATGTGGCCCACGGGAAACCAAATCCTCTGAATGCGGATGAGCCAACCGAGCTTGCTTCTGCCATCAGTGAAATGGGCTTAAGCTACGTGGTGATAACGTCCGTGGACCGCGATGATTTGAAAGATAGCGGGGCGCGACACTTTGCAGCCTGTATAAGCGAAACGCGTAGATTGAATCCAGACATCCAAGTAGAGGTCCTGGTGCCAGACTTTCGCGGCAGGATGGATATTGCCCTAGATATTCTTAAGGACAGCCCGCCGGATGTGTTTAATCACAATCTGGAGACGGTGCCTAGATTGTATAAGAAAGCCCGACCGGGTGCCGACTATACCTGGTCCCTAGAATTACTGAAGAGATACAAAGGGCTCAGGCCTGAGGTCACGACTAAGTCGGGCCTGATGCTCGGACTGGGCGAGACCCTAGATGAAGTAAAACAGGTAATGGATGATCTGTTCGCACACAACATCGACATGGTGACTCTGGGTCAGTATCTACAGCCATCGAAGGACCATCTCAAGGTAGAACGTTTCGTACACCCTGATGAATTCGACGAGCTACGTCTCTATGGCGAGAAGCTGGGATTTAGGCATGTCGCGAGCGGGCCCTTAGTCAGATCTTCTTATCACGCTGATAAGCAGGCCCAGGGAGAGAAAATCTGAAGGTAGCTCTGGATATTTCCATGGCACTTCCGGCCCCAGAATTGTCCAGCAATACCCTAATGCCCTTTCTGAATTGCGGCTAAAGCAGTCATGAATATCACACTAAGAAAGATCATCGTTTCCATTTCAGCGCTTCTTGTCGCTGTGGCGATGGTGATTTTTATCGCTCAGAATCCCGCCCGAATTGGTAGCGCGCCACTGTTTATTCGAGCCGCGTTATTATCTATAGCCGTGGTGGCGGCGTTAATCGCAGCCTATCCTTTGAATCCGCTTTTTCCTGGAAAGCCAGGGATTTACGCGGCGACTGTTTGCGTTCCTGCGCTAATTCCCGTGCTCGTCTACTATTTCATTTTGCTGCCGAATCAAGCAGGGTCGGGCCTAACTGGGGAGCAGATTAGCAACGAGCTCATTACCGATAGCTCTAGTAATGGAATTATCGAGGTGGGTTTCAGCTATCCGATCTATACGCCGTCGTTGCGGGTGGGAAATCTCGAGCTGTTTACCAAGCAGGTGAATGTGTTCCTGAGAATGACAGATGGCGATGGCGAAGTTGTGTTATTTCGAGCCGTAAGAAAGCGAATTCCTGGCTCTAGTCTTAGCGTCGAGTCAACCGTGCAGGGTATGTTGAGTGAATCCACAGGCTATGAATTTATTCCACTGGAGATTCCTCCGGCTAGCAGTGTTACCACGCGTGTTGCATTTATCATGAGCAATATTGAAAGTGGTTCTACTTTTACCGATGCACTAGATAGAGCCTCGCAAGCGCAATTCGAATTGCGCGACCCAGAAGATGGAAGTTTGTTAGTAGATTTCCCACTCACGAGAATTTAGCTGCAGCCGCTTCAACCCGCCGTCAACCATTTGTAAACGCAATGTCGTCTCCACAAGAATTCTAGTTACTCTAACATTAGCTTTCGCGTGCTGCTCGATTGCAAAGAGGCAGGCATTCTGATTTGGCGTCATCCTCGGGGTCAGATCGGATTGTCCTGCCTTTTTCTTTTACCGCAGTACACAAAGCGTTGTCCAAAAGCACGCCGGCCACAGAAAAAGTGATTCGCTGGGAGAATGTATCGGAAGGAGTGTAGCTCCAAAAGGCTATTGGTTAATTGCTAGAACCTGAATCCGCTTAGATCCAATAATTAGTAGTAAGGGTAGAGCGATAGCCGCATTGACGACCAACAGTGCTGTCACTATTGAATTCAATCCCAGCAATAACAGACAAGGCACAAGAAACACCAGTCGTACTATCTCTAGGGTTAGTGCGAACTCTTTTCCCTCTAGCCAGGCTCCTGCAACACAGAATGAAAAGAACAGATAGATCACCGCCAAGCTTACTAGCGAATAACTAAGCGATGCAGCGCCCAGAAGCACGGCAAGGCTTAGAACGACAGTAAAGAGAAATTGGACACAGGTATAAACTAGACTGAAGGGCGATATTGCTGGGTCGAATCGAGCTGTGAGGTCGACAGGCTCGATGCCGAGTTTGCAATGGCTCTGCTGAGACTCGGCACGCCAGCCTGGTGGTTTGAACAAGAGTTTTAGTTTATTGGCGATCCCGGGCATTGATACGAAGTCCAGAGTGAGTCTCCAGTACACGTGAACGTTGGCCCAGATTGGATTCCAGCTATTGAGCGGTTTGCGCAGACCGAAGACCGCTGGTTCTTCTGCAATCTCTTCCTGAAAACTGCCAAATATTCTATCCCACAGAATGAACACGCCTCCGTAGTTCCTATCAACATAGATTTTATTTCGAGCATGATGAACACGGTGATTCGAGGGGGTAACGAATAACCATTCGATCGGGCCGAGCTTAGGCACGTGCTCGGTATGAACCCAGAATTGATAGATCAAGTTCAGGCTCACCACCGTGAAAAGGATTTCCGCTGGAAAGCCTAGGAAAAAGAAGGGGAGGTAGAAAGCAAAGCCATAGAAATCTACGCTGGTCTGCCGCAGCGCAGTGCTCAGATTGTAATCCTCGCTCTGGTGGTGGGCGACGTGAGAGCCCCAAAATAGAGCCACCTCGTGTCCAAAGCGGTGTTTCCAGTAGTAGGCGAAATCGTAGAGTATAAAACAGCTAATCCAGACCCATAGCGCGTCATCCGCCAGCTGTGCGAGCTGGTATCTAGCCACAACGATTTCATAGATTGAACCGGAAAATCCCAGGATTACAAGGCTTTGCAGGCGGCTTAGGCTGCCCATGGAGATGCTGTTGATGCTGTCATTGAGGCGGTAGGTATTGTTGCCGCGGAGCAAGCCGTAGACCCATTCGATAAAAATCAGCAGGAAAAAAAACGGTATCGCTATGAGGATGAGGTCCATGAAGTTGAGTCTACCTCAGAACAAAGGTGGATATTAAATGGATACTCACAAATCCGGCAAAACGCGTTATTATTCGCAGTCACAGACCTTGGTAAAAATATTTTTAGGAGATCGGTCGTTATGAAGAGAATCGTCTTGTTCATCACTGCGATAAGCATATTAATAAGCAGTTCCGCACTATTCGCACAGGGTATTCAACAGACGAAGGGTTCGTATCAAGATAAATTCCGTCAATTGGATGAAGTCTTGCCGACTCCAAACGTTTACAGGAACGCGTCCGGTCAACCGGGCCATCAGTATTGGCAGCAAGAAGTTGACTACGAAATAGACGTCGCTCTCGACGAAGAGGCGCAGCGAATTTCGGGTACTGAGACTATACGCTACCAGAATAATTCTCCCGATACGCTGGGTTATCTTTGGCTGCAGTTAGATCAGAACCGCTTCCGTAGCGATTCAATGGGAAATATGAGCTCTACCTTTAACGGTAGCAGCCCAGATTCTGACTCTCCTGCACGCATCAGCCTAGGCCAGTTGCGTTCTCTCCAATATAACGAAGACGCCGACCTAGGCTACGAAATAAACTCAGTTCGCGACAGCTCGGGAAATGATCTTCCACATACAATAGTCGGCACGCTCATGCGCATCGATCTCGCGCGTTCGCTAAATTCTGGTCAGGATGTTGAGTTTGAAATCGACTATGCCTATAACGTGGTCAATGGTGATGTGCTTCGACCTCGTGGTGGATACGAATATTTTCCCGACGATGAAAATGAAGGTGGTAATTATCTGTTCGCGATTTCACAGTGGTTCCCGCGCCTTGTTGCCTACACCGACTACGAAGGTTGGACTAATAAAGAATTTCTGGGATCAGGTGAGTTCACATTAGAGTTTGGCGACTACGAAGTTTCGCTTACTGTGCCCTCGGATCATATTGTTGCAGCAACCGGCGAGTTACAGAATGCCAGTCAGGTTCTGACAAGAGAGCAGCGCGACCGTCTGCAAGAAGCAGAGACTGCGGATCGACCCGTTTACATCGTAACTCCTGAAGAAGCCCTTGAGAACGAAAGTGAAGGTGTAGATGGTACTAAAACTTGGCGATTTACCGCGGAAAACGTCCGTGATTTTGCCTGGGGATCTTCAAGAAAATTTATATGGGACGCGAAAGGCTACCGTCAAGAAGGCGCCGATCAAGAGTTGGTAATGGCGATGTCCTACTATCCAAAGGAAGGCGGCACGCTCTGGTCGGACCTATCCACGGAAGTCGTTATTCATACCCTAGAAGTCTATAGCCGATTCTCTTTCGATTATCCGTATCCGACGGCAATCTCCTTGAACGCGGGTTTTGTCGGCGGCATGGAATATCCAATGATTACTTTCAACGGCCCGCGGACGACGCTGCAGGACGATGGGTCTCGAACCTATTCTTTGGCTGAGAAGCGTTTCCTAATAGGTGTCGTCATTCACGAGGTAGGGCACTTCTACTTCCCAATGATTGTGAATTCAGATGAACGTCAGTGGACCTGGATGGACGAAGGCATCAATAGTTACCTAGACTCGGTTGCCGGTCGCGAATGGGATGCGGAGATACCTTGGGGAGTAGAGCCTCGATATATCGTTGACTACATGGTTTCCCAGACTCAGGTTCCGATCATGACTCAGTCAGATAGCGTGCTGCGTCTGGGCCCGAATGCCTATTCCAAACCAGCGACAGCGATCAATATTTTGCGCGAAACCATTATGGGTCGCGAGCTTTTCGATTTCGCATTCAAAGAATATTCGCGCCAATGGGAATTCAAGCGTCCCACACCGGCAGACTTCTTCCGCACGATGGAAGAGGCATCTGGTATCGACCTGGATTGGTTCTGGCGCGGTTGGTTCTACACTACAGATCATGTAGATATCTCTCTGAATAGAGTCTATGAGATGCGTCTGGATACTGAGAATCCTGATATCGACTATGCGCGTCAGCGCGAGACCGAGAAGGCATTACCCCCTTCGCTGTATATTCAACGAAATCGCGAGGAGGGAAGGCAGACTTGGGTAGAGCGTAATACCGATGTCCGCGATTTCTACGATGACAATGATCAGTTTACTGTCACGAACAAGGAGCGAAACTCTTATAACAGCTTCCTAGAAGGTCTCGAAGATTGGGAGCGCGAAGTTCTCGACAGGGCTGTCTCGGAAGATTTGAACTACTACATTCTCGAGCTTTCAAATGAGGGTGGCCTAGTCATGCCGGTAATCCTGGAGATGGAGTATGTCGATGGTAGCACCGAAGAAATGCGACTACCCGCCGAGATATGGCGCAAAAATGCGACGCAGGTGAAGAAGCTGATTGTGAGTGAAAGTGAATTGCGTAGCGTTGCGATCGATCCAATGCAGGAAACAGCCGACGCGGACATAGAGAATAACTACTATCCACGGCGAATCATCCCCTCGCGCATCGAGAGTTTCAAGTCCGAAGGTGGTGGTAGTTTAATCTCAAGAGATGTCATGCAAGATATCAAAACAGAACTGAAGACTGATGAAGAAGATACAGAAGATGAGCAGGACAACTAGTCTACGCGCTTTTTTAATAATGAGAGGAGGGCCACGAACGGCCTTCCTCGCTTTGCTAGCTCTCCTATGGTGCCTTGTACCGGGTCTCAGCGCTGCCCATGAGCAGAAGACAGCGGTGACACGCATTTTATTCAACGATAGCACTGGTAATATTGAAGTCATGCATCGCTTTTTCATACACGATGCCGAGCATGCTGCAGGTGTTGTATTTGGTGGAGCCCAGAACCTAATGGAATCGGCTGACTCACGAAAACTTTTCAGTAACTATGTGGTGAATCGATTCGCTATTGCCGCCGAGGGTTCAGGGGGCGAGACTATCCAGTTGAATCTGGAATATGTTGGGGAGGAGATCGAGGGCCAATTCCTTTGGGTCTATCAGGAGGCTGAGCAACTGCAAGATTTAAGTGCGCTGTCTGTGGTTCATGTTGCTTTAAGAGACATTTGGCCAGATCAGGCGAACCTGGTGAATGTGGAGAAGGATGGACAGATTTACTCTTTGTCCTTCGCCGATTCTGCTGAGTCACTACGCGTAGAGCTCTGACAACTCGCTGTATAGATCACTCTTGGTCTAGTTTCTCTCCCAGGCCCTCATAGTCCGCAATAGCAAGCCCAGCTGCCACGCTAGTGAATGGGTCATGCTCGATTACCTTGCCTGGGAAGCGGGCTTCCAAGATGCGCTTCACGGCGGGTATGAGCGAAGAACCGCCGGTGCGGATCACAAGGTCTACATCACTGCTTTTTAATTCGACGCGTTGTAATACGTCGGATATTGATTGGCTGAACTTATCGAGCAGTCCACCAATCATTACCTCAAACTGTTCCCGAGACAACTCGAATTCGATATCGAGCTCAGGAATGTCGAGCTTTGCCGAATGAGCATCAGAAAGCTCTGCCTTTAATTCTTTAATACATTGAAAAACTAAGTAGCTGTAGTTGCTCTTAATCATATCGTAGAGACGCTGAAACTTGATCGAAGCCTCGTCGCCTACGCTAATTCTCTGCATCAGGGGCGTGGTGAATTTATTTTGATTGAGCATGTAGCTAATGGCCCAATTCAGTAACAGGTCTTCATATTCCTCAAATGGAAATAGCGTCTCTATCTCTCGGGCTTCGCCTGCACGTTTCCAGCGCTCGCCTTTGCCTAGAAGTGGGAACAATAGTTTCTTGAACATTACCTGGTCGATGTGGTCGCCTCCCAGGCCTATACCGTGCGTAGCTATGACTTCAAAATCTGAATGCTCTCGGCGAATAAGGCATAGATCGAGTGTTCCCCCACCAAAATCAACGGCCAGTAGTATCTGAGACTGTGCCGGTTGCTCTTGATTTGCATGAAGATAGCTCAAGGCAGCGGCGATTGGCTCTGGATAGTAGGACTGCTTGATGAATTCAGCATAGCCATAGGCTTCAGACAACATATCGAGAGCGGCCCGATTTCGGTTCTTAGCACTACCCTCGAAATTCACTGGATGCCCTATACAGGCATGATTGATATCTGCGGAGGCTGGCACTTCGTTCGGTAACTGTAGCTCAATGCTTTTTCTTATTCTAAGCAGTAAGGGGGTAATTAGAGCGACGAGTCGAAATGCCCGATCGAATACCATTAGTCGAGGAGAGTCCGTGCTACCGAGTAATCTTTTTATGCCTCTAAAGAGCCTTCCTTGTTGACCGCCATCTACGAAGGACTGTCCATATAAAGTTTGTGTATTGCCTTCCTCGGGTAGGCCCCTGTCACCGATCTGACCTGTAGTGGTTCTGCTTTCGCCCAGGATCTCCGCGCTTAACTCAACGGTTCTACCGGTGTTGCTCTCTATGTAGTGATTGATCGCGCTCTGGCCAGTACTAATCTGGAAGTCTTTATCGATATAGGTCGCTGAGGGCATGATTACTGAATGCCGCTCAAGTTGTACAAGGTGGACTTTAGTACCATCGAATATCGCTGCGGCACTATTGCTTGTGCCGTAGTCTATTCCGATGCCGATAGAGGTTCGCTGAATCGCTTGCGAGTATGAGCTTTGTGCCTCTGAGGGATCTTGATTTGGACTGTCGAAACCGGGGAGTGAGTTTTGATGATTTGGCAAGGGAAGAAGCGGACCTATTTTTACAGAACGGTTAGACAAATATTTTCAAGCAGGAGACTCTTGAAAGGTCGCATGTTATATCATAGACGGGCCGTGAATCGCCAGCTAAAAATCTTTGTGCAGTGGCCCAAGGGCACCGAAATTCGGGCATGAAGCCAATTTTTGCTGTGTCGGCGGGGCCGGTCTTGAAGAGACCTTCCGCCTAGTAATGGGAGTTGAATCTTCAGGGAACTTAACCTATGCTGCCTCGGTCAGATAGGGTTAAGAAAGGCCTATAATAGTCAGTGTTTCAGGAGTATCCATGTTCGCAGTTAGTCGGCGCAGCCTAGTGAAGAGATTCGTCAGCGCCTCAATCCGCATTGCCCTGGTTTCCATCCTTGCCTATGTCCCCTCTACGCTAGCTGGGACCATTGTCCGCATCAGTACAGGCATTGGCGACTACTCGATTGAGTTATTGGATGATTCCGCTCCCGACACAGTCCAGAATTTTCTAAATTACGTCAATCGCAATGCCTACAACGGCACCTATATCCATCGTGCCGTAGATAACTTCGTAGTGCAGGGTGGAGGTTTTCGCTTTGCTCTGTTTGAAGGCCCCATTGACGTACCGTCAGACCCACCCATCCAGAATGAGTTTGGAGCCTCCAATACGCGTGGCACCGTAGCGATGGCCAAGTTAGACGGAGACCCAGATAGCGCTACAAACCAGTGGTTCGTGAATGTGGTCGACAATAGCGCGACGCTGGATACGAGCAATGGTGGCTTTACAGTCTTTGGCGTTGTACTAGGCGACGGGATGGTTACTGTTGATGAGATCGATGCATTGCCAGTCGTCGCTCTTGGTGCAAAGGCGCCGAATGCACCTCATATTACACCGGTCTACACTGACCCTCGGGACTTCCTCTATATCAATGCTGAGGTAACGCAGCGTTTTAGTTCAGCGCCGCATGTTTTTGAGTCCGTGACTGGCTTGCTAATCACTTCGGTGAGCATCGATGGGGGAGCTGAGCTGATCAGCATGAATTTTAATGTAGTGGCTAGCTCACCGAATGTGGTTATTCGGGCAAATGCGGAGAGCGCAATTCCACGCAGGGATAGCTTTGAAGGAATCGCAGAGTATTCTACGGTAGATGGCCGTCTGCGAATTCCATCGTTGGAAGTAAATTTAAACGGGTCTGTTTCTGTGGCGGCGAATGTTATTTTTGTGCTCACCGATGCGGCAACTGCAAGCTTTACCCTGGAATCGTTCGATCAGTAGATAACCTCAAGGGGCACCCAGCATAGTGGCAGCAGAACGCGGAGAATTTTCATCCAGATTTGGCTTTCTTATGGCCGCATCGGGTTCGGCAGTTGGTCTGGGCAATATTTGGGGCTTCCCTACAAACACCGCGAGCAATGGCGGTGCAGCGTTTCTTTTCGCTTACCTCATCCTAGCCTTCGCTTTAGGCTATCCCGCGCTAATGGCAGAACTTATTATTGGCCGACATACGCGCTCTAACGCCGTTGCCGCATTGAAATCCATATCGAGCGGCAAGAAGAGCCAGTTCCTAGCACTGGCTATTGGCTTCGTTGGCATAGTGACAGTGAGTTTGATTCTCAGCTTTTACGCTATTGTTAGCGGCTGGATGATGGCGTTCTTTTTAGATCCAATCTCAAGGCTGTTAGGTTTGACCAGCCTATCTGCATGGCTCACAACTGATACAGAAATTCGCAATGCAGTCTTCGTTATTATCTTCATGGTACTGACTGTTCTTATCATTACTGCCGGCGTGAAGGATGGCATTGAAAAGTGGGCGTCAAGGCTAATGCCCGCGCTAGTCGGCATTCTTTTGTTACTAATTCTGTATGTCTTTACGCTACCCGGAGCGATGGATGGGCTGCGCGCCTACTTAGTGCCGGATTTCTCGCGCGTCACTGATCCGCAATTATTAGTTAATGCGATGGGACAGGCATTCTTCTCTCTCTCACTCGGTGTCGGCACTATGTTGGTCTATGGCTCATATATTAGCAAAGATGAAAACCTGCCTGTTGTGGGCGTCCTCGTTGCGCTGTTAGATGTTGGAATTGCCGTGTTAGCGGGATTGTTAATATTACCGGCTATGTATGTGGCATTGGAGAGTGGCGTACAAATCTATGACGATGCCGGTGGACTAATTGCCGGCCCGGGTCTCATCGTTTCAGTGCTTCCCGCGTTGTTCAGTAATATGGGCCCTATAGGTTTGTTAGTTGCAGTGGCATTCTTTGCATTGATGACAATTGCCTCCCTCACTTCTTCCATATCGATGCTGGAGGTGCCAGTTGCTTATAGTGTAGAGAATCGAGGAATTCCTCGGCCCAAGGCGGCCATGGTTGTCGGCGCTATTATCACCTCAATCTCCTTAGTTATCGTGTTCAATTTTGATCCCCTATTTGACATGGTTGTGAGTTTCACCACTGAGCGAAGTCAGCCACTGCTAAGTCTTTTCATCTGCATTTTTGCCGCTTGGATATGGCGCAGGAATGAGATACTCGAGGAGATTCGCCAAGGTAGCTCAAAGGCGGAGCAGGGCATGTTCTGGAAAATCTGGCCCTTCTACGTCAAGTTTATTTGTCCTGTCGCTATCCTCGCTGTTTATTTCCAGTAGGCGTTCTTTTAGAACAGGCAGTATGCTAACGTAGCTTAAAAAGAGCCGTTAGCTCTATTGGCCTAGGAGAATAGCCATGCTGAAAATTCCTACACCTTCGATCCAATCACCTCCTATAAATCTACCTAGCAGAAGACAATTCCTGCGACAGCTTTCACTGCTACCTGTGGGCTTGGGTATCGGTGTATTGCCCGTACTCTCAAATGCTGCTGATAACTCAGTTGCGAATAGCGTGAAGGCGTTAACCTTCGATGTTTTCGGAACGGTTGTAGACTGGCACGGATCTATTATTCGAGAAGGTCAATTACTTGCTGCGAATAAGGGCTACGATGTCGACTGGGCAAAATTCGCAGTGAGTTGGCGTGCTGGTTATGGGCCGGCTATGAATAAAGTACGTAACGGCGAAATGCCATGGACGAAGATCGACGATCTACACCGTATGATTCTTGATGACCTTGTCGAAGAATACAATTTGACTGGAATGAGTGAGGCAGAACTTGTTCATTTCAATGAGGCATGGCATCGGCTTTCCCCCTGGCCTGATACGGTATCGGGATTGAACAAATTGAAGAGCAAGTATGTGATCACGACGCTTTCCAATGGGAATGTCTCCTTGCTTGCACACATGGCAAAGAATGGTGGACTGCCATGGGACGCGATTCTCTCAGCGGAGCTGTCTGGACACTATAAGCCTGACCCAGAGGCCTATCTGAAGGCCGCCGACCTGCTTAGCCTGAAGCCCGAGCAAGTGATGATGGTTGCGACTCATCCTGGAGATTTGCGTGCGGCGGCACGCACGGGCTTTAAGACGGCCTACGTAATTCGTCCTTTAGAGCGTGGCCCAGGGCGGCCGGTAAACAGAAATCCAGATGGTGAATTCGATTATACGGCAGAAGACTTCAATGATTTGGCACGGCAACTAGGAGCTTGATGTTGGCGGAAATTAAACTTGATAACTCCGTTAAGGTCGAAGTCGTGGCGAAGTTACAAAAATATTTTCAAGACGAATTACAGCAAGAGATAGGAAGCTTCGACGCTGAGTTTCTGATGGACTTCTTCTCTAAGGAAGTAGGCGGGTTTTACTACAATCAGGGATTAGCTGATGCTCTCAAAAGCTTTGAGAGCAAGATGGAAGGCGTGGGGGAAATGATTTACGAGTTGGAGAAGGAAACAGGTAAGAGCTCTTCTTAGTCTTTAATCACTCGAAGAGGTAACCGAATATAGAATCGGCTACCCGCATTCTTTTGTGATTCGAAAGTAATTTCACCACCAAGCTTCTCTACCATGCGTTTGACTATTACTAATCCGAGCCCGGTGCCTTGGGGGTCTTTCTCGGAAACTTCATTTTCGCGAGAGAATTCACTGAACAGTATTTGCTGAAATTCCTCGCTCATGCCGCGACCGGTGTCTTCAATAGAAATTTCAATGCCTAGTCTGCGTTGAAAATAGATCGCCTTGTACGCGAGTAAGATGCCGCCTTTCTCTGTGAACTTGATCGCGTTGGTGATGATATTAATTAATATATGTTGCAGGCGTGACTTATCCGTTTGTACTAATAAATTTGCCGACGCGAATTCAGTTTCTAGCTGAAGCCCTTTTTCCATAATGGAGGGCGACATTGTGTTTTTAATATCGCCGAGGAATTGTGACATTTCTACTAACTCGAATTCGGCTTCGAAACTATCGGATTCAAGCTCGGCCATTTCTAACAGGTCATTTATCAGGTTGTGCAGATGATTGCTTTGCGTTATGACGGTCGCCATATGTTGTCTTGTAGGATCATCGAGTGTATCCGAATGTGCTGCCATTAGCCGTTTTGAGTTGGCGAGAATTAGGTGGACTGGAGTTAGGAATTCTCTAGACACATTCTTTAGAAAGTTTCCCTTGGCTTTTGTCTCCATGCGAGCCTCTATAAGTTCATCACTCTTAGTACGCACAAACTCAGCCACCGCCATCAATAAAAACACGACAGCAGCAATGGCAAACGCCTCACCAATTATTGACGATGATGCAGACCTTTCAATGATCTCGAATTTGTAAATTAGCAGCGAGCTATAGGCTAATATGATTAACACCCATGATGTAACTAGGTAGATTGCGGCCTTCGAGCCTTGAATCGCAGTGATCGATGCCATGACAAGCACGACGAGAGCGGCTAATAGGCCTATCACCATTAAGGGAATTACATTGTCACTACTAATCTGATCAAAGGGGATTATCAGGTAGTACAAACAAAAAGGAATCATGGAGTAGGTAAGAAATCGGAGCATTATGTTGACTGAGTCTCGATATCGATTCTCAAATTGTAGTGCTCGCCCGGTTAAGCAGAGGCTGGCAATCATGCCGGTTGCTGAAATCAGGGAAATTCTAGTATTCGCACCAATACTCTCAGGCCAGAACCATATCCTGCCGATTCCCGTCTGCGTTAGCATAAAGATGGCGCCAGCTCCAAAGAACAAGGCGATGCCAAAGAAAAGCGAGTCTCTTGTGTAGCTAAAAAGAATCACTGTGATGCCAAAGCAGAATAAGAACATCACTAACAATGCGCCATTAAATACAAGAATGCTCTGCTGGCTTTCTGCTAATAGAGAAACCGTGGTTAGAGTTAAGGGGATCTCTACACCTACTGAAGAGACAGCTCGAAAAATAATTTTACTGTATTGACCTTCCTCGGCAATCTCGAATGGTACTACGGGAAATCGGTAGGGGTAGTCGAGCTGTGATAACGGGATCGTATCTCCAACAAGTGAAGTGCGGATTACCGTGTCACCATCAACGAAATAAAACTCCACCCGATCCATTACAACCGTGTCCAGTGCAAGTACTAGATCTTCGTTCAGCATTTTTTCGCCGCTGAGGACTATGTAGAACCAATGTGCAGACTTGCTCATTCCCATTGTGGGAATAGTTTGGGTAGATCGTTGCCATTGAATGGTATCAGAGGTCATCTGCTCAATAGTGTAGGTGCGCTGAGGGTCTTCAAAGTAATCTAGATAGGGGCCCAAATTCACCGGCAGCTGATTCTGTGTGATATTGAGCTCAGCAGCAGAGACAAAGGAGACGGGCAGCAATAGCAGCGTTAGCACTAAGACTAAGTTAGTCAGATAGGCTCGAATCACTGCAAATTTTTGAGATTGATAATTCAAGAAAGTACTCGATGTCTCTACAAGCGTCTATGCGCATATTTGGCAGGCATTATATGCCAAGGCGACCAGTAAGGGGGCAAGAACTGGATGTTATAGGGCAGATTTCGGCGGTTGTTGACTAATATTTAGAAGCATGTGAAATTTTCTACTCATTTGCTAGATTACCCCGGAACTAGGAGGGGTTTTCATGAGATTACTTTCAACATTTCAACCATGCTTCTTTCTGGCTTTTGGTGCAACACTCTTAACATCATGCTCTAAATCACAGGAGACCTCGCCGCGTCGATTCTGGATCAGGCTCTGCATCAGCTATCTCCTGAGCAGGTTCCTTCTGCAGACGGAATGGTCGATTTCGAATATCAGGCATTGATGGACGCAGGTATAGCGTTGGATACAGTGCCGCCACGTTATCGAAGCACGTATTTCTCACATATTATGGGTGGCTATTCGGCAGGGTATTATTCCTATATTTGGAGTGAGGTTCTAGATGCTGATAGCGTCGAATGGTTTAAGGAGAACGGTGGTCTGCTTAGAGAGAACGGTGATCATTTTAGACAGACACTGCTTTCGCGAGGAGGCTATGTCTCTTTTTCGAACTTTTCGAGGAAGAGATGCCAATATCGGGCCTCTATTAGAGCGTAGAGGCTTGAACTAGCTCCTTAGGCAGCCCGGTACTTGCCGGCATTGGGTTTAGCCCCGCTCAGATGCAGCAACAGTAGACTGAGCTCAATCCAGGGGTTCGCTTTGGAAAGCCCCTTGATGCTTTGATCGATCAGACGGCTATGGTCCAAGAGTTTCCAAACACCCTGGGTATCGAGTCGAGCTAATGCTGCAGCCACTGCCTGCTTGCGGTTGTACCAAACCCGCGCTGATTGAATGATAGCGTTGACACCTTGCCCTTCACGTTTCTTTTCTAGCATAGGCAGCAACGTTCTCAATTCGCGACAAATTGCATTCAAAATAATGAGGGGAAAAATGCCTTCGTTCTTTAGCCCAGTCAGCATCTTCTGCGCTCGGCTTACATCGCCGAGTAAGGCAGCGTCTATTAATTGATAGGCGTTGTAGCGAGAACTATCTGCGACCACTTGCATAACCGTTTTGGCGTCCAGGCGCACAGTGTTTTCACCCGTATCTGAAGAAAGAAGTTTTAGCTTCTCGATTTCCTGCATGGCGGCTAGTAAGTTCCCCTCAACCTTATCGACGAGCAAATGGACCGCCTCTGTGTCTGCTTGAATCCCTTCGCGCCGAAGTCTTTGCTCTAGCCAGGCAGAGAGCTCCTCTGTTTTGATTGGCCAAATCTGTACGAAAGCACCATGTTTCTCGATTTCAGTAAACCACTTGGTTTTAAGTGTGGCTGCGTCTAATTTCGGTCCGCTTAACAAGATGAGGTAGTCGGGATTGAGTTCGCTAAGATAGTGTTGAATCGCCTTCTTGCCGGCGTCCTCCCATTTTACAGTCGAAAGTCGTAGCTCTATAATTTTTTTCTCTGCAAACAAAGAAAGATTTCCGGTCGACTGCAAAAACTGACCCCAGTCGAAGCTCTTATCGACATTGAGGATTTCTCTCTCACTATATCCATTCTCTTTATACTGAGTTCGAATTAGATCTGCAGCCTCTTGCATCAGCAAAGGCTCATCGCCGCTCAGCCAGTACAAAGGTAGGATGTTGCTACTGAGGGTTCGGGAAAGGTGTTCTGGCTTAATTTTCATAGTAACCAGGTATTCTAAATGGGATTGATGGCAGCTAAGCGCCGCATCATCTGGTTTATCAGTTCTCGGCGCATCTCCGCAGAAATGATCTCCGCCTCTTCTTGATTGCCGCTGATGTTCTCGACATCTTGAAAATAGGTTCTCTCTACAAATAGCGTTTCAGGCTCTAACAGGGTCTGCTCACCTAGCAATAACGCCATGTCCGCCGATAGGCGTAACTCGATCTGCGCAGCCCTGGCACGGGGATTTATGGTTACCGGTCTGGAGACAAGCGACTCATTCGCAATTCCTAGCAGAGTTACATTTGGATCGGCCTCATCTAGATTTACCAGAGTGACATTCACGTCGGCACCATCGAGGCTGCGACGCAGTAGCCGAGCTAGGTCGCTATTGGGTTGCTCGCTATAAAATTGCAGTTCACTAAAGTTGACAGAGAGTACATCGTTTCCACGCAGGCTAAATCCGCAGCTGCTGAGTACCAGCAATAGCGTGGAAAGGACAAGTGTTCTGAGAGCGAAGCCTTGGCTCATGATTTTCCCAGTATTCAGTTTGCTACGATATTGACCAAACGGCCGGGGACAACGATGACTTTGAGGATAGTGCTGTCGGCGACAAATCGTTTGACAGCCTCATTGCCTAGCGCCAATTTCTCTAGCTCTTCTTTGCTAATATCTTTCGCTACTTCCACCTTGTCGCGTAATTTTCCATTTACCTGCAGCACAACAGTGATTGAACTCTCGGTTAATGCCGATTTATCCACGATGGGCCAAGAAGCATTCATTACCGTGCCTTCATGGCCTAGGTGCTGCCATAGCGCATGGCAGAAATGCGGCACGATTGGCGCCAGCATTAGGATCGCTGTCTCCAAAGACTCTTGTATGACCTTTTGATCATTCTCGCCATCGTGGGAGTCAGTAAAACGAGTAACCGTGTTTAACAGTTCCATAGTAGCGGCGATGGCGGTATTGAACGTGTGCCGCCTACCGTAGTCGTCTGTTACTTTCTGTAAGGTCTGATGGGTTTTCCGGCGAAGCTTGATCTGTTCTTCGTTTAGCTTAAGGCTGGAAAAATCTTCCAGTGGTATTGGCTTATGATTCGCAACAATCTTCCAAAGTCTCTTTAGAAAGCGAAAGCTGCCTTCTACGCCGCTGTCTGACCATTCTAGCGACTGGTCGGGAGGCGATGCAAACATGGTGAACATGCGCACAGTGTCCGCTCCGTACTTCTCGATCAATGGCAGTGGGTCGACCGTGTTGCCCTTTGACTTCGACATTTTACTGCCGTCTTTTAGCACCATGCCTTGAGTGAGTAGATGCTTAAATGGTTCGTCAGAATTCACGAGTCCTTCGTTACGCATAAGCTTATGAAAAAAGCGCGCGTACAACAGATGCAAGATGGCATGCTCGATACCGCCGATGTATTGATCAACCGGAAGCCAGTAGTCTGCACGCTCGTCTAGCATGCTTTTATCTTGATCGCGGCTGGCGTAACGCGCGTAATACCAGGACGACTCCATGAACGTATCGAAGGAGTCAGTCTCTCGCTTCGCCTTCGACTTGCACTGAGGGCAATCCACTTCTACGAAGTCCTTTAGCTTGCCTAAAGGCGAGCCGCTTGCGTCTATCTCCACATCTACAGGCAGAATGACCGGCAGGTCTTCATCGGGTACCGCTACAGAGCCGCACTTCTCACAGTTGATTATGGGAATAGGGGCGCCCCAATAGCGCTGACGGGATACGCCCCAGTCACGCAGGCGGAAGTTGATCTTCTTATGGCCTTGCTTACGTTCACTGAGGAGGCTCTCTATAGCCGCGAATGCTGCCTCGAAATCTAGGCCGTCAAAATCCCCTGAATTTATGAGTGTTCCTTTCGCAGTGAAGGCTTCGACTTCTAGATCACAGCTTTGCTCACTGTTGCTTGGCTGGATTACCTGTCGAATAGGAAGTTGATATTTCTTTGCGAATTCCCAATCACGCTGATCGTGTGCGGGTACCGCCATTACGGCACCAGATCCGTAGCTCATGAGCACAAAGTTGGCTAGAAAGATTGGCAACTCTTCGCCGCTAATAGGATGAATTGCCTTTAGGCCGGTATCTATTCCGGTCTTCTCCATGGTCGCCATCTCTGCCTCGGCGACTTTGACATTGCCCTGCTGCTCAATGTATTGGGCTAACTCTGGATTTGATTCAGCAGCCTTGCTCGCTAGCGGATGCTGCACGGCAAGCGCCACATAAGTCACGCCCATCAGAGTATCTGGCCTTGTGGTGTAGACACTGAGTTTCTGTAGCGACTCGTCGGCCTCGTTCGCCACCGTAAAATCTAGTTCGACGCCTTCTGAGCGGCCGATCCAATTCGCCTGCATGGTGCGGACTTTCTCTGGCCACCCATCCAAGTCCTCGAGATCATCTAAAAGCTCTTGGGCGAAGTCGGTGATCTTGATGAACCATTGGGGAATTTCGCGACGCTCGACCACTGCGCCTGAACGCCAGCCACGTCCGTCGATTACTTGCTCGTTCGCCAGTACGGTCTGATCTACTGGATCCCAATTTACATCTGATGATTTCTTGTATACCAGCCCTTTCTTGAAGAGGCGCGTGAAGAACCACTGCTCCCAACGGTAATAGTCAGGGTGGCAAGTAGCAATCTCTCGACTCCAGTCGTAGGCATAACCAAGCCGTTGTAGCTGTTCGCGCATGTAGTCGATGTTGCTATAAGTCCACTTGGCGGGTGCTACTCCATTTTGAATGGCCGCGTTCTCAGCAGGGAGTCCGAAGGCATCCCATCCCATTGGCTGTAGTACGTTCTTACCGAGCATCCGCTGGTAGCGTGAGATCGCATCGCCGATGGAGTAATTTCGCACATGGCCCATGTGCAGGTGCCCGCTTGGGTAGGGAAACATAGACAGGCAATAAAATTTTTCTAGGGACGTGTCTTCGCTGACTTTAAAGCTTTCGTGTTCTTGCCAATAGATTTGCGCCTCAGCTTCTACTGCCTGGGGAGGATACTGTGTGTCGATGCTGCTCATTTGATCTCTAACTATGTGAATTAACTGGATTTATTTAGTGCGTTGCGAGGTCTGCAAGCATACCGCAGACCGCTCTCAACAGGTAGAGGCGGGAGTAAAAAACTTGGCGGAATTGCCTACTCCTGATCAGGCGCGTTAGTAGATTTGACCTTGATCAGTTTTATTTGTCGACTGTCGGCATTCAGAACGGTTATCAAGAATTTGCCGACAGTTATCGTTTCGCCAGGCTCGGGAATATGCCCAAATTGTTGTAGCACGAGTCCGCCAACGGTGATGAATTCTTGGTCGCTGAATGCTGTGCCAAAGTAGTCATTGAATTCATCGACTGGAGTTAATGCCTTGACGATGTAATTCTCTTCATCGAACTTCTTGATATAGCTGTCATCGTCGACATCATATTCGTCTTCAATCTCGCCTACGATTTGCTCTAGAACGTCCTCGATGGTAACTGCGCCGCAGACACTGCCGTATTCATCTATCACGATTGCCATGTGTTGGCGTGTTTCGCGAAACTCTCTTAACAGTACATTCAGGCGTTTACTCTCGGGGACAAAGGTGGCGGGTCGAATAACATCTTTGATTCGAAACTTCTCTGCAGCGTTATTTAGTGCAAGTGGCAACAGATCTTTGGCTAGAAGAATGCCTAAGACACTGTCTACATTGTCGCCTATAACCGGGAACCGGGAGTGCGAAGCCTTGGTGATGAGTTCGATTATCTCAACCGCGGCGAGATTAGCTGGAACGGTGATCACCTGGGATCTGGGGATCATGATGTCACGCACCTGCATGCTCGAGACTTGCAGTGCGCCCTCTATTATGCTCAGCGCGTCAGCATCGAGGACTTGGTCCGCTTCTGCATTTCGAACGAGTTCGAGAAGGCTTTTGGTGTCAGTAGGCTCGTCGGAAAACACTTGCGCTATTTTATCGATCCAAGACTTAGGTCTTGGATCGATGCTTGATTCGTCGTCAGTCATTCTCTGCGTTCTCTTTCTCTGTTGAGCGAGTCTTCGATATCCACTGGATTTGTCGAAGACGGGATTGGCTCTTGGTAGTCACACTAACAAATAAGGGTTGGGGATTCCAAGTTTTTCCAATGTATTAATTTCTAGCTTTTCCATCTCGGTAGCATTGCTTTGTTGGTCGTGTAGATACCCTAAGAGGTGAAAAAGGCCATGTATTGTGAGATGTGCCCAGTGTGCGGTTAGGTCTTTGCCCTGAGTGAGGGCTTCGGTCTCAACGACATCAGCACAGATCACGATATCCCCCAGGGGATAGGACTCTACTTGCTCTGCCAGTTCGCTTGGGAATTCTGCCGGGAAGGACAAGACATTGGTCGGCTTGTCCTTCCCTCGATAATCGTTATTTAGAGATTGAGAGCCCGCCGCATCTACGAAACTCAGGCTAATGCTGCAAGGCTTGCTCCGCTGGGCGACTTGTAAGGCGCAGTTGAGCCAGTCTTCGCATTGCTTTTGGGTAGGCACCCAGTTATCCGCACAGCTATTACTAATATTAACTGTCGCGTTCATTGGCCTGCTGGGAATCTTTGCTGTTTAGTGTGGATACAGAGCTGAGATCGAACTCATCGTAAGCTTCGACAATCCTTTGCACGAGGCGATGGCGCACGACATCCGTAGCCTCGAAATAAGTGAAGCCGATCTCGTTGATGCCTGCTAGCACCTGGCTCACCTGTATCAAGCCGGAACGCGTTCCCTTTGGTAGATCTATTTGCGTAACGTCGCCCGTTATTACCGCCGTGGAGCCAAACCCAATGCGGGTTAGGAACATCTTCATCTGCGAGCAGGTGGTGTTTTGGCTCTCATCCAAAATGATGAATGAATTATTCAGTGTTCTGCCGCGCATATAGGCCAGTGGAGCGACTTCAATTACATTCTTCTCGATGAGCCTCGAGACCTTTTCGAATCCAAGCATTTCGTAGAGCGCATCGTAGAGGGGACGCAGATACGGATCGATTTTCTGTGCTAGGTCTCCAGGTAGGAAACCTAATTTCTCGCCGGCTTCCACGGCCGGGCGAACCAAGAGTATGCGACTTACTTCTTCTTTAAGTAGCGCTTCGACCGCGCAGGCGACGGCGAGGTATGTCTTTCCAGTACCTGCCGGGCCGATGCCAAAATTGATGTCATGCTGATGGATGCCGCGCACGTAGTCGCACTGGTGTTTGCCGCGCGGCTTTACCGAAGACTTTGGTGTCTTGATTAGCAACTGCTCGAACTCACCACCGTTTTCACTGGGCGCAGAGGGTAGTGTTTCTTGGAGAGCCAGATGCACTAAATTTGGGCCCAGTAAATTGCCTTGCGACGTTGCCTGATAGAGAGTCTCAAGTATATATCCGGCATCAGCGGTGGCTAATTCACTGCCGGATATTTGAAAAATATTGCCGCGCTGCTGGATGCTAAGCGACAGATGGCTCTCTATCTGGTGTATGTGTTCATTCAGGCGCCCGCATAGGTTGGAGAGTCGCTGGGCGTTGTCTGGCAGCAGAGTCAAACTGAGGGTGTGAGTTGTCATGCAGTTGAAGCTTACCTCAAAGGAAATAAGAGTGATGGATTCAGTATAGCAAGCAATTGCACTATCACAAGATGCTAAATGGTGCCGAGTAGAGAGTTTGGTAGCGCATCGGTAATTGTGCAGTTAGTAAAATTGCCAATGAGCGAAGCATCGTCACACTTGAAGTTGACTACTCTGTTATTTTCAGTCCGGCCCTGCAGATCACCGGTATGTTTTTTAGCTTGGCCGGTAACCAGGATTCGCTGCTCACTGCCCACCATGGCGGCACTGATAGCACTAGCCTGCTGAACGATCTGGGATTGTAGGGTTGCTAGGCGGTGTTTCTTTTCCTGAGCAGGTACTAGGTCGACTAGATCAGCTGCGGGCGTTCCCGGTCTAGCGCTATAGATAAAACTGAACGAAGTATCGAAGCCAATTTCAATTATTAGCTTCATCGTGTCTTCGAAGTCGGCATTAGTCTCGCCGGGAAACCCAACGATAAAGTCGGACGAGAGACTGATGTTTGGCCGAATGGCGCGAATTTTCCTGATGATTGACTTATATTCGAGAGCCGTGTGTCCGCGTTTCATGGCAGCCAAGATACGATCTGAACCGCTCTGAACGGGGAGGTGTAGATGATCTGCCAGTTCCGGAATCTGCCCGTAGACTTCGATCAAGGAACTTGAGAATTCGATCGGGTGGGATGTAGTAAAGCGAATTCGATCTATGCCTTCTATGTTGGAGACGTACTGAATCAACGTGGCTAAGTCTACGATGCTGCCCTCGTGGCTCAGGCCTCGATAGGCGTTGGCATTCTGGCCGAGAAGATTGATTTCCCGCACGCCTTGCTCTGCTAGATGGACCGCTTCCTCTAGTACATCATCTAATGGTCGACTGACTTCCTCTCCGCGCGTGTAGGGGACGACGCAGAAGCTGCAATACTTGCTACAGCCTTCCATGATCGTTAGGAACGCTTGGCAGGAGGTGGCATCGGGTTGCGGCAGGTGGTCGAATTTCTCTATCTCAGGAAAGCTGATATCGACTACAGGCTTACCTTTACCGCTGGCATCCAGCATCGCAGGTAGCTTGTGGAGAGTCTGGGGACCGAATATCACATCCACATACGGTGCTCGTTTACCGATGGCGGCTCCTTCCTGACTCGCTACGCAGCCACCGACGGCAATCTTTACATGCGGCTTCGCTTCCTTCAGGCTGCGCCATCGACCCAGTTGATGGAAAACCTTCTCTTGTGCCTTTTCGCGAATGGAGCAGGTGTTAAGCAGCAATAAATCTGCATCTGCGGGATCATCAACCAACTCTGCGCCCTGTGTTTCCTTTAACAGATCCAGCATGCGATTCGAGTCATACTCGTTCATCTGGCAGCCATGAGTCTTTATGAAGACTTTCTTTGTCTTCATTTTGGGGCTGTCGATTATTTCCGGCTGGATTTCACTCTGTTCAGGTTTCACAATATTTCCGTGCAGTGGTCTATTTTCAAAAGGAGGCGAATTATAACAGCAAAAATCAGCAGTACTTAACTACGAATTAACGCATAATGACTTGAAATTCGGGCTTCTAGCCTGATATTAGGTCTACTTGCACAAACATGCCCCCATGCAAACGCTAAGGGTGTTTGAAGATGGCCCCTTTAGGCGCCGTCGGCCAAAGTATAAGAGATTGATATACATGGGAAATTCTTCGGAAATATACAAAATAACTTTCCTCAACAAAGGCAAGGTCTACGAGGTATTCGTAAAACAGGTCTATCAAAGCGACCTATATGGATTCGTCGAGATCGAAGACTATGTTTTCAATGAGCGTTCGCAGGTTGTCGTTGACCCGTCTGAAGAGAAGCTGAAGGCCGAGTTCAATGGTGTGAAGAGAAGCTTCATTCCTATTCAGGCAATCATTCGAATCGATGAGGTCGAGAAGAGCGGTGTTAGTAAGATATCGAGCGGCGATAATGTTTCCCCATTCCCCGTATCCATCATGGGCAGTAAGGTAGATCGAAAAGATTCTTGATATTAACTCGGCGACTTTATTGCAGCGCTTTCCCGCCGCAAACTCAGACAGTAGTGTCTGAGTAGATGGAATCCTCTAGCCACCCCTATGCTGAGCTATCACCAGTTGCCGTTTTGGAAGCTGTGGAGAGTCTCGGCTATGAAACTGATGCGCGCATGTTTCCTCTCAACAGTTATGAGAATCGTGTCTATCAGGTTGGGCTCGTTGATAAGCCATCAATAATCGTCAAGTTTTATCGCCCCGAGCGTTGGACCACCGAGCAGATACTCGAAGAGCACAGCTATACTCAGGAGCTAGTCGATCTGGAAATCCCAGTCGTGCCTCCGATTAACTTCGCGGAAGGAGGAACGCTTCAGCAATTCAATAATTTTCGCTTCTCGGTATTCGAGCAATTTTTAGGACGCCCACCTGAGTTAGACAACTTGGATAATCTTTTGGTCATGGGGCGTTTTGTCGGTCGCATCCATGCGGTTGGCGCGCTGCATCAATTTAAGCATCGGATAGAACTCACTGCGCAGCGTTTTTCAGTGCAAAGTAGACAGTTTCTTCTAGAGAATGATTTCCTTTCGCGCGATATGCGGCCTGCTTACGAGAGTGTCTCTCAAGATCTGATCGATAAGATTCAGCAGCGTTTTGCAGATCACGGTGAAGTGCAAAAGTTACGCATCCATGGAGACTGCCATCCGGGAAACGTGTTGTGGAAAGACGAGACTCCCAACTTTGTCGATTTCGATGACACCATGACTGGGCCTGCAATCCAAGATATATGGATGATGTTGTCCGGCGATCGTAATCAACGACAGGCCCAATTGTTAGAGCTGGTGGAAGGCTATAACGAGTTTCATAATTTCAGGGCGTCGGAATTGGAATTAGTGGAAGCTCTGCGTACGATGCGGTTGATGAATTACGCGGCCTGGTTAGCGCGGCGTTGGGAGGACCCTGCATTTCCGAAGAGCTTTCCCTGGTTCAATACCGAACGCTATTGGGCGGAGCACATTCAGGAACTGCGTGAGCAGCTCTTCCTGCTAGATGAGCCAGCCTTGCGCCTCGTCTAATTCCCTGAGTTTAGGCCAGCGCTTCCAATCTTTTCTTTACTATCCATGTAGACGTACGCAAGCCCCGAATCCTCCAGCCAGGTCTTTGCCGCAGACTCGTCTTTGAGCATCGCTATCGTTGCTACCGAGCCGGCGATGCTACATAAATTTGCAGCAATACTTACCGCGCGTAAGCCATTAGAAGGCCAACCCGTCATTGGGTTTAGAATGTGGCTGTAACGTTCCCCTTCATGCATGAAAAAGCGCTCATAGTCTCCGCTGCTGGCGAGGCCGCCAGCATTGAGCTCGATTTTGGCCATGACGCCATTGTCAGAAATTGGGCTAGAAATGCCTACAGCCCAAGGTTTGTTGCCAGGCTGTGATCCTATGACACTGAAATCGCCGCCCAAGTTCACGAGGCCATGTTCTACGCCTAAGCTGCGCGCTAGGCGAGCGACGGAATCGGCGGCATACTCTTTCACGATGCCTCCGAAGTCTATCTGCATATCTCGTGGTAGGTGAATGTGGGAGTCTTTACAGGATATTTTGTTAAATCCAACGCGAGCACGAGCTGCGTCTATCTGCTTCTGATTTGGAACGCGTGCCTTCTTGAAATCCCATATTTTATTTAACGCGCCAGCCGTAATATCAAACAAGCCATCGCTCTGTTCAAAGCAGCTTAGGGCATGATCGAACAGTGATTGAGTTTCCTTATCGATAGCTAAGCCAAGTTTATTTCCCGCAGAGGAATTTATCTCGCTCAGGAAACTATCTTCACGAAAGCGAGAGTATTTTTTTTCTAAACGTGCGACTTCGTCGGCAAGTTGATTGACGACATTCTTGGCACGAATACGCGATTCATCAAATAGTTGAATCTCGCAAAAACTTCCCATGGCCTTGAATGAGAATTTCTTTGGTGTCGGAATCATAGTCGAATTTTAATTAGATAGATGAGTCAGATAGGAATGTATGGCGGGTTAGGCAGGCCGCGCCTAAAACCGGAAATCGATGCCCAGTGATATTCGGTTGTATTTGACTAGCGCTGTGCTTGGCTGGGACACCTCATAGGCGGAATATTTATCATTTGCTAGATAGCGTTCGGCAGTTAGTGTGGCCTTCCATGAACCCATATCTGCAATCACGGAAATGCCCCCGCTAACAGCGCCGAAGGCGGAGAGGCGGTAGTCGCTGGATTGGTATTCGCTAATAGGGCTAAGGAAGTCATCGACGTTGGTAAAAAAATCCGCTGCAGATTGGCTGTAGTAACGTAGCTGAGGCACAAGTTGAAAGGTGCGCCCGAGGTTTTGGTGCCATGACACGTCGCTCGTATGAGAGCTGATACCAAAATCGTCGTGGTAGTAACGGTAGTTAACATGGAACGCCGCATTCGCGGAAACGAAGAACCTCCTGTAGGAGTTGCTCCATGCTATCTGGGTTTTGTCATCCGGTCTGATGTCTCTAAGCTTATACGGATCGCTTAGAAATCCCGATTGTTCTGTAAAGCTCAGCGCTGATTGAAAACTGGATACTTGATTAATAATTTGGCTTACGGAAGCGAAAACGGAAGTGCTCTGTTTGTCTTCCTCTTCGACACGATTGAAGAGTGCTGCATCGGTTGGAAACACCTTATCCGATGAATGGCTGAGGCCCGCCGAGACTGTGGTTAGGTCGTTGTTGTAGTGCCTCTCAGTGTTGAAGCCGAAATAAACGGCGCGATAGTCATCTTCTTCGGAGTAGCCAATGTTTCCGCCAAAACTTCCGTTCTCTAAATAGTAGCGACTCCCTACGCTGAGTTCCGTGCGCCGGTCGCTGATGCCGCTCGCGCCGCTTAAATTTACTATGGGCTCGCCATCTAAACCGCGACTCGTGAACCAAGGTGAGGCACCGCTGAGCGATTCGTAGTTCGCGTCCACGTGCAAAGACATATTACGACCCAAAGCAGAGACCAATTGAAACTGATGAACGTCGATATCGTAGCGTTCTAGGTCTGACAATGGCGCCTCCGAGCGAGAGAGGTCGTCCTCCTGATAGTTAGATAATTTATAGGAGATAGTGCTCTGAGTAGGCGGAGCATCTGCTAGAGCTATGCCAGGCAGCGCGAGAGCGGTAGTAGAAAGAGCGATAATGTTGCGCGAGGCGATGTTCTTCATGTTTGGTCCAACTACTACTTAGTTGCAGCCGCAGCCGCCCCCTGCAGCGCTGTTGCCTCCAGAGGAGGCTTCTTTGCTAAAGAAGATGTGATCATTGAGAGAGCTTTCCAGCGCGTCGGGAGCCCATGCCATTTCTTCTCTAGCGAGATAGCCGCGCTCCCAGGCTCGTACGTCGGCGCAGGAGAACAGCATAAGACTGCAAATAGCCAGAAGTAGGGTGGTTCGAAACGCTCGCATTGGAACTGCCTCCTCGTTCAGTCTTCAGGTGACTAGAGCTAGCTAATTGCCGCCGCCTAGTGAATCTCGTATAGCTTCTTCAATCATTTCGATGTCACCGGATCGAAAGCCCATGTGGACAAGCTTAACTGTGCCATCGGGCTCAATCAGGTAAGACGTTGGCATACCGATTACTTCGAACAACTCCGCCGCTTCGCCATCAGGGTCTGCTGGTATCAAGAAATCCAGAGGCGTATCGAGTAAGAAGTCCAATCCGTCTTCGATTGGATTGTCTACGTTGATAGCTACTATCTCCAAGCCTTGATCTTTGTATTTGTGATACATGTCGTTATAAAGGGGTAGTGAACTAAGGCAGGGCGCGCACCAGGAAGCCCAGAAGTCTACGTAGACGGTCTTCCCTGCGAGGCTTGCGGTGCTAATGGCTGGATGGTCAGCATAGATAGAGGGCAGGTCGAAAATCGGTGCTTGATCGCCTTCCTCGACTGCCCAGGCAGATGTGCTAACTGCAGTAAGCGTCAACAGGGCTAGCATCTGTGATTTTTGCTTGATATTCATGTCGTTTCCTTCCAATAGCCTTTGAGCCAGTGAGTTGTATGGGGCTTTAGCCCCTGGACTGAAGGGTCCTGAGTAGTTAATTTTGCCAGAATCTCATTGTTTGCGATAGCTACGGTACAGATAGACCCAGATACATCACACTTCATTACAGTCAAAACGGTTTAGCCCTATGGTCTATAACGCGGTAGTGCTCAACCCGTTTACCAGAATAACCAGTGCTTAGATCAGTTGTGGGTGTGGTTGCGCCAGATCGCGCAGCAGATGCTGCCAGCGCTGTTTCTGCGCCTTCAGCCGATATTGAACTTCCTTATATCCATGCTTCAGCTGAAGTTGTTCAAGAGAATTGAGGCTTTGCTGCAATTGTTTGCCTTTGGCTTCGTACCAGGCCTGTCTATGTTCGGTCCAAAGTTGCAGTGTCTGTAGAAGTTGCTCATATTCAGTCTCCAGCCGCAGTCGCCAGCTCTCCGGAATATCAAAGCGCTCACATTTCTCAGTCGCTTTCAGGTATTGAAGCTCGAGTCGGGCTTTCTCGATCTGTGCCGGGTTGCAGCGTTTAAGATCGCGAGTTAGACCAGCGAAAGAGAGCAGGCTTATCATCCACTTCGTGGGGTCGAAGTGCCACCACTGAATGCCGTTTCTATAGTCCCACTGAAAAGTGTGATGATAATTATGATAGCCCTCACCATAGGTAAAATATGCCAAGATTGGATTGTCTCTAGCGGAGCTGTTTTCGCTGTAGGGTTGTTTCCCCCACATGTGTGCTATGGAGTTAATTAGATAAGTAACGTGCTGGCTCAAGACTAAGCGCAGCAGACCACCTAGTAATAAGCCTGCGATAATATCTCCGTGAATAAATCCTAGAAATGCAGGTAGGCCAATATTCATTACCAAGAGCAGGGTCAGGTAGTGTTTTTTCTGCCAATCTACAATTGGGTCTTTCATTAAATCTTTAACATTCGAATAGTCCTCTGCGCCACTTTTGTAGTTGCGTAGTATCCATCCGATATGCGAAAACCAGAACCCGCGAGAGGCGGAATAAGGGTCTTTATAGTTGTTGTCGACGAATTGGTGATGGCGGCGATGCCCTGATGCCCAGGTTAAGATGTCGTTCTGCAATGCGCAGGCGCCTCCGAGAGCAAATATGATTCTAATCAGAGGGTGTGCCTTATAGGCCTTATGTGACCACAGGCGGTGATAGCCAGCGGTTATGGACATGCCACAAAACCCCATCAGGAATACGAACACCATCCACTCGTAGAGATCGTAGCCGTAAAAATAGCCGTACGTAGGCACGAGTATTAGGGCGAGCGCCGGGGTTAGGCTGAACAGCAACATATTCGTCCAGTTGATGGGGGCTTTTTCCATTATTTTTGATCCTGCTAGAGTCGCTTAAGTGCATCACTGTACGTAGGAGTATGGTAAAACATCTCGCTATGACATTCCTGTAGTAAATTACTTGTAAACGATCCAGTCGTTAGGCTGTATTAATATAAGAGCTAGTATTAACAGACATAATGCAGAAGTGTCAGCGATAACTCAATCGCTGATGAAGTGACTTAACAAAATGGGAGCGTGCGAGGGAAATGGAAGAAAAACTAATAGAGTTGGAAACTAAATTTAGCTATCAAGAGGATTTGTTGTTAGATCTCAACGAAATAGTGGCTAAGCAGCAGCGCCAGCTAGATGATCTGATAACTGAGATGTCTGGAATAAAAGAGCAATTGCAAGATGCGGCCGAAAGAGGGCCGGCCGAAGGGCAAGAAGAGCAGGATGAGAAACCTCCCCACTACTGAGGAGGAGAACACAGCCCATTATGAACACCAGCACATGTATTCAATCACTGACCAGCTAGCGTCTCTAGAACTAGCAGGAGGAACCTTTAGCTTTACCTTTAGAATGCCCCCTAACCCGCTACGGCCACATCATCTGCTTGCAATCCCTTATCTCCTTCGCTGACTTCAAACTCCACTCGCTGACCATCATGCAGGACACAGTGTCCTTCTCCGCGTATTGAGCGAAAGTGAACGAACACATCATCGCCGCTATCGCGAGTAATGAAACCGAATCCTTTGTTGGCATTGAACCATTTTACGCTGCCTGCTTCCCTAGCAGAATGATCGTCGTCGGCATAGAGGTCGTCGCCCGTTCGAGTGGAGTTTAGTTGGGTGCAGAAGCTACTGACTAAAACTATGATGAATAAGGTAAGTGCGATTATTGGGAAATTGGAGAGGGTTAGTGAAAATTCCTGCACGCTGAGAAAGTAAAGTGGAATACAGGCTAATGCTGTGATGGCGAATGAAATAAAAATTGGTTTCTTGAACATGTTCATACTCTTATTGGTTTTATAGTTGATGTACGATTTTGGTTGTTGCTGTATAAGCTTAAAGCTTTAAGGGTTCCTGCTGTTGAATACATGTCTTTATGTCCCTAGCTGGCAGTGTTCTCCTCCTGTTAGCTATAGAGACGTTAGTTAAGGGGGCGCCATTTCCTCTAGCTATTCAATATATGTCGCGGTGTACATAGTCGACCGTGTTCTGTCCTGTTAGTAAAATACACTACTGCTGGCACAAATAAAATAGTCTGCACGTATCTTGAATCAGACTAGAAGCCTCGTATTCTCTTCAGCTTCAATTCAGGTTGTTCTTGTTAGATTAGCGTCCTAGGTTGGGAATGGCGAGAAAATACAGCGCCTTATTCCAACTGCTAATGGGATATTGAGGAACGAGGATTGAATATGAACACTAAGATGATAGGCACAGTAGCTGCATTGGGATTGGTATCCGCAGGGGCATTCGCGGGAACGTCTTATGAGACTGCATCGGTGACTGAATCCCGCGCTATCTATGAGGTTGTCGAGATTTCAACCCCCCAGGAACAGTGCTGGGAAGAGGAAGCAGTGGTCGTTCGGCATGAAAATGGCAATCGCTCGAGCACGCCAGTGATAGTGAGCACGATCCTCGGGGGCGCTATCGGCAACGCCATAGGCCACAATAAGTCGAATCAGCGTGTTGGCGCGGTTCTCGGCGCTGTGTTGGGCCACTCTATAGGACGTGATATTATGCGTAGCAACGAGAGTCCCAGCAGCCGCGAATATCAGACAGTTCAGCGCTGCGAGACAGTTTATCAGCAGCATGAAGAAGAGAGGCTGGTAGGCTATCAGGTCACTTATCTTTATAACGGAGAGGAGTATTCCGTAAGAACTAATACTGACCCAGGTGATGAAATTCGGGTTAGAGTTAGTGTTCAGCCGGTGTTGTAAGTACTAGATACTCTTGAATAATACTATGTGGTTCCCGGGGATAGAGGAATATTTTGAGCAAAACATCGATGTTTAGTTTTTTGGTGATACTACTCCTAAGCGCAGGAGAGTTCGCTCATGCCCAAAATGTTCCTATTCCTCCACCCCAGATCGACATCAATAGAAATGCTGGCGATAGAAACAATACTCAAGCTAACCCTCGGGTTACCCGGCAGCAAGCGGCAGAAATTGCCCAGCAGCGATTCGCTGGCAGCATCCTTCGCATAAGCCTCGTGGGCGAGGGCAATAATCAACGCTATCAATTCCGGATGGAAAACGAGGGTAAGGTATTTACTGTCTTCGTGAATGCCATTACTGGAAGGATCAGCGGCGGATAGGGATTATGCGATTACTAGTAGTAGAGGATGAAAGCTTGCTGCGCCAGCAGTTGCAGCAGGGGCTAACCAAGCAAGGCTACGTAGTGGATGTTGCCGAAGATGGGAAGATAGGTTTGTACCACGCGACCGAGAATGACTTCGATGCGGCTATCATCGACTTGGGCCTTCCGGAGATAGATGGGATTTCTCTTATTCAACAAATTCGTGCAGCGGGCAAGGAGTATCCAATACTGATCCTGACTGCGCGCGGCGATTGGCAAGATAAAGTAGCCGGTCTAGATGCTGGCGCCGACGACTATGTTGTGAAGCCTTTTCAGTTGGAGGAAATTGTGGCCCGATTGAACGCCTTGTTACGACGCGCTGCAGGTTTTTCAAAGCCTAAGCTCGAATTCGGTATTCTAAGTCTTGATATTGCAGCCAAACGATTGTTGGTCAATGAGGAAAGTGTTGACTTGACTGCCTATGAATACAAGATGCTCGAGTATCTTATGCTGCATCCGGGGCAAGTAATATCTAAGACCGAACTTACGGAGCATCTCTACGCGCAAGACTACGACCGCGACAGCAATGTTTTGGAAGTTTTTGTGCGCCGCCTTAGGCAAAAGCTGGACCCAGACCAAACGCTGAAGCCGATTGAAACTGTTCGCGGCCAGGGTTACCGCTTTAGCCTTGAAGAATCCTAGCTTCAGCCGAGCGAGCTAGAGCGGTCGCCATCGAATGACCATGCCTGCAAATCCCTCCAACTATTCCATTCAGACGCGACTTGTCATCTCGTTCAGCATTCTGCTGTTTGTGTTTCTAGGTTTGACTGGCGTGGTACTAGATCGAGCGTTCAGAAATAGTATCGAAGCAGGTGCGTCGGAGCGTCTGCAGGTGCAAATATATTTGCTCCTAGCGGCAGCGGAATTCTCTGATGATGAATTCTATTTCTTGGAAGACCTAAGAGAGCCTAGATTTAATCAATTAAATTCGGGTCTCTATGGATTTATCAGCCGTCCTAGCTTAGGCGAGCTATGGCGAAGCGACTCGGCGGGAGTCTTCAGTCTTGCGGATCCGCAAGTTTTGCGCCAGTCAGTTCTGGTCGGTGAAACACAATTTTCGAAAACAATGAACGAGAATAGTGAGGAATATTTCGTGCTGAGCTACGGCGTTCTTTGGGAGAATGGGATTAGTGAATATAATTTCACTGTGATAGAAAATGCCGCGGCGTACTATTCGGAGATTTCAAATTTCCGTACGAGTCTTTGGTCGTGGCTGGGCGGTGTCGCATTTCTGTTGCTACTTATTCAGTTTTTCCTTATGCGTTGGGGCTTGTCGCCACTGCACAGAATGGCGCGTGACCTGAAACAGATTGAGACTGGAGAAAAAAATCAACTTGCGGAAAATTATCCTCAGGAACTGCAGGGGGTAACAAATAATCTCAACGTATTGATTGAGACGGAGAGAAAGCAACAGGAGAGATATCGAACCACCCTGGGCGATCTTGCCCACAGTCTAAAAACCCCGCTTGCCGTTATCGCGGGCATTATGCAAACGCTATCCACAAAAAAGCAAGATAGCAGTGAGCAACTTGGTGCGGTTGAAGAACAGTTGGGTCGTATGAATCAGATTGTCTCCTATCAGTTGCAACGAGCAGTTCATTCGAATCAAAGCTCAGCATTGGCGCGACAGGTACTGGTGAAGCCGGTTGTGGAGAAGGTGCTCGATGCCCTGGCAAAGGTGTATAGAGATAAGTCGGTTTGTGTAGCTACGCAATTAGATAGCAAAGCTCTATTTTACGGTGACGAGCGCGACCTGCTCGAAGTTCTGGGTAACGTTTTGGACAATGCGTTTAAGTACTCTCGTGGAGAAGTCAGAATCACTACCAACTCAGAATCGGATGAGTTTCAAGGTTTAGAGATAGTCATAGAGGACAATGGCTACGGCATCGGGGAGGAGAAGCAGGAATTCGTCCTGCAGCGCGGGGCGAGGGCTGATACCTTAGTTCAGGGGCAGGGAATTGGTCTTGCTGTGGTAACCGATATCGTCAGCAGTTATCAGGGTACGATAGCAGTCGGTTCCAGTGAATTACGTGGCGCGAAGATCACCATGCGTTTCGCCTCGGTCAGTCAGACTTGATTAGAGGCTTGCTAGAGCACTAGTCCGGCCACTACGGCACACAGCGTCATTACGAATAGAAACCACTTGATGCTTTCGGCAGAGGCGCGAACAGCAACTTTCACTGCAAGGTGTGCGCCTAGCATTGATCCGGCGGCTAGAATCAGGCCGGGTATCCACCAGACTTGATCGAAAGCGATAAAGACCACGAGAGCGACACTGGTAAATGCTAGGGCGCAGGCTGTCTTGAGCGCATTGGCCCGCAATAGGTCATAGCGCAATCCACCCGCTAAGGCAGCCAATAGAATGAAACCCACCCCAGCTTGCACAAAACCGCCATAAACCCCTGCTGCGAATAGACCCCACCAGGCGCCGCGATTGTCGCTAGGGCTGAGACTTTTACTGCCTGGAGGTGGTGCTATTACCCCGGGCCTGATCAGTATAACTAAAGCCATTAACAATATCGTGCCAAGTAGTATCGGTTTGAGGTATAGATTGGGCATTAATGCCGCCGCTATTGCTCCGCAGAGGCCTCCGAGCAGGGAAGGGATGAGTATTGGTACTAGTGCAGCTCGGTCTAGCGTTTCGTGCTTATCGTAGCCTGCAAGGCCCACAACACATTGCATAGCGATGGCAACTCGGTTGGTGCCATTGGCGATATCCGCAGGCAAGCCTAGGATCATCAGTACTGGGAGGGTGAGGTTGGAACCACCACCGGCCACAGTATTGATTCCACCCGCCAAAAAGCCGGTTATGCCAAGCAAAAACACTGAGTTAAGAGTGATTTCCAAGAATTTTTCCTATTTCAAAGCAGGGCTGGATGCCGCAGGATGTCAGTGATTGAGCGGCGAAAAAGATATACTGCTGCCTAGGTTCTGCGCCAAAGGCCCCTATCAATCGGTCTTAGTCGTGAACGTGGTTTGTCGAGAACCCGCTGTGATGTGAATTCTGTCACAATCTAATCAATTAAGTGTATGAATTTATTAGTTCTTTTAGCCAATTCACAGACTTGTGTGTGGGATTCTATATGGTTAGCGTTGATTGAACTACCGGTGGCTATTCAATTACCGCTTGGATAACCGACAAACTACTTGTGCAGTTGCATTAATTGATCAGAAAATCTTAGTTTGCAGCCTAATCTGGCATTCCAAGGGGCTATCAGGCTGAATACTTGAGGGACTAGCGGGCGGCAATTAGACTAGATGAGATGGTGAGGGGAGTAATACAATGACTAAAAATACTAATTCGATTTTGACATTGATTTTGGCGGCGAATATTTGCCGGTTGATATTGTTAGTAGTGTTGAGTTGCTCCGCCGTCGTTTCGGCGCAGGGTGTGCTATCCGGTTCTCAGACTGGTACGATAGAGGGAATGCATCAAAGTGACGACTATCTGACTATATCCGGTCGGAACTATGGCTTTCATAACGACGTTACTCATGTATTTTACGATGGCGAGGAAGTTGCCACTAATTTTCTAAATGAAGGTCTAGTCGTGCGATTTGTTGTCAATAGAGATGGGGTGCTGGCTAGGATTGAAGTTTTGGGGCCATTAAATTTGATTGAAGCTCTCGTAGAAAGTTGAGGCTCTCGCTCGTTTGGATTGAAATTTCAGATCGCACTGTGCTCTAGGCGTTAAACTATGCAATATACGAAACTGAATGGATTTACCTTGCTTGAGCTTCTGATAGTAGTGGCTATCATGGGCATTCTGGCGAGCATCGCACTCCCCGCCTATCAGAACAGTGTATTAAGATCCTCTCGCGCCGAAGCGAAGACTGAGTTGCTACAAGTTGCCTCAGATCAAGAGCGGCACTTTTCAAATTTCAGTACCTTCGTAGATGATGCTACGCCACTTAATACTCCTGTAGTAGCAGGTCGAGATCGCACAACTCAAAACGGCTTTTACGCAATCAGTGTTGCCGCCTGTGGAGGAGGAGCGATTACAAATTGTTTTCTGGCCACAGCAACTGCGCAGAATGAACAAGTCGCAGACAGTTGTACTACATTAACAATTTCAGATACTGGTGCGCGGGGCGCAACAGGAGATACTGTCAACGAATGTTGGCAGCGTTAGTCGCCTGTCAGTCGCAACTCAATGGCCTTCCTCGGCTGTCTTCTTTAATTCCATCACCATCACTATCTTGAGCGAAGCGCAGTCGTGCCGTTCGATTCACAATCAATTGCCTAGCAATTTTGCTATCGCCTGAGAAAGGGCAGTAGGTAAAATTTCCATTTTGAGAGTGGGTAATGCCTAGGCTCGTTAGTTGCAAGTATTGCTTGTTTTGAAACACCCTGAATCGAATATGACCCTTGCTGTCAGGGAATGTAATGTAGCGAATTAACCTGTCCTCATCGTTAATGACTCGGTCGCGGTTGCTGTCCGTAAATACTAAAACGCCATCTTGCCAGCTGCCTCCACAGGCGAAACCATCAACAGATCTACATAGGGTAACGGTTGTTCTGTTGGTGATTGCTGCGGATTTACCCAGCTGGATGGCAGTCGCCAGTTTTTTTAAGGTTGCGTCAGCGGAGACGGATTCTACGAGATTCTTGAAGTCGGGTATCGAGATGGCGAGCAGCACCGACAGTATCCCTAAGGTGATGAGCAACTCAAGTAGTGACATGCCTTTCATTGTTTTCGCTGGTGCGCACCTCTTGTCTGCCGATCCAAAGACTCAACTAAGTGTAGTCACGAATTAGAAGTTTTGAGATATAAAGGGCCGAAATCGAAGTAATTCTAGATAGAATTTTTACGAATGAGTACTGTGCTACAACGGTGCAATTGCGTGCGGCCGGGGGGATGGTTTAATCAAGGCCAAGCTTTTTTAGTCTGTAGCGTAGGGATCTGAATGACATCCCTAGCTTCTTGGCGGCGGCAGTCTTATTCCACCGAGTCTCTTTCAGTGCCTTCTCGATCGCTTCGATCTCTATAGATTCTAGATGTTTCTCGAGTGAAAAATCTACGCCGATCTCGACGCTATCATCAGAGTCTAGGCTTTTGGATTCGATTGCAGGGTCCTTTACCGCTACCGGAGCCGAACTTAGTGCGCTAATAAATTCAAGATTCGAAGCCTGAATCGTATTCTCTTCGCAGAGTGTGGCGGCACGCTGCAAAATATTCTCCAGCTCTCTCACGTTGCCAGGGAAGTTATATTGCAACAATGCCTCTTGAGCCTCATCGCTGAGCCGGCAGACCTCGTCAGAGTTTTCATTGGCGATTTTGTTCAAGATGCTGAGGCAGAGCTCGGGTATGTCGGCTACACGTTCTCGCAAACTCGGCACAGCAAGTTCTATCACATTGAGTCTGAAATAGAGATCCTGGCGCATGTTTCCTAATTCAACTTCTTTGGCCAAGTTTTTGTGTGTTGCGCTTAAGATCCTTACATCGACAGGTTTTTCATTTTGCGAACCTACAGGACGTATCGCCTTTTCTTGTATAACCCTCAGCAGTTTTACCTGTGTGTGCAGCGGCAGGTCGGCAATTTCATCGAGAAAGAGCGTGCCTGAATGTGCTGCCTGAAACAGGCCTTGTTTGTCGCTCTCGGCTCCGGTAAAGCTACCTTTGATATGGCCGAACAACTCGCTTTCCACTAGATCCCGAGGTATGGCGCCGCAGTTGACTACTATAAAAGGCTCGCTAGCGCGTGAACTGTTCTGATGAATCGCCCGTGCCGCCAATTCTTTGCCACTCCCAGACTCTCCGCTGATATAGATTGGCGCCTGACTGCGCGCCAGCTTGGCAATCTGCCCTCGCAGTAGCATTACGCGGCTAGATTGACCTGTTATCGATGGCTCGGTCGGCGACTGAGTAGCAATTGAAATTGGAGTTTCACCACCGCGTTCTTGTGGGAGCCGCAGTGCTGAGTTCACCATGTCTCGAAGTTTTTGCAGGTTGACCGGTTTTGAAACGAAATCGAAAGCGCCGGTTTTTAATGCCTTGATTGCGGTTTCTGTTGTGCCGTGGGCAGTTATTACTGCAACGGGTATTTGGTTGTATTCTTTTTGTATGTATTCGACGAGTTCGATACCATCTCCATCGGGAAGGCGCATATCTGTGAGGCAAAGATTAAAGTCTTCAGTCGAGAGTAAGTGCCGTGCGGTGGCCAAATCTTTGGCGCTACTTGTAGCCAAGGACATTCTACCAAGTGTGATTTCCAATAATTCACGGATATCTGGTTCATCATCTACGATCAGAACTCGGTTTTTCATAGGGAGATAGTCATTGTGTGGGAGAGGGGAGTCATCTTACGTCATCACTCGATCAGGATTACCAAAATAGATACTAAAGCTGCTCTTGCCCGAAGGGGTTCTGCCGTATATTAGTTGTGAATGATTAGCTTCGCACAGTTCTTTTGATATATAAAGGCCTAGGCCGGTGCCGCTGGATTCTGTGGTGTGAAAGGGTTCAAATAGACGGCTCTCTTCGTCTTCATTGATACCCGGGCCTTCATCTACTATGTGAAGAAAAGGTAGCTCGTCGCCATCTTTACTCTCAATCCCAGCCTGAACCAATAGAGTGGCGCTGCCGGTTTTCTTGTGACTATAGCGTAGACCGTTGTCGAAGAGATTGTTCAGTACCTGTTCTAGTTGCCCCTTGATCACTTTTATTTTTGCGTTAGGACTGATAATTTGGAGCTTTATTTCATCACATAACTCATGTGTGGATTTATAGTTCTCAATAAAGTCGGAAAGCCATGAGTCGAGATCAATGAGGTCGGCCGTGGTGTCGTCGTGTCGAGACGCATCTAGCACGTCCTCGATGATTAGGTTAACCCTATTGCAATGCTCGAGAATTATTTCAATCATTCTTTTGTCATGGTCAGTGACAGTTACTGACTCACTCAGCAGTTGGCTTGCATGACTAATGGCACCTAGAGGGTTGCGCACTTCATGGGCGATGCTGGCGGTTAGCCTGCCTAGGGATGCAAATTTCATCTGTCGTACGCGCTGCACTATTTGTCGGTTGTCTTCGAGGAAAACGAGCACATCTGAATCTGACTCAGGGTTCAAGAAAGCGAAATTTAGTTGCACCTGGCGTCTGGAATTTGGAATAACAATGGGTTGTGGTTGGCGCTTCGAATTAATCTTCCAAAGTTCTAATTGTTCACAAAGCGCGGAGGGAAGTTTGTATGGGTGTTGTTCCCCTTCTTTATCCGCTGCCAGGATCGGCTGTAGAATGCTGCGAGCAGCACTGTTCATGCTCACGATCTGGTGCTCAGCATTCACCACTACGACTCCAGTTCGCATACGCTGAATAATTACGTTGTTTAGCTTTTCGAGGTCGATGATGTCGCTAGCTTGTTTGTCAGCGAGAACGGCGGCCTTGTAAATTCTATTTGTCAGCGTCTGGATGTAAAGTGAGGTCGCGAATAATATCGCGCCGAGAATTCCTGTCTGTACAAATTGATTCGCTGAACTGTCCACGGAGAGAGCAAGATACAGCTCGCTGTAGATCAACGAAAGAGCAGCCACGGCAGCAAGGAACGTACTTATCCTGCCGCGAATCAGAATGCTGCCTGAAGCAACTGTAACAATTAGCAGCAATCCTAGCCCGCTTATCATGCCTCCACTGCTGTAGGTGAGGAGGGTGATGGTAAAAACATCAATTATTAAACTGCCAGTAAGGATATGCGAATTCTTAAAAATACGCGTGCCAATCGGTATGAAGAAGGAAATGGATGCACCGAAAATCGCGTAGGCTATACAAGTTTGAATAAAAAGGGACGGATCGAGGGCGCCAAGAAGGGTCGAGCTCGGGCCAAGAGAGGAGACCAGCAATACCAGCGGCAGGACAGTGCGATAGATATTGTAAACGACAGAGACGTTGTGTATCTGGCCTGGATATTGTGCGGTTCTTTCGTTCATAGTTTCCGTTATAATTGGAACCTTAGCGGGCATTATACCAATAAGTACAATCAGTAAAGCTTATTGGTTGCAATTTTAATCGATTGTCTGAGTTTGGATTTTAGGATAACAGCGAAGAGATAGATATGGGGCAGAAAATTAACGTCGTAATGGCACAACTGAATTTTTTAGTCGGAGATATTGACTTCAATGCCTCTCTGATTATTGAGAAGGCGAAAGAGGCGATTCAGGAAAATTCGGCAGATATTATTGTCTACCCAGAGCTAGCACTAACCGGCTACCCTCCCGAGGATCTTCTTTTTCGCCCGAGTCTATCTGTGCGTATAGAGAAAGCCCTACAACGAATTCGGGACGAGAATTTAGCTGCTCATCTTGTAATTGGTTATCCAGAAAGAATGGGCGAAAAGCTGTTCAACTCCCTAGCGATTATCAAAGATGGAAAGCAAGTTGCGAACTATCGCAAACAGCATCTCCCAAACTATCAAGTATTCGATGAGCAGAGATATTTTACTAGCGGTACTGATGCCTGCCTGGTCAAAATAGCCGGCCAAAAAGTTGCCTTTACGATTTGCGAGGACATGTGGGAACCCGAACCCGTCATGCAAGCTCGAGCCGCAGGCGCGCAATTGATGATCAACATCAATGCGTCTCCCTATCACGTAAATAAATTGAGTGAGCGACAGACGCTGCTGCGTAAAAGAAGCATTGAGGGTGGGTTCCCGATAATTTATGTGAACATGGTAGGCGGGCAGGACGAGCTAGTATTCGATGGTGGTTCGATGGTCGTTACAGCGCTTGGAGAATGCCATGCTCTAGCGCCAAGCTATGTGGAGGCTCTGGTGCCTGTTCTCGTTCAGGTAGGCCGGAGCCCTGACAGTCCCTGCGAAATTCCCCTGCAACAGATAGCACCCCCATTGTCTTTGGAAGCGCAGGTGTATCAAAGTCTAGTGCTAGGTGTACGAGACTACGCGAGCAAGAATAAATTTAAAGGTGTTGTCTTAGGGTTGTCTGGTGGCATCGATTCTGCACTTACTCTCGCTATTGCTGTGGATGCACTCGGTAGCGATTATGTTCAGGCAGTGATGATGCCATTTACCTACACCTCTGAGTTGAGTCTCGATGCGGCTGCGCAGCAGGCAAATAAGCTGGGTGTTGATTATCAAAAGATACCTATTGAGGGAATCTATTCTTCTTTTATGCAGTCCCTTGAGGCGCAGTTTGAGAATACCGAGACAGACGTTAGCGAGCAGAATCTGCAGGCAAGATGCCGAGGTGTTCTTTTGATGGCCATCTCGAATAAAAAGGGCTTGTTGGTTCTCACCACTGGTAACAAGAGTGAGATAGCAGTCGGTTATTCGACACTGTATGGCGACATGGCAGGTGGGTTCGATGCCCTAAAAGACGTGTCGAAGACTTTAGTCTATCGCTTGGCTCACTATCGCAATACTGAATACTCTGCTGTAGCAGAAGAGGTCATCCCGCAGAAAGTGATAGATCGCCCGCCCTCGGCTGAACTCGCGCCAGATCAAGTTGATCAAGACAGCCTGCCTCCCTATGACGTGTTGGATAGCATCTTAGAGTTGTACGTGGAGAATGATCACAGTGCCGACTCTATCATTGAGCAAGGATTCGACGAGCAGGTAGTGCGGCGTGTGCTGCGGCTTGTAGATTTAAATGAGTACAAACGGCGGCAAAGTCCTATAGGGGTTCGACTAACGCAGCGCGGATTTGGTCGTGACCGACGTTATCCGATCACGAATGCCTGGCCTATTGGTGAGTAATTTCGGCCTATCTCTTTAGGCTGAAACGCTACCTAGGTGGAGGAGGCGGTGGTCTAGTCGCGTTGGGTCGTTGCAGTGTTTGCGGGCGCACCTGCGGCGTTTGATTTCTGTTCTGCCGTAGTACATCTTGATTCTGGCGAATCACATCACGAATGCGTTGTTGATCCTGCGCGCTACGCGTCGCTTCGTCCTGATTGGCTCGGCTGTTCGACTGCCGCAGAAGTTGCTGCTCAAATTGCTTTCTTAGCCTGCTGCGCTGAGCCTGGGACATATTCTGGTAGCGTCGTTGCACATTCCTTAAGCGTCGCTGATCAGGCCTGCTAAGGCCGTTGAAGCGCTGAAATCGTTGATTGATTACTTGTTGCTCCTGCTGCGACAGACTCTGAAATCGCTGTTGCTGATCTCTGGCTTGCGAACGTTCTGTTGGTTGCATCAGCTGAAAGCGATTCGCTCCTCTGCGCAGGCGCTGCTGCCTCTCAGCGCTGAGATTCTCCCACTGTGGCTCGAGTTGTTGCAGTATTTGCCTTTCTTCGAGCGACAAATCTGCCCAAGGAGCTTTTTCTTGAGCTAAGCTAATCTGCGCGAAAAATATCACGATGTAGAGTAGCTTGTTTATGTTCGTTCTCTTAGTCATTGGATGTCGTTTGTAGCATCATCTGTGTTTAATGAATCATTGGATGAATTGTCATCTGAATTGGCTTCGATCGATGCATCTAGCAATTCAGTAAATCCTTCAGTTAATAAGCTGTCGGGGTCTATCCATTCACCGGCATCTGTTTCAAATTGTCCTAAAAATTCTAAAAATTCTAGATCGGGTACATCCTCGATCTGTTCGTTCTCTGCAGCGTGCGTGTTCGATAGTGCTCCGGTTACGCAGGCGAATAATAGAACTCGCCCAGAATAAATTTGCAGCGTACGCCTTAGCAGAAAACGAAACTCACAACGTGAGAGATTCGTTTTCTGCGAGCCACAAATAAAATTCCAAATTTTCATAGAGCTCAATGTCGTCGGCTGTAGCAACAAGGCCAATCTCTTCTTCCAGTGTCAGAGTGCCTGCAGGTCTGGAATTTATATAAAAAATCGATATCGCAGTTACCATCACACAAGCTGTAGCAAGCATACCCGCTGACGCCGACAAATTGAATGAATGGGATTGAGTTTTAATCCAAGCGCTGAGTGAAAAGCGACTGGTTGCTGTCGTTTTCTCTTGTAGCAGTTCGAACCTGGCGACCGCGCTGTGGCGTATCTGATCGAGTCGCGCTTCAATATCTGGCGATAGGGTGCTGTTGTCATCCAACTCCCTGCTGACAGCCTGGGCTAAGCCCTCGGCATCTTGCGGGACTAGTTGTGCATTTTGCAGCAGCGCTGTTTGCCTGCACTCAAGCAGAGATTGCTCAATGGCTTGAGGCAGATGCGAAATGCTGACATCTAAATGCCTGCAAATCTCTTGTACTAAAACCCCTTCATCTAATTTGTTCATGGCCAATGCTCACCTAGTTGAGCTCGAAGACTGTGAATAGCCCGCGAATAATGGGTCTTAACGCTACCCTCTGCGCATTCCATGGCTGTTGCCGTCTGTCTTACGTTTAGTCCCTCCCATGCGCGCAGCAGGAAAGCCTGTTGCTGACGCGCCGGCAGCCCCTCTAAAGCAATCTGTAGTTTGTCCATGCCCTCATTGGTGACAACCTATTCATCAGGCGAGCGGCCGTAGGGATCCGGAGCGGTTTGAATTGGGTCCTCTCCCTCTTCATCTGTATTGCTTAGCCAACTTCTGTGTCTATTTCTGACCGCGTTGCGTCGATACCAATCGTTGATACGGCTGTTCAGGATGCGATAGAAAAGGGGAGCCCATTCCTGCTCGCTGCGCTGTGAATACTTTTCTACAAGCTTGAACATGGCGTCCTGCACTAAATCCAACGCATCTTCCGAATTGCCCGTCGCGATCTGAGCAATGCGAAAGGCGCGTGATTGAACGCCTTCAAGGAACTTGTCCAGCAATACTGAGCTATTCAGAATCAAATCTCCAGAGACGGCCATATTCATAGATTTCTTACTTCGCTACATTTGCCGGCCTACTGCACTATATCGGCTAATCAATACTCAATATGACTCTTTCTCAGTAATACAAACGCGGCAGCGCAAGATCGGTTTACCCGAGAAAGGCGGAAAGTAGGAGATTTTTATAGTGGTACGGCCTCCGAAATAGGTCGGGCGGAGGCCGTCAAGCTGAGCAACTTAGTCGAAGATGCCAAAAGTCAGGATACTAAACCATGAGCGACGCACTGGCGCAGAGCGCGTCTGTGTCTCGATAATCTGCTGGCTACCAGAATTTAGAGGTCTAGAAGTGGGGGCTAGCGGGGGTTCGACGCGGTTGTCGCCGATTAAGCCAAATGAGACTGTATAGAGCAGAGATGGATTAGTAATCTCTGTACGGATGACAAATTCACCGTCATTGTCGATTGAGGCATGGTCTGGATAGTTTTCTCTAAGTAACGTAAGCGAGGTGTCGGCAAGATCGTTCAGACCCAACCTTAGATAGCACTCCACCATGATAGCCACACCATCAGCTACCGCGGGGGTGCCCTGGAAATTCTCGACCACATACTGGCCCCGTCTTTGCGCTGCCACATAGGCTCTGCGATCAAGGTAGTAGTTGGCTACGTGAATTTCATAGGCGGCGAGATTGTTGCGTAGGAAAACCATGCGCGCCCTAGCATCGGCGGAATAAGGGCTGTCAGGGTAAAGCGCGAGTAGCTGTGAGAAGTCTGAAAACGATTCGCTCGCCCGACCCGGGTCTCGCTTAGTCGGGTCGATGGGTACGAAGCGATTGATCAACCCGCGATCATCGGTGAATGAGGATAACCCCTTCATATAATACGCATAGTCAATGTTCTCGTTATCCGGATGGAGACGTATAAAGCGATCGGCTGCGGCTCTAGCAGCCTCGGAATCTGAGTTTCTATAATAGGCATAGACGATTTCGATCTGTGCTTGCGCTGCGAACCTGCCGAATGGGAAGCGCGACTCTAGCGCCTGATAAGTCGCGATTGAACCCTGAAAATTCTGAGAATTTAGTTGTTCTAACGCGCGGCGATAAAACTGTTCTTCGGTTGATAGTCCGGCGAACTCATCGGTTTCGTCACTATTGAACCAACCACAGGCCCCAAGAAGTAGGGATAGAGAGATAATTAGAGGTAATCTTAAAACTGAAGCGCGCACTGTTATTCCTGTTGTTAAGTCTGTTGTTAAGTCTGTTGTTAAGTCTGTTGTATGGTCTAGGGACTATGCTGTCACCAGAGCGCAAAAAACGCTATTTAACCACAGCACCGGCCGCAAACCCAACCTGCGCTATGCCAGTGTATCCGTGAACCCTACTCTTTAGTCGATACTGAAAAAGTCATCCATGACTTTTTCAGACTGTCGTGCGCAAAAAGCCGGCGTATAGTGTCATTTCACTTAGCCTGGCACACTCGCATTGGCCTTAACGGGCAATGGTTGCACATCCGATGTGCAAATTAGTTCTGCTGTGTACAGCGGCTTAATCAAGTATCATACCGCCATGACAAGTCATATCTCACTTAAAGCAGAAGTTACCGAAGAGTTATCGGGCAATCGATTAGACCAGATTGCAGCCAAATTGTTTCCTGAATATTCACGTGCGCGGCTTCAAAGCTGGATTCGAGAGGGAGCGTTGCTGGTCAATAGTAAGCAGCTGCGGCCTCGTGATCGGCTTGAACCGGGAGATTGCCTGGTGGTAGAGGCACAACTTGAGGCCGTAGAGTCCTGGATTGCTCAGGAGATGCCGCTAGATATTGTCTTCGAAGATGAGCACCTGCTGGTAATAAACAAGGCCACCGATGTAGTGGTGCATCCTGCAGCAGGGCATAGTCAGGGGACACTGCTGAATGGTCTATTGCATTACAATTCCACTCAGGAGGAATTGCCCCGCGCCGGCATTGTCCACCGCCTCGATAAAGACACCACCGGTCTTATGGTTGTTGCGAAGACTTTGATGGCCCATGCACATTTGGTAAATCAACTTCAAGAAAGGTCGGTAAGCAGAGAATACGAAGCCGTCGTGCAGGGAGTTTTAACTGGTGGGGGCCGCATCAATCGCGAGCTGGGCAGGCATCCTGTCAATCGAAAGAAGAGAGCGGTAGTGGAGTCGGGGCAGGAAGCCTTAACCCACTACCGGGTTATTGAAAGATTTCGTAGTCACACCCACGTGCAAGTAAATTTGGAAACCGGCCGGACACATCAGATTCGTGTTCACATGGCGCACCTTAATTACCCCCTAGTCGGTGATCAACTCTACGGGGGACGTTTTAAACTGCCTGTGGCTTGCTCTAAGGAGCTGAGTGATTGTTTGCGAGGGTTTAAGCGACAGGCCCTACATGCTAGGAAGCTAGAGCTGGACCATCCCGTCAGCTGCGAGCGCATGAGTTGGAGTGCGAACACTCCTGCGGACATGGTGGAGCTAATTGAACAACTTCGCCGAGACGGTGCATGACCCCCAAGCAGGTAATCTTCGCCGACTGGGATGTCTCGGCCAGTATCGTCGCCTTCTCTACAAGTAGGCTCGGTGGGGTAAGCCAGCCACCCTTTGCCACGTTTAATCTAGCTACTCATGTTGGCGATGATCCGCATCGCGTAGAGTCAAATCGGGCTTTATTGAAAGAGCAATTGCCGCAACAGCTAGAATGGCAGTGGCTAGACCAAGTTCATGGCGACGATGTGGCGATGGTCAATAAGGCCGGTCCTACACTTACCGCCGATGCGATCCTGACTACACGTCCGAATCTAGTTTGTTGTGTACAAACTGCAGATTGCCTCCCCCTCTTTGTAGCTGCTATAGACGGCACAGAAATCGCTGTAATTCATGCCGGCTGGAAAGGCTTAGCGTCAGGTGTCATTGAAAATACAATTTCACGCATGTCGAGCTCTGTCTCTAATCTAGCGGTTTGGTTCGGGCCTGCGATTGGTCCCTGTCATTTTGAAGTGGGAGGTCAGGTCAGGGATTGTTTCCTCGCTAGTGCAGGTTCGTCATCGCTAGTTCCCGCTATGGAGGTTTGTTTCCTCCCCAGCGAAAACCAAGGGAAATTCATGGCAGACTTATATGCGATTGCACGACTGAAATTGTCGGTCCTTGGGATCGATAAGATAAGTGGTGGTGACTACTGCACTCATTGCGATTCTGACAAATTCTTCTCCTATCGGCGCGACGGAGTCACCGGCCGAATGTTGCACGCCATCTATATTGAAGCTTAGTTCCAATTCTTGTTTTTTGGCGCTGATTTTTCCCGCTCAGCTTTGATCTTGCTCAATAAAAACCCTTACCCTCATTGCATTCCAGGCTAAAGACCCCATTATCTAGTTCATAGAATACTATTTAATAGAGTCCGCTATAGCGGACTAATGTGGAATCGTTATGCGAATCGATAAGTTAACAAGCAAGCTACAGTCAGCTCTAGCAGACGCGCAATCCATGGCCGTGGGTGGGGACAATAATTTCATTGAGCCTAGCCATCTACTGCTAACTTTGATGGACCAGAAAGGGGGCTCGGTTCGTCCTTTGCTCTCACAGACGGGATTCGACATCACGGATCTACGAGCCAAGTTGCAGACTCTCGTAGACGACTTGCCGAAGCTACAAAATAGTACTGGTGAAATTTCCGTGTCTAGTGATCTGGCCAAAGTGTTGAATCAGGCCGACAAAATTGCTCAGCAAAAAGGCGACTCCTTTGTTTCGAGCGAGACGATATTGCTCGTTGCTATGAGGGATGCCGGAGCGGTTGGCAAACTGCTGAATTCGTATGGCGTATCTGAGCAGGCGCTTAAAAATGCTATCGCGAATTTGCGTGGTGGCGCAAACGTTGATGATGCCGGTGCCGAAGACTCCTGGCAGGCATTAAAAAAATATTGTGTTGACCTAACCGAACTTGCGGAGAAAAGCGAACTCGATCCTGTCATAGGGCGTGACGCAGAAATACGACGCACCATACAGGTGTTGCAGCGTCGCACGAAAAACAACCCCGTGTTAATTGGTGAACCTGGTGTCGGTAAAACAGCAATCATCGAAGGGCTCGCACAGCGGATTGTAAATGGTGAGGTACCCGAAGGACTCAAGGATAAGAGGGTCTTGTCTTTGGATATGGGTTCTCTGATAGCCGGAGCAAAATTCAGAGGAGAGTTTGAGGAAAGACTCAAAGGCGTTCTAAGTGAATTGGATAAGCTAGGCGGCTCGGTAATCTTGTTTATCGATGAACTACACACCATGGTAGGCGCGGGAAAGGCGGAAGGCTCTATGGATGCGGGCAATATGTTGAAGCCTGCGTTGGCGCGTGGCGAATTGCACTGCGTCGGGGCAACTACGCTTGATGAATATCGTCAGCACATCGAAAAAGATGCAGCGTTAGAGCGTAGGTTTCAAAAGGTATTAGTGGAAGAGCCCAGTGAAGAGGACACGATAGCGATTTTGCGTGGCCTAAAAGAAAGGTATGAAGTGCATCATGGTGTCGATATTTCCGACGGTGCAATTATCGCGGCGGCTAAACTTTCACAGCGTTACATTACCGACAGACAGCTGCCAGACAAAGCTATCGATCTCATCGACGAGGCGGCGAGTATGATTCGCATGGAGATCGATTCGAAACCTGAGGAAATGGACAAGTTGGAAAGAAGGCTAATCCAGCTGAAGATCGAGCGCGAGGCTTTAAAGAAAGATGAAGACCCAGCTTCGAAGAAACGCAAAGAGAAGCTGGAAGAAGATATCGCAGAGCTGGAGAAGGAGTTTGCAGACTTAGAGGACATCTGGAAATCTGAGAAGGCTTCTTTGCAAGATGCTCAATTGATCAGAAGTAAACTCGAACAGGCACGCAACGACATGGAACTCGCTCAACGAGCGGGTGACCTAGCTCGTATGTCCGAAATTCAGTACGGGCTGATTCCTAGTCTCGAGACAAAGCTTGAGGCGGCGGCCGAGGCCGAGACAACTGAGAAACAACTGCTGCGTAATCGGGTTACCGAGGAGGAGATCGCCGATGTGGTATCACGCTCTACCGGTATACCAGTAAGTAAGATGCTTGCCGGTGACAAGCTTAGGCTTTTGGAGATGGAAGATGCACTGCACAAACGTGTCATCGGTCAGGATGAAGCGATTCAAGCAGTCTCAAATGCAGTGCGACGATCCAGGTCCGGACTATCTGATCCCAACCGACCCAATGGCTCCTTTCTGTTTCTAGGACCAACAGGGGTAGGTAAAACGGAGTTGTGTAAGGCTTTGGCTGAGTTCCTTTTCGATACTGAAGAGGCGATGGTCAGGATTGACATGTCTGAATTTATGGAGCGACATTCAGTAGCTCGACTCATAGGTGCCTCTCCCGGCTATGTCGGTTATGAAGAGGGCGGCTATCTGACCGAAGCTGTGCGCAGGAGACCTTATTCAGTTCTGCTGTTAGATGAGGTAGAGAAGGCGCATACCGATGTGTTCAATATCCTTTTGCAGGTCTTGGATGACGGACGTTTGACTGACGGCCATGGCAGGACGGTCGACTTTAGAAATACAGTCGTGGTGATGACGTCGAACCTCGGCTCTGATCGTATTCAGGACATGATGTCAGAGGGCGTTGTTGATGAGCTTGCCTACGAGTCTGTTAAATCAGCTGTGATGGAACGAGTCGTTAAGCATTTCTCGCCAGAGTTTGTGAATCGTATCGATGAGACAGTGGTGTTCCATCCGTTACTGAAAGAGCAGATACGCGGTATCGCGGGCATCCAGATTCAGTTATTGCATCAGCGCCTACAAGATAATGACATAGGCCTGACGGTATCTGCCGCGGTGTTGGATAAGATCGCAGAGCTTGGTTATGACCCTGTCTACGGTGCGCGTCCCCTGAAGCGTGTTATTCAAAACCGCATCGAAAATCAGCTTGCTCAACAAATGCTGCAGGGAGATTTCGTAGGAGGCGATGTGATTGCGATAGACCTAGATGCTGATGGGCAGCTGTCCTTCTCGAAAACCAGCCAGATTGTCGATGAAGAGTCGGCGGTAGCTTAAGCTGCCGCCACCTTGTCGATAGTCTTGATATTTGCATTCACGCCAGTAAATACGTGCGTTGCTGAACAGAAGAGCTTGACTTTCCTTGTATTGATGACAAAATTCCACTTTGTTAAAGCACAGGGGCTAGGTCAACCTTCAGCCTCTGGGCAGTAATCTGCACTCGCCGCAACCGGCACATCGGCAGATTGCCATCTAGGTGTAAGCAAACATCCACCTAAGAGCCTCTATCACGTTATCGCGTACGGGGCCGACAAGAAGCAATAATCGACGGTTTTTAGCCGCGACTAGCGGATTGCTAATAAGAAAATCTCATAAATAATCAATAGACAGCGGGCCTTCTGGTCGGTTGTTCTGTTACATTTTTCCGGCTATTAACGTAGTGGAAATACGACGAATAACGGTTTAGAGGCATAGAAAAGTGGATCAATTATCTGGTGGTGAGGCGTTACTACGAGCTCTGCACGATGAGGGCGTAGAAATTATATTCGGTTATCCTGGTGGAGCCGTATTACATATCTATGACGCGATCTTTAATCAAGACAAGGTCGAACATATTTTAGTAAGGCACGAGCAGGCTGCGACTCATGCTGCAGATGGTTATGCTCGCGGCACGGGCAAGCCAGGTGTGGTGCTAGTGACTTCTGGTCCCGGCGCAACCAATGCGATAACTGGCATCGCGACAGCGTACATGGATTCAATTCCCATGGTGGTCATCTCGGGCCAAGTAGAAAGTAGAATGATAGGTACCGATGGTTTTCAGGAGACGGATATGGTGGGTGTCTCCCGCCCTATCGTGAAACACAGTTTCATGGTTCAGGATGCAGCTGAAATTCCGCGCATCGTTAAGAAAGCGTTTCATATTGCAACAACTGGGCGACCTGGCCCGGTTGTCATCGATATTCCAAAAGATGTAACCGATCCGAAGACGAAATTCGACTATGAATATCCTGCCGATATAAAGATGCGCTCTTATACAGTTCCTGCTAAGGGGCACTCGGGTCAAATTAAGAAGGCGGTAGATGTATTGATGGCGGCGAAGCGGCCCATGATTTATGCCGGTGGCGGTGTTATCCAAGGAGAAGGTTCGCCGTTGTTGACTGAGCTTACACGCAAGCTAGGTTTTCCGATTACCAACACCCTAATGGGATTGGGAGCCTATCCTGCATCGGACAAGCAATTCTTAGGCATGTTAGGAATGCATGGCACCTATGAAGCGAATATGTCGATGCACTACTGCGATGTGCTTCTTGCGATAGGTGTTCGCTTCGATGACCGGGTAACGAATTCGGACGTAAGCAAATTTTGCCCAGATGCAACTATCCTGCACGTAGACATCGATCCTGCCTCTATCTCTAAAACTGTAGCTGCAGACGTTCCAATTGTTGGCTCGGTGACATCTGTTTTGGAGGAGATGCTTTCGCAGATTGCTTCATCGAAACAGAAGGTCGATCAGAAATCACTGAAAGTCTGGTGGGATCAAATTGAGCAGTGGCGAGAGAAAGACAGTCTTGCCGTTACGCCATCGACAGATGGAACGATCAAGCCGCAGGAAGTCATTCAGGCTGTGTTTGAGATAACCAAGGGCGATGCCTATGTCTCGTCTGATGTGGGTCAGCATCAGATGTTTGCCGCTCAGTACTACGGTTTCGACAAGCCGCGTCGTTGGATCAATTCCGGTGGCCTTGGAACTATGGGTTTCGGCTTTCCAGCAGCAATGGGTATTCAGCTTGCGTTTCCCTATGCGGTTTCTGTGTGCATAACCGGCGAGGGCAGCTTTCAGATGAACCTGCAAGAGCTTGCTACCTGCATGCAATATAAGTTGCCAGTAAAAATTGTTTGTCTTAACAATCGTGCTTTAGGCATGGTGAAGCAATGGCAGGACATGCAGTACGGCGGAAGATATTCCCACAGTACTTATGAAGAATCATTGCCTGATTTCGTCAAGCTGGCAGAGGCCTACGGACATGTAGGTATTCGAATAGAAGATAAGTCCGAGTTAGATGCGAAGCTGAGAGAGGCGTTTTCCCTAACCGACAAGTTAGTATTTATAGATGTCTTGGTGGATCCGGAGGAGCATGTGTACCCGATGGCCATTAAAGGTGGTGCAATGAAAGATATGATCTTGAGTAAATCGGAGCGAACCTAATGAGACGTATAATTTCAATTCTGATGGAAAACGAACCTGGCGCTCTATCCAGAGTTGTTGGTTTGTTTTCACAGCGTAACTACAACATCGATTCTTTGACGGTTGCCCCTACCGAGGACAAATCACTCTCGCGCCTTACTTTAACGACCAGTGGGGACGAAAGGCGGATTGAGCAAATTACTAAGCATCTAAACAAGTTGATTGATGTGGTCAAGCTCGTCGACCTCACGGAAGGTGCTCACATCGAACGCGAGCTGATGCTGATCAAGGTTAAGGCCTCGGGTGCGCAGCGCGGTGAAGTGAAGCGCACCACGGATATTTTTCGTGGGCAGATTGTGGATTTAACAAATAGTGTCTTTAGTATTCAATTGACTGGCACAAGCGACAAACTCGATGCGTTTATTACAGCGCTTGGTGAAAATGTCGTGTTAGAAGTTGCCCGCACCGGAGTCTCGGGAATATCGCGTGGAGAGAAAATCCTCAGTCTTTGACATACTATATTGAAGTTTCGTAATAACGGGACGCGTGCGCTGCCAACGGATAGATAGCTGTAAGTTTGAGTCAATCTCGGTTCGAGAGAATAGAACAATGAAAGTTCTAGCTCTCCGAATTAGGCGAGAAGAATATTCAGCAGAAATAAAAAAAGGGCCTAGGCCCTTTTTTTATTTCTAGCGAAGAAGAATTTTAGTCTAGACTAGTTTCTTCATCGCTGTCATGTACTTGCGCAGTTGCTTACCTACAACTTCGATCGGGTGTGAGCGAATTTGATCATTCACGCTGATGAGTTCGGCATTGTCTACGCCCATATCTGAATTCTGCAAGCCTTTGCCGATTACGTCAGTATCCACAGTCTTCATGAAATCCTCTAGAAGAGGCACGCAGGCATGAGAGAACAGGTAGCAGCCATATTCAGCTGTGTCGGAAATCACCTTGTTCATTTCGTACAGTTTCTTGCGACCAATTAAGTTAGCTATCAACGGGACTTCGTGGAGTGACTCGTAGTAAGCCGATTCCTTGATGATTCCACTGGAAGTCATTGACTCGAACGCGAGTTCAACGCCAGCTTTAACCATGGCGACCATGAGGATGCCGTTTTCATAATATTCCTGTTCTGGAATATCCATATCTCCAGGAGTAGATTTTTCGAAGGCCGACTCAGTAGTCGCCTCTCTCCAGCCTAGTAGCTTGGCATCGTCATCGGCCCAGTCTGCCATCATGCCCTCTGAAAAATTGCCGGTGATGATGTCATCCATGTGCTTCTTATACAGAGGCGCCATGATAGTTTTAAGCTCTTCGGCGAGTGAGTTCGCAACCAGCTTTGAAAGGTTAGAGAGGCGGTCCATCATGTTAGTGATGCCGCCATGCTTAAGGCCTTCGGCAATGACTTCCCAGCCATGCTGAACCAATTTTGAGGCGTAGGCTGGGTCGATACCCTTCTCGACCATCTTGTCGAAGCACAGGATAGATCCGGTCTGCAACATGCCGCACAGAATTGTCTGTTCGCCCATTAGGTCAGACTTCACTTCGGCGATGAAGGAAGACTGCAGCACGCCGGCTCTATGTCCGCCGGTAGCTGCAGCATAGGCCTTGGCTATATCCATGCCTTCGCCTTTAGGGTCGTTCTCAGCGTGGACAGCTATTAACGTAGGCACACCGAAGCCGCGTTTGTACTCTTCACGTACTTCAGTGCCTGGGCATTTTGGTGCAACCATCACGACCGTGAGATCCTCACGTACCTGCATACCTTCTTCAACAATATTGAAGCCGTGAGAGTAGGCTAGGCATGCGTCCTTCTTCATAAGAGGCATTATCAGGCTAACGACAGGACTGTGTTGCTTATCGGGTGTTAGGTTTAGTACGAGATCCGCGCTTGGGATTAGCTCGGCGTAGGTGCCCACAGTGAAGCCGTTCTCGGTAGCATTCTTCCAAGAATCGCGCTTCTCGGCTATGGCAGCATCTCTAAGTGTAAAGGAAACGTCCAGGCCGCTATCGCGCATATTGAGCCCTTGGTTTAGGCCCTGGGCTCCACAACCCACGATAACTACCTTCTTGCCGTTCAATTTGGTTACACCGTCGCTAAATTCGCTGCGATCCATAAAACGGCATTTGCCCAGCTGGTCTAGTTGGAGGCGCAGGGGCAAGGTATTAAAGTAATTCATGAATCCACTCCGATCTTTTCATCGTAATTAATAAATGGTTTGTATTAGCTGGTTCTTTGAGCGAGCTGAAGACTTATTTTCAGTGAGGCGCGATCATATAGCATCCGTAATCTTGCGTAAATATTATCTTCCTTAGGGCTCTGGGTGCGAATTAAGAGGGAATTAGTCCCCCTACGGCCGGAATAGGGCTGTATAATCAGCAATTGTCCTAAATAGCTGAATTCAGTAGGAAAGCATGAGCGAAGAAGAGCAGGGTACGCAGTCAGAGGGCTTATTGCCCATCGATGAGCACGAGGAGATCGTATCCGAGGACGGCCGTAAGGTGCGTCGCCGCGGGATCTACCTGCTACCGAATATGATGACCCTGGGGGCGCTCTTTTCGGGCTTCTACGCCATAATTGCTGGCATGTCGGGGAATTTTGGCGAGGCCGGTTGGGCGATTATGATTGCCGGTATTCTGGATGGCTTAGATGGCAGAATCGCCAGGCTAACAAATACCGAGAGCGCCTTTGGCGCTCAGTTCGATAGTCTCTCAGATATGGTTTCCTTCGGTGTGGCGCCGGCACTTATTATGTTTAGCTGGGCCTTTGCGCCGCTGGGTCGCTTGGGTTGGGCCGCGAGCTTCATCTATATGTCTTGTGCTGCACTGCGTCTAGCGCGATTCAATGTGCAGCTTGGAAAGGTGGATAAGAATTTCTTTGTGGGATTGCAGAGTCCGCTAGCAGCAGGCGTAGTCACCTTCCTGCCATGGGTTGGCTACAAGTATGGCTTGGAAGTTACTCCGCTGGTTGCCTATCTATGCGCGATATTGACTGTATTTATTGGCTTGCTCATGATTTCCAATTACAGCTATCCCAGCTTCAAGGAGCTGCAATTCACGGGCACAGTCCCGTACATGGTGTTTGTGTTTGTAGTTATAATGTTGGTCGTGGTGGCGCAGAATCCACACGAAGTATTGCTAACAGTGGCTGTGGTCTACGCGCTTTCTGGACCCATCATGTGGGCCTACAAAAAGCGGCCTGCGAAAGCTACTGCGCTTGCGGTGCCAATTGAAGAGTCAGCTAAAAAGGGTTCGAGGAGCAAGAAAGCTCAAACTGTTAAACCGAAAACAGAGAAATCAAAAGCTTCATTAAATGAAGAGGCCAAAAAATAACGACCTAGCATTTTTTACTATAAAAGATTGAGTTTGGTCACAGATTGATAGCTGGATATGAAATTTTTTGAACAGTTAGAAGTTAGTAATTCTATAGTAGGTAAAGTGGCGAAAGAAAAATCAGCCCTGACCTGTCTAGTTTGTTATGACGCAGGAACTAAAATCCAAATTTCAGGAACACTATTATGTTAATTAAAAAGCCATCCGACATAAATCCTTCGGAGATTACACCCCAAAGCGTTTACAGAAATCGACGACAGTTTATCGAAGATAGCGGCAAGTTATTGCTAGGCGCCGCTGCGGCCAGCACGCTGCCATCGATTGCTAGCGCGCAGACTGGCGCTGGCCTAATGGCGAGAGCGCCGGCGTCGATGCGACGCAGTCCTCCTGCAGCATGGTGGGCAGATAAATTTGCTAACATAAAGCCTGCACCAGATTCGGCCCCTTTCAATACAGGTGAGTCGCTCACTCCTTACGAAGACGTTGTTAGCTATAACAATTTCTATGAGTTCGGAATGAATAAAGGAGACCCTTCTTCTAACTCCGGCGATTACAAGGCCGATCCGTGGTCTGTCGAAATTTCAGGTGAGGTTGCCAAACCTGGCGTTTATAACCTTGAAGATATTTTGAAGCCCCATGACTTAGAGGAAAGAATCTATCGACTGCGCTGCGTGGAAGCATGGTCGATGGTTATTCCTTGGGTTGGTTTTCCACTAGCGGACCTGATTAAGCGTTTCGAACCAACGTCTAAGGCGAAATACATAGAGTTCGAAACTCTAGTCGATCCTGAGACAATGCCAGGTGTTCGTTCGCGCTTCGCGATTGTGGATTGGCCTTATCGAGAAGGTCTTCGAATGGACGAAGCGATGAATCCCTTAACGCTAATGGCGGTAGGGCTCTATGGTGATTATTTGCCGCCACAGAACGGCGCGCCGCTGCGCTTGATTGTTCCTTGGAAGTACGGCTTTAAGAGTATCAAGGCGATCGTGAAAATAAATTTTAGAGAAACAATGCCAAACACAACTTGGGTAGATCTTCAGGCTCAAGAGTACGGTTTCTTCGCAAACGTAAATCCTGCTGTGCACCATCCGCGATGGAGACAAGACACTGAGCGTAGATTGCCGCAGACCTTATTTAGTCGGTCACGAATCGCTACTGAGCCTTTCAATGGTTATGGCGAACAGGTGGCATCGATGTATGAAGGCATGGATCTGTCGCGTTATTTCTAAGTCAGTCAACTACACCTATTTGGATTTTTGATTTGTTGACTATGCAAATGCGAAAGCTGATCAAGCCACTGGTTTTCGTTTTAGCATTGCTACCGTTCGCGGTGCTAGCGCTTAGAATCCTCCAGAACAATCTCGGCCCCGACCCTGTGCAAGAGCTTTCTCTCGAGACAGGGGAGTGGACCTTGCGCTTTCTCATCCTTGCTCTGGCAATGACTCCGCTGCGGCGCATTACTAATCAAATCGAATTTACTCGTCATCGACGCATGATAGGTTTGTTCGCGTTGTTCTATGCCACTACCCATTTGCTTGTGTGGTTGATGTTTGTTCTCGAGTTTCGCTGGTTCGCCATTGCTGAAGAGATTCTGGAGCGTCCTTACATAACCGTAGGCTTTATCGCCTATCTGATTCTGCTCGCGCTGGGCATTACTTCGCCGAAGTTTATGGTGAGCAAGCTCGGGAAGAACTGGAAACGCCTGCACAAGCTCGTCTACGTAGCGGCGATACTGGGCTTGTTACACCTATTGTGGATACTCCGCCTCGATATTGCCCCTGCCGTATTCTACGGCTCGCTGGTGGCGTTGTTGCTGGGATATAGGGCATGGTTCAGCCTGCGCGCTCGGCGTAGCCGAGTTTCACGCTAGTAAGTCAGATTAGCTCAATTTTCAACCAGATTACCGCTGAATCTAGCCCCAAATCCCAGTACCAAATAAACTACTCGAAACCAGCTATAAACCCTTGCCATATCTGGCTTTGTCCGTATAATACGCCGGCTCTGAGTCGAAGAGACCAGAGTGTTTTACCGTTCTTTAAAAATTAGATTAAGTAATAGAGGTAGATGCTTGCTGTTGATGGTTTCTGTGAATCTTCATA
>JAQCKF010000031.1 GCA_027592275.1 Pseudomonadota bacterium
CTCGCGAGTCCAGATCTTCGACCAGGATGGAGGCTTCATCGATTCGTGGACTCAGTTTGGCGAGCCGAGTGGGCTCTTCATCAGCCCGGACGATGTACTCTACGTAGCGGACTTGGCGGAGGGCATCCGGATCGGAAGTGCGCGGGATGGATCGGTGACTACCTACATTAAAGCTCCCATGCCTGAATCCGGCGGGGCCGCGAGGGTCGCCGAGAGCGTAGCCGTGGATGCACAAGGCAACATCTATGGTGGAGAGAACGCGGGAATGAAGCTGATGAGGTTTCCTCCGACGCACTAATGGAGAAACGACAACATGCGAAGAGGTTCTAGAAGGAATCGATCTCGTAGGTCAGCGCGTGCTTATTACCGGAGGTTCTAGTGGATTGGGCGAAGAGTCTGCAAAGGCATTAGCATCCAAGGGCGCCGAGATGATAATTGCATCAGGCTGATGTTGGTTTTTAGGCCTGTCGCAGGAATATCTAGGGTACGTGTGGTGCCCTAGGTATTTTTGTATTGAGTTAGGATCTAAATAAATGGGGCCAGAGTAAATGTACGATAACGTACATTTACTCTGGCCCCATTTATCTTTATTCGTGAAAAATTCATTTTGAAAGCTACAGCAACTCCCGCCAATAAGCCTTTCTGTTTTATACTTGTAGCTATGCAGTCAGTGAAACAATTAAATTTATCAGACGAAGCCGCCACGCTGGAGTTCGGCGCCCAAGTCGCCACTGCCACATTTCAAACTGAACAGCGCAGCGATATTGATCTACCGCCTCGGGAGGGCATTCCCCATATAGGAGGCATGATCTACCTACAAGGCGACCTTGGCGCTGGCAAGACAACCCTAACCCGCGGCTTCATGCGCGCCTTCGGTTATACCGGTGCAGTGAAGAGCCCTACCTATACCTTGGTAGAGCCTTATGAATTCGAGCTCTGTAACATCTATCACTTCGACCTCTACCGCCTCTCTGATCCCGAGGAGGTGTCCTATCTGGGTACTGATGAGTATTTCGCAGAGTCGAATCTCTGCCTCGTGGAGTGGGCTGAGAAGGGCGCGAAATGGCTTCCTGGGGCAGATTTGTTAATCGATATGGCCTATCAGGGAACAGGTAGGCGTCTTACTTGTCAAGGTCTCACGGAGAAAGGCGCCATAATTGCCAAAAGATTATGGCCCTGAGGCCGTTGTAATAGACAACGTGAAGTATGTCTCAAAGAAATTGTCATGAAATCACAGCACAATCTAAGCAGTATTAAAGGCAGCAACCGCTGCCTTACCCTCGCCCTAGCAGTTTGTTCGCTGCTTGCCAGCTTTGCAGTGTCTGCGGCTGATGTGGAAGAGGTAAGGGTGTGGCGTGCGCCGGACCATACTCGTCTGGTGTTTGATCTGTCCGGCGAGGTGGAATACAAGCTGTTTACGCTCGATAACCCCGCTCGTGTGGTTATCGATATAGAAGGTTCGTCCTTGGTGGGCGACCTGTCTAGGCTGGATTTTAGCGAGAGTCCGATCAGCGGTATGCGCAGCGCGATTCGCGATGGCGACACGTTGCGTATGGTGATTGATCTTGTGGTGGAGGTTGAACCGCGCAGTTTCACCCTCGCACCAAATAGCGAGCAAGGGGATCGTCTGGTTGTCGATCTGTATGACGAGTCGCTATCTGCTGACGTGCCGAGAAACACCAGCACCGTATCCTCGAATTCTACCAGTGCTGTGCGCGGCGATGAGCGTCGCAATATCATCGTTGCGATCTCAGCCGGACATGGCGGCGAAGATCCTGGCGGCATTGGCTTTGATGGCAAGCTAAGAGAGAAGAACATCACGCTCAAAATTGCGCGCGCTCTGTTTGATCAACTTGAAAGAATGCCAGGCTACACGCCGATCATGATTCGTGATGGCGATTACTATGTCGAGCTGCGGCGCCGTTCTGAAATTGCCCGCGAGAAACGCGCCGATCTCTTCGTGGCTGTGCATACCGATTGGTATCGCACCAGTCGTGCCAATGGCCTGACTATCTATGCGCTATCGGGTGATAGAGCCGACCGCGAAAATTCTCGTCGAGTAGCACAGAAGGAAAACAATGCGGACTTGCTTGGCGGTGTAGGCGGTGATCTAGATCTCAGCTCCTGGGATGACGATGTCGCACTTACGCTCGTCTCACTGCAGATGGCTTGGAGCATGGAGCAGAGTCTGATCGCGGGTACTCGTGTTTTGGAATCTTTGGATGGGATTACACGCCTGCGCCGCGACAAGGTGCAGCAGGCTTCACTAGAAGTGTTGAAGTCGCCGGACATTCCTTCGATGCTTATCGAGACCGGTTATCTCACGAACCCTGATGAAGCCAGAAGGCTTAACACGTCTGCATTCCAGCAGAAGCTCGCCCTCGGCATCGCGCAGGGCGTGATGAATTACTTCTACGATGCACCCCCCCAGGGGTCTCTCGTCGCCTGGCAGAAGGCAAACGGCGTCGTGCCCATGCCTGGCACCTATAGGGTGAAGCGTGGCGATAGCCTGTCGGTAATCGCGCAGCGCTACAATGTGAGTCTGGCGGAATTGAAGTCGGTGAATAGCATCTCCTCGAACACGATTCACGTAGGTCAGGAACTTACCATTCCGGGAGTCGGCGTAGCGGCGCAGGAAGAACACACGATTCGTCGCGGGGAAACGCTCTCCGAGATCGCGCAGCGGTATCAAGTTAGTCTGGGCAGTTTGCGCCAGGTAAACAACATTAATAACGACCGCATCATGGTCGGGCAGGTTCTAAAAATACCCGCATCCTAGCCCTGGTTTAGTTAGCTTCTTCTGTTGTTGGTTCCCATAGTTTTGCTCGTGGTTGGTGTTACAATGCTATCCTCATTCTCTTTACTTCTACCTGCCAATGTCACGCATTAATCTTCTCAGTCAACGCCTCGCGAATCAGATCGCTGCGGGAGAGGTCGTCGAGCGTCCCGCCTCGGTCGTCAAGGAGTTGATGGAGAACTCTCTGGATGCCGGCGCCAGTCGACTCGAGATCGAAGTCGAGCAGGGCGGCACGAAACAAATCAAGATCAAGGACGACGGGCTAGGCATTCATAAGCAGGACTTAGAGCTGGCGCTTAGCCGGCACGCCACCAGTAAAATCACTGACCTCGAAGACCTAGAAAACATCGCCAGCCTCGGCTTTCGTGGCGAGGCGCTAGCCAGTATCAGCTCGGTCTCGCGCCTGACTATGACCTCAAAGGCAGACGACGATGTAGCCTCAAATAGCGGCGACAATAGCGGCTGGAAGGTCGTCGCACAGGGGCAGGAGATGGATGTCATACTCTCGCCCGCCGCACACTCGCGCGGAACCACGGTCGAGGTGCGAGATTTATTCTTCAACACGCCTGCGCGCAAGAAATTTCTGAAAACAGAGAAAACGGAATTCTCACGCATCGATGAGATACTGAAACGCATCGCATTGAGTCGCTTCGACGTGCAGTTCTCGCTTACTCACAATCAACGCGCGATTCGCAAACTGCTTCCTGCAAAGTCCGATCAGGAAAAACAGCGACGCGTCGCTCTGGTGTGCGGTCCCGCCTTTGTCGAGAGCTCTGTGTTCGTAGAAATTCAAGGGCAGGGCCTGCGTCTCTGGGGCTGGGTAAGTCTACCAACCTTCTCGCGCTCTCAGGCAGACTTGCAATATTTCTATGTGAACGGCCGCATCATTCGCGACAAGCTGGTGACACACGCAGTGAAACAGGCCTATCGCGATGTGTTGTTTCATGGACGTCATCCTGCCTATGTGTTGTATCTGGAGTTGGCGCCATCTGCAGTTGATGTGAACGTGCATCCGACGAAGCATGAGGTGCGTTTTCGTGACAGCCGCTTAGTGCATGACTTTCTGTTCAGTTCATTGCACAAAGCGTTAGCAGAGCTGAGGCCGTCCGATCGGCTCGCAGATAACGCGCAGAACTATGGGCAGGAGAGTGATCCGTTTGCAGCTAGACCAGATTCAAACTTTGTAGCGGGAAACTTCAGCGATCAGAATAGTCTGTCACTTGCGGAACCGGCTTCGAATAATTATTCCTACAGACCGAGCACAGGGCAACCTGCTGCAGGTGCGATACAAAGCCAGTTGGAAAACTTCGCGAAGCTCACTGCCGACGATTCAGAAGTGCCACCGCTGGGATATGCCATAGCACAGCTGCATGGAATTTATATTCTTGCGCAGAATAAGGAAGGGCTGATCACCGTAGACATGCATGCGGCACATGAACGCATTACCTACGAGCGCATGAAGACAGCCTGCCAGAATGAAGAATTGAAGATGCAGCCACTGCTCGTGCCTTTGTCTATCGCGGTGAGTCAATCAGAAGCCGACTGCGCCGAGACTGAGCGAGAAGCGTTGCTTAGTATTGGAATCGAGTTAGAGAGAGCCGCGACGGAATCGATAGTGGTTAGACAGGTCCCCTCGATATTGCGTAACGCCAATATCGAACAACTAGTGCGCGATGTGCTGTCCGATGTTCTCGAGTACGGTAGCAGTGATCGCATTCAGGCGCATCAGGATGAACTGCTCTCCACCATGGCATGTCATGGTTCGGTTCGCGCCAATCGTCACTTAACCATCCCTGAGATGAATGCGTTGCTGCGTGACATGGAAGCCACCGAGCGCAGCGGTCAGTGCAATCACGGTAGACCAACCTGGGTGTATCAGAGTCTGGGTGAGCTGGATAAACTCTTTCTTCGCGGGCAGTAAGATCGAGAACGAACTTCCTCTCTAGTCGCGTACAATCTCACCCTATGAAATCGTCCTCCTCCAAACCCAATGTGATCTGCCTGATGGGCCCGACCGCATCGGGCAAAACCTCCCTCGCCGTCGATTTGGTACAGCAGCATCCGTTTCAGATTGTCAGCGTGGATTCGGCGCAGATCTATCGACAGATGGATATCGGCACAGGGAAGCCCCAGAAAGAGATTTTGGATATCGCCCCCCATCGCCTGATCGACTTTATCGATCCCGCTGTGCCGTATTCGGCGTCTCAATTTAGGTCTGATGCTTTTAGAGAAATTGACGAGATACTGGACGTTGGCGACACGCCGTTGCTTGTTGGCGGCACGATGCTGTATTTTCGCGTCTTGAGAGACGGGCTCGCAAACATGCCTCATGCCGACCCAGAAATACGTGCGCAGATCGAGAAGTTGGCCCAGCAACAGAGCTGGGAGGCAGTTCACCAGCAGCTAGCGGTGGTCGATCCGGATTCAGCAGCCAGGATTCACCCTAACGATCCGCAAAGAATACAACGAGCATTGGAGGTATATAGGGTCTCAGGCAAGACTATGACTAGCTTTCATGCCGAGATGCAGGTGCAGCAAGAGGCCCTGCTCCCTTACAATTTACATTTTTTCGCGATCCAACCTGAAGATCGCGGCGTATTACACGGTCAGATAGAGATGCGTTTCCGACAGATGCTTGCTGAGGGCTTGGTCGACGAGGTGCAGGCTTTACGCGCTCGAGGTGATCTCAATCACCAACTACCCTCAATAAAATCAGTAGGATACAGGCAGGTCTGGCAGCATCTGGACGGCGAAGTTGGCTATGATGGCATGGTGGAAAAGAGTATTATTGCCACCAGACAGCTAGCCAAACGGCAGCTGACTTGGTTGCGTAGTTGGCCAAGCCTGCAAAGTTTGAGTAATTCTTCTACTCAATCCGTACAACATGTCTTGAAATACATGGATACCATCTCTATATAGGTAGTGTGTAGAGATCGTTAATCTTTTTATTAGAGGAATATCCACATGTATCAAAACAGTTAAGCCGGTCTCAATATCGAGACGGTAAAACTCAGTTTTTATGCTTGTCGATTGTAAGGGGAATAAATAATGTCTAAAGGACATACATTACAAGAACCGTTTTTGAACGTGCTTCGCAAGGAGCGCATCCCAGTCTCCATTTACCTGGTTAGTGGAATTAAGTTGCAGGGTCAGATCGAGTCATTTGACCAATTTGTGATTCTGCTGAAGAACGCTGTTAGCCAGATGGTCTACAAGCACGCGATTTCAACAGTTGTACCTGCGCGCATGGTAAAAGTGCCCATGCAGAATTCAGGCGAAGCAGGCGAATTAGTGGAAGATGTTGCTGGCGAACCGGGTAACGCGGTTTAGAACTCCTCAGTGAGGTAACTGATTGTTTTTTGACAGGCCCGATTCCGGCGAAGTTTCTATCCTCGTTCACCTCATTATAGATTCAGAGAGTGAACGGGAGGACCCCGCCGAATTTGAAGAATTGGCAATCTCCGCCGGCGCCCAGCCGGTGGACTTCATCACAGGCTCCCGAAAGACCCCTTCACCAAACCTTTTTATAGGCTCAGGCAAGCTTGAAGAGATTCAAGCCGCCGTGCTCGCCCATAAAGCAGGGCTAGTTCTGTTCAATCATACACTCTCTCCGAGTCAGGAACGCAACCTAGAGGTCGAACTCAAGTGTCGTGTGCTCGATCGCACTGGCTTGATTCTGGATATCTTCGCGCAACGCGCGCGCAGTCACGAGGGTAAGCTGCAGGTAGAGTTGGCGCAGCTGCAACACCTGAGCACACGCTTGAAACGCGGATGGACTCACCTGGATAGACAGAAGGGTGGCATCGGCATGCGTGGCGCGGGTGAGAAGCAATTGGAACTCGACCAGCGCATGATTGGGCAGCGGATCAAGGCCATCAACAAGGGTCTGGAGAAGGTGCGTGGACAGCGCGATCAAGGGCGCCGCTCTAGGCGTCGGTCTGAGGTAGCCACGATATCTCTGGTTGGTTACACCAATGCTGGTAAGTCCTCACTATTTAATCAGATGACCCATGCGGATGCTTACGCGGCGGACCAATTGTTTGCCACGTTGGATTCGACGTTACGCCGTATTACCCTAAAGAACTATGGAGCGGTGATCATCGCCGATACAGTAGGTTTCATTAGTCATCTGCCACATCAACTGGTTGAGGCGTTTCGTGCTACGCTTGAGGAAACAGTACAGGCGGATCTGCTCATTCATGTCGTGGACGCGGCAAATGAATTTCATCCAGATCATATTTTTGAAGTGGATAAGGTCTTGGCAGAAATAGGCGCGAAGTCCGTGCCGCAGCTGCTGGTGTTCAACAAAATCGACTTGCTTCCAGGCGTCGAGCCACATATTCAACGCAATGAGAAAGGGAAGACTATAAAAGTTTGGGTGTCTGCAAAGACTGGCGCCGGCATGGATCTATTGCAGGGCGCGATGAGCGAGCTGCTTGCAGGTAATATGGCTGTCGAGACCCTGAGAGTCTCGCCTAGCCAGACGAAGCTTCGTAGTCAGCTTTACGATAGAGGATTTATCGAGGAAGAGCATATAGACGAGGAAGGTTTCTATGAGCTGCGAGTCAAATTGCCGCGAACAGACCTAGATCGTATTCTCAAACAAAACGGTACAGAAGTTATAAGGCATACTATTGCAGTGCAGGAGCAAACTAATTTGGCAGTCGAGATTAAGGCCCCAATCGCCTGATCGCTATCGAATAGCCTTTTGAAAGTGCAAATTGCTGTGTAAATGAACAATTATTAGCTAAAATCGACCTGCTACGTGTTTTAGAAAGTTATGGAGAAGCCAATGGCTTGGAATGAACCTGGAAACAATGACAATGGAAACGACAAAGACCCTTGGGGTGGCGGTCGTAAGGGCGGCGACCAGGGGCCTCCTGATATCGATGAGGTTGTGCGCAACATCACCAAGAAATTCAATAGCCTATTCGGCGGAGGCAGCGGTGGGTCTAGCTCCACTGGTTCTTCCTCAGGCGGCGGCGGTGGTTTGTCTGCGGGTCTAATCGCAGGATTAGTAGCCGTTGTAGCGGTCATCTGGGGATTCATGGGTTTCTATATCGTGGACGAAGCCGAACGTGGCGTCGTCTTGCGTTTCGGTAAAGTGCTGGATTTGACGGTGCAGCCGGGCTTGCATTGGAATCCGCCGGTCGTTGATGAAGTTAGCTTGGTTAACGTTTCCGAGTTAAACGCTAAGACTTATGAAAATCGCGCGATGCTGACTACCGATGAAAACATCATCGATATAGCAGTCACCGTGCAGTATCTAATTCAAGATCCAGTGAAGTATGTGATCGCGGTGCAAGACCCAGAGCTTAGTCTGGACAACGCGTCCGAATCTGCAATTCGCCACGTAGTCGGCGGCAACTTCATGGATCAAATTCTGACCACGGGTCGCGATCGAATGGCCGCGGATGTGCAGGAGCGTCTGCAGGATTATATGAATGTCTACAATACCGGTATCTTTGTAAGCCAGGTTAACGTGGTCGATGCGCAGCCACCTGATGCTGTTCGTCCCGCCTTCGATGACGTGATCCGCGCCAGAGAAGACGAGCAACGCGTGCAGAACCAAGCTCAGCAATATTCGAATCAGATTATTCCTGAGGCTAGAGGTGAAGCACAGCGGCGTATCGAAGCGGCAAACGCTTACAGCGCAGAAGTCGTAGCTGAAGCAACGGGCGATGCGTCTCGCTTCGACCAGTTGTTAACGGAATACTTGAAGTCTCCTGAGGTGACTCGACAGCGACTCTATATCGACTCGATCGAAGACGTGATGATGGCGAGTAGCAAGATCATGGTAGATGTCGAAGGCGGCAACAATATGTTGTTCCTGCCATTGGACAAGCTTATGGAGCAGAGCAATTCAAGCATCAATTCGAATAGTACTACGACCGACCTCAGAAATTTGGCAGATCAGTTGGCGCCATTTTTACCCGGGCCAAATAGTACAAACAGCGTAGATCGTTCACGACTGCCTACTACAAGACGAGGGAATCCATAATGAAAAATTTTATAGCGGTTGGCGTTATTTTTCTGCTCGTCATCCTCGTAAGCAATTCTCTTTTCGTTGTAAAGGAAACAGAGCGGGCAGTGATGCTGCAGTTTGGTGAATTGGTTCAAGATTCCATCGACCCAGGTCTGCATGTGAAAATTCCCTGGGTTAATAATGTGCGTAAATTTGACGCGCGAATCTTGACCGAAGACGCGCCTCGGCGCCGCTACCTAACGCTGGAGCAGAAGGCGCTGGAAGTCGATTCCTACGCGAAGTGGCGCATCGTCGACGTGGGTCAGTTCTACATCTCTACACGCGGCAACACGACAACAGCCGGCAGCTTGCTTGCGGAACGTATCAACGACGGCCTGCGTGACCAGATTGGTGACCGTACTCTTGCAGAAGTTGTCGCTGGAGAGAGAGATCAGATGATGCTCGCTCTGACAGCCAATCTCAATGATACTACGGCGGCGGATCTAGGTATCGAGATCATCGACGTACGCGTGAAGCGCATCGATCTACCCGAAGACGTCCGCTCTTCTGTTTATGAGCGTATGATCACCGAGCGAAACAGAGAGGCGCAGGAGTTACGTTCTTTCGGTGAAGAGCTCGCGATTGGTATTCGTGCCGATGCTGATCGTCAGGCGACAATCTTTCGTGCAGAGGCTTACAGAGATGCTGAACAACTGCGAGGTGAGGGTGACGCAACAGCCACGGCAATCTACGCAGAGGCCTACAACAAAGACCCTGAGTTCTATGCGTTTACCCGCAGCCTGAATTCATATAGAGAGACGTTCTCCTCGAAAGGTGACGTGCTCTTGCTTGATCCAAACAGTGACTACTTCAAGTATCTGAAGAGCGGGATCTCGCGGTAAGCTCTAGCTAATCAATAGAGTTTTGAAAATCAGATAAGTTAACAACGTAAACCTGAATCGCGTTCAGCGATTCAGGTTTACTTTTTGCTGCGCGAATAGCTGTCAGCTAGTGGCTCACAAGAAGAGGCGAGACTATGTGGCACGAGCTGGCCGTTGCATTTTGTCTGATGCTTGTAATAGAAGGGATTATTCCTTTCATCAGCCCTGGAAGATGGCGCAAGATGTTGCTCGTGTTGGATCAGATAGACGATAACACCATGCGCATGATTGGTTTAGGAAGCATGCTGGCCGGAACGGTCCTGCTGCTGATGATTAATTAGATCGTCTTAATTTTGCGAATAAATTTTAAAGTTTGATGAGTGAAAGCCAAATAAACATGACTTCTGCAAAACGCTGGTTACTTCCCGATGGTGTCGAGGAAATTCTCCCCCTAGAGGCGAGCAAGTTAGAATACTTGCGTCGGCAGCTTCTGGATCTCTATGAATCCTGGGGCTATCAGCTAGTTATTACTCCACTTATCGAATATCTGGATTCGCTTCTAGTGGGCTCGTCTCAAGATTTGGATCTACACACGGTTAAGATTACAGACCAACTTAGCGGACGTATGATGGGCATCCGTGCAGACATTACCCCGCAGGCTGCGCGTATTGACGCACACTGCATGAACAGAGAAGGTCCGGTGCGTCTGTGCTACGCAGATAACGTATTGCACACGAAGCCACGGGGTCTACTTGCCTCGCGAGTACCCATTCGTATCGGCGCCGAGATGTACGGTCACGCCGGTGTTGACTGTGACATAGAACTAGTTTGTCTTATGTATGCCACCCTGAAGGCGGCATCAATTGAAAACATATCTGTCGTATTAGGGCACGTTGGTATCTTCCGTGCGCTCGTCGAAGAGGCCGCGATAGATGCGGAGACCGAATCAACTTTATTCGATGCCGTGCAGCGTAAAGCCTATGACGAGATCGATGTCGTCTTGGATGCTGCCGTGAAAGATACAACGTTGCACTCCATGTTGAGGCAGCTAACGCGACTGAGTGGTGACGAGGCAATACTGCAAGAGGCCATAACAGTTTTTGAAGATGCTCCCAACTCAGTAAAGAAAGAGCTGCTCGAACTGGTATTGATAGTGGAAGGAATTAAGGAGCGTCATCCCGAGATGACACTCTGCTTCGACCTATGCGAATTGCGTGGTTATGCATATCATACGGGCATCGTATTCGCTGCCTATACACCTGACTACGGCAGAGCCGTGGCAAAAGGTGGTCGCTATGACCACATCGGTGAAGTTTTTGGCCGCTCACGGCCAGCGTCAGGTTTTGATAGCGATCTAAAGACAATCGCTAGACTGAGCAGTAGAACGTTTGTTCAAAAGACAGCGATCATCGCGCCAATTGGAAATGACGCTGACTTACTGAGCGCGATAGCTGAGCTGCGTGCCAGGGGCGAGATTGTCATTACTAACCTGATCGAGAGCGAACTGGCGGAGCAGGAATTGGAAGATCTAAATTGCGATCGGCAACTGCAGTTGGTTGATGGCAAGTGGATGGTTGAAAACTTAACGTAGTGTTTGTTTTGAATAAGATATTGAGTAGAGGACGATGGCAAAATCAGTAGTAGTACTTGGCACCCAGTGGGGCGATGAGGGCAAGGGAAAGATCGTTGATCTTTTAACCGACCAGGCCAAGGTAGCGGTCCGCTTTCAAGGCGGTCATAACGCAGGCCATACGCTGGTGATCAACGGCGAGAAAACCGTGTTGCATTTGCTGCCGTCAGGGATTCTGCGGGGTAATGTTGATTGCGTGATTGGCAATGGGGTCGTACTGAGCCTAGAAGCTTTGCTGAATGAGATCGAAGGTCTCGAGAGTACCGGCATTGATATACGCGACCGGCTCAAAATAAGCGGCGCCTGCCCTCTAATCCTGCCATCTCATATTGCGCTAGATCAGGCGAGAGAACTCAAAAAGGGCAGTGCAAAGATAGGTACAACCGGACGTGGAATAGGGCCGGCCTATGAAGATAAAGTTGCAAGACGCGGCATTCGTCTCGCAGGTATCCTCAACGCAGAGCACTTCGCGGAAAAGCTTGCCGAGCTCATGGAATACCACAATTTCATGCTGAGCAATTATTACAAAACGGAGACAGTGGACTATCAGCAAACTCTCGATCAGTACTTGAAGTTGGCAGAACAGGTTCGACCCATGGTGGCAGATACGATCGAAATTCTGCATAACCACCGCAAGGCAAATGACAATATCTTATTCGAAGGTGCTCAAGGATCGCTGCTGGATATCGATCACGGGACCTATCCCTTCGTTACTTCTTCTAATACTACAGCCGGTGGTGCGGCGACGGGCAGTGGCTTTGGCCCGCTCTATTTGGACTACGTCTTGGGGATCACCAAGGTCTACACCACACGCATTGGCTCAGGACCGTTCCCTACGGAGTTGTTCGATGACACTGGCAAACATTTGGCCACAGTTGGGCGCGAGAAGGGTGCGACTACCGGACGTGATCGGCGCTGCGGTTGGTTCGACGCCTGTGCCGTGAAGATGGCCATGCGCATCAATAGCGTCTCCGGCATCTGCTTAACCAAATTAGATGTACTAGATGGCTTGGCTTCGATCAAGGTATGCACCGGTTACGCGGGTGTAGGTGACAATACTTCTGGCAGCCTGATGGACATTGAGAGCTATAAGAGCCTCGAGCCTATCTACGAAGAACTGCCGGGCTGGAAAGAGTCGACGGTCGGCGCGAAGAGCTTGGATGATTTGCCGCAGAATGCCAGAGACTATATTCAGTATCTAGAGAAGATAGTAGAGGTGCCAGTTGACATTGTTTCAACGGGCCCCGATCGCGAAGAAACGATAGTTCTGCGTCATCCATTCGATAGTTAGTGGATAGTTAGTGGATAGTTTAAATGAAGGTAAGCTCTGCGCTTAACTTCAATCCAGTGGCCACAGGCAGGCGGCACCGATAGCTCCGCTTGCATCGCCGAACTTCGGTGCCGCGAGCATAGTAAGCATGTTATCTGTGAATACATGCTCCTCCATGAGGCTTGGAACCTGCTCATACAGCTGCGAAATATTCGACAGACCACCTCCTAACACAATCACATCTGGGTCCATAAGATTCACCACCGTAGAGAGACAGCGCGCCAATTGCTTGCAGTAGGTCTGAATAGTTTCGCTGGATTCAACATCTCCGCTAGTCGCCAATCTCGCTATTTCCTTGGCTTCCAGCTTGGTTCCGAATCTCTCGAGATGGCTCTGTTTCAAACCTCGCCCGGAAAGCACGGTCTCGATGCAGTTCTTCCTGCCGCAGTAGCATTGTCGGTCCTGGGTGATTAGGTCGCGCACAGAACTCGGAATACAGTTGTGCCCCCATTCACCAGCGATTCGGTTCGGGCCTGTGTGGAGTTGCTTATCTATGACGATGCCGCCGCCGGTTCCCGTGCCGAGAATTGCCCCAAATACAGTTTTGGCGGACATCGCCGCACCGTAACAGGCTTCTGAAAGAACAAAGCAATTCGCATCGTTCTCGATACGCGTCGCGTGGCCAAGACGGTGTTCAATATCGAACTTCAATGGTTCGCCGTTGAGACAGATCGAATTGCAGTTCTTCATCAGTTCGAGACCGTGTTCATTCGAAGGAGATAAGGCGCCAGGAGTCCCAATTCCAACAGAACACTTCTTCGATGGAGACAGTTTTTGCAACTGCTCGATCACTGAACATAGTGTATCAACAGTTTCGAGGTACTTTTGAGAAGGCGTATCCACGCGAATCTTCTCGGCCACCTCGCCGTCAGGTGAGAGCAATATGCCTTCAATCTTTGTGCCGCCTAGGTCGACTCCAATTCTCATTTACTACCTCAATACAATTCTGCAACCTATTGTGTCACTGCTACTTTAGCAGTTTTTAATTTCGCCTTGCATAGTACTACAAACCCTCTAGAATCGGCGGTCCGCTTGCATTTTGTCTTGGCGTAAATCTCGAGGCGATTTGACTAAACACAGCAATAAAATTTGACCAGAGCTAGATAGAAAAGTTCGATGACCCGAGCCAGATACCAACAAGTGTCGCTGCAAGACACGCCCTACTACCATTGTATCTCACGCTGTGTTCGCCGCGCCTATCTATGTGGTGCCGACCTGGTTACTGGTAAGAACTTCGATCATCGCAAACAGTGGTTGGTGTCCCGAATTAAGACGCTAGCTGCACAGTTCTCGATCGACATCTGCGCCTACGCCATCATGAGTAATCACTATCACCTTGTCCTGTTCGTCAATGAGCAGCAGGCTAGAGACTGGGATGACGCCGAAGTGGTCAAGCGCTGGACAGCACTCTTTCCTCGCAATGCAGCTCTAGTAGCAACTTTGCAGAAAAACAATTACAGCAAGGCGGCTTCGAGGCGCCTGCAACAGCAGATTAGCCTGTGGCGCGAACGCCTGATGGATATTAGTTGGTTCATGCGCTGCGTAAACGAGACTGTGGCACGGCAAGCTAACCGAGAAGACGAATGCAGCGGACGCTTCTGGGAAGGACGGTTCAAGAGTCAGGCTCTTCTCGATGAGAAAGCACTGGTTACTTGCATGGCTTATGTAGACCTAAATCCTATTCGAGCGGGTATAACGGACTCGCTTGAGAATAGCGACTTCACGTTGATTCAAGAGCGGCTGATTCATCACGCTAAGAAAATAAAAAATAGAAGCTACCGTCAGCACCGTCTTCTTACACGACGCACAACAAAGCACCTCGTGGGTCGCCAGTCTGGAGGCAAACAGGCGAATCTTCGGCTTATGTCCGAGATGGAAGGAGTAGCCGACAAGGCATTGCCCATCACGTCGCAAAGCTACTTCGATCTGTTAGAGGCCACGTGTAAAGTGTTGCATCCACAAGAGTATTCGGGCCACCGGATCACCGATACCCTGGATGAGAAGAACAGGTTGTTAAATGAACTGGGAATAACTGCAGAATCTTGGCTCAAGAGCGTCACAACGTTTCATCGCCACTATTCAGTGGCGGCGGGTTCTGAATCGGCACTCGTTCATTTTCATGAAAGCCGGATCAAGTCAGGGGTGAGTTTAAAACACCCGCACAAATGGATTAGGGGAGTAAATTCCTCCCGCTTGTTATACGGCAGCTCCTAGCTACCAACACTCCTCCATAACTCCATTCACGAAGAAGTATTAGTTCATCCTCGATGTCTCCCCGAGCGGGAGCGCCGATTTTTGCCTCTCTAATTGCTGTTTAGTAACTCGATTTTCGAACAACCGCGATAAGACGTTGCTCAAAATTCCATCAACATGATAATTCGCAGGATCGACAGCTTAGTTTGTATATTTAGTAATTAAATTGGGTGTCCTTATTTTTAAAATTGGATGTCCTTTATTAAGACAAATCCAAATAGTGTAGTGTGGGGCTAAGTATAAGAAATCATTAGATTTATTGGGCTGCGAATGCAGTGACACAGGGACAAGGGGTCAGATATACCATCTATTTTTTGGGCTGGAAAAGCGTCCGTAAGCACTTGAAAGCACTATATATTGTTTGACTTCGGCAGACGTACACTATATGTTGCGCTCCATAGAGGTAGCTAAATTATTGGCTTTTAGAAGTACTAAGCCTATTTAGAATTGGTTGTTTGATCGTCTCAAACGTTATTCTTCTCCGATAATTTAGTGGGCAGGCAGTAAAACAAGAATAAAACTGACACTAGTCCTACTTAGAAATCGCACATTAGCTGGAGTTATAAGCGAATGAACAAATCTGCTGAAGCAGCAATAGAAAAGCCAATAACAGATGCCATAGCGGAAGCTATTGAAGGAGCAAAGGCAGATAGCGATCTGAATTTTCTAAAAAAGCAGAAAGAAGACGAAATCCGCATGAGACTCGACCAATTCGCCAAAGAACTCTCTCAGGTGAAGATGCAGCGAGATCAGCATTAGGCACTAACCCACTACTTATTATCCCAGAGCGCTTTCAGATCCCAGCGCTCACCCCTTCGCAATTCGTTCCAAATCCAAGCTAAGACTGCGCGTCATATTGCCGCAGATGACATTCTGTCGATGAATTTAAGCCTCCAAAGCGTTAGACTGAACTCATGAAATCAATCGACTGACACGCATGGATTTCACTCTCGCTAGTCTCCAGTCAGTGAAAGCCCAAGAAGGAAGTTCGACATGCTAGGCAACAGAAGACTCAAACCCTTATTGGCGCTAGTTGTACTAGCAGCTTCTCTTGTTGGCTGTGCTAGTAGCACTGACTACTCGCCTTTTCTGCGTGCCGAGCCTGCCGCAGATTCAGTATTGAATCGTGCTCCGCGCAATTTGCGTCTCTTCTATGACGCGTTACCAGACGTGCCAAATAGCAGTCTTACGCTTATGGGCCCAGATGGAAATTACGATTTACGCGGTTTTCACACCATGGGATCCGACGATCTTATGATAGAAATCACCGACCCATCGATTCCCGACGGGGATTACGTGGTTGAATGGTCGGCAGTGGTTGGAGAGGACTCCACCGTACATGAAGGTTCCTATCGATTTTCTGTATTGACCGATCGCTAGCGACAACAGATCTTGAGGTTAGCCCTTCGGCTCGAGCTGAGGCTGAGAAATTTGTGGGAATTATCTAAATCCCCGCAGATCGCTGCAGGTTTCTATCCTTTTCCAGAAATTTTATTCGGGCCTTTTAGAATGTCTTTCTCGATGTAACGGATGATAGCGTCGGCGACGTTCTTTTTAGTCGCTGTCTCAATACCTTCCAGGCCAGGAGAGGAATTCACTTCTAGTACCAATGGGCCGCGATCAGATCGTACGATGTCAACGCCAGCGAGGTCCAAACCCATTACTTTTGCAGCTTTCACTGCCAGAGCACGCTCCTCCGGTCTCAGCTTGATTAGGTGGGCCGTCTCCCTATTTATTCAGTGTACGCATGAGTTCCTCCACATAGACAGAAATGACTTATGGACTTCAAGCATTGCCATAAGGTTGTTCCCGAAGTCGGTAAACGGGAAGTAAACCCGCCTATCGTTGACTAATATGCAGATATCGAGCTGATGGCGGCAGTTGAAATGACATCGAGTTGCAGAGCTAGGAAGCATGCTTCCAGCATAGCTAGGTTGGATTTAGCCGATTCGCACTGAAACCAGCGAGGTATAAATCCCGCCGAAAGAGCTCCTACATCCACTGGCATTCAGGCTCTATATTTCTTTTCATTGGCCTATTGTATTGTCATCTCGACGTCCGCATATCTAGCACATCCCGGAGGCTGGAATTTTCGTTCCCTTACTTTTCTGCTTGGCCGGTTCTGACTATCTGTTTTTATTAAGATTGTCGTCCTGAAGGAGGGCCCTATCGTGCCCAATAAGTTCTGTTTTCTCCGTCCCCTGAGCGACCGCGTGGTCGTGCGGCGAATGGATCCCGAATCGGTATCTACCGGTGGCATCATCATTCCTGACTCTGCCAGTGAAAAACCCAATCAAGGCGAAGTGCTTGCAGTAGGTCCTGGTGAGCGCCTCAATAACGGTAATCTGGCACCCGTGGCTGTAAAAGTGGGTGATCTTGTCCTGTTCGGAAAATATTCAAACAATGAAATAAAAATCAACAATGAGGAGGTTCTGGTTCTTAAAGAGTCCGACATCCTCGCCACTATTACCAAATCAGATACTGTGAGTAAATCACGGGAGAAAAAGGCATGAGCGGCAAAGAACTTCATTTTTCCAACGACGCCCGTGTGCGAATGCTCAAGGGTGTTAATATACTAGCCGACGCTGTCAAAGTGACTCTTGGCCCCAAGGGGCGCAATGTTATTTTGGATCAAAGCTGGGGCTCTCCTAAGATAACCAAAGATGGTGTTACCGTAGCCAAGAGTATCGATCTGGCTGATCGCTTCGAAAACATGGGCGCGCAAATGGTGAAAGAAGTTGCGTCCCAGACCGCCAACATCGCCGGTGATGGCACCACCACTGCTACCGTCTTGGCCCAGGCCATAATCAGAGAAGGCCACAAGTCTATCTCTGCCGGCTACAACCCCATGGACTTAAAACGCGGCATCGATGCCGCTATTGAGGCTGCTACTGCCGAGCTTAAGAAAATATCAAAGCCATGTAATGACAGCAAGGCTATTGGCCAGGTAGCTACCGTGTCCGCTAACTGGAATGCCGACGTCGGTGAAATCCTTGCAGATGCAATGGAGAAAGTTGGCAAGGACGGGGTGATCACTGTTGAAGAAGGCAAGTCGCTTGAAACCGAACTCGATCTTGTGGAAGGTATGCAGTTTGATCGCGGCTATCTATCCCCTTACTTCGTTAACAACGCGGATAAAATGCTGGTTGAATTAGAAGATCCCTACGTGCTCCTCTATGACAAGAAGATCAGTAATGTCCGTGAGATTTTGCCGGTATTGGAAAGCGTAGCTAAGTCCGGTCGAAGCCTACTTGTCGTTGCAGAAAGTATTGAAGGCGAGGCATTAGCCACGCTAGTGGTAAATGTCCTGCGCGGCATTATCAAGGTCGCTGCTGTCAAAGCGCCTGGATTCGGTGATAGTCGCAAGGCAATACTCGAGGATCTGGCGGTAGTAACCGGCGCTACTCTTATTTCCGAGGAACTGGGTTTGAGCCTGGATACCGTAGACATCCAAGATCTGGGCAGCGCCAAACGCGTTGTTATCAGCAAGGACGACACGACACTAGTGGGTGGTGCAGGTACGAAAAAAGCCATAGCCGCTCGTGTTCAGCAAATCCGCATCCAGATTGAAAAATCCAGCAGTGATTATGACAGTGGGAAATTACAGCAACGAGTCGCAAAGCTAACCGGAGGTGTCGCCGTGATCAAGGTCGGGGCAGCCACGGAAATAGAAATGAAGGAAAAGAAAGACCTAGTGGATGATGCACTACACGCGACCCGCGCTGCCGTCGAAGAAGGCATAGTTCCTGGAGGGGGCGTGGCTTTGATTCGTGCGGCAGATGCCATCAAGGGCAAAGTCAGAACCGTCAATGCCGACCAAAAAATTGGTGTTGATATTGCCTTACGAGCAATGGAAGAGCCCTTTCGCCAAATCGTCGCCAATGCAGGCGTCGAAGCGAGCGTAGTGCTTAACAATATTCGTAGTCACAAAGGCAATTATGGTTATAACGCCCAGACAGGGGAATATGGCGACCTACTGGTGGCTGGGATTATCGATCCTACAAAGGTGACGCGATCGGCGCTCCAGAATGCCGGATCGATTGCCGGATTGATGCTGACGACCGAGGTGATGATCTCAGATAAGGTTGTTAAGAAAAAAGAAGACCCCGATGCTGACGTGCCGGACATGCCAGGATATTAAGAGCTGGTAACAATAGAGACAGACCAAATATTAGTGTCTACTGGTTTGGTCTGTCTCGTTGTTTTGGGATAAAAGGGGACAGATTTATTTTTTGGCTGGTAATAAAGGGAATTCGATAGATCAAAGTGTGATGGCGAGCGAAGAGGAGTTGATTGTTAGCCTCTTTTCGGTTCAAGTCCCGGGTGAGCTTCTGAGCTATTTTAAAATTTGGAGTGCCGAATCAACGCTGAGAAACGATGGTGCCCAGAAGGGGACTCTATGAAGCCTTCTATTGATATGATGAATAAAGATATTCAGTTTAGTTTGATATCAAAATGTTATAAAAACTACCCAAGAGTGAAGAAATTCAACCCTGAATGACTACAATAGATCTATCCCGATTTCCCATCCCAGTAATGCCAACACCCCAAAACACACCAAGGTAACTAGAGCTGCAGCGCCAAGAGCCGCCCAGAAGTTCAGCCGGCTTAGTGGAAACTTAGTAACAGAAACATGGGTAATGTGGGCACCACATACCAGAACGTATATCAGGCGTGTTCCGAAATCTTCTTTACTGACTGGCCCTCAATGCGGAGCCAAACTAGCCCCAATACCGTGACCACAGGCAGAGCGGCAAACTTACCGGTGTATTTATCTATCTCCGAGAGGGGGACAACCAACGCGGCTGTGATGAAGTATTTGGTAGCAAGAAAAGAAAAAGAGCCCATGAGCTACTCCCGTCAGGATGCCGTGTCAGCCGCCTGCCATGCTTCGCGAAAATGGGCGAGACGGTACAGGGCGGGTAATACAAACAGAGTCAACAGTGTCGATGTGACGATACCACCGATGACCACTGTGGCTAGAGGGCGCTGAACCTCTGAACCAATGCCAGTATTCAGTGCCATCGGTACGAAGCCTAACGATGCCACGAGCGCTGTCATTAATACTGGCCGGAGTCGTGATGTTGCCCCCTCAATAATAGCCGAGCGCAAATCGTTGCCCTCTTGATGCAAGCGTCTAATAAACGTCAGCATCACTAGGCCATTCAGTACGGCAATACCCGAAAGCGCGATAAAGCCTATGCCGGCTGATATTGAAAAAGGAATATCTCTAAACACCAGCGCGAGAACGCCCCCAGTGAGAGCCAACGGTACGCCGGTGAAGATTATCAACGAATCACGTAAAGACCCTAGCGCCATTATCAGCAAGCCAAGAATTAGGGCTAGAGTTACTGGCACTACAATCGATAAGCGCTGCGAGGCTGACTGCAGTTGCTCATAGGTGCCGCCGTATTCAACCCAGTAACCAGCGGGGATTTCTACGTTGGCTTCTACTGCGCGTTGCACATCTTCAACAAATGAACCCAGGTCGCGGCCGCGTACGTTGGCTGCTACCACCACTCGGCGCTTACCATTTTCTCGATAAATCTGGTTATAACCGCTTTCTACCTGAATGTTCACCAATTCACCTAAGGGCACTACTTTACCCTCTGAAGTCATTATTGGCAGGCTGCTGAAGGTATCTGGATTCTCTCTTCGTTGGGCGGCCTGTCGCACGATGATGTCTGAACGCCTATCACCCTCGTAGTAGTTGCCTGCTTTCACTCCACCTAGGGCGACAGCGACAGTATCTTGAACCTCTTGCAGGCTGATGCCAAAGCGCGCAATCACATCGTGTCGCGGAGACATTGTCATCACAGGTAAACCAGTAGCTTGCTCAACTGCTACATCGGCCGCGCCTGGCACACTGGCGATAGCGCTTTCAAGTTGATCACCGAGAGCGATGAGTTGATCGAAGTCGTCTCCGAACACCTTCACAGCCAGCTCTGTTCTGACGCCTGCCAACAGTTCATTGAACCGCATCTGAATGGGTTGCAGAAATTCGTAACGGTTGCCTGGTACCTGGGTCACGATGGCTTCCAGATCGGCGACGACTTGCTGTTTGAGTTTTAACGGATCAGGCCATTGGTCTCGCGGCTTAAGCATTATGAAAGTATCAGCGACACTGGGTGGCATAGGGTCGGTAGCGACTTCGGCAGAACCAATCTTGGAGAATACCCGCTCGACTTCGGGCAAGCGTCGCACTTCGGTCTCCAGTAACAGTTGTAGTTGGACTGCCTGTTGCAGCGACGTGCCGGGAATGCGCAGGGCGTGCATGGCGATATCGCCCTCGTCGAGATTAGGTACAAACTCCGATCCCAATCGAGTAAACAGGCTGTAGCACCAGAGCACTAAACCTAACGCCAGCAGAATCACCAGCCAGTGCAAGCGCAAGGAAATATTCAACATCGGCTGGTAGATGTAGCGGGCTCCAGCAATAATTGGATTAGCGCGTTCGTGTACTGGTTTGCGGAAGAGGAATGCCACGCAAGCTGGCACAAAAGTGAGTGATAACAGCATGCCACTGAGCAGCGCGATAATGACGGTTATCGCCATCGGGTGAAACATTTTGCCTTCAACACCTGTAAGACTGAGAATTGGGATGTAGACCGCCGTAATAATAAACACACCGAACAGGGCTGGGCGCATCACTTCCTGAGTTGCGCTGGATACAAGCTCAAGACGCTCTTGCAACTGCAGCGTCCTTGTCTGGGATTCTTGACTCAGGCGGCGCAGGCAATTTTCGACGATAATTACAGTGCCATCCACAATCAAACCGAAATCCAGCGCACCCAGACTCATTAAGTTGGCAGAGACTCGAGTCTGTACCATGCCTGTAATGGTCATTAGCATCGCGATTGGGATGATGGCGGCAGTAAGCAGCGCGGCTCGTATATTGCCCAACAAAAGGAACAGCACCGCAACAACGAGTAGGGCGCCTTCCACAAGATTTGTTTGTACTGTTGCTAGGGTTTTATCTACTAGCGTGGTTCGGTTGTAGACAGCCGTCGCAGTTACGCCGGCCGGGAGGCTCGCCTGTATCTCTGCAAGCGCCACAGCAACGTCGCGCGCGACTGCTCGACTGTTTTCTCCGATCAACATGAAGACGGTACTCATTACCACTTCGTGTCCGTCTTGGGTGGCTGCGCCACTGCGCATCGGTTCACCAAGCGTGAGTTGGGCAACGTCTTTTACGCGAATGGGAACACTAGCGTATTCTCTAACGACAATGTCACCGAGATCGTGCAGTGCTTCTGCTTGCCCTTCCATGCGGATTAACCATTGAGCGCCATTGTATTCAATAAACCCGGCGCCTCGGTTCTCGTTATTTGTCTCGAGTGCGCGGATCAGATCGGTTTGAGTTAGCTTATAAGAAAGTAGTTTTATCGAGTCAAACTCAACTTGAATCTCATGCTTGTAGCCGCCAATCGGATTCACTTCTACAACACCGGGTACACGTAGCAACTGCGGCCGGATTATCCAGTCGTGTACAACGCGCAGATCCATAGGCGTGATAGCAGAGCCGTCATCATTGCTGGCGCCTGGTTCGGCATCGACAGTAAACATGAATATCTCACCGAGTCCGGTGGCAATTGGACCAAGTGTAGGATCTGTATCTGGTGGCAGTTGCGCACGCACAGCAGCTATCCGTTCGCTTACTTGCTGGCGCGCGAAATAAATATCCGTGCCTTCTTCAAAAATAATCGTCACCTGAGATAAGCCATAGCGCGACACTGAACGAGTGTTACTGAGACGTGGCATGCCCGCCATCGCAGTTTCCATGGGGAAACTGATTCTCTGCTCAACTTCTAGTGGGGTGTAGCCGGGCGCGGCTGTATTGATGGCAACCTGAACATTGGTTATGTCGGGGACCGCATCGATGGGAAGACGAGTGAAATTCCACGCGCCTAATGCCATCAATGCGAGCACTAGAATGACGACTTGCCCACGACGGGCGAGGGAGGTGTTTACGATAGCTGCAAGCATCTTGGGTTAGGTTTCCCTATGAGTCATGTTGTGTTTAGTGGTCGTGGGAAGCGCCTGATTTTTCGACGTCGGCTTTGAGAATATAGCTGTTGGTGGTTACGTAGGTAGTGCCTGGATTGAGTCCGCCCAGTACCTCGATCCACTCACCGTCCTGACGGCCGAGGTCCAGCATGCGTACCTCGTAGGTGTCACCAATTTGAGCAAACACGACTGTGAAATCCCGAAACGGCTGCAACCCGGTACGCTTAACGGCCAATGGAACTTCTATCTCTCCTGTTTCTATAGACCCTTCAATAAAGGTTCCCGGTGCGAATGCGTTGATCTTATTGTCTATTAATACTCGAGCGATAATCGATTGGTTGGGTCGTACAGACAGGTTAAAGCTATCGATAACGCCAGATACAGTTGCCTCGCTGATTGGCGAACTGATTTTTACAGGCATGCCTTCTGCTACCTGATTTCGTTGCGACAAATGGATGGATAATTCAGCCCAGACTTGCGAGGTATCGAGAATTTCGAGCAATACTCGGCTATTAGTCTGCTCACCTGGGTTCGCAATGCGTTGCGATACATATCCATCGATTGGAGAGCTAATCGTATAGGGAGTGAGGCTGGAATCACTCTCAATGGTAAGCAGGCGCTGTCCTTCTTTGATTCTTTCGCCAACGCTGACATAGACCGCAGTGACAAACCCATTGAAGCGGGCACTGATCTGCCGTGAGAATTCTTGATGAGCTACGGTCTGCCCGATGACATCTAGATTCTGAGATATTAAGGCAGGCCCCGCAGTTGCTGTTTCAATGCCGAACGCAGCGACCATCGCCGGAGAAATAGACGTACGCCCTTCAAAGCTGTCAAATTCCCAAGCGTGCCGACTACCTTGATGGTTCGCCGTGACCGAGACCAAAAAAGAATGGGGTTCGTAAATAACCTGATCGCCGCGAAGGTAATCGCTTTCTACAAAAAAGTTTATACGATCTTGTACATCTCCGAGTCTGGTTAGTGTTACTTGCAGATCGACATCGTTTGGCGCTATTTGTTCATCGCCCGCGGTTGCCCAAGCGCGGTATTCTGGTGGGACACCCGTCTCGAATATCGCCAGCTCTACAGCGAAGTCACCATCCACTAACAGTCTGCCATTATTTGGTCCGCGCTCGTAGTCACCATCGGCAATTTCAGTTTCCATGGTCAATGGCAATGTTTCGTCATTACCACAAGCCGAAAGCAAAGAGGTAAAGAGGCAGAGCCAGCCAAGTTGAATCAGTCGTTTCATAGTTCTCTCATTGGGACAAGTGGGGTACTTCGACAGACACCCCGGTGAGTCGTTCGATTTCAATTAGATTGTGGAGAATGCTGTGAGCCGCCTCTACCAGATCATTGCGTGCGTTCAGTAAATTCACCTGAGAGGCGCTCCACTCTAGATAACTGTAGCGTCCAGCTTCGTAGGCAGCTTGTGTTTGTTCTAACGCAGACTCGTACAAAGGAAGAATATCTTGCTCAATGGCGGCGGTTAGGTGCACGCTGTGTGCCAGTTCCTGATAAAGCACGAACAGCTCGGTGCGTAAGCGCAAACGTTCTGCCTCACGTTCCAATTTGGACTGAGTGATTCGAGCACGTGCTTCGGCAACGCGACCGCGATTGCTGTCTTCCGGCCCCAATGGAATTGAAAGACCAGCGACGAAACCGTGGTCGCTAGTTCTATTCAGCCAACGAAAACCTGTAGTTACCCTCCAAGGTTGACGATTGCTGGCTTGTTCCAGACGTAATTGCGCTTCATAAACTCGCTCAGCTGTGAGGTAGCGCTCCAGATCTGGATTTTGATCCAGTCGGGACTCAAAGTTAGTGAAAGTCTCGATTGTTGGAGTATCAAGTAAATTACCTAGGACTCGATTGAAGTCGGGTTCGTTGGCTCCCCACTGAGCGGCGAGACGATAGTACGCAGACAGCAGTTCGTGTTCGATGTCTTCTACTATCAATTCCTGTCTACGCAGATCGGCTCGTGCTCGAGAGAGGTCTGCAGCTGGCGCTGAACCTGCGTCAACGCGTCTTTCGATTGCAGTTACCGCTGCCGCTCCAAGTTCAATACCTTCCACCGCGATAACTAGGCGCGCTTGTAAATCCAGGCTCTCTAAGTAATGGCGCGCGGTTTCAGCAGCCACATCAAGGCGCTGAATAGCAATGTCCGATTCGATCAGACTAGATCGAGCGCGGGCTGCAGAAACACGGGATGCACGTACTCCACGTTCTAGAACCCAAGTGACACTAGCTGTTGCCTGGATGCCTTCCAGCATATCGTTTGTTCCGGAACCGAAAACATCTTCGACTTCGATCCCCAGTTGGCCTCGGGGTTTGATACCGGCTTGATCGATGCGCGCATCCTGTATCTGCAATTGGTAACCTGCCGCTTTAAGGCTAGGGTTCCCTGCCATTGCCTTAGTGATGGCCGTTTCTAGGTCTAGCGACGGCGCGGTCCCATCGGGTTGCGCCATCGCGACGCCAGTCATGGCGATCAGCGAGGAAAATGCGATACAGTGAATCAGACGTTGCATTATTTGCGCCAGCTTCTAGACGTTAGAATGATTCATCGATACGTATTCACCGGTAGTGGTGAATATCAATTGCAGACTCTCCTTCATATCTTCGTCCGTATAGGACACTACCCAGTTCTGGATTCCATCAACTCGCACTAGTTCAGCCGTAGCTGGCGCCTTGGCTGCACACTTTGAAGTGAGTTTGCCTTCGTCAATGAGTTCCTTGATTTTGATGTCGGCGGTTGCAACTGCTGTGGTCTGATCAAGAGGGGCTGCGTGTTCATGCCCTTCATGAGCCAAGCTAAGGCTGGTAGCGGACATAAACAGACATAGTGCAAATAATCGTGATACTAATTTCATGGTCGTCTCCTTGGTGATTGGAATGCTAATTAAAATTTATTTAAGTCCAATAATTTCGTAATTGCCTTGGGTAGTTAGCGTTACATTGACATCTTCGTTGGTATCGTTTCGCCAGTACCAGCCGTGTGAACCTGCAAACGGTGTTGTTAAGGTACCTTTCATGGCGTTCACCGTTGCGGCTGCGTAGCTTTCAAAATATCCAGTGGTGTCGCCCTGCGGTTCTCCATGTAAATCAAAATACAATGCTATGTCAGAATCGAGGTTCCACTCGTAATTCAGACTGCCATGCTGGTCTACGAAAAATTTGTATTCCAGCCCTGAATTGGCTGGCACTGCAATGACAGTTTCATCTGAGCGAAAAGCCATATCTCCTTCTCCTGCACGTTCCACCACCTCAGGCTCAGGCTCCGCGGAAATCAGATTAACCACACCGAGGCGATCACCGAGTCCAGTAGGATCTATCCCAAATTCTATGGGTAAAACCAACGTGACAAAAAGAATCGCTGCAACAAACACAGCGATGGCCAGCGCCTTCATGAGACTGGCAGTGGATTGAATGGTGTGCTCGATTTCGCTCATTGTGTTTGTTCTCTTACATTGTTGATGAATACTGTTTAGTGATAACAGAATGTTTCGTTGGCCATATAGAAGCGAATATCTAGTTCGCGATACTAATAGATCACGTAACCAGCAAGTTGATACATAGTTAATAGGAAGCCGGCACTCATTAGCGCCACATTCGTCGTGGCCGCAAACTGCAGATAGCTGGCGTATCGGCGCCAAAAAGTCAGAGCGATAACTATGAATATCAAAGCCAGAAATTGGCCAATCTCCACGCCAACATTGAAGGCAAGTAGATTCTGCAACAATCCTTCACGATCAAACTCAAAATCCTGCAGCTTAGTGGCAAGCCCGAACCCATGGAATAAGCCGAAGATCAGGACGGCTGCCATGGTGTTTGGCTGAAATCCAAAAAGGCGCTGAAATCCACCGAGGTTATCAAAACCTTTATAGACAATGGAAAGGCCGATGATGGCATCTATCAAATAGGCATTTACCTGAATATCCTGATAGACACCGAGCAGCAATGTAAGGCTGTGGCCTAACGTAAAAAAGCTGACGTATACCAACACATCTTTTGGGCGATACAGGAAAAAAATAACACCCACCAAAAAGAGTAGGTGGTCGTACCCTGTGATCATGTGTTTTGCGCCGATGTAAAGAAACGGCAGTATCGCCACACCTTCGTTGCTCGCGAGGAATTGCTGTGTACCCTCATCTACACCGTGAGCAAATGCCGCGGCGGGAAGTACTATTATCAATATACTGGCCAAACCAATGAGTACTTTGCGGCCAATATCAGTTGTATTTGAGATCTGGATAAACTGAGAGCCTTTCGGGGCTAATCTTTTCATTAGATTCATTAGAAATGTCTTCTTAATGCTTAGTATTGATTTACGAGTGCTGTAAGGAAATTTCTATTGCATGATGAATCGTGTCAGTTCCTAGTGCGCAGCTAATGGCGAACGGGAAAAATTTCGTCAACAAATGAAATAGGGTTTTCTTTAAAGGGTCACAACGCCTGATATGTGCCATCTCGTGTAGGCGAATAATTGCGAATTCTTCAGCATTAATCTCATCGAGCAATGCGCTTGTCATATAGCAATGGGGGTCTTTAATGCCAGCTGTAAATGCGGCAGCAGTGTTTGTTTCCAGAATCCGTATCCCCTCTGGTCCAGGGCTCGACATAGCGGATAACGTGCTAATGGTAGTGCTCGACTTTACTATGTGAAAGCCTGCTTTTATCGTCATTAAAGTTGCCATTCCTAACATGATAAACACGAAATAACCGTGCCAGCTATTCAATGCAAACTCAGTTGGATGGTGCCAGTGAACGAATTGATTGCCAATAAAATTGGACACTATCGGTGTGCTAAGCAGGAGAACAATTGCGGCGGACATAAAGCCGATCAGCCAAGGGGAGCACACTAATATCCACAATCCGATTTGTCGTGATTCGGCTGTAAACCTCTGCAATCCGACTGCGCGGAAATAGAAAGCGAGGCTGATTAGAGCAATGACAGCAACTGCACTTAGAACGACTATGGAGAATGCATTCAAAACGAAGCCGAGTAAGCCGGTAATCATGACTTTGAGCCTCGATCTGTTTTTTTGGATTCGTATTCACGGATTGTAGCTTCTAGCTCGCTGAGCTGTTGATCATCGAGGTCGCTGGATACCGATACAAATGCTGCCAGCAAATTGTCTTCATCTGAACTGACGAAATCCTGAGTAACCGAGAGGATGAGCTGGCCTATAAATGCTTTGCGAGAATTGGCGGCTGAATAGTGAAAGGCATGGCCTATTTTCTCCCGGTTAAGGAGCCCTTTTTTGAAAAGGCGGTCCAGAGTGGTTTGAATGGTATTAAGCGAGCCACCACGCTGCTCAGAAAAATATTCGTGAACCTGCTTCGCGTCAGCGCCAGAAAAAGTCCAGAAATAGTTAAGCGCCAGTTTTTCGAGTTCGCCCAGAACCATGATTTCTTCATCCTGTTAAGAGGGCGATCATGCTGGCATTCTAAAAACCGACTGTCAATCGGTTTTTGGTGGGATAGATAAAAGGGGGCAGATCTATTTTTTGGCTGAGGGAGACTTCCACCCCTGCGGGGCGACTTGGAAAGCAGGCGTCCAAATTGCTAATTGGGGCAGAGTAAAAAGACAGTGGTTTCGAGGTTGATCGGCGTTGCGGATTGGCGAAGTGGTGATTGAAATAGCCTTAAGGCCATTTCAACCCCTTCGGGGCGCCCTATAAAGCGGGCGTCCAAAATGCTACGCATTTTGTGAACCTCTTTTCGGTTCAAGTCACGGTTCTGCTACTGAGTTCTTATAGGACTAGTACAGCCGAATTGGCATTGAGACATTATGGTGCCAGAAAAGGACTTGAATTAACATTTAAAACATAGGGTTATATGATACTAATTAATCTACTCCCCCCCCTATCTACCCCCC
>JAQCKF010000032.1 GCA_027592275.1 Pseudomonadota bacterium
GCTCATATTCACCTCTCTTATAGCCATTTTGTATGACTGAAAGGTGTCTAGTAAAGTGATAGCGATTCAAAGCATTCAATCCCATAAGTCCCTAAAAGTGAACTTCTTGGGATGGATAGCTGCTTATGACAGTGTCTGAACCTCGGTGCCATGATCAGATTTAGTGGCAGTGTTAGCCTTCACGACTGTCAATTTCATTTCCATTGTAGACCAGCCTTGTAGACCATGGAATCGGATTTCGCAATGCATGATGTGCCATACAGGAGCCTTCTGCTTCGTCAAGTAAGGCTTGAATTTTTTCAGCAGGCTCAGGGCTATCTATAATGACGTGCGTCTCGACCATTTCACACTGGCCTTCCGTTTGATGGCCGAATTCACGCATCGTGCCTAAGTTCGTCATGAATCGAACGCGTTGCTCCAATCGTAACGAAGTGACTTCTATTTTTCGTGCAGTGAGGATATCAGTGAGATGAGTCATGAGACAAAAACCAATGCCAGCGGTGAAAAATGCCAGTGGTGGTGGTGCGGCATCGCCGCCGACTGGTGGCTGCTCGTCGCAGTACAGTGTCACTGGCGAAAAACCAGGGATATTTACCTGTACGGTACCGGTCTTCGATTGCTTCGTGTTTGCCACTGCCGTGAGATTCACCTCAAATCGCAGAGCCTCCGGTGGGCGTGGTTTTGTGAAGGGACTTGGCTCAAATTCCGATGGCTCTGGAGCTGATACAGCCCTATCGCCAACACGATATTCATTGCTACTCATAGTCTCATTTCCTTTGTTGGTGTATTGAATTAAGCCAGTGGTTACCCGAGATTTGGCATGTCTTCGCTCAACATTCGGCCCTCGCTAAGGTGCCCGATAGCAGCGATAAATTTGCTAACTGCCAGCGTGATTAGTCTCGCGTAACCCAAAACGCGAACGTCAAAAGTGGGTTGCAAATAAGCACTTCTGATTCCGACTGCCTACGACCTAAATCCTGATGCAATCAAGTTGACTAGAAGCAACAACATCGTGATGGTCATCGCTAGCATTCGCAGGCTTAATAAACCTGAAGCCATTGCGAAAACAGGACTGCCCTACAATTCACCAAGCATCGCCGCTGGTATAAATGATGAGATGGCTAGATAGGTACCCATTCGCTAGTTAGGGCGTAGCTGAGCGCTCTGCAGCTCGTCCGCCGCTTAGGATATTCTCGATCGCGTAGTTGCCCTCATGGCAGGCGTATTCGTACATAGTGTACTCGTCGTCTCGCGTGAGAGGCATGGAGATTGTAAAAGGTGCTGAGAAATTTACTGGATCTGTAACTCGTGCTTCCCACAGTATCGTGCCCTCGCTTACGCGGCTGAAACGCTCAACTACATGAAGTTGATCACTGATGGGTACACCCTTAAGTCTGCCGCCCGCGCTGCTGTTGGCAATCATACCGCGATCATTGTAATTCGTAGTTTCAACCACTAGCGTATCGTCTTCCCAATGAGCAATGGAATCACCCATCCATAATTTCACTTTGGAATCGATATGCTCGGTTTTATCGAGGTGGATTACCCGTACATCGTGAATCATTTCATGCACGATGGTAAAGGTATCCTCAGTCTGAATGAATCGGTAGGCGTTGTTGTAGCCGGCAGGCAACATGGACCCTGGCACACCTCGTGTTATACAACGATCCCAAACAGTGTGATTAGTCCAGTGATCTTCAACATGGGCAAAGCCATAGTCTCGTTTTGCTTCAGCCTCTGGGCGAATAGGAGCCCTACCAGAAGGCGGATCAGTAATCATGGAAGTCTGCCCGGTAGAGAGAACGGTATCTCCCGAATCCAGCCAAATTTGATTGTAGCCCCCGATGCTTCCGCCTGATTCGACTACGACATTATCATCGGCTATGGCTCGTCTCTCGGCAATGCGAGCTTCGGCGCTGGCGATTTCATCCCGGGAGAGGAATGCCTGGTTTGCCATCGAGGCAGGCCGTTCTATTGGGGTGATGGTATCGTTCGTCCATAGGCCTTGAAGGTCTGGTTGACCGTCTGCCGTGCGCCCGACTATATAGTCCTGTGCATTAGCGGCTGGTGGGCCGAGGCCAATTAGTCCGGCGCTAAGAGCAATGAGGGCAAGTGGGAATCGCGATTTCAATCCTGGGGGAGTATTAGTGATCATGGGCTTCTCGATATCAACGCTGACAGAATGATTTGCTTCAAAGTTAAACTACAGTAGTTTTTGGTATGGATCAAAAAAAGTTGCTCAGTGGGGCGAATTTTAGAATAGCCATTGAGCAATTCGGCCGCTCAGAGGCTGGAGAAAATCAATGCTCTTGATCCTGCAAGTGATCGTCTTAGTCGAGTCATTCTTCACCGAGCTAAGAGAGCCTCAGTCGCCCTAAGTACCATTATATCCTGAGCTTTTCATCTTCACTCCCTTTCTCGTTGCCTATGAAAATGCTATTAATCTATGAAAACCAAATCTAGTACTGGCTGCTCCGTAGACGCTCGGATATGCTGAGGCCCTCGATTCTGAATTTGAAATCTTAACTTGGAGTGGCATATTGATGAGCGTATACATTGTCGCAGACATAAAAATTACTGATGACAGTTGGGTGCCTGACTATGCAGCGAATGTACATGACATAGTCCATAAGCACGGCGGAAAATATTTGGCTAGGAGCGGAAATATTAAGGTAATGGAAGGTGAGCCATTGGATACTTCATTGATTGCATTGCTAGAATTTCCCGATGCTGATGCAGCCGAAGCGTTTGCAAGCGATCCAGAATATGCCCCCTATGGCGAGGCTCGGCAAAAGGGAAGCGAAAGTCGCTTTCAAATGATTGATGATACAGATGTGGCGGGCACCATTTCCTATCTGGGTAAAGGCTGATCGAAATGATGGATTAGTGAGGGGCGCGGGATCCATAAAGTGCAGCTATGACATTGGTTCAGGCCGTGTCGTAGCTGTTCTCAATATTGCCGGAAGGAGTAGTAACAACAACGGTAGAGCAAATACCATAACACCGCTCCAGCCAATACTGGCCAATAGAATACCCGCACTAAGTGAGCCAAGCGCTTGTAAGCCAAAAACCAGAAAATCATTGACCGCCTGCACCTTAAATCGTTCCGAGGCACGGTAGCTTTGGGTCAGCAAGGTGGTGCCACCAAGGAATAGGAAATTCCAACCTATGCCGAGGAATACCAGAGTCCCCCAGTAGCTGATGAAGTCGGGCTGGCCCCATCCAATAAATATACAAATTGTCATTAGAGCGAATCCTGCCTGAATGATCCGCTTAACACCCAGCCAAGAGATTAAAAACCCACTGAAGAATGATGGGGCATACATAGCAAGGATATGGCTCTGGATGACTCTGGTTGTGTCTTCCAGAGAGTGATGATCCATTTCGTGCATGCTCAGAGGCGTTGCGGTCATTATAAGGCTCATGACGCTATATCCTGCGGCCGCAGATGCTATGGCTAGAATTAGTGTGGGTTGTCTGAAAATCTGCCCGAGAGGTCTGACAGCGCTAGACTTATCTTGTTTTTCGAATGTGCTGTTTTTGTAGAACGCCAGTAAGATCAGAAACGATACACTCAGCATTGCTGCCATGCCTAGAAATGAACTAACGTAGTCAGGAAGCCCTTCGATGACACTGAAGCGACGGGCCACTTCTGGCCCGAGCAATGCGGCAACGATGCCAGCTAGCATTAAAAACGATAGGCATTTGGGTATTTGTTCGTTTGGTACTGAATCTGCGACAGCGAAACGAAACTGCTGCAGGAAGGCGATGTAATTACCAATCAGGAAAGAGGCGATACAAAACAGCGTAAACGATTGTTGATAGATAGCAAAGGCGGCAAACAGTGAGGCAAAGATGGCGAGTGCAGTGCCCGCAAGAAAGCCGGCCTTTCTGCCGACTTTTGACATCAGATAAGACGCCGGTATTGTTGCAAAAGCGATTCCGGAAATCTGAATAGCGATGGGTAGAGTTGCCCAATCAATCGAGGGGGCGATCTGCGCTCCGACAATGCCGCCGAGCAATACAAGAATTGGTGCTGCCGTTTGACCAAAGCATTGCGCAAAGGTTAGAACGATAAGAGTTTTGTAATGTCCGAATTTCACTAAGGGGCTCCCGCTCCAGTACAGTTCGACACGAGAGCTTGATACCCGCTGCGTAAGTCTAACCTATAAAGAGGTCGTCTTGTTCTGTGCTGAGAATAAAATCAATCACAGTTGCTGTGTTTATACTTAGACCTGTTTTATAGCTCGTTTTCTGGATGTGCTATTGTTGTTTTCTAGCCTTCTGCGCCTCCAAATAACTTATCCGAACACGGAGAAATCATGAAAAATCCTAACTGCCCGTCTGTTGTTCTAGCCTGGGCAACCCTGTTATCTCTTTTCACCATCTCGTTCGCGGGAGTGGCATCGGCCCAGTCTAGCCCTCCTTCCTCGGCGCCTAGTGATTGGGGACCGATGTCCATCAGTTTGGAGGAATTTGAATACCCGTACCCTCTCGAGTACATGAACTTCAGTGTCTACGGCGAAGAGGTGCGTATCGCCTATATGGACGTAGCTCCAACGGGCCCGGCAAATGGACGCTCTGTAGTCCTACATCATGGAGGTCTATATTACGGTTGGTATTGGAGTGAGCAAATCAAGGCGTTGGCGCAAGAGGGCTATCGAGTGGTGGTGAAAGACCGCCTCGGTTGGGGCAAGTCCTCAAAGCCAATAATCCCCTATAGCATCAGTTTGTGGGCTTCTAATACAGCGCGCTTGATGGATCATCTGGAGATCGAACAAGCAGCCATAGTGGGCCACTCTATCGGTGGGCAGATGGTTACACGCTTCGCCTTCCTCTATCCGGAGCGAATAACCCATCTGGTTACCGTGAATCAAGTAGGACTGACAGACCGCCGCGCCGGCAGAGGATTTAGGCCGTTGACTGGAGAGGTCGATGCGAACCCAGACATGGAAGAGGTCTATGCAAGCTTACTGCGCTGGGCAGACGATAATTATAGTGTCTGGCAGCCTCAGTTCATTGACCATATGCGCATCCGCTACGGTCAGCGGCTAAGTGGAGACTGGCCCCTCCTAGCTAATGTGAGTCAACTGACTAACCACATGCGTGCTATGGATACGGTAGTGAACGACCGGCAACACATTCAGACGAAGACCTTGGTCCTCGGCGGCGTCGATGACTATCCGACTTTTGCGGAAGAGGCGCGTCAGGCTGCGGATGCTTTCCCGAACGGGGAGGTCTTTCTTATTTCAGGCGTGGGGCACAATCCCCACGAGGAAGTGCCGGATGTAGTGAACGCGGAGTTGATTCGGTTTCTAAATTCTGGAAATTAATACGAGGAGCAGAGTAAGCAGTCAGTGGTTTAAAACTGACTGTTTACTCTGTTCAAACCGCCTCTAGGATCTAGAGCTCTAGTCTTCTATCGAAGGATGCACATAACCCGTAGGCAACACCTGGCCCGGATCTACACGAATACTCAAGTATGTAATTTGATCTTGTATATTCCTGAACCCATGAGGCACACCGGCAGGTATGACAACTATATCACCCGCCGAAATAGTTTTGGTCTGGCCATTGACGACAGTGCGACTGCCACTAGGGCCGATCAATTCCATGACTGATATATTGCTGGCAGGAAATTCTATGTCACCGCTTATGTCGCCTCCAGTTACGAGCGTGCCAGAGCCTGACAATACGTAATAAATCTCGGCAATGGCATGATGCACAATCGCATTTACTACCTCTCCTTCGGTGCGATTACCTTTGCGTTGTAAAATTCCAACACCAACGTTTACATCGTCGCCGATATCAATCACCTTGATTTGCTGGTCGATTGTTTCGCCCATGTGTTCGAAGACAGTCATGATATCCGCGCGCGATACATGAGTTGCCGTTGTAGGTCTCTGCGCGAAAAGATTCGGGGATAGAGCGCACAGCAATGTCGCGCTGAGCATAATCTTGAGTGCCTTATTATTCATTTTTTAACTTCCTCGTCTGCTGTCTTCGTTATTTATAACTGGGTAAAAATTGAAAATCAGAAGTTACAGACTATCTTACTCGCGATCTTATCGCCACTCGAGAAGCTTCCGCCGTAGAGGAATACGGCGATTAGAGACAGGCAGAAATTTATCAATAGCCTCTAGTTATAATGTGTCACTGAATTTTCTAGCAATCGAATTTTATTATGCAGCCTTTTGCCTTTGTTCGTCTACTTATGTCTTCAGTTGGTGGACTGAAAAAGCATGCTACTTCTATTAGGGCATTGAGGCGCCAGATTTTAGAAGTAGTAGGGGGTATTTTTTACATCCATTGGCGGCGCATCGAAGGAGCGAGTTGCAAGAAACCGAGTGGATGAAGGCGCTAAACTGCAGCGCTGGGCGATTCATTAGTGAATCAGGCATTATTTCCTCTATGACTCTACTGAATTCGATTATTGGGTTATATTTGGTATTCCAAATTACTAAATGCGGAGATTGCTGCGGCGCGTGCAACGATTGTCCCGCCAATGGGCTGCTCAGATCGAAAGCAACGGCAGTGTGAGAATAATTCTATTTGCTCGCTTTAAGGAGCGCGTGTAGATAAATAGAGGTGATTCATGGCAAGCAGAAAAACAAACAATAAGAACAAGCCAAATAGGTACTTGCCCAACATAAAGCGGCGTGATTTTCTGCGCGGTAGCGCCAGTGGGATGGCCGGTGCTTGGATGTCTACCTGGCCTTGGCAACAGCTTGCGGCGCAGCAGGCGCTGAATCCAGTTGTAGATGATTGGGACTCGGGGCAGGTGCGACATTTGTTGCCTGCGGTCAACGAGTCACAGCTTCTAATTAAAGCATCATTTACCAGTCCTGTTGCTGAAATGCCGCAGCTCAGGATTCGAAATGGAGCTTCTAGCCGTGTGGTGAATGGCTATCAGAATGATACTGGTGGTGAATTCTGGCAGTTTCAGGCAGCGGAGTTACAGTCCGATACCGAGTACCAACTCTCTCTTCAGGATAGTCGTGGCAACCAGCTGTGTGAACCCTGGCCCTTGTCGACGTTTCCTGCTCCCGAACAGAATCCAGAACGGGTTCGAGTTTTGTTCTACACCTGTGCTGGCGGGCCCGAGGGGGAATACTTCGATATTGGAGATCGGCGCGGTAACTTGCCGATTTCCATTCGCAGACGTTTGCTGAAAAGAGCCTTATCTTTTTCTCCTCAGACTGCAATTGCGAACGGTGATCATATCTATTGGGATTTACACACCTGGCAAGGTGAGCAAGCGGGAGAGTTGAGTGCCGCAGGTCGTGCATCGAATTTTGATTTCGCATCGCGGGTAATGGGTGGTAGTAACGAAGAAGCGATGAAGCTCGCTGCGGGCCCTCAGATCGTACCTTTGTATGGAACTGACTTCCGATCTACGCCAGTTTACTTTCTACAGGACGATCATGATCACTGGGAGAATGATTCTCCACTGACTTACCCGGTTCCCTGGTTTCAGCTGCAACTGGCTCGTACTACCCAGCAATTGTATTACCCTGAATTTCTTCCTGATGCCACTCGATCATCGGGCTTGCCGTACTCCAGCAGCAGCGCGCGTGGCGATTTATCGGAGAGCTTCGGTACGCTGCGCTATGGTCAACTCCTAGAAGTGTTGCTCTATGATGTGCGGCGAACGCTTAGTGTAGGTGAGCTTAATGCCGGATTCCTTGATAGCAATGTGGAAGATTGGTTGGTGCACCGCACGGCATCTAGAGACACTCGTCACTTGGTGCATGTGCCATCTAATCCGCCGGGCTGGACCGCGGGCAAGTGGGGCGAGTGGTATCCCGATATGCTGCATCCGGAAACGGGCGAGCTGACTACGCAAATTCCGAAACCTCATTGGCAGCAGGGTTGGTTGAATCAACACGATCGCATCATGCAATCGCTAGCAGATATGAAGCACAGGAACCCGCTAGTAATAGCAGGCGATCTTCATGCCACCGGAGTGGGAATCATGCATGGAGCGGGTAATCTGGACTTTAGCGACAACCCCATTACCAATATTCTCTGCGGCCCGGTGGGTACGTCCATCCGTGGCTTTCCATCGGTGGTACGCGGTGTGCGGGCGGCTCCCTCGCAGCACTTGGATTTCGAAGAGAAAGTAGTCCCATTCGAACAGCATGGTTTCACCCTAGTGGATTTTGAGCAGGATAAAATTGTGGTCAAGCTTTTCAAATGGGATGTGAATAGCCAGCCTCTGGATGCTATCGACACACTGCAGCCTTATCACACCGTGGAACTGGATCGTCCCTAATCTGGACTGCAGGAAATAAAAACATCTATTTAAGAGAGTTCAGAAAATCTAGCAGGAACTTGTTGGTTTCCAGCGGGGCCTGCTGTTGATTTCTGTGTCCCACGCCTGGAATTAGAATCACGTCGTGCAGCTCGACGAAATTCGGCTGATTGACTCTTCTTAGCTCTTCGACTGTCGCCCCGCGATTAACGATGTCCAATTCACCCGCAATGAAGAGAGCGGGTTGTTGAATTCGCGCCCCTGCCAAGCTCGAAGTGAGATCCCAATTACGACTGCTATTGCGGTAATAGTTAATGCCGCCCCTAAAACCGACTCGGCCGAATTCGTTGGCGTAATAATCTAACTCTGACCCAGATAGCCAGTCAGGCAGTCGTTCCGGTTCACCTAGCCTAGCTAGCCAGCCCCCAGCGCTGGCTCTTGGGTCTGTCACTCTTGGTGGCAAGGTTGGTGTCCCGGGTGATCGGGAGGTAAATAAGCGGGCTATGAAGGATCGCGGTGCTGCGTCGAATTCAGATTCCGCCACACCTGGCTCCTGAAAATAGGCGGTATAGGAAAAATCGTCATCGGGCGATTGGCGAAGTGCTCTGCTGGGTCGATTCTGTGACCGGCCCCGGTAGGGTACGCTCATGCCGACTACCGCATTGATTATGTCCGGATAGAGCAGTGCCGTCTGCCATACAATGGGAGCCCCCCAATCGTGTCCGACCAATGTCGCTGACTCTTCGTTCAGAGCATCAACAATTCCGGCAACATCTGCCGTTAGCTGAAGAATATTGTAGTCTTCGATCTCATCAGGAATTGTTGAGCCGCCATAACCCCTCATGTCGGGAGCGACAGCATGGTAGCCAGCCAGCGCTAACGCCTGTAGCTGATAGCGCCATGAAAACCAGGACTCGGGCCAACCGTGTACCAAAATTACTAAAGGGCCTTCGCCGGCTTCTGCAATTCGCAGTTCAATTCCATTGGATTCGATTGTCCTTATCTGGGCGCCATATTTTGCCGCAAGGCGAACCGTATTTTCTTCCTCATTGAATGTGGTTAGCTCTGAAGTAGCAGGTGCGGGCAGGAGATTTCCTTGGCAGGCCTGCAGCAGGAAAATACAGCTGAGTAGGAGAAGACTGCGATTAGAATCGGCGCGTGGTTTGTTCCGCATAAGTGTAAGTCCTTCTGCGTAGGTTTGAAGTTATAGGAAAAGGTATCCGATGTAATAGGGTTTTTCCATTCTTGTTGCCAAATAATAATAACCTAGCTTCGACGTTACTAACGCGATCGCTCTCTTGATTCTCTAACTGATCGCTGGGGTGTAATACCTCTGCGATCTCGCTTTACCTGAACATAAATAAATTCTGACAAATCGAGCGATTATGTAAACATAAACCTATTCGTTATTTACAAGCATCGACCCTCTCGATAGTCTTAATCATTCTAGACTACCAATACAGGGAAGCAGAAATGAACCTTACTCGACGAGAATTAATGGCCGCCTGCACAGCTCTAACAATGGGAGTTTCCGGCTTGCCAACTAGAGTGCACGCGGCAGCGAACTCGAATATTGTAAAGCCTAAACGTCTGCGCCCGGGTATGACTGTTGGTTTAGTGACGCCTGCCAGTAACGTGCCAGAAGATCAGGAATTGCATGCTGCCATGGACTTAGTGCGTTCACTTGGGTTCTCGGCAGAACCGGCTGCTAACCTTTTTAGCCGTACTCAGTATCTAGCAGGTACTGATGAGCAGCGAGCTGATGACCTTAATGGTATGTTTGCCGACCCCAATATCGATGCGATATTTTGTGTAAGAGGTGGTTATGGCTCTGGGCGCCTGCTGCGCTATCTCGATTACGACATGATAGCAGCCAATCCCAAAGTTATTATGGGATATAGTGATATCACCGCGATTTTGAACGCCATTTATTTGCGAACTGGCCTCGTAACATTTCATGGGCCCATCGCTGGTGGAAATTTCTCAGACTACACCTATGACCAATACAAAAAGGTTTTGATCGAGCCGGTCCAAAGCGTTCGTATTGGTGAGCCTCCTGAATTCGAAACTCGCCCTGGCGTCGTAGATTGGGAGAACCGATTGACCACTATCGTATCTGGCGTGGCCGAAGGCCATCTGCTAGGTGGCAATCTGTCTCTGATGGTGACACTGCTCGGCACGCCGTTTGAGCCCCAATTCGAAGGCGCACTATTATTTCTCGAAGATGTTGACGAGCCGCCATACAGCGTTGACCGTATGCTCACGCATTTGTGGATGGCCGGTAAGTTGGAGCAGGTTGCTGGAATTGTGTTGGGAAAATTTACTGATGATGGCTATGACAGTAATACGTTCAGTATGGAAGAAGTGCTGCGTGACCGCCTTGAACCGCTAGGCATTCCTACACTGCGTGGCGCGATGATCGGACACATCGAGGATAAAACCGTAGTGCCCCTAGGTGTGCGAGCTAGACTCGATGCGGACGCTGGGTCCTTGACCTTGCTTGAGGCTGCTGTCAGTTAATCAAGGTAGGAGTGCGTGTAGCACACATGCGGCTCTTCGCTAACGCTGGTGTCTTTGTTGTTCGCGAATTGCTAAGACGAAACAAGGTGCTCTGCTTCCCCTTGATTGCACAGAACCGCCATCTCTGTTCTCGAATTTAATTAAAGGAAGCTGATTTATGAGGGCGGTGCCAAGAGTGCAACTCTCTGAAATGGTTTGCCAACTCTGAGTTCAGATAGCCTCTATCTGATATTCGCAATACCTGCCGCATCTTGCTGGCTCGCTAGGTACTCTTCGTAGTTGCCCTGAAAATCTATCAACTGCTGATCTTTAATCTCGATGACCCTGGTGGCCAATGACGAAACAAATTCTCGATCGTGGCTCACAAAAATCAATGTGCCTTCATAGTTATCCAGCGCCAGGTTCAATGATTCAATGGCTTCCATATCCAAGTGATTGGTTGGTTCATCCATGATCAGCACGTTGGGATCGCTCATCATCAGTTTGCCGAACAGTAGGCGATTTTTTTCTCCACCGGAACAGACTTTCACTGATTTTTCGAAGTCTTCTGTGGAGAACAATAGCCTGCCTAACGTAGCACGAACGATTTGATCGCCGTGGCTTGGCTTGCGCCACTGGCACATCCAATCGAATAAATTCATCTCAGTAGCGAAATCACGAGTGTTGTCCTGAGGGCAGTATCCCAAAGTGGCGCTCTCCGCCCATTGTATCTTTCCATGATTCACTGAAAGCTCATTTAAAAGGCAGCGGAGGAAAGTGGTTTTCCCAGCTCCATTTTCGCCAATAACGGCCAGGCGAGTCCCTGCTTCCATTATCATGTTTCCACCCTTGAAAAGAGGCTCGTCGTCGAAGCCGTGCCCCATTTTCTCAAGAGTAAGAGCCTGGCGGTGCAGTTTCTTCTCCTGCTTAAAGCGAATGAAGGGGCTGACTCGGCTAGAAGGTTTAATTTCCTCTAGCTCGATTTTTTCTATTTGCTTCGCTCGCGAAGTCGCTTGCTTGGCTTTTGATGCGTTAGCAGAGAAGCGACTGACGAAATGTTTAAGTTCAGTGATCTGGGCTGATTTCTTTGCATTGACTGACTGTAAGCGTTCTCGAGCCTGGGTTGAGGCTGTCATGAAATGATCGTAGTTTCCCGGATACAGGCGCAGTTCGCCGAAATCGATATCGGCCATATGCGTACACACGGAATTCAGGAAGTGCCGGTCGTGAGAAATAATTACCATGGTACATTTGCGAGCTTCCAAGACGCCTTCTAACCAACGAATAGCGTTTATATCGAGATTGTTGGTAGGCTCATCTAACAACAGGATGTCGGGGTCTGAGAATAGCGCCTGCGCCAGTAGTACTCTTAGCTTCCAGCCCGGGGCAACTTCTTTCATGGGGCCAAAATGTAATTCTTCAGCGATACCCGCGCCCATCAGTAATTCTCCAGCACGGCTTTCGGCAGTATAGCCATCCATTTCCGCGAACTGAATTTCCAGCTCGGCAACCTTCATGCCGTCATCGTCTGACATTTCTGGTAGAGTATAGATGCGATCCCGCTCTTGCTTGATTTCCCATAACTCTGCATGGCCCATGATAACGGTGTCGATCACATTGAATTCTTCAAACGCGAATTGGTCCTGACTCAATGAACCTAATCGTTCATTAGGCCCGATAGCAACATTGCCGGATGTTGGAGTGAGTTTACCTTCCAAAATCTTCATGAAGGTCGTCTTGCCGCAGCCGTTGGCCCCGATCAATCCATAACGGTTGCCATCGCCGAATTTGACCGAAATATTCTCGAATAGAGGTTTGGCACCAAACTGCATAGTGATGTTTGCGGTAGAGATCACAGGGGGACGTCCTAAAAGCTAAAAAATGATTGAAATGGGTCTTTAAGCGGGCTTGCTATAGAGGAGGCGTACTATAGGGATTTGTGTGGAATACGTCGAGTAAATTTGCATTAGTTGATCAAATTCATGGGGATATTAGCCTTTTTCCTCGATGAGCATTAGTTATAGTTGCCTCATTTGCACGCTAGAGTAAAATTTGAATTAATTCAGGCACAACATGCGAGCGCAAAATCCCAACATGACCAATCCTATCGTAGACCCACGAGAACCAAGCTTTTGGCATTCACTGATCTGTTTTGGCGGTGTCATGGTGATCGTTATTTCCGGGATGCTCTGGCTGGGCATCGCCCTGCATAGCTTGTTAGTACTGGCGCTGGTATGGGTTGCGGGCCACTCTTCAGTGTTGGGTTTCAGCTATATAGAAATCAAATCTGCAATGATTGCAGGTATCCAGAAAGGCTTGGGAGCGATTTTTATCTTTTTCCTGATTGGCATACTCGTTGCTGCGCTAATAGAGAGCGGAACGATTGGCGGGCTCATCTACTACGGCCTAGACTTGCTTCATCCTACTTTCTTTTTGCCTGCGGGATTGGTGCTATGCAGCCTTATGTCGCTGGCAACTGGCACGGCGTGGGGAACAATTGCTACGATCGGTGCAGTCCTCATGGGGTTAGGGGCGGCACTGGGGATTCCCCTACCACTCGTGGCTGGTATGGTGGTCTCTGGCGCGAGCTTCGGTGACAAGATGTCGCCAGTTTCAGACTCAACTAATCTTGCAGCCATGAGTGCAGACACGGATCTTTATTCCCATATAAAATCGATGATGTACACCACCGTGCCGACATACATCATCAGCATTGTTTTGTTTACTGCATTTGGTTTGTACTACAGTGGCCAGACTCTCTCGGCGGAAGAGTTATTCACATTAAAGCAGGGGCTCGAAATCGAGTTCACCATCAATCCACTAACCTTGTTGCCGTTAATCGTGTTACTCACCTTAAGTCTCAGGCGCGCCCCAGCCGAAGTCAGCATGCTCGCCAGTGTCGGTACCGCGTTGGTGCTGGCAGTAGTAATGCAAGGTAGAGCTGTTCCTGATGTTTTGAATAGTTTACACGCCGGCTATGTTGCTTCCACAGGGATTGAGCAGCTTGACAACCTCCTAAGTCGGGGAGGTATTACAAGTATGATGTGGACTATGTCTCTCGCACTAATAGCATTATCCCTTGGCGGTATTTTGGACCGCGCGGGTTTCGTACGCGTACTGCTCAGTGGAATGTTGAGGCGCATCAAGCGTTCTGCAAGTCTTATTGCGGCGACGATAGGTGCCGGCGTTGTCTCGAATATGAGTATGGGTGAGGGGTATCTCTCAATCATATTCGGTGGGCAAATATTCAAAGATTCATATGAGGAGGACGGCCTCGAGAATCACATGCTGTCTCGCACTCTGGAAGAAGGGGCTACCTTAAGTACCTCACTAATTCCATGGACAACTTCGGGCGCATTTATTACTGGGGTGCTTAATATGTCACCGCTGGAGTTTGCTCCATGGGCCTTTTTTAACTATATCAATCCGCTGTTATCTATAGGCCTTGCCTATATGGGCTTTGGGATTTTTCGAAAAGCTCAGCCTGATCGCGACCGAATTTCTACTGTGGCAGAAGCTGAGTAATACTCATCGAAGATCGAAAGGCTTGCGTAATATTACCGGGTTATTCGATAGTCGATATTGTGGTGCGCACTGAAGTCGTATTTTTTTCATTCAATGCAGCTGCAGGCTTGAATAGGCAAATTATGGAACACTAATACAATTTTTCAGTTTGACGAATAGAGTCAATTATCGGCTATATCTGATTTTCATTTGCGATAGCTAACATTCATGGCGCCGAAGCGTTACGAAAAATCAGGTCTTCTGCGAATAATTCATAAGGCCGACGATAAAGCTAAGAAATGCAGGGGAGAAGCGGGCGCGGTAACGCTGCCGCCTATCTCCCGCAGTGGCTTATTAGTGTAAGATGATACTCAGTTTGGTGCCGGGCTAAATACTGAGCCCCCATCCCTGTTATTTGGAGATAATTGTGAACAAGCTATTCCTAGGTACTTCCCGCTTTAAAGCTTTCGTTGTTCTATGCCTCATTTCCCCCCTTGTTGCTGCTCAGGACTACGAAGTTCCTCGCACCAGTTTTGGTGCCCCTGATTTACAAGGGACATACAATATAGCCACTGTGACTATGTTAGAGCGCGGCGAACAATTTGGTGGGAAGTTGGTTATCACCGAAGAAGAGGCCGCTCGAATTGGCCAAACTGGAGAAAGCTATCTTGATACGCTGATTGAAAATACAGGCGGGGCAGAAGCAGCTGTCGGGGGATACAACACGTTCTGGATGGATCCGGGCGAGCAAATGGCCAGCATAAACGGCGAGATTCGCAGTTCATTAATCGTAGAGCCAGAGAATGGACGCCTGCCTTGGGCAGAAGGGGCCTTGCAAGGCATATTTGCTGAACGAGCTGGGGTAGGTGAATTCGATGGGCCAGAAGTGAGACCGATGGCGGAACGCTGCCTCGTGGGTTTCGGCTCTACAGGTGGGCCACCCATGTTGCCGGTGTTGTATAACAATCACAAACAGATCGTGCAGACAGAAAATTATGTAATGATAATGGCCGAGATGAATCACGACGCTAGAATTGTTCGCATGCGGGACAGTAGCCATTCTGATATCCCGAAGTGGCTAGGTGACTCAGTAGGGCACTACGAGGGAGACACGTTGGTTGTTGAAACTACGAATTTTCATCCACAACAGGGTTTTCGCGGCGCTCTGCGCCATTTCTTTTTCCTGTCTCCCGATGCGACAGTGACGGAGCGCTTCTCGCGCCTTGATAGCAATACTCTGCTGTACAACTTTACTGTTAACGACCCAAAAATGTACTCCAGACCGTGGATTGGGGAGTTACCCATGAAAGCAGTAGAAGACAAGATATACGAATACGCCTGTCATGAAGGTAATTACGCAATGCCAGGAATTCTGGCTGGTGGCCGTCGACAGGAAATGGAGGCAGCTGCACAGAATTGAACTGGCAGCTGGGAGGCAAGTCGATGCTCTAGGCAGGCTACTCTGGTACTTCTAATTAGTTAGCATTTGTGGATAGAAAGGCAATTAGCAAGCCCTCTATGGATTCTCCGACACCCGGCACAAGTAAAAGGGTGAGCACGGTAAGCAATGATCCGGCGGCGCAGAGAATAAGATAATTTCGTAGAGTCATGGTTAGTTTCCTTTTTGTTTAGCGTGGCGCAAGTTCGAATATCCAGCTATTGCCGTCTTCGATGTCCGCTCGTGCTGTAGCAATGGCTTCAGCTGAAACCGGTGTGGGCACACCGCTGTATTTAGCGAGTAACTTGGCAGCTACGCCATTCAGCACATCTCCTTCCTTAATTCGAACTAGCTGTCTTGGGTAGCGTACGTTGTTTACGCGCAGTACGCCTTCGTCATTACCTTCGTCAGCCTCGAACGCCCATTCCTTCCAGATTCTCCCAAGAAAAGATTTCATGTAACCAGAGACAACGTAAATCTTGCCCTCACTCTCCAGAATGAAAATGGTACGTGTGGCCATCGGGTCGTTAAGCTGTAGCTCGATGGTAAAGATATCATCGGTGAAGCTCCAGTCTGGCTCAGCGCCGGTGTGTAACTCGCCAGCAATCATCTCGCCGCCGGGGAATACTACTGTTGCGCCGTCAGCGCTACTGCGCTGAATTCGTAGCGTGCCGATCGTTACGGCGCCAATCAGCACCACGAAACCAACCATCTGCAGCACGATCTTGAGAATTTTCACTTGCTAGCCTCCTGGGAATCTAAGTGATAGGGATCATAGGCGATTTGTGACGGTACGTCTCTTATTTTGATAGTGCGCAGATCAGAGGGCGCTGCCCACTCTATCCCCAATGGATAGGCATCCTTTCTAGTATGTTTGTTCCATTTGTAAACAGATTGTAATATCTTCACTGCTATCCGCCTAGAAATACCGAGCCAGTGAAACGAAGCAGCGTGATCGATTTTTTAGAAGAATCAATAAGCTGAAAACATGATATAAAGCGTGCTACAGAATGCGCTCTAGATTCCCCAATTTATAGCGTGAAAAATTACTGTAGTGTTACTTTTCTCCATTATAAAAATTACGCGGTCTCGACTATTCTCTTCATTTGAATTGGAATAAACCCGACTAAGGGAAATTATGAATAGCAAACGTATTGTAGCCCTATCGCTCATTGTGATTATGTTGTCTGGTTGTGCCGTGATGAGTGAAGAAGAGTGTGTCTATTCCGATTGGACAGCGGTGGGCTATGAAGATGGGGCCGATGGTCGCAGCAGCGATAGATTTGGTGACTACCGCCGCACATGTGCTGATCAGAATATCACGCCAGATTTTCAGGCTTGGCAGGCAGGGCGTGAACAGGGTCTGATTGAATTCTGTCAGCCACTGAGGGGATTTCAGGTTGGCGAATCTGGTGGCTACTACGATGGTGTTTGTAACGGCAATCTTGAGCCAGGCTTTTTAGATGCATTTCGGCTGGGTGCCGAACTCTACAGTTTGCGTAGTGATCTGAACGTTGTTGCCTCGAGAGTGGTGGCCAACACAGAGGCAATTCAACGAATCGATTCCGATGTTGCGGGAATCGAATCTATCATCATCCTTGACGAAACGACTCCGGCACAGCGAGCTCAATTGCTGGCTGATATGCGAGAACTATCGGAGGTAAAAGGTGAGTTAGTGCTGGAAGCTGAGTTACTCATCGAGGAGCGCACACTCGTTGAGCTTGCGCTGTACGAATTCGAATTTACTGTGATTGAAGCAAGGTTCTAGTTTCTGGGATCAAAGTGTTCAAATTATTTCTTTGTGGATTGTGAGAGATAGCATCTCCCTATTCTACTCGGCGAATAAAAGCATGAGAGAGTTATGATTACAGTAAGCCAGTTATGGACCTATCCATTTAAGTCAGGAAAGGGTGTATCACTCACCTCAGCACAGCTCGATTCTGAAGGTATGTGCGATGATCGTCGTTTGGTCGCCCTGGATGAAAATGGCGTATTCATAACGGCGCGCCGCTATTCCCAATTGCTACAGCTAAGCTGTACCAAGAATAGTCGTGGCTGGTTATTGCAGCATCCTTCATAGGATAGTCCGTGTCAGATCAATCAGCCGGCACCTGAAAGGGCTATCGCCGGAACCTTATGGAAAGACGCGGTGAATGCGCTGGATGCAGGAGATGAAGCCGCCGCCTGGCTAAGTGACCTGCTTAAAAAGAAAACACGAATAGCAGTTTGGAAAAAGCAATCCAGGTACTCGAACAAGTATCAGTTGGAAACCAGTTTTGCCGATGCATCCCCCCTATTGGTTACAACGCAGGCGAGCATCCAGCAAGTCTGCAAATGGGCTCATATTGAGCCGGATGTGCGCAGGTTTCGTCCCAACATCGTGTTAGCTGGCGTAGAGGCGTTTGCCGAAGATGGTTGGCGGAAACTGCAAATTGCTAACCTGACCTTCGAATTACTCGATACCTGCGTCAGGTGCATCCTCACCACAAAGCAGCCTGACACGGGCGAATCACACGCCGAAAAGCAACCCATCACGGCACTTATGGAAAATCATGTGAATGATGCAGGTCATCCTATATTTGGCGTGAATGCTACGATGTTAAATTCAGCGCGTAACTCGGTCATATCGGTTGGCGATGAGGTTACATTAATTGAGTAATTACTCATCAAGGTAGAGGAGAGCTTTTGGGGACACTGATAGTTTGCTAGCTTAAGCATGGTTTTTGCGGTTAAGTTAGTAAACACAGTGTCCCCAACATTTCTTCAACAAGGCAGGCAATCCTGTTAGAACGAAACATCCCATTGGAATCGCAGTCGGTTTTCAGACTCACCCTGGCTCAGGATGCTATCGTCGAGCTTCAGTAGCGAATAGTCGATTGTCAGCTTGTTATTGTGACCACTGAAAAACCAGTTGGCTCCGAGGGTTAACTCTTCCCGTACATTTTCAAATGTAAGATTGGTGGCGTTCGGTTCATCTACGTAGGCATAACGAGCCGCCAATTCAAGTGGTGCTGGTACTGACTCAAACATATGGTGAAAGAAATATCCGGCCTGCACGTATCCGCCTGTCAGCTCACTACGAATGCCTGTGACAGTATCCCGAATCTTTTTAACATGATGCTCCTGCTGTGCAGAGAACCCGCGATACTTAAATGCGAATTCCTGGACTACCTGATCGATTTCGTACTGATCGGGTGCTGCATCCGCCGGTTTCGCAAAGCCATCAAGGTTTCCGCAGCCCGATGATGACCATCGAGTACAAGCGCCCGTAGTTGAGGCTCCTGCTAGCGCGAAACTTCCAGTGGGAAGCTCAGTATATTCGACGTCTGTCTGCCGCCAGGGAAGGTCGCGACCGAGGAAATTCCACTGCAGGCGACCCATGTACATCATATTGTCGTCTGCATTATTAACGCCCTTACCCTCACCGTTAAATACTCCTGCGTAATAACGCATATCGGCAGGAGTGTCTTCGAATAGGTGCCCTCTTAACTGAATACCAACCTGTCGATCGATGGTGAATACGCGGTTGGCAATTGATCGCTCCACGAACTGCTGGCGACCCGAAGAGTCGACCCGTTCCCGGTTCATGTCTACTTTCCACTGACCGAGGCGAATACCACCCCAGTCCCATTTGGCTATGTCGATACGCCAGTCAATCACTCTGGTGCTGGATTCGGAGCTGCTATCGTCTACGTCTATGGAGGGCTGCAGATCAACCTCGAAATAGTATTGCAGCCAGGGCTGAAAACCGTGGCCACCGATCTTCATGCGTAGGCGACGGGCCTCAAAATTGGACTGGTCTGGCGCATTGAAGGCAGAAACTTGGCGCGGATCGGAGCGGTAGGGAGTTGTGAAGCGTGTCTGTGCTCGCCACTGCAGGTCAGTTCGGAAATTGCCATCGCGGGTCGCGAAGCGAAATCCGCTGCCCACTTTTTCTGCCGTTACGGGGAACTGTTCCTCGATCTGAGTAGCGACCTCGGTGGAGACAGCCTCTTCAAGATCGACGTATCTAACAGACGTCTCAGGCAGGATATCTGCGCTGCTCAGCGCATCGGCGCCAAGCAACTCATCATATTGCTGCTGAGTGATCGCTCCATTGTTCAATAAGATATTCAATAGTTCTTGGTCAGCAGCGAGTGCGCCGGGGGATAATTGCAGCAATAGCGCTGCAAGCACAAAGTGCCTGATCCTCAAGGGTGATGTTTTGGTTTTCATGGGCGATCTCCAAAGTCTCGCGATTGTGATTGGTTTAATACTGCGAATTTGTACTGAGCACTTTAATTCACAAATATTACAGAAAGATGACAATGTGACGATTTGGTAGTCAGATTGAAATATCCGAAAGAGGCCATTACAAGAGAAAGGAGGACTTTGGGGGCACTGATAGTTTAATCAATGCGTTAGAAGCGCGAAATCAGAGTGTGCTATGGATTCCTCAGATGGATGTATCAAAAACTACTGTATTTTTACTCTGACCCCATTTACTGACCCCATTTACTAACAAACTGTTTAAAAACCTGACATATAAACGCGGCTATAGATCGGAAGTGTCAGGAATTTTTACAGAATGTGTTTGAGCCGTACAGGCTTCTCGTGCAAGCTATTGATTTGTATGCTGCATATTATTTGGTATGGATTTTGCTTTATATTTCAATAGTTTATTCCGTTCTAAGAGGTTTTTATGATTCACACTAAGTTAGCCGCCGCCACCGCATTGTTTGCCCTTACTAGCATTGCCTATGCTGGGCCAATCACGATTGATTTGAATGACTGGACTGAGGAAGCAGCAACATCTGCTGCTGGCAACTGGGTGATTGCAGCTGATGGTTCCGTAGTCACGCAAACTATCAACGGCAGTCCTGCTATTTTTTATAGCGATTTTAATGCATTCGGCACGGAGGCTACCGGTACTATCCGAGCCAATTCAACAGGTTCAGGTGGTGATGATGACTTTATTGGTTTTGTATTGGGCTACCAACCCGGAGATGCGGTAAGTCCTACTGCTGAGTACTTGCTTATCGATTGGAAGCGAGGAACTCAATCTTTCAATTTTGCGGATGTTAATAGCGAGCCGGGTGGCACTGCATTGCGAGGCTTAGCCGTCTCACGTGTGACCGGTGCCGCCTCTCTTGATGAGCTATGGCAACATACGACGCTCACAGCAGGCAATGGAGTTACCGAACTTGCGAGAGCCACGACCCTCGGTTCTACAGGGTGGGCATTTGACACCGATTATGAATTTTCGTTTGATTACGGTCCAAGCGATCTTGTGATTAGCGTCAATGGCGTAGAACAATTTAATTTGGCTGGAAGCTTCAGTGATGGCAGCATGGGTTTTTATAACTTTTCTCAGGCTTCAGTAAGCTACTCCGCTTTTGATGTGGATGAAGGTTCGTTTTCTGTGCCAGAACCTGCTCCTCTTCTTCTGTTGGCAACAGGTGTTTTAGGGCTAGGCTTGCGTAGAAGGAAGCAAACCTTAGCTTTGAAGTAATAAATCTAAGTCTTTGGAGCGCCGATATTCTTATCTAAGTTTATCGGCGTTTTTGGTTCTGACGAAGACTAAAGGGTGAATGCTTGCTTAATTGTCCCCTGCGGGCTTCCCGCTGGCTTGCTCGTTGAAAATTGCTGTCGCAATTAGTAGAGCCATCAACACGAGGATTGTCAGTAGAACGCGTGCCCGATACCCAAATTAAACCAACAAGCTAAATATGCGAAAAAGTGTGTGCTGAGAAGTGTGCTATGAATTTCAAATCGAACAACTCCGCTTCAGATAGTTAAATACGGCTAAAACTACCGAATTCTTGCTCTGATCCCAAATATTCAACGTATATCTCCTCATTTTTTCAGCCGTTCTGGGAGTAAGGGGGATTGTCTAAGTTCAATTTCGTAGCACGTTAATAGCGTTATGATGGAAGTACTTCTCGCGTTGTCACAAATCCCGCCTAATAGGTGTCTTATTCGGAATCTTTTTCGGATATCGAATAGAGGCCAAGTTCATCTTGTAAAATCTTCAGTTCCAGCTTTTGTTCAACTAAGCGTCGGAAGTCGACCTTGTCCCTCGCATTTTCTCTGCGCAGCTCAAAAGCTTCCAGCGCGGCATCGACGAGTTCATCATCGAATAAACCCAGTTCATCACCATCATCATCATCATCATCATCAAATTTACTTTCTCGAGTCATCGCTCAACCCTCTATCCAAAAGAAGTTCTAACCCCTAACAGCAGTGGCCAAAAAGCACACCGAGTAAGCCTATGAGATCACCTTGACTGACTTGATTGTCTTCTATCCATATGAGACTAATCCGGGAGCCCAGCATCAAACATCAAGCGAAGCGAATAATATCCCTAATTTTAAAATACGCAATATCTTATGCTGGAAATATTTGATCCCTGTCCAACTGCAGACATTGCCGTAGGCGCCCTGGCAGCTCCTTGGCTGGGGTTTCGGCTCTGCCTGGAGCCGGTGTAGACGCGTGGTTGAGGTTGGGTATGCCCGAGGACAGCTAGGAATGTTAAACAGCTTGATGGCAACGGCCAATGAGTGGATTCTTCGGAATCAACCAGCGAGGAAGGTAAATTAGACAGATAGGAATGAGAGCAGTGTTGTGAGTGGAATACTTGATTAGAATAGGCGTCAACAAGAATCTATTTCCTTCTGCTGACAGATAGGATTACAGCTGTAAAAATAGTTTCCCAGAGTATTGCGTATTATAAAATTAGGGATATGCTTCGCACCCGAATTGGTGGTTTATTTTGGAGGCAATTCAAATGAAGAAAACAACTACTGCTATGCCTGCTACCGCTTCGAAAAATAAATCGGTAGCCAAGCCTGCTAGGAAAATTAAGGCGTCTAAGAAGTAGCCCTTAACTATTAGTTCAATCCTAGTTTTTGAACAAGCCGGCCCCGTTCTGAGGCCGGCCTTTTAAGTCGCCGAGCCGTAGACGGTCCTGAAATAGCCTGTATTTATTGCCATCTGAATTTAGGGCTGTTCTGAATATTTGGCAGAACGTTTCAATATATCTACTCCAAGAAGTTGGTTATCACCATGATGATCTCGTCCCTAATAGACATAGCACCCCTGTCCTGGAAAGCCCTAGGCACTACAATTCTTTGTGGAGTTTTAGTAGGCTTTGAAAGGCAGCTTCGTGGAAAGCCAGTTGGCATACGAACTTCTGCGCTTATAGTGATGGGCACATATCTGTTTATTGCGATTTCTACTCACGCTGCCAACGAGGCATCAGACCCTTCTAGGATTATTGGGCAGGTCGTGACAGGGATAGGGTTTCTAGGAGCCGGTGTCATGATGGCTAGGGAAGGTACAGTAGTGGGTGTAACTTCGGCAGCGACAATCTGGGTTCTCGCAGCTATTGGTGTATGTATTGCCCTGCTTGATGAATTGATTGCGATTAAGCTGTCTGCGCTTGTTGTGGGAATTCTTTATGGGGTTGATCTCTTGGAAGCTTATTCCACCAAGCTAACTCGTGGAGTACACGCTAAGTTACACCAATGGCGCAAGAATGGAAAATAGGAACAATTTCTTTTCCTCCTAATAAGGGGTTCCTAAAGAGTGGATCCTTTGCGCTAATCTCTTGTGTGGGACTCGATGCTCTACCCTATAAAACAGGCGCTAATATTAGAATAATCTTAGGCCAACCTTGCCTAAAAATATTTGTGTTTGGCGTTAAAAAATTCTTTGCAATTTTGGAATTGGGAGTAATATACCGGCATCAGCGGAAGGTAGCTTAACCCTCCCTTTCCACTGTGGATGATGTTTCCGTGGCGACGAGCTAAGAGCGTCAGTTACTTTTACTTCAGCCACCTTGGGTAACCGGGTCGGGGCAACTATGAGCGATTTCGCTAACTATGGCGGATTCTGTCCGCTTGAATATCTACGTGCGTATTATTCTGAACTGCAGTCGGAATCTGAAGGTCTGTTGCAGTTTCTCACCTCTGTTTTTGCCGCTGCTCCTCATGCGCCTCTCGTTTTGAGTTTTGGGGGTGGGCCGGCGTTACTTAGTTTGATTCCTGCGGCGAAGTTCGCAAGGGCGATTCATGTCTGTGACCACCTGCCCGAAAACCGCGACTACATTTCTCGCTGGTTGGCTGGAGACAATAGCAATTTTGACTGGTCACCCTACATAGCACGCTGCATTGAGTTGGAAGGTGAGTTGGCGAGCGAAAAAGTCATTGGATGGCGGGCCGCGCGCATTAGGAATCTTGTTACCCGAGTTGAACACGGCGACATTTTTTCACCATGCCCTATTCGCACGCGTCTAAAGTACGAAGTAATCATCAGCAACTATTACTTGGACGCTGTAACCAGTTCCAAATATGATTGGCAGTGTTTCGTGATCAAACTTAGTGAGTACCTCAAGCCCGGCGGAACACTTGTGCTGTCTTCGTTACGGCAAACCGATCACTTCGAATTTGGGTCCAACCGCTACTCTAACGTTTGGCTCGACATTGATGACCTGCCCGAAGCTTTTATTGGAGCCGGATTCGATCCTGCCAGTATTTGGGTAGATAGTGCCCCGGCTGATTTCAAAAGTAGAGAATATCAGGGCGTAATATTCGCTTCTGCCTCACTCCCGCTAGATACAAGCATTCAACCATGGAGAATAGAATCTGAGTTAAGCGACAATAGCCAGCCTAGCTGGAGATGATTGCCAGCCCATAGTAATAGATGGCGTTCGTTACTATGGGGTACAGGAATACAGGGTGTGCTAAGAATTAGTTGAAGAAGCGTATCCTAGGCTACTGCATTCTGTGTTCGATCCTAGCTGTTAACCGAATTAGATCATCTTGATTAAGGATGTAAACGAAAGCACTCAATCTTTCTCCATTTTTGGTGACGACGGTATTCAGCACCCGGTCATAGGCAGCGGTTTCAAAGTCATCAAGTATTTTCCATTCGGTTTCAGTGAAATTGGCTTCTAAAACTTGCCCGTGAATTAGTTGACCATTTTCATCTGGAACAAGTACGGGATAGCCCTCGGTAGCACCGTAGCCAGAAGGGAATAGAATGCCGGTGATAGAGGCATTCCTCCATTTCCCGGGTATGTCTGCCAGGAGCTTCTCGTTGCTCTCGCCGGGCCTTAATGTCCCGTAGACGAAAAGTCTCTCCAGCATAGCTGCCTCCAATCTGATTGTTAGTCTAGAAGAATTTCTTTGAATTCGCCGCGCATGCAGTGATTCGACGCCATTGAAGACGAGTAGGCGCCAGCATTAATCAGTACCAGATTAGCCTCATCAGACATGTCCGGTAATAGGGCATCTTCATACCAAACGTCTAGCGCCTCATTGATGTTACCAACTACCATTACTTTTTCTAGATATTCGATTGGCGTAAGACTGGGATCTGTTAAGGGCGCTGGTTGAAAAGGGAGCTTATAATAAGCTGGTTCCGGTGCGATATTGAAGCCAGCGTCAACGCCTAGAAAAAGTGTTTGGCGTTTCTTCTCAAGAAAGGTTTTGCTAAGTAATAATATGCCTGAGTCTTTAGCAATATACTCGCCCGGCTCCATCTCAAGGTGGATATCGCGGTGGGCGAAGTGTTTCTCTAAAACACCTGCCCATTTGGCTAGATTTAATGGCTGGTCACTGAAAACATGGGGCACTCCCAGGCCGCCACCTACATTGACACGTTTTACGGTGGGACAGTTATCCACAAACCAAAGACATGTCTCGATTACTTTGTCTAGCTGAGTAAGTTGTGCTGTCAGAAATCCGCAGCCAGTATGGAAATGTATCTTGGTTACGGAGAGCTTGTATTGCTCTGCTACCTGTAGCGCTTCAAGGAACTGTTCCTTGTACACGCCAAATTTTGTCGTAACCGCGCCTGCATATTGTAGAGCGTCATTGTTCTCGCGGTTGACTCCTATAGCGGGGTTTACGCGAATGCCGATTTCACTCCCGGAGTTTAACTCTCCCCAAGTTCTTATGGCATGAATTGAGTCGCAGTCCATAAAAAGTCCATCGAATTCATTCAGTCGCGCCACATCTTTTTGCGAAAGGCTGCCAGCCGTGAAAGAAATTTGACTAGGATGGAACCCGCACTTGACGGCGAGGGCCACTTCATCGGGTGAACAGGCGTCGATACCGACGGATTTTTGTTGCCGAATGAGTTGCAGTAAAGGTTGAAAGCGATTGGCCTTCATCGCATAGAGAATGCTGTAGCGATCCTTTAGGGTAGTGGCATTCAGAGCGGTTTTTAGGCGTTGTATATTCTCTGCGACTCGCTGGCCTGAATACACAAAGGTGGGTGTGCCGTGTTCGTCTATAAGATGCTGGACTGTATTCCCTGCAAAGAATAATTGATCATCTTGATAGCAAAGGTCTGGCCTTTGCCACCAAGAGAAGTAACCGGAAGAATTTTTTTCCATCAATTGAGTTCAGGAACTTCGGCAAAGATTTGAAGTGCACCGGCTGGCATTTCGAGGCTGCCTGTAATCCATCCACGGCAGTTTTCGCTGCCACATGAGCAAGGAAACTGTTTGTACAAGACTTCCTCTGTTTGTGCGTAATCCATAGTTAAAAATGTGTTTGCTGGGATATTTTTGAGCGCGGTGACAGTCATACTGTGCATGTCTACTGAAATATTCGGTGAACAGGCGTGCAGCAAGTAACCAGTGAAATACTGGTCGAGCAAGTGTTTTCCTTCACAGATTTGCAGGGTGTGTTGCAATATGTCAGGAACGACTTCACCTGTAATGACGGCTATTAGCTCGCCAGCCTCGAAGCTGCGACGCGCAAGTACGCCATAACCGGTGGACACATCTTTAGTGATAACATTGAAATCAGTTGCTTGTGGGAACAGGGGATTCACCCCATATTTTTTAGGATAGAGCATCGCCAGTATTCTCCATAATGCTAATGTAGCAGTTTAACAAGACAATAAAAGACCGTTGACTAGGGTTCCCTAGCAGCGCACTAATGTATTCAATGCGCGCTTTATACTGCCGTTTACCGATCGAATCAAGCGTTTTTTAGAGCAATTTGGCTTGCTCTGTATAGCCTACAAAAAACCCTTAAAATCAATTAGTTGGGGCCTAGAAAAATGAACTAAATTTTCCTGAGATACCGAGGAAATTGACCCTTTTCAGGGAATAGCGTTGTTTTCGTTTTTGTGGCGGGGCTTTGTTGAGATAAAACTGTGGCGCTGGAGTAATCTAGGAATGTAGAAGAGAAAAGGCGTCCAAGGATGAATCTATTCTTCAGTATTGAAATAGTGCAGCCGACGTCCCCATGTCTCTGCGAGGCAGTCGAATTACAGACACCAGGATTTTCAGTTGACTGCGTGACCAATTACGTATTTTCAATTCAACGAGTTAAAATTGCGAAATCAGAGTGTGCTAAGAAGTGTGCTATGGATTCATGGAAATTGCACCCAGAACTGCTGGATTTTACTCGAACCCCATTTCTCTTTTCTTCACTTTAAGTTGCCAGCGTTCGTTGAGTACCCAATTAAGTGCCAGTACCTTTCTCTCCTATCATCCGTCGTTACTCAAGAGTATTACATCTTCTGGGCGGCAAATCGAAAGCCTGGAGACCATCGATAGTCCAAGAAATGTGACTTCACCAAATTAAATTTAACAGGAATGTCTAATCATGGTTCTTAGAATGGTCAAGTGGATGTTAGTTATTGCAGTGGCGGTGACCTATCCCCCATTTTTAGAACCATGACCACGATGAGATTTCCAGTTAATCTAACAGGATGGAGA
>JAQCKF010000033.1 GCA_027592275.1 Pseudomonadota bacterium
GCGACTGTTAACCCGGATAAAGGAATTTTATATAGCCAGTGGAGGCACGTATGGCAGCCCCTGGATTCAGAGAGATCTTCGTGATGCGGGCGAATCCTGCAGCGTTCATCGTGTGGCGAAGATTATGCGAGAGAACAGGCTTAGAGCCCAAATAGGCTACAAGCGTCGCTACATGAAGGGAGGGAAGCTAGGCAGCATTGCTGACAATGTTTTGGATCGCAACTTTAATCCTGATATGCCGAACCAAACCTGGGTGAGTGATATTACGCCCTACCTCGGGAAAACCGAAAATGTAAACGTAACATTGCCTACACTTATCAGCGCTAAAATCGCTCAAGCTCGCATTGGTAATAGATCGGCTTTTCTTGCAGAAGCAGCGGCAGAGAAATTAGCGAGGGAATATGCTATATTAGCGATCCTACCCCAGAAAAAATCAAAGAGTAGGTTGATTTTAATGCAGCAGAATTCTGACCAAAGCACTCTGATCCCTTTAAATTTGATTTGATCCCTAAATTCGGTTCGACCTAATTAATCCTTGCACCTATAGTAGGTACAGGTGTTATGTTTGCCCACAGACTGAGACAGTCTCCATCCATTAAACTCTTAGAGTCAATTTGTATGCGATATTCAAGATCCAAATGGTTCCTAGTCTTCCCACTCGTGATGGCGTCCATGCTGGTTTCACTATCAGTGCGTGTTGCCGCAGCTGAAGCCGAACTATCAAGCGTCACCCTATTCGTCGAAGGAATGATGAAAAGTGTCGGCGGAGTAACTTGACTAAGCTGACCCGATAGCGTGGTAGCGGTTCTGTCAGAACTCGCAGGAATAGATACAGAAGATAATGTTGAGGTGTTTCTCGATAGAGATGCGTTTACTGTCAAATATGATGCCGCCCAAGTATCACTAGATGATATGTATGCAGCAATCATTGAATTAGGATACCGCCCTGGCATTAACGAGCTTGATTCGAATGAATCTGAGAGTAGCGATAACACCGCTATTCCCGAGTTAGTTGCTAACGCGCTGCTCGATGCCAGCAACCAAGGAAAAATACTGCTTCTCGATTTCTATGCAGAGTGGTGTATTGCGTGTAAAGCGCTGGATGCAGACGTATTCAGCCACCCCGCTGTTATAGCCGCTCTTGATAATTACATTTTCTTAAAAGTTGATACCGATGAACATGAGGAAGTTGCTAGCTACTACAAGGTAGTTGGTATGCCGAGCTTAGTAATTCTGAGTGCTGAGGGCCAGGAGATTCACAGATCAGTTGGCATGCTTGATCCAGAAGAATACAGTCAAAAACTGAACGAACTATTCGAGAAATAAGCTATCGATAATCGGACATTCAGGGATGCTCCCCTTCCCGGGATAAATGGGGTGGATAAATGGGGTCAGAGTAAATATACAGTACTGTATATTTACTCTGACCCCATTTATTCCCCATTTATTCCTACCTCCCCATTTTCTGGATATTAGTATGAATAATGAGATCAACTACAAGAATAACCCTCTGCATGGTCTTAGCTTAAAAAACTTGTTGATCGAAATAGTAGACCACTACGGCTTTGAAATTCTTTTTGCTTATATAAACTTAAACTGCTTTAAGACTAATCCTAGTATTGCTTCTTGTGTGAAGTTTCTCAAAAAAACAGATTGGGCGTGTGAAAAAGTTGAAGCCTTCTATTTGTATGAATTTAAAAACCTGCCTAAAGCGTCTTCCGAACAATTTTTGCTGCCTCCCAGAGATCGAATAATTCCAGAAGATCAAGCACCGGCTAAGCCTACTGAGCTGAGTTTGGAGGATGCGGAACGGTTGCGCGAAAAACGTGCAAAGAAATCCGCTGCCTATGATCAAGGTGCTGAACATCATCGCCCAAGCTCGGGCAAGAGCTATGGCGCTCAACGAGTCCGGCATTCTGACAGTCAAGATAGTAATCGTTCTCGCAGGAGTGAGCATGAATCGTTGGACTCGTCAGCTTCATCTGCTGAAGGGGTTGTTGACCCCTGGGCGAACGCGAGGAAAAGGCTTAAGCGGGACTAAAGAGTTGGAGGTGTAGTCACTCCTCCGGACAAATGGGGTCGGACAAATGGGGTCAGAGTAAATATACAGTACTGTATATTTACTCTGACCCCATTTATTCTTTACTCTGACCCCATTTATTCATTCAATCAACGCATCTATCTTTGCGGCACAAATATAGTCGTTCTCCGACAGGCCATCAATAGCATGAGTGGAATAAGTTATATGGCAATAGCCATAGCCAAATTCGACATCTGGGTGGTGCATTTCCTTGTCGGCCATCCAAATGACCATGTTTAAAAAGTGCACTGTCTTTGCGAAGTTTCTAAATTTGAACTCGCGTCGAATGAAACGTCCATCATCTGACAACGACCAATCGGCGTGAAGACTTTTCGCTAGTGAGGCGGTCTCTTCAATAGTAAGCGCTGGAGTGCCGCCCTCGCAGGGAACACAGTGTTTGTTACTAAGATCGCAAGTGGCTGTCATTTTTTTTTGCCTGCAGGTTTTAGATAGTGGCTGGAGTCTACTTGTTTATTTAAGTATTTAGGCGGCGTGCTTGGTACAAGCTAAGGGAAAATTTGCTTCATACATACCGAGCCTTCTTGCTTCGTGTATTGCACCCAGTAAATCTTGCTCAATCAGTTCAAACAATTCTTCGAAATCATCGATAATAAAATAGCTAGTTTGCAGTGCATCAATACGATAAGGAGTCCGCAACACATCCATGAGCTTGAAGGGCAGACGTTTGGGAGCATTGCTCTCAATGCTATAGGGCAGCTCAGTAAATGAAGACACAATACCGGCACCATAGGGACGTGGACCAGCGGCGCTATGAATCAAACCAAACTCTATAGTGAACCAATACAGGCGGGCTAGCCAGGAATAGTCCGCTGGTTCCGCTGCTAAACCAATTTTTCCGATAGCGTGGGAGAACTCAGCGAAACGTTGATTCATCAGTAGCGGAGTGTGTCCAAAAATTTCATGAAAAATATCGGGCTCTTGCAGATAGTCGAGTTCCTGACGTGAGCGGATAAAAGAAGCCGCCGGAAACACTTTATTAGCGAGCATGTGGTAAAACTCTTCAAAACTTATCAAAGCATCTACGGGTGCTACCTTCCAAGCGGTGGCGTCATAGAGCTTTTCACTTATGGCTTTACACTGGGGAATTTGCTCATTGGGTAAATCGAGTTGTGCTAGGGCATGTTGATATTCTTCACAGGCATATTGCGCAACACATTTCCGCTGGCGACTAATCAGGGTTTGCCAAGTGTCATGTGCTTCATCTGAGTAGGAGATTAACCCATTCTGGTCAGCCCGCATCGCCCGGTATTTCGATCGCTTCGCCATATGTCGTGCCCTGTTGAAATCTCCGAGAGTTAGTAAGACAAATGATTGCACATAGCGTTTGAAATATTGTTGCGCATATTCCTTAAATCGACTACTTTAAGCAATATTTATTCTATTAATAGGCATATATGAATAATTCTTCCAATAAACTAGATAAATATGATCGGAAGTTGTTGCAGGAACTTCAGTCTGATGGGCGTATCTCTAACCTTGAATTAGCTGAAAAGGCCAATCTTTCAGCAGCCCCCTGCTGGCGTCGGGTACGTAAGCTAGAAGAAGAAGGTTTTATTGACCGTTATACCGCCCTGCTCAATCCGGAGAAAATCGGTTTGTTTGCTATGGGCTATATACAGATATCATTAATTAACCACCACCACGAAACGCTCGAGAAGTTTAATGACTTTGTTATGAACGCGGCAGAGGTTTTAGAATGCTATTCGGTCAGTGGTAACTATGATTTTCTGATTCGCGTGGTCGCTAGCGACACTTTAGCGTTTGAAGATTTCCTGATGAAAAAACTTTTGCCAACTAATGTTGTGCAATCAACCAATACGGATTTTGTGCTAAGACAAAAGAAATATACAACACAGTTAATGGTGTCGGAGCAAGAATAAATAGGGCCAGGACATTAGGGGACACTAACAACTTAACAACTTAGCGGGAATTGGAAGGGATAAGAGTTGGCTGCCGGGGCACGATTGATTCGTAATTTGGCTAAGCCAAATCCCTCTCCCTGCGGGCAGCCTACGGCTGTCTGCGCTGCTCCGCAGCTTTCGAACGAGCGCGTTCTTTCGGCTAGGAACAAAATCCAATAAAAAAGGGGTCCGAACGGACCCCTTTTTTATTGGATGGTGCACCCAGCACGATTCGAACGTGCGACCCCCTAGTTCGTAGCCAGGTACTCTATCCAGCTGAGCTATGGGTGCGTATTTCTTTACTTCTCTCCCCCAACACCTTCTGCCTAAGCTCCGGTACGTGAAGAGGGCGGTATTATAGCTAAATGAACGATTTTTCATAGACTTAAATAGCTCTAGTTGCTCTCTGCGTGTTTTCTCTGCAGATGAGCTGTAATACCATAGGGATTATGAGCAAAATCAACGAAATAAATGCCCCAAACCGTGTACTGCGCGTCCTCGGCTGCGCGTTTGCGCTAATTACCTCCCCTTCCCTGCTTGCCGACTACGAGGACGGGGTGAATGCTGCGTTTAAGGGCGACTTCGAAACCGCCTTGCATGAATTTACCGTGGCGGCTGAAGAAGGGCTCGATCTGGCGCAATACAATCTCGCGATTCTGTATTTCACCGGTCAGGGTGTGGAGCAAGATGCTGCTGAGGCCTTTCGCTGGACTGAAGCGGCGGCACTACAAGGACATGTGGCAGCACAGTTTAATCTCGGTAGTCTGTATTACGCAGGCGATGGTGTAGAGGCTGACACTGATAAAGCCGTTGAGATGTTTGAGGGAGCTGCGCGGGCGGGGCATGCTAATGCCGCCCTGATACTTGCCAATATGTATGCCGATGGTGAGCTTACTGCTGAGCAAGAGCCTGGACTCTTTGCTAGTCTTTCTCGATACCTATCGGCGCTCTTTTCCGACGAGCAGGCGAGCAACGATTTAGTCCTCGCCCATGTCTGGGCTAACGTCGCGATCGCCAATGAGAACAGCGAGGCGGATGCCCTGCTTGTTGAACTTGAGGGGCGCATGAGCGCAGAACAGTTGAGTCAGGCGCGTCGGCAATTTGCGCAATGGCAGATCCTATAATTCACATTAACTTTACGGATTTTATCCTTATACTTCAAAAGCTTGATAGACATAACTAATGTCTAGCCAGAAATCAAAATTCTCTTTTTTCTCCCCGATGTCGTTAAATACCATGACCTGTAAGGTAATGGAAGCACCGCAACTAGCCCGCTACAATGTCTGTAAATTCGAATCGATAAGGAATTCACAGATGCCTGCCGTTGGCCCCCTACTCAGCGAATACCGCAAAAAGAGCCGGCTCTCTCAGCTTGATTTATCGCTCATGGCTGATGTGTCCTCGCGGCATATTAGCTTCATCGAAACAGGGCGTACCAGCCCTAGTCGGGCGATGATATTGCGCCTCGCGGATGTTCTCGACTTGCCCCATACGGACAGCAACTTACTGCTGCATTCTGGTGGTTATGCGGCCGCCTATACGCAGCTGGATCTGGGTGCGGATGACATGAAGCCGGTTCGGGAGGCGCTGACGCTAATCCTGGATAACCACAATCCGTATCCCGCGCTGGTGATGGATGGTAGCTGGAATTTGCTGATGGCGAATAGCGCGCAGCTGATGATGACTGCCCAGATTATCGCGGGCAGCAGCACGCCACCTACAATGAATATACTCGAAGCCATATTCCGGCATGACTGCTACAGGCCCTTCATTGAGAACTGGGATGAGGTTGCTAGTCACACGTTGCGACGGCTGCGTAAACAGGTGTTAGCCTTTGGTAAGCCTAGTGACGATGCGCTGTACAAGCGTGTGCTGGAGATGTCTCCGCCGGATAACTGGCGGCAGCCTAATGATTCACCCTCTGATGGCCCCATGCTCACTATCGATTTCAAACTGGGTGGTCAGTCGTTGAAGATGTTCTCTACACTAAGCCAGTTTGGTACGGCGTTGGATGCTGGTATGGAAGAGCTGCTCGTCGAGAGTTATTTCCCAGCGGACGAGCAGTGTAAGGCGTTCTTTGAGCAGTTTGCGAGCTAGACAGACGGAATTTTTGGGATCTAAGCTCTTCTGGGGCCTACCCTATTCAGTGCCTGCTCGAATGGCGAGGCACTGCAATGTTTCCAGCCAATTACTGGCCCATTGCCAGGCGTTCAACAACAAAAGTCACACTAGCATCCATGGTTTCAAGCAGTGGCCCTGGATAGATACCAATACCTATAACGACTATTGCCAGAGGAATCACAGCTAACATTTCCCGCGCATTGATATCAGTGATTTTTCTCGCCGCATCAGTACGCGCTTCGCCGAATGCAACACGTTGCAACATCCACAGCATGTAGGCCGCACCCAGTACGATGCCGCCCATCGCTAGTACTACGAAGATAAAGTTTTCATAAGAAACGCCAACCAGAATTAAAAACTCACCGATAAAGTTCGAAGTTGTCGGCAGACCGAAGGAAGCAACGGCGAATAAACTCAATATCGCAACGAATCTAGGCATGCGCTGTTGAAGGCCACCATAGTCGGCAATTTCGCGACTGTGTGTACGATCGTAAAGATGGCCTACTAGTAAGAACATCGCGCCCGTTGTAACACCGTGAGTCACCATCTGTAATGTGGCGCCCTCAATACCTTCGTTGTTAAACGAGAATATACCCAGAGTCACAAAGCCCATATGTGAGACGGAGGAATACGCTACCAGTCTTTTTAGGTCTGTCTGAGCGAGAGCCATATATCCGCCGTACAAAATCCCGATAACTGACAGCCAGAGCACGGTTGGAGCAAATGCGTGGGCCATTTCGGGGAAGATTGGCAGGCAGAATCGAATCAAACCGTAGCCGCCCATTTTGAGTAACACGCCAGCTAAGAGCACACTACCTGCGGTTGGAGCCTCGGAGTGCGCGTCGGGAAGCCAAGTATGAAATGGCAACATGGGTAGCTTGATCGCAAAGCCCAAAAACAATGCTAGAAATATCCAGAACTCGGAATTTTCTGAATAGGTGAAACCCGCCAGTGATTGAATGTCGAAGGTGCCAGCCTGAAGAGACAGTGCCAATATGCCAACCAACAACAGCAGACTTCCTGCGAGACTGTATAGCACGTACTTCAATCCGGCCGCGATGCGATTTGGTCCACCCCATAGTACGATCATAAAATACATCGGCACCATGGTGACTTCCCACATCATGAAAAACAGAAAGGCATCAAGTGCGGTAAAGACAACCAACATGGCGCCTTCGACCAGCAGGATCAACATCATGAAGGCTTTCAATCGCGACGTTATAGACTCCCAGGACCCCAGTACACAAAGCGGCGGCAGTATGGTTGTCAGTAACACCAGCAATAAACTAATGCCATCAACGCCAACAGCGTATTCAATACCGAAAGTCGGCATCCATTCCATACGTTCAACGAACTGCATGCCCGATTCCACCAGGCTGAACTGGCTCCACAGATAAAAGGCGAGCGCAGCATTAATAAGTGTAATTGCAAGCGTTACTGAGAGTACCCACTTACGCTCGCTCAAAAAGGCGAGGACAACCATGCCGATAAATGGCACGGCGATGATCAAGCTCAGCAGATGGTCTGTTAATAATGAACTCATAGCGATGCCTATCCCGCGATCCAGTAGAAAAAACCCAGTGCTGCAACCAACCATAATACTACGATCAACAAGTTGTGTTGCAATGTGTGTGGCTCATAATGTCGTGCCGCGCGCCCAGTAGCATCGGCGCCTTGCCCTATTCCATCAACCGTTCTTGAAATCCCAGCCGTGTCGACGAACTTGCCAAGCCAGTGCGCTACAGTGACGCTGCCTGTGCCCACTGAAGTAACACGATTATCAACAGCGGAATCAAGGTAACCGAGCCGCCTTGCGATGCCAATACTGGCAGAACCCAGCGAGAGTACCAGACGATCAACAATGCCCTGGTCTATCCTCCTCCACATCCAACCGGAGAACTTAATTGTCGGTCGCACTAGGAATACATCGTAAATCTCATCGAAGTACCCCTTATTAAGAAAGAACACATAAAGCCGTTTCTTCCATATGCCCGTGTGCGGCGGCCCTGGATGAGAGAACCTGTAATAGGCAATGATCCAACCAGCCAGAGCTGCAAATAACGGCAGCAATAGCCAGGCAGAGAATTCTGATGCTGGTTGTGCCTGCATGCCACCCACTACCGGTGACAGGAAACCTGCAAACCAGCGCCATACTCCAATTAACAAGGCAATCATAACGGCGACTACCACGGTAATACCAAAAACATGCCGAGGTGAAAATAGCGACGGTCTGACAACCGGCTCACTGTCACTGGCTCCCGTGGGGCCACGCTGAAAAACAGTAGTAACACAATTGAATAGATACATGGCGGTAAAGAAGATTGTGCCAAGCCCTACAATCCACAAAGCAATATTTGCTGCGACAGAACTTTGCGAAATCCACAAAAACTGATAAGAACCTGAGAAAATTACCAGCGCAGGTATCAAGGACATGATCAATGCGCCAATAAACAGGCCGCTGCTTGAAAGTGCCGGCTTCTCCTGGGAGCTTTCAAGATGACGATGCGTACCAGCAAGAGAATTGCCTGTAGACAAAAAGAGGAATGCTTTGAAGCAACCGTGGGCGATGAGGTGTAAAATCGCAGCAACGAATGCCCCCACACCACAGAGCATTATCATAAACCCAAGCTGGCTAATAGTTGAATAAGCGAGAACTCGCTTGATATCAGTTTGGGTCAACGACACTACCGCAGCAAACAGCGCTGTGATCGCCCCAACCGTTGCGATCACCATCATCGCATTAGGCGCAAGTACTAAAATCGGGCTCAATCGTACCAACAAAAATGGCCCGGCATTTACCATAGTCGCTGCATGGATCAGCGCAGACACCGGTGTCGGAGCCTCCATGGCAAATGGCAGCCACACGTGGGCGGGCATCTGTGCTGACTTGCCAACGGCGCCGCAAAACAAACAGAGGGTTATCAGGGTTAGTGACTCAGTAGGAATATCGTTTGCTGATTGTGCAATGGCTAGTATCTCAGGAATATCGAGAGTTTCAAAAGATAGATAGGTGAGAATTATACCTACCAAGAGTCCGGCATCGGCGATTGAGTTAACTAAAAATACTTTCGTCGCAGCCCGTGCTGCTGAAGATCGCTCAGAGTAGTGGGATATCAGCAAATAGGAACAAATGCCCATGAGCTCCCAGAAAATGAACGTCACCATTAAGTTACTGCTCATCACTAGCAACGTCATGGCGGCGGTGAACAAGGCTGTCAGCGCGAAGAACCTGCTATGCCTGGGATCGCTGACCATATAACGGGAGGAATAGACCTGCACAACCGTGCTGACTCCGGTAACCAGAAGCAACAGCAGTACGGTTAGCTGGTCCAGGTAAAAACCAAAATCAATTTTTAGTTGGCCCACATTCAGTAATTGGAAAACCTGTACCCGAATAGCACCATTTGCAGAAACATCTAGAAAAGCGAGGAATGAAACCCCAAATGAAAGTGCCACTGCTGGGATGACAAGTCGCTGCCCTTTCCCTTGTAGTTGTTCACCAAAAATCGCAAGGACAAATGCCGCTGCCAGAGGCAAAAGTGGAATTAGTACATAGATCATCATAGCGCTTTCAAATGCCTCCTCTGCTAACAGATTCAAGTAAATACTGAACAACAGTGTCACTCATTAACCCCAGCGCGATTATTGCGAATGAAGCCATGCCAAGACTGAACCGCAACTCACGGGCGACTTCGATTGTTTTCACTTCAACAGCTTGAGGTTGATGAAACCAGTTGGCAAAAACTTTAAGAAAATAACCAAACGTTAATAGTGTTGATCCAACCACGGCAAAGACAGCGACGTAGTGTTCTGCTTCCAAAGCACCGAGAATGATATTCCACTTCCCGAAGAAACCTCCGGTGGGAGGCAGCCCTACCATGGCTATGGCAACCACAATTAGCGACGCGGTCAGCCAGGGTGAAGTAACGTGACCAAGACCGCGCACGTCATCAAGCGTGCTGGCATTGTGGTAATGCAGTATGGCACCGGCAATCATAAACAGCGCGGCCTGCATGATGGCGTCATTTATCAGGTAAAACATGCCACCGGCGAAACCTGTGTCGTTGCCTAGACTCACACCAATCAGAATCAAACCAATGTGGCTAACCCCTCCGTACGCAAACATTCGTTTCAAGTCTGTTTGAATTAGCGCCAGCGCACCTCCTACAAGCGCCGCGATGACACCCAACTCCTCCAGCAACACCAGCACAGGCACTGCACTGACCTCAACAGTTGGTGTAATAAGTGAATACTCTATGCGAACCCAAGCGACTAAAGCGACTTTGGTTACAGTAGATGCAAGGAACGGCGTCACTGAGGACGGCGCATTGGCATAGGCATCAGGCAACCAACTATGCAGTGGTATCAAAGCCATTTTGATTGAGAGGCCAAGGAAAATGTAGATAAGACCAGCAGCGACTGCCGTTGACGTCATCAACTCGGGCAGTCGATCTGACAGATCCGCCATATTAAGAGTGCCAGTGGCAACATAGAGATGGCTCAGGCCTAGCAGGTAAAGCGTTGCACCAAAAGAGCCCAGCAGTAGATATCGAAATGCATAAACCAAAGCTTTCCCACCACTAGCAGCAACTAAGGCATAGCCTGTTAAGGCAGCTACTTCGAGAAATACGAAGACATTGAATAGATCGGCAGCAAATATAAGACCAACGAGGCCTGACATCATTATCAGAATCAAGGTGTAATAAGGAACACTCTTTTCCAGCCCTGTTGTAACAACCACACGTCCATAAACGATTGTAATCAGTGAGACCACACTGATAGTCAAAGCAATAAGGGCAGCAATTGAATCATTCAGCCAGGCAATGCCCAGGGGAGCAGTCCACCCGCCGAGAGCGTATTCTATTGGCCCCTGGGTAAGAACAAAACGCAGGTTTAGTATCGCTACTATAACCATCACGATAACTGTGCCCAAAGTTATATCCGGGCATAGTGCGGGCCGCTTGGCTGTAAGAATGGGCATCGATACACCCATAAAGAACGGCACAAGAAAAAGCAGAATAGGCAGATGGCTGCTCATTTCAACTTCTCCATCAATTCATCTTCATCCAGCGTACCAAACTTGCGATAAATCGCAGAAACTAGCGCCAGTGAAACACCTAGGGTTGCAACCTGAACAACAATCGCAGTTACGGTGAGCACATGCGGCAGTGGGTTTGCATAGATAGAAGGATCCACAGCTGCTGCACCTTCAAGAATTATGGGAACGGTTGCACCGTCTTTGGCGCTGAATGCCACCAGAAAGTAGATCGCGCTGGTCTGCACAATATACAAGCCAATGAGTTTTTTGACTAAGTTTGGGTGGACAGCCATTATGTAGATGCCCCACAAAAACAGAATTACAAAAACGACAAAGTTCGGCCGCTGAAGCAATGTTTGGAATAGCTCACCCATCAGTCAGTAACCTCGTCTTGTGAAATTTCATCTTCTTCAAATGACAAACTGATGGCTATGGACACGCCTGTGACCGCAACATCCACCGCGACACCCACCTGGGTTAGTAATATTCCAACTTGGTGCCGCGAAGTTTCGTCAAGACCCGGGATAGACAAATGGCTGTAATTCAAGAATTCGCCACCACCGATCAAACATAGGCCGCCAACGCCACCGAAGATCAGCAGTCCCACGCCATCGCCATGCAGAATTTTTCGGGCAAGCACACTGTCCTCAGACTCAATGCCGAAAATCAAAATCGCCATTATCATGCTGCCCGCAATAACCACGCCGCCAACGAAACCGCCTCCCGGACCGTATTGACCGAACATCAACACGTAAACCCCAAACAGTTGTGCAACTGGAATAACAATGTGGCCAAAAGTGCGCACGATGACACTGTCGTGTGGTTGGATCATTTGTCGCCCTTCCTCATTATTAGTGCGCAGGCGATACCGGCAGTGAAAATCACGATGGTTTCGATAAAAGTATCGAATGAGCGATAATCCATGAGCACTGCCGTCACGACATTCGGCGTCCCAGTCTGTCTAATACTATTCTCAAGATATAATGGCGAGATTACCGTACTAGCTGGTGAAGTCGGATCGCCAAATACAGGAAGATCACCCGCTCCATATAGAAGTAACAAGCCCAATAGTGGCAAACCTATTATGGCGGACCAAGGCACAGGGGGCCGGCATATCACTCTGTCTTTTTCTGTCGTGCGAAATAAGGTCAGTAGAAAAAATACTGTCGCCAACCCTGCTCCTACAACTGCCTCCACAAACGCGACATCAACCGCGCCTAACAGAGCCCAAACCAACGCCAAGGCAAAGCTGTAGGAACCAAGTATGAACACGGCGGAAATAAGATCCTTTACCAGGATGGCACCGGCAGCCGTCATGATCAGTAAAATCAGCAGGGGAATTTCAATAGTCATTTATCTTTCTCGCCAGTGGGCCGAAGACCTGAGCGGTAGGCCGCCCTTAATGTTGCATGTGAAATGACTGGGTTCATCAAATAGATGAGCAGCAACACAACGACAATACGAAGAAAATTGAAGGTGAAGCCTTCATAGACGGCAAGCCCCGCTAACACGAAGACAGCGCCCAACGAGTCAGTGAGCGAAAGTGCATGCGCGCGGGAGAAGACGTCCGGAAACCGCAAGATGCCAATTGAGCCGACAACAAGAAAGAACAGCCCAACAACGATCAAAAAGATAGCTAACCAAGTCATTTCTCTTGTGCTCCCTGTTCTTCGAGAAATTTGGCGATCGCCAGTGCTCCAACAAGATTTAAAATTGCATACCCAGTTGAAATATCAACAAACATATCTACACGCTCGAACATGGTACCGATTACCAGCAACACAACGATTGCTTTGGTTGATATTCCATTCAAGCCCAATACCCGGTCATAAATACTTGGCCCACGTACCACCCGATACAAATAGACGAGCATCAATGCGATTAAAGTAGTAAGAACAAAGAAAAAGAACGAATTCACTTGTCACGCTCCTTCATTGGGAATAGTCGACCAACCTTATCGTCCAACACACCGCTCACGAGATCTTTCTGCGAAGGTGCATCTATGGCATGCACGATGAGTTCGCCAGGTGCCACTTCTACAGTGATGGTGCCAGGCGTCAAAGTGATTGAATTACCCAGCACAACAAGTTCTCCATTACTGCGCAAATTGGTTTTATAGTGAAGTAGCTCAGGCTTGATAGGCAGCGCCGGATCAAGGATAAGCTTGCTTACATGAAAGCCACTTTTAAGAACCCTTCCGAAGAGCCACGGCATGTAGCCAATTGCAGAGAGCCAGGAAAATTTGCGAGTGCTCGGTGCAGCCGTTGGATTTATCCACACGACAATAGCCGCTGTAACGATCCCCATTACCACATGTATCAAGTCATAGGATGCAGACAACACCAACCACAGAACAAATAGCGCAATGACGGGAAATATTTTCATAGTTCAATAGGCTCCCAAGTCGCGTCTGTGTTGAAGCGGTGGTAGTCGGTAGTATTCGGGTCGATTGCAACAAGATTCAACCAGCCATTGTAAAAAAACTGTTGCAAAACTTTATGCCTGCTGATGATGTCAGCAACTATTTCCTTGTCCGCTTCAATAAGTATGAGCAAGCGCATTGGCTCATGAAAATGAACATCTCCATCATTGACTGTCTGTAGAGGCAGACCAGTTGCTAGATCGCTTTGTGCGCCATACATGACACCAACGCCACCGACCACATTGTGAATGACTTTACTGCCACTGCCGTACTTCCAAGGGTCTGTTGCAGAGGTGTAGTACTGCATATTGATCCACTCAGTCACTACCAGCGGGGCTGTCATGATTTTTTCTAGGAAGGCGCCTTCCAGGTCAGAAAGCGCGTTGTAAGAATGCATAAAACAACGACCTCCCAAATTCATACCTTTAGTCATAGCGCGTCGACCAACAATGAATGCAGCATTACCCGACAGCCCCCATTCCGGACGCGAGTTAGCCCAGTCAAAACTCCTTGACTCGACATGGGCGAAAGCCTGTTTCGCTGTCATGTTTTTGGGCGTACCTGGCATTCGTTTGCAGCGGTCAAGCGCTTGCTGCTCACCGCCTTCGATACATGCCAGCTTAAATTTTAGCAGATCATCTCGATGACTTTCCGGCACGTCCACTTCGTCATAGAAACTGACCTTGTCTGCAGTCGTATCGTGTTTGGCAGGTAGAAACCAGGTGTCTTCTGGAACATCAATACCGCGCTTTGCAAGCTCAGCACGCACTAGATTGCTGTTCGCCATCGCGGCAAAAGTACGGGCATTTGGATCTCCATGACGCCCACCGCAGGCTCCGCAATCCAGCGCTGCAGAATAGGGATTATTATCCGTGGTACTTCCATGGCCGCAGAGTACAACAAAGCGGCCGAAGTTCTCAGTGAGCCCTATCATGCGCAGGCCACCTTCAATAAAGTCTGCCTGTTGCTGTATTGAATATCCGCGAGCTAACTCTTCAGGTACGCCGCGGACATGAGGTCGTTCACCAGCTTCATCTCCAGGGCGAATTTCAGTCTCGAATGGATGACGAAAAAAAGCGTCGACTGCTTTAATCACCCAGTGATAAGGGCGTCGAAACAAAGTTTTCCCTAACAGTGCTGCGCTGAAGAATAGCCCGAGTACGTCCACCAACAAGAATGAGGCAATGGGACTGTGCTTCATGTCGTGAAACAGTTTTTCACCCAACTGCATCCAACGCGAACCTGAAGCATACTTCGACAGTGCTTCTTGCTGGCCAGCACGAGGTAATTCATAGAGCACACTACCTGGACTCAGCAACACCGGGCACAAGGGAAAGGACTCTTCTGCATCGTAACTCCGATGACTAATTGGAATACCGAAAAACCCTGCATAGCCAAAGGTTTCAATTGCACCCGCTGCTTCAAGATGACGACGGAAAGGTTCGGAACGGACATCGATGCAAAATGCCGCTTGAGCTAAAGGCCGTTCTTTAAGTGCCGGTACAGTACCTTGATGCGCCTTAATATTTGACAACAGATCAGTGCGGAACGACTCTTCATAGGCCTCAAGCCACACTGGTAACTGCTGCTCTACCGGAAAATCATCGAGCCATCCGAGCATACTGCTTGCCTGTTCACTGGTAATTTCACTAAGTGAATTGGCGTCAATACCCAGCAGCTGTGAAAGATGAAACAGTCGCCACGCATCACGACTTAACGCTAGCTTATGAGGGCTAACAGTTGCTTCTGGCGCCTTGCCATGATCTTTTAAGTAATTGGCAACCTCTGTTAAATTACCTTCAACACCCCATTTTCGGCGAGCTTGCAATGCAACAAGTTCCTGCTCATAAAATAGTCGAACTGCTAAGTATTGCACCACATCAATAGGCGCTGCTTGCTGAATCGGATCGTCCTGATTCAGTCCGCGCCAACGTATCAGCCCCGTCCAACCTGGTAGCTGTGCAAGCACGCGAGTTATATAGTCCGGCCAACGTGCCTCTGGAATTTGAAGAACTGTCAGCGAATGCTGAATCGCACTTTCAGGATCTACTGGTAGAGCTGCAATTTTTTTAGCAAAATCAGAAATACCTAGGAGACGCCCACTCATATCGTGTTGCGCAAGTTCGCGCCAAGCCGCATAGAATCCAGGCCGTCTGCCGGGCATAGACCATCCGGCCATTCCCTCATCAACGAATGAGGCAGTCCACTTGATCAATTGCTGATCGATGGTGGAAACGATAGAAGATTCTGTTAGCTGGTCGAGCCAGTCGCTAAGCGTACGACGAAACGGTAGCTCGAGTTCCTCGTCACCACTTATCGCTTCTGCTGTTTGCTGACTGTTCGCCGCATGAATTGAAAGATTGAGTGTGGATAATACTTGTTGCCACAACTTTTCGAGATCGAGGTTTGCGCTAGCACCGGGTTGCGATTTTTCTAATGCACCCGCACTAGTTAGGTGCCATTCAAACAATGCTGGCTCAAGTGCATCAATACCATAAATCAAATGGAGTCTATTTACTTCTTGTGCCGTGATGGTCCGCGATGCCAGAGCAATGGCCTCGTCGCTTTTGGGACCCACACGGGCCATGGCGCACTCTACACTTTCCGCTTTTATACGGTCAGTCTCAAACAGGCTACGGAATTCCCCTACTGGCAAATACCCCTCAGCACCAAACAAGCCCTTCGCTTGCTTAAACGCTTCATCAAACGGCAGGTGCTCGAGGCCCTGGAGCGGGTTATGCGAGACATACCCCTTCATGGGCCAGAACTGGGAAACCGGTTGGGCAGCCTCTTCAATGAGGTTGTGTAGCTTGCTAGTTGCGTTCATCAGTTAGACTTTTTTTCGCGCCGCCAGAGGATGTTCAGATAATTGGCTATGCCCATCGAGGCCGGTAACTAAGAGTACGCGATCGCTCTCAGCGAATTCTCTTTCCAAGGCTTCAAGGTTGGCCATCACAGTGTGATCCACGAGCTTTGTACCAGACAAATCAACAATAACTTTCTTCGTGCTTGGTCTGCCGATTCGATTCTTCAGTGCTATCCAAGTACTAAAAATGGCAGAGTTATCAACCTTGATTGTCGCCGAGTCATCACCTTCATTTTCAACTTTCATGCTGGGCTTGAACAAGGAGCCTATAGGAGCACCATTGATAACATGAATGATGGCCTTCACCAGAATTCCAATACCGATGCCCACAAGCAGGTCGGTGGCGAGTACACCAATAACGGTTGAGACAAAAACGATGAGCTGCTCGCGACCGATTTGGTACATATGCACAAATTCTTTCGGCGAGGCCAGTCGAAAACCTGTGAACACCAGCATTGCTGCCAGCGCCGTGAGAGGTATGCGATCAATCAATGCTGGTACCAATGCTACAAAGGCAAGCAGAAACAGGCCGTGAAACATGTTGGCAAAACGGGTGCGTGCGCCGTTATCGATGTTGGCCTTACTGCGCACTATCTCAGAAATCATCGGCAAGCCACCGACGAACGCAGCGGCGGTGTTGCCGATTCCAACTGCGAGAAGGTCCTTGTCCATGTTTGTCTTACGCCGCCAAGGATCGATTTGATCGACAGCTTTTGCACTCAATAAGGATTCCACACTACCAATCAGAGAGAACATGATGATGTAGGTGATACCAGTGGAAGTCAGCACCCCAGAAAAATCTGGAAAGGTGAGCGCGGTAAACATATTATCTGGCACATCGACAAGATAGTGTGGCCCAAGCGCAGCATCTTGCCCTGCGAAAGCTACGATTTGCTCGGTACCAATATCGAAATACATGCCAAGAGGAACAGCAACCAGAAGCACCATCATAGGTGCCGGGATCATTTTCAGCATCGGGTTCTTAATGAACGGGAAGCCGAACATGATGGCAAGACTGATGCCGCCAATCAGCGCAATAACTGGATTCATTGCCATAAAATAACTTGGGATAGAAAGCAGCTTTTCAATGGGCCCCCCAGTGGACTCAACGCCTAGCACAATCGGTAACTGCGAAGAGATGACGATGATACCGATCGAGGCGAGCAAGCCGTGAACTGCTGCCGTGGGAAAGAATTCGCCGAGTATTCCTGAGCGAAACAACCCAAAAAGGATTTGAACTGCGCCTGCAGCAACTCCGACACCGAGAGCTAAACGATACGCCTGATAATCTGCAGCGGGGTCAACTCCTGCTGTATACCCAAAATCGGTAACACAGCCTAGCGCGATTACAATTAGTCCCGCAGCGGGCCCCTTGATCGTCAATTCCGAGTTACTTATAAAAGCAGATAGAATGCCGCCGATAATCGCCGTGAAAACTCCAGCAATCGCTGGGTAGCCGCAGGCGAGAGAAATCGCAAGACACAGAGGCAAGGCAATGAGGAAGACCAGAAAGCCAGACACCATATCGGCTTTCCAGTTGCGTTTAAGCCCGTCTAGTGTTCCCTGGGGAATGTCGGAAATTGTATTATTCATATCATTCCTCTTCTATTTTCAATTTGTCCAATTGGCTGGTTTAAAGCTTTTCACTCAATCAACAAAATTTTCAACGAAAATGCAATTTGCATAGACTCTTTCTTCATCTCGACAATCCAGCATTAATAGCCAGTCGATTCAAGCTTCCTACTCAATAAGAGGTAGGAAACCCGCGCTAGTGAAAGATGAGGGAGTTCATAGTTAGCTGATTCTACGCCACAGTGAATATCCAAGGTCTAATTTAGCAAGGTATGGTAGTGATTATTTATCGATAAATATATACAATATATGATAGGAAAGCACTTTCACCATCAAATCGCATTTAGTGGCTTCTCAGCACAGAGACAGACAGCGGTTAAACCAGATAGTTCTATCCCAGAATTGGAGTATAAACGTCCTGAATATCAAACTAAAACAATTACGCTACTTCATCGTAGCAGCCAAGGGTGTAAGCTTGCGGTAGGCAGCTCGGGAATTGAAAATCAGCCAACCCTCCCTGAGTGCACAAATAAAAAAATTAGGGGAAGCGTTGGGCCTAGAATTGTTCGAGCGCAGCAAAGGGGGAGTCACTCTCACGCCTCTAGGACGAGATTTACTGAAACACGCACAGCAAGCAGTGAGTGCGGCGGAAGTAATCGTCGATGCTGCCAACTTCGCTACCAAGGGCCCTTCCGGTACATTTAGGCTAGGTGCCAGTCCTACATTGGGCCCTTATGCCCTCCCGTGGATATTACCGGAAGTTCACAAAAAGTATGGCTGGGTGAAAATTTTTGTCCGGGAAGAAGTGCCCGATGCGTTGGCACAAGGGTTATACGATGGTCGTTATGACTTAATACTGACCACACTGCCATTGAAAGAAAACGGCATCACCGTCATGCCGCTGTTCCGTGAATCTCTCTACCTGGTCATGAACCGAGAGCATCCGCTGGCAAAGAACAAATCAATAAGAGGCGATCAACTGGCTGGCTTGGAAATTCTGACAATCGAAGAGCACCATTCACTCTTTAGACAGGTAGAAGATTTATGCAAACAGTTTAATGCAGAAATCCTGCGGGATTATGAAGGCACCAGCCTCGACTCGATCCGGCAAATGGTCCATATGGAAATGGGCGTGACCTTCTTGCCAGCTCTGTATATACGCTCGGAAATCATTGATCGTGATGAGCTGAGCGTTTTAACGGTAAAAGGTGAGTCTATTAATCGAATTCATGCGCTGGCCTGGCGTGACACTTCACCACTACGAAATTTTTATCGGGAATTGGGCGAACTGTTTCGTGAAGTAGCTAAGGTTCAATTTCGGGATGCAGTTGAGGTGTTGGAATAAACAATTGGGTAATTTTTGTACCAAAACAGGGAAATAGCTCCCCCGCCGTATTCTTTGTTGAAACCCCCAAACCAAATTTGTTTTTAGCAACATTATTGAAAACCCCTCTCCAACAATTCTTCTTAGCACTCAGTCTGGGCTAACTTACTGCCCCGCTGCAGCTTGTTCTTCGACTAGCTTGGCTTCGGCCGCGACCAACAACTCGTCTAGCCAGGCAGTGTAGCCTTCTGGGTCGATGAAGGGATGCGGCTGGCCTTCCTGCCGCTCCTTTAACAACTCGTAACGCTCAAAAACATCGCCGGAAGCTGGATGATTGGGAATATTGACTTCGATGTCATTCATCTTCTGCAGGCGCTTCACGCTCGCGATATACATCTGCGTGCGCTCTACTCCCTCGAAATTGAGCCCCACTCCGCCGAACATGAAGGCCTGAAAGGGGAAGCCATCGTCATACACGGTGAATCGTGTTGAGGCGACGCCGGTTGTGTGACCGGGTGTCTTAACGAAACGCAGTCCGGTGCGACCGAGGTTCACGGTGCCGTTGTCGGTCACCATAAGGTGACGCATTGGCTTGGGGTAGGCCTGATAGACGGGTTCTTCTTCAACCATAGCCCAGTCTTCTTCTGTCATTAACACCACCGCTCCAAACTCATCCTGCATGCGCTTGGCCCCACCGATATGATCGTAGTGAGCATGGGTCACCACCACATAGCGAATATCGTTAGGGTCGAAGCCAAGCTCACGAATGCCATCGACTACGAGGTCGGTTAGCTCGCCGTAGAGCGTGTCGAACAGGATCAGCCCTTGGTCGGTTTCTAATAACCAAGCGGAGACCCATTTGGCGCCTACATAGTAGAGATTGTCGAACACCTGAAACGGTGCGACTCGCTGGAATTCTGGATCGTCGTTCTGACTAAGCTCTTGAGCGGACACGCTGTTTAGGCACAGGCTAAGAAGAAGGCCTAGTGCGAGCAGTAGTCCGTGATTTTTTGTTCTTTTTATTGCAGATCTCATAGGTAATCCTGTGGAGTGTATGCGCTTCAATGAGGGTGTTTTATAGTCGATATTCTTGGTATTTGAAACTGCTTTTCGTTTAACTGAGCATCCATGCGGCAGGCCTTCTCAAAAGAAGCCGGGATACTGAACCGGGCCGAAGCCCAACCACATTGGCCGCGCAAATCGCCGCTTGAATCAATAGGAGCGCGGCAAACCTAACACATGTTCTGAGACAAAATTTAGAATCATTTCTTGGGAGATGGGCGCGAGCTTCATTAGCCTTGCCTCACGCCAGTAACGCTCGACATGGTATTCCCTCGCGTAACCAAAACCACCGTGGGTCTGTATTGCCGCATCCGCCGCGAAGAATCCAGCCTCGGCCGCTAGCCACTTCGCCATGTTTGCTTCTGCTCCACAGCGCTGACCGTTGTCTATTAACCAGGCGGCCTTCTTAGTCATCAAGTCGGCAGCATCCAATTTCATGCGCGCCTCTGCCAAGGGAAAGGCGATGCTTTGGTTCTTGCCTATAGGACGGCCGAAGACGACGCGCTCGTTCGCGTATTGCACGGCGCGGCGCAGTGCTGCCCTGCCTATTCCAATCGATTCGGCGGCGATAAGAATGCGTTCCGCGTTCAAGCCATCGAGCAGATAGCGAAAGCCCTCGCCCTCTTCTCCTACTCTGTCCTCGATTGAAACTTTTAGATCGTCATAGACTACTTCGCAGGTTCGGACCGCGTTGCGACCAAGCTTTTCAATCGCCGAGATGTGGACTTCTGGCTTTTGCAGCTCAGCCAATAACAGTGTCATGCCATCGGTCTTGCGCTTCACTTTGTCTTTCGGTGTCGTGCGCACCAACAGCAGCACTCGTTCAGATTCAAACGCCTTAGTCGTCCAGACTTTTCGTCCTCTCACTAGATAGTGATCGCCGTGCCTTTTTGCAAAGGTTTCGATGGAGGTTGTATCGCTGCCGGCATTCGGTTCGGTAACGCCGAAGGCAACTTGTAACTCGCCACTAGCAACGGCGGGCAGATATTTCTCCCGCATAGCTTCGCTGCCGTGTTTTACGACTGGGTGCATGCCGAAGATCGATAGGTGTAGTGGTGTTGCGCCATTCATTGCGGCGCCGGACGCGGCTACTTCCTCCAACACGATAGCCGCTTCTTGAATGCCCTTGCCTGCGCCGCCGTATTTTTCAGGCATGGCTATGCCGATCCAGCCTGCCTTCGCGACTTCGTTAAAAAAAGCTAATGGATATTCTTTTTCTCTATCACATTGCTCCCAGTAGTCATCGGGATAGCCACTGCAGAGCTTGCGAATCGATTCTCGAATCAGACCTTGTTCTTGTGTCTCAATAAAATCCACGGCTAGCTATTCCCGGCATCATTGCGCCGCGCGAGCGCTAGTACTTGCTGCGCACGTTTGAGATGTGGCACGTCGACCATCTCGCCGTCGAATTTAAATGCCATTGCCCCTAGAGCTTCCTGCTCTTCGAATGCAGCTACAAGCGCTGTCGCCGCTTCTATCTCGGCGGCACTTGGTGTGAACGCTTCATTCACGATATCAATCTGATCGGGGTGAATGGTCAGCTTCGCGGTAAAACCCATGTCCGCTGCCGTCTTACATTCTTTTGCTAAGCCCGCCGTATTTTTGATGTCGACATACACCGCATCAATCGGCTGCACTTTGGCTGCTACTGCAGCGAGCAGGCACATCGAGCGTACAAAGCTAAACACTTCTAAGTAATTTCCTTGCTCATCACGCTTCGCTCTCGCACCTAGCGAGACAGACAAGTCCTCCGCACCCCAGGTGACACCATCAACGCGTTCGTGATTAACCATCTGCGCGAGGTTGAATACCGCCGCGGCCATCTCGGTGCCGATCAACAACAGCTTAATGTCGCTGTAGTCAGCGCCCGCGATTTTTTCTTGATTGATAATTAGTTGATCCACAGCATGCACGGCCTTGAGATCTAACACCTTAGGCAACACGATGCCGTCGGGCCGGTGTTGCAACACCGCCTCTAGATCTTCCCTGCCCCATTCAGAATCCATGGGGTTTATGCGAACGAGTTTTTCTTGGTTCTTGAAGTCGGCATTCGCCAGCCAATCACAGACTTCATCTCGGGCTATGCCTTTGCGATCTGGCGTTACCGAATCTTCCAAGTCGAGAATCAAGGAGTCCGCGGCAAGACCTAGGGCCTTGTTCAGCATCTTCTCGTTGCCGCCGGGGACGAAGTGAATCGATCTTCGCAATGTCATTTATCTTTCCTCGAAACTGCTCTTAAATCTGCTCTTAAACCTGCTCTTAAACCTACGCTGCAGATAATATTCATGTCGGTAGCCGCAGCATCATGCCCTTTCTAATACACTCACACACAATTTCGTCTCGCTGGTTGATACCCAGATGCTCGAACCAAACGATGCCTCTATCTAGCTTGGATTTCGATTCACGCTTGTCTATTATTTTCGTTTGCGCACGCAGGGTATCGCCGATAAAAACTGGATTAGGAAACTCCACCTTATCCATCCCGAGATTACCGATCGTTGTGCCCAACGTTGTATCGCCAACGGACAAACCAACCACCAGGCCAAGCGTGAAATAGCTATTCACTAATATCTGCCCGAACTGTGTTTTTTTCGCGAACTGGGCATCGATATGCAGCGGCTGCGGGTTATGGGTCATGGTGCTGAACAGTAGATTATCAGTCTCTGTCACCGTGCGGTGAGGCTGATGCTCAAACAACATTCCGACCTCTAGCTCTTCAAAATACTTTCCTTTCACTCTTAGACTCCAGCTATGTTCATGGGTGCTACTACTCTATTCTCGAGATAGATATGAGATGGAGCGCGAGATACTCTTCTAAGCTTATTTTATTGGCATCTTGTACTATCATCCATTAGATTCTATCAAGTTAGCACCCTTTGCGGTGTCCGGATAGTTAGAGATAGTTACAGACAGCTACGGCCAAATACGGATAGACACACCCACAATGCAGAATGATTCGCAGCAGCAATTCCCCGAATGGATAGGCAAGACGCAGTCCGCCTCAAGCATCCTAACAATAGCCCCCATGGAAGGCCTCGCCGCAACTCTGAATCGGGATAACATGGCCTTCACACTTGGCGATGCGCTGCCCCCGCTTTGGCATTGGCTGTACTTCCTTGAGCCCTCGAAGCAGTCTGAGCTAGCAGATGACGGGCATCCACACCGCGGCGACTTCTTACCACCCATTGATCTGCCGCGACGCATGTGGGCCGGCAGTAGGCTGAACTTCATCCGTCCCTTACTAGCTGGGGCGACTATTGAACGCCGCTCTACGATCCAATCGATCAAATTGAAGCAAGGACGATCCGGCAGCCTAGGCTTCGTCTGTGTAGCACATGAGTTGTCCGACTCCTCGGGAGTGCTGCTGCAGGAAGAGCACGATATTGTCTACAGGGACATGCCCACCGGCAATGTCTCCGCGCAGTCTCCTCTCAAGGCCGACGAAGAGCATGACTTCGCACGCACGGTCACGCCAGACGCGATCCTGCTTTTCCGCTATTCAGCTCTGACTTTCAACGGCCATAGAATTCACTACGACCGAGCCTATGCAAAAGACGTCGAGTCCTACCCTGGTCTTGTTGTGCATGGTCCGCTGCTAGCTACTTTCCTGTTAGAGCTATTCGCCGACAATTATCCAGATGCAGCCGTATCAGGCTTCAGCTTCAAGGCTATTAGACCCGTGTTCGATATCGATTCATTTCAGGTTTGTGGCAACAAACCAGACAACACGGGCAACGCGAAACTCTGGATCGCAGACAACACCGGCAACCTCTGCATGGAAGCGCGAGTAGAGCTGGCCAACACTCAATGAGCAACACGCCGCCACTTAATGGCATAACGGTAGTCTCACTTGAACACGCTATCGCCGCCCCACTGTGCACTCGGCAACTCGCAGAACTAGGCGCGCGGGTTATTAAAGTAGAACGAAGAGAAAGCGGAGACTTCGCCCGCCACTACGATGATCGCGTACTGGGTCAATCCTCACACTTTGTCTGGACGAACAGATCGAAGCAGAGCCTTACGCTGGATTTGAAGCATAAGGACTCCGGACAGATTTTACAGAGACTGCTGGAAACGAGTGACGTACTCGTGCAAAACCTGGCGCCGGGAGCAACCCGCAAGATGGGTCTGGATTTCGAGCAACTGCACGACAAACACGAAAAGCTAATCGTCTGTAATATCTCCGGCTACGGCTCTGCTGGCCCCTATCAGAACAAGAAGGCCTACGATCTATTAGTACAAGCCGAAGCAGGATTCCTCAGCATCACGGGCACCCAGAATGAGATGGTTAAGAGCGGCATCTCCATAGCGGATATAGCCGCAGGTATGCAGGCGCAAACGGCAATACTAGCGGCGCTAATTCAACGCTCGAAGACCAACAAAGGCAGCAAGATCGACATCTCCATGTTAGAGGCCATGGTCGAATGGATGGGCTTCCCGCTGAACTATGCCTACGACGGCGCATCGGCACCAGAGCGAACCGGCTCAGATCACGCCAGCATCTATCCCTATGGCGCGTTTGTTACCCGAGACGAGAAAGTCATCATGCTGGGTCTACAGAACGAGCGTGAGTGGACAGTATTCTGCGAAAGCGTACTCGAGCGCCCCGATCTCACCACCTACCCGAGGTTCGCCAAGAATGTCTCTCGTTCATCCAACCGAGAAGCACTTAAAGAGATAATCGAAGAGAAGTTCTCCCATTTCACCTCTGGTGAAGTAGCGACCAAGCTAGATCAAGCGCAAATAGCCTTCGCCAATGTAAATGACATGCCCCAAGTCTGGGATCACCCCCAGCTACATGCACTCAATCGGCTGATCGACACAGATACACCCAAGGGAACTGTAAAGAGCTTCAAACCACCGGGTAATAACAGTAGTTATGAACCCAGTTTGGGGCCAGTTCCAGCACTAGGGGAACACACTGTAGATATCCTCGCCGATCTCGGCTTCGACGCCAGTGAAATCAAGCGTTTTCAAGAAAACGAAGTAGTTTAGAACCCGGCTTCTCGTATCCTCTAGGTCTGTGTTATTATGCCCGCGATTTTGGAGAGGCGGTCAGGGCCAAAACCCATAAAGGGTGATGCTTCGAAGACAATCCAACAAGGAGTCAAAGGAGCGTAAGCTCCGCACACGGCCAAAGGCCGCCCCGTAAGGGGAGAGATAATTAGCTAAGCTAATTATCGAATGAATCCCGAACGATGGGATTGCACAGAGTTCGATTTATGGAGAGATGGCCGAGTGGCTGAAGGCGCGCCCCTGCTAAGGGCGTATAGGGGAAACTTTATCGAGGGTTCGAATCCCTCTCTCTCCGCCATATAGACTGTATCTATTGGGCTCTAGGGCCCAATAGATATTTTACCCATCAACCCACCCATTAAAAAATATACGGAGCAGTTCTCTTTTGTGACCTATCCCCCGATCTTAGAACCATGACCTCGATGAGATTTCCAGTTAATCTAACAGGACGGAACTATGGTGTTTTAAGGTCAGCTTTTTCTAGTTCAAACATGGGACGCAGCAATGTCACATATATCACAGAAATTGCTGATTTTGATTTCTGCTAATGAAGCGGGCTGTCCCATTCCAGCAAATGTCAGGACGTACAATGTGTGGCCACTAGATGGGGACATCGCAAAATTTACTGATATAGTGTCCCGGTGTTTAAGCTTGTTCAATGCTCTTTCTAGTGAGAGTAATTGTGAGTTCGAATTGGCCGGCATACACGCCTCACCGTAAGCATAATTTTTGAACCCTGAAATATCATTAGTCGAAATATTATCTAGGAAAATTCCAACTTGCTTATTGAGAGCAATCTTGAATGCCGAAGATGGCCAAGTAGCCTGATTTTTTTTATGAAAGTCGCGCTGTCTAAGTAATTCACCTTGAACGTAATCGAAATGCTTAAATGCCTCATCACTTGCGATCTGGGCATCGTGGTGCCGCCCTTCGGTCCAATTGCTGCAGAACTCCGCAGACGCATTGCGAATCTTGAGAATTGAATCTTTCAAGTTCTGTGGAGCCTTTCCATGTGGATCAACTATAAACTGTGCAAGCTTTTTGTTCATTTCAATGAAATCTTCTAACCTGTAAGCCGCTAGGGTGTGGACTTCCCAGCCTTTGCTAGACACCAAATAGCGTTAAAATGTAACTCTATGAGAGGTGTTTATGAAA
>JAQCKF010000034.1 GCA_027592275.1 Pseudomonadota bacterium
CGACTTGCATGTGTTAAGCCTGCCGCCAGCGTTCAATCTGAGCCATGATCAAACTCTTCAGTTTAATCTCTCAATTGGTTCGATAGTCCTCTACAACTGCCAGTACTACTTAATCTGACAAGACTTCTATCTAACCGGTACTTCGCTCAAAATAAAACAACTACTGTACTTTCCCTACCCTTGGAAGAGCAGAGAACGCTTAAAATTTATAACGCAGTTGCTTACTTTGATATCTTTTCTATGAAGATTCACAGAAACCATCAACAGCAAGCATCTACCTCTATTACTTAATCTAATTTTTAAAGAACTTTGAAAGACCCGCGCCTCATCAACGCAGGAGCCGGCATTATACGCAGAAGGCTAGGTTTGGCAAGGGATAGCGAGGATTTTTTGAAAAGAATTAATAACTAGTTTGCTGGCTATTGCGGAGCGACTGTGTGGGCAGCTTCTAGCGACTATATCTAGCGCTATTTAATGCGGAAAAGTAGCCTATTTCTCCGATCCGGAGTCAGGATGGCTTCGATCGGGCTTTGGCTTCGATCGGGGTCAGAGTAAAATTACCTCTCCGCTCTCTAAATCATCCAAATGAGTACAGGGTAATTTTACTCTGACCCCATTCAGTGTTCACTGAGCTAATTTTCCTAAATGGAAGAGTTTCTTGCCTCTTTTCAGTACGAAGTACTGTCCCTGCAGTGCTTTTTCTGCAGAAAGCTGGAAATCTGGTTCGCTAACTAGCTGCCCATTCACTGACACAGCGTTGTTGCCGATGAATTCGCGCGCCATCTTGTTCGACTTCGCCAATTCGGTGGCTACCAACACCTCAACGATGCCAGCGCTGTTGGCTGCAATGCTAGAACAAGGTAAACCATCCAGCTCTAACTGCTGCAGGTCATCACCAGTTAAGGCTGCTATGTCGCCTGAGAATAACGCTCCACTGATGCGAGTGGCTGCCGTGAGGCCCTCATCACCGTGCACGAGCTCAGTGACCAGCTTGGCAAGAATGCTCTGTGCCTCGGGCTTAGTACCCGATGCCTTGTCTGTTGCTTCAATCGCATCTATCTCGATTGCGCTGAGGAAGGTGAAATACTTCATGAAGCTATAGACGTCTGCGTCAGCCGTGCCTAGCCAGAACTGATAGAAGGCATAGGGAGAAGTCATCGATGGGTCCAACCAGATAGTGCCGCTCTCGCTCTTACCGAACTTCGTGCCGTCTGATTTCGTGACCAAAGGCAAGGTTGCACCATAAACCTGCGACTGATTCATGCGCCTGGTGAGGTCTATACCACCGGTAATATTCCCCCACTGGTCGCTGCCACCGATCTGCACAGTACAGCCGTAGCGCTTGTTTAACTCAGCAAAGTCGTAAGACTGCAGAATCATGTAGCTGAACTCGGTAAAGGAGATGCCCTCTCCTTCCCTCTCTATACGCTGCTTGACCGATTCCTTCTGGATCATGGCATTGACGGAGAAATGCTTGCCGACGTCCCGCAGGAAGCTGAGAACATCGTAGTCCTTGGTCCAATCCAAGTTATTCACGAGGACGGCTGAGTTCTCTCCACAGTCAAAATCCAAGAATTGGCTCAGTTGTGGCTTCAGCTGCTCAACCCAGTCAGAAATAATGTCGGTGGAATTGAGCTTCCGCTCACTGTCTTTAAAGCTCGGATCGCCGATCATGCCCGTAGCCCCGCCAACTAAAGCAATAGGCGTGTGGCCGGCCATCTGAAAACGCTTCAGCGCCAGAAGGGGGACCATGCTACCTATATGGAGACTAGAGGCTGTGGGGTCGAAGCCGCAATACACGGCGCGGCTACCCTCAGATAGGTGTGACTTGAGTTCATCTCCACTGGAGAGTTGAACGACCATATTGCGACTTTGCAGGTCGGCGATTATGTCTTTGGCACTATCTTCGGAACTATTCATATGTTCAGGAGTCACTATTGTCGTAAGTCGTTGTGTCGCAAACCTAATTAATTTAACGGTTAAGCCGAGCCAAGCTGGAGGAACCGAGTTTTGTTTATTCTAAAAAGGCGGCGATTTTACACTAGAACAGCTCAGTTGTGCGGCAAGTCGGGCAAAAACGCCTAGGAAATGCTAGCCAACTTACTATAAACTCGCGCTTTCCGGCGCCATAATAGATTTTGCAGTAATTTAAACTATGGAACTCATTGAATTAATTAAACAATTTTTCCGCAAGCAATATCTTGTGGTGTCTCACTACCCACGAGGCCACCTCACACTAGCTGGCGCATTGTGCGGTCTCGTTTTAGTCTTACTGCTTCTGCCTCTGGGTGGCGACGAAGACGAAGCGAACGGCAGAACCGAAATAGTCTTGGACATAGACCTAAGCCCAGAGCAAGAGCAAAGTGTTGCTACCGAGCAAGAGCAGTCCGATGTGCTGGCCCTAGCAGACTTCGTCATCACCCCCCAGGCCCAACCCCAAATCGAAGTCCAGCCAGTATTGGAAGACGTGACGCTGTGGCGCAACATTGAGGTAAAGAGCGGCGACAATCTATCCGCAATATTCAGCAAGGTAGGCCTGTCAGATCAGGATCTATTCCGCGTCCTTAATAGTAGCGACGAAGCCAAGGTATTGAATCAGGTATATCCAGGTTACCAATTGGACTTCCTCATTCCTGTCAATGTTGATGGTGAAGGCGAACTCGAGCAGCTACGTCTATTAAAGTCTCCGCTGGAAGGTTTTCTATTCACACTCAACAACAATAACTATGACGTTGAGTCGATCCTAAATTTTCCGCAGCTACGACCTACCTTTAAGGTAGGCACAATCGCCGACAGTCTATTCATGGCTGGGCAGCGCGAACAGATTCCCGCCGTAACGATTATGGAGATGGCGAATATCTTCGGCGGAGTTATCGACTTTATACTCGACCCGCGAGCAGGCGATGATTTCAGCATTCTCTACGACGAAAAATACCTTGATGGAGAATTCATCGGGCACGGCGACATACTCGCAACGCAGTATACGAACCAAGGCAAAACTTTTACCGCGGTTCGCTATATAAATGAAGAGGGTGAGGTCGGTTACTACAATGCCGAAGGCGAGAGCATGCGCAAAGCATTCTTGCGAAGTCCTCTCGATGTCTTTCGCATCAGTTCAAATTTCAATCCCAGTCGTCGTCATCCGATTCTCAACACGATACGCGCGCATAAGGGAACAGACTATGCGGCGCCACGTGGCACGCCAATTCGTGCAACTAGCGACGGCCATGTTACTCGCGCATCACGCAACGGTTCATTCGGCAATCTCGTCATCGTTAAACACGCGGGCGGTTTCGAAACAAAATATGCGCATCTCTCAAAATATGCGAACGGCATAAAGAAAGGGAAGCGAGTCAGACAGGGTGATATTATCGGTTATGTCGGCACGACTGGCAGCGCAACCGGACCACATCTTCACTACGAATTCTTAATGGGTGGCGTACACCAAAACCCCCGCACTATTATCGACAAGCTTCCCAAAGCAGAGTCTATAGATCCAACCGATATGGATAGCTTTCGCACGCAGACTGCCGACCTACTAAAACGCTTTTCAGATATGAACAGCACGACCTTTATTACACTGAACCAACCTAGCGCCGACTAAGATAGGCACACCCTTGGCCAACCTTGATTACTATATTGGTCTGATGTCAGGCACCAGCGTCGACGGTGTCGATTGCGCTCTTGTGCAGTTCATTGGTGACCAACCTAAGCTAATAGCGACCCACTCTGAGCCCATAGAATCAGGCCTTAGAGAAGATATCCTACAATTATGTAGCGGCAAAAATATCGACCTTGAACTATATGGCAATACCGACGTAGCCATAGGTCAGCTGTTCGCTAGCGCAGCTCTAACATTACTCGCAAATGAAAATATCGAAAAAACTGCTATCCGCGCGATAGGCAGCCATGGCCAGACTGTTTTTCATCACCCGCAGGGAACTACCCGCTTCACTTTACAGATCGGCGATCCAAATAGCATCGCGCAACTTACCGGCATCACTACCATCGCAGATTTTCGCAGAAGAGATATGGCGGCCGGTGGCGAAGGCGCCCCGCTCGCTCCTGTGCTGCATAGAAATTGTTTTCAATCGGCTAGCAGCGACCGTGTCGTATTGAACGTCGGCGGCATCGCAAACATTACCGTGTTGAACAAAGATGGAACCTGCCTCGCCTTCGACACCGGCCCCGCCAATGTATTAATGGACTATTGGATTGCGAAACATCAACAAAAAAACTACGACAAGAACGGCAACTGGGCAGCCAGCGGAAATATAATTCAGCCGCTACTTAAGCTACTCCTGGACGAAGCCTATTTTTCAAAGGCGCCGCCGAAGAGCACCGGTCGAGAACTATTCAATGGTTTGTGGCTGGAAGCGAAGTTACACAAGCTCGGGCAGGAACTAGCTGTAGCCGATGTGCAGGCTACGCTGCTGCGCTTTACGATCGATAGCATCGTGAATGAGATACGAAAGACTTCGCAGCCTGCCGAAGTCTACGTCTGTGGCGGCGGCGCACATAACAATGCTTTTATAGATGGCTTACAGGCCCAACTACGTGACTGCAATGTCTTGTCCACTGCAAAGCTTGGCATTGATCCGGATTGGGTTGAAGCAATTGCTTTCGCCTGGATGGCGAAGCAAACGAGCGAAGGACGCACCATCGACACGACGCCATTCACAGGCGCAGCGCAGGCCACCGTTCTAGGTGGAATCTACAAAGCCTAGCTGGCCGACTGTAAAGGGCAAGACAATCGGGGACAGACCCCGTTTTTTGAGGTCTGCCCCCTTATAATTAGATAGAGAACGAGGAGCCGCAACCACAGGTCGTGGTGGCTAGCGGGTTGTTCACAATAAAACGCGAACCTTCCAGACCTTCGACGTAGTCGACCCTGGATCCTACGAGGTATTGATAGCTAAGGGGATCGACTAGAAGGCTAGCGCCCTTATTGTTGATAATAGTGTCGTCTTCGTTGATCTCTTCATCGAAGGAAAAGCCGTACTGAAATCCTGAGCAGCCACCGCCGGTCACGAAGACTCGAAGCTTCAGCTTGTCGTTGCCCTCCTCAGAAATCAAATTTTGCACCTTGTCCGCCGCATTATCGGTGAAGGACATAATGATTGGCTCTTGTGTTTGTACTACGGACATTTGAATTCTCAGCTGGTGTAGACAGGGCTCTTGGATAATCGACAATTGCTTACTTCGAGAGTGATTATGTCAATAACCGACTAATTTAGTCAATTATTCCTCGACTCTATTTTAAGCAGCAGAATCAGCCGCCACGCTCCATAGTGGCCGTGGCCTCTATGAAGCAGTTAGCTATTCTGTATAACCGAAGTGTCGAAGGAAAGCTTCTTCTTGTCTGCTGCCAGACGTTTGTTCTCGTTCTGGCTGGTGCTGATATGCATAAGGTTGCCGTTTACCTCAGAACCCATCACCATCTCGATCAGATTGTAGTAAACACTGCCTACTACGACCGCCTTCGCTGCGAGCTCTAAATGATTAGTGGAGCGCAGATCGCCCTGCACTAATCCATTTACGATCGCCGACGGCACACAGACTTCGCCCTCGACAGCGCCCTTCTCCGCGATGCGAATAAGTGCATCGGAATCGTCTTCGGCGTATATATTCCCCTTCACTCGCCCCTCGATGATCAGCTCTCCACTGAAGTGGATATCACCAACGATCTCGGTAGCTCTAGATACCAGGGTATGAGCTGGACCGGTTGATGTTTTATCTGGCACTGACTTTTTGAACATAGTCATCGTCTCCTATCAATTCTTTACCGCTTAACTTCTAAATGGTTTCTCGGACTCGTTTAACGCCTAACAATCAGCGCTCAACGACCCAACTAAAGTTCTGGTTAATGCTTTTCTCGACCGGCTCTACCGAAACGGCCGCAACCTGCATGCGATCTGGGACAAAATTGTCCGGCAAGACTAGTTCTCCCTCGATATTTTGAAAGTATTTGAAGCGCAGTCTAATATCGAGCTGATCTTGCTCTGCCGACAAATCGCGAAGCGACAGTATCTGCTGCTCTTCGCCCTGCGATCCTACTAAATTGATATTCACATGACCGGTCAAGAAGGTATCGCCGTCAGCATCTTGCTGCCGAAAAACCAGTTTATAGCGATAACGATTACTCTCACGCGTCGCGTCGATATCGAGCTGACTGATAATCAGCCCGGTGTCTTCGGTTTCCGCGGACACGACCTGTCGGTAGTAGACGACGTCTTGTTCGAGCCGCGCTAAACGATCACGCAAGCCAATAATCGTTGCCTGTACTTCTTCTGTCACACGCTGATCCATCACGCTCGACCTGTCCAATATCGCGACCTGTCGGCGCAGTTCTGAATTTTCTGTCTCGGTGCCAATCAACTGGTCACTCAATTCCTGCCGTGTTGCCAGTTCGAACTGCTGGCTGCGTAGCGTATTGGAATAGCCAAACATGAAGCCGCCAATAGCGCTCGCCCCTATACCCAGCGCAAGGAAGCAAACAAGCACAAAGCGCCTGCCAGGCCTATACGGCACGACAACCATCTTTTCTTGTTTACTGCCTTTAACCACATTGGGCACGCAGACTTCTCCAGACCAATCAAAAGTGCTCTAAAGCTCAAGCTACCTAGAGCTTAGGGCAATAAGGCGATATTTTGCAATCCCGTTGTCTCATCTAAACCAAACATGATGTTCATGTTCTGTATGGCCTGTCCTGCGGCACCTTTCACCAGATTGTCCTCTGCCGAAAGCACCACAATCGTATTCGTGTCCTCAGAATAAGCTACTGCTATCTGACATTTGTTCGACCCCTTCACATTTCTGGTAGCCGGTACTTCGCCCTGTGGCAGCACATCCACGAACGGCTCGTCGGCATAACGCTGTTCATACACCGCCTGTAGCTGGTCTAGTGAGACCTCTACGCCCAATTTCACCGGCGCATAAAGTGTCGCCAGAATGCCTCGTATCATCGGAACAAGATGCGGAATGAAAGTCAGTTGAACCTCATAATCGCTATAGGTATTTAAACGCTCGCATATTTCCGGATGATGACGGTGTCCAGAAAGTCCGTAGGCCTTGATGGATTCGGTCGCCTCACACAGCAAGAAGTCTTCGACTGCCTTTCTGCCGGCTCCGCTCACACCAGACTTGGCGTCGGCGATAAGCCGGTCTGTCTCAATGAGGGAGTTTTCCAATAACGGCAAGAAACCCAACTGGATCGCCGTGGGGTAACAGCCCGGCACAGCAATTAGCTGTGCTGATTTAATTTTTTCCCGATTCACTTCCGGCAGCCCATAGACCGCGCCGGCGACAAGCTCTGGGCAGACGTGCTTGGTCTTATACCATTGCTCCCACAAGGGAATGTCTTGAATTCGAAAATCCGCCGAGAGATCGATGACCTTGATGCCTTTCGATAATAATTCTGCCACGGTATTCATCGCGACAGCATGAGGCGTCGCATAGAAGACGACATCACAGGCCTGCAACAATTCAGAGTTAGGTGCACAAAATTGCAAATCCACATGGCCACGCAAATTTGGAAAACGGCTATGCACTGCCACGCCCGCGAGCTCTCGCGAAGTCACGACGGTAATCTCCACATCACTGCGAGGAGCGAGCAATCTGAGCAGCTCGACGCCGGTGTAGCCAGTGGCTCCTATAATTCCAACTTTTATCAAAACAGACTCCGTAGGTGGTATCGGTAATTCAGTCTTTGCAGCGGGGGCGAATCAGTTGCAGCTTATATAAGTGCCAGCTGATCTGAAATGCCGGACGGAGTATCTTACACTCCAATGCCTAGATTGCAATATCTGGGAGCATTTCATTACGTAAAATCAACGGCTTAGCGACGATCCCTACTATCATAAAGACATCAACGAAGAGCTGTGATAGCTTCTCTTCCCAGTATTCAGGAGTGCAGTGTGCTTTGGATTAAAGCCTTTCATATCATCGGGGTAGTTTGCTGGTTTAGCGGCATTTTCTATCTGCCGCGCCTGTTCGTCTATCACGCCATGAGCGAGGACCAAATCAGTCAAGATCGCTTCGAGATCATGGAAAGGAAGTTGTTCTGGTACATCATGACCCCATCGGCGGTACTGGCCGTTATTCTCGGCTCTTGGCTGCTGATCGCGAACCATGGCTACTTCATGGCTTGGTGGTGGATGAAGGCGAAGCTTGGCCTGGTAGTTCTACTGATCGCCTATCACTACTACTGTTGGTGGTATATGAAGGCGCTAAGAGAAAACTCAAATATTCGCAGCCACAAATACTTCCGCGTTTATAATGAACTTCCGGTGTTATTGCTCGTAGCGATCGTAATCCTTATCGTCGTCAAACCTATCTTATAAAATTCTGAAGGACCCCAAAATGAGTAACGAAAATTCCAGGCATCTTTATGACCTGGCCGTAAAACATATTCCCGGCGGTGTAAATTCTCCAGTCAGAGCCTTCAAGGGCGTTGGCGGAAACCCGCTGTTCTTCAAAGCCGGTCAAGACGCGTATCTGATCGATGCCGACGATAATCGCTATGTCGACTATGTCGGCGCTTGGGGGCCGCTCATCTTGGGCCACCGCCATAAAGATGTGATCGATGCGCTGCACCAGCAGTTGCAACAAGGCCTCGCCTACGGTGCTTCCACCGAGGCGGAAGTGCAGATCGCCCAGAAGATCTGCGAGCTCATGCCCTCTATCGAAAAAGTTAGACTTGTTACATCTGGCACCGAGGCCACCATGAGCGCTATTCGCCTCGCGCGCGGATATACCGGTCGCGACCGCATAGTAAAATTCGAAGGCTGCTACCACGGCCATGTCGATGGCCTATTAGTTAAAGCCGGCTCCGGCGCACTCACACTAGGCGAGCCCGATTCCCTAGGCGTACCGAAAGCGTATACCGATCTCACCCATGTGCTGCCTTATAACGATACGACCGCACTGACAAGCTTCTTCGCTGCAAATGGCGATGACATCGCCTGCGTGATTGTCGAGCCAGTTGCCGGCAACATGAACTGCGTGCCTCCTGTGCCGGGTTTTCTTGAGGCACTGCGAGAGCAGTGCACCAAGCACGGCGCCGTATTGATCTTCGACGAAGTGATGACGGGCTTTCGCGTCGCCCTAGGTGGCGCTCAGTCTGTTTATCAAATCACCCCCGATCTGACGACGATAGGCAAGGTGATCGGCGGCGGGCTTCCCGTAGGCGCCTTCGGTGGCAAGACAGAAATAATGGACTTGATCGCGCCACTGGGCGGGGTCTATCAGGCTGGCACGTTGGCTGGCAGCCCGCTTGCGGTTGCGGCAGGTCTGGCCATGTTGAATGTGATTTCCAAGCCTGGCTTTCACGATGAGCTAGCAGCACGCACTACCACGCTGCTTAGCGGCCTACAGGAACGCGCCGATCAGGCCGGCATTGCCTTTACTACGAATCAAGTTGGCGCCATGTTCGGCTGCTTCTTCACCGAAGAAAAACAGGTCAGTCACTTCTCGCAAGTAATGAGCTGTGACACCGAACGTTTCAAGCATTATTTCCACCACATGTTAGACAATGGCGTCTACCTGGCACCTTCTGCCTTCGAGGCGGGGTTCGTATCCAGCGCTCACGGCGACAAGGAAATTCAACTCACATTGGACGCAGCAGAAAAAGCCTTTGCTGCGTTGCCAAAATAAATACAAACCTAGATAGACGAGGAATAGATAGTGAAATTTGATGTATATGGAGTAGGTAACGCGCTAGTCGACAAGGAATTCGAAGTCGACGAAAGCTTCTTTCAGGATCACGGTATAGAGAAGGGCCTAATGACGCTGGGAACAGACGAAGAGTCCTTACGCCTCCTCGGAATACTCACCGAAAAATACGGCATCAAAAAACAAGCAGGCGGTGGCTCTGCAGCGAACACTCTGTATGCAGTTAGTCAGTTTGGTGGCAAAGCATTCTTTAGCTGCAAAGTGGCGAGTGACGAGACTGGAGATTTTTTCCTCAAAGAGCTCGGCGATCAAAACATTCAAACGAATTCTCAAACTCAGTGTGACGATGGTTTAACCGGGCGTTGTCTTATAATGATTAGCCCTGATGCCGAACGTACCATGTACACGTATCTCGGTGTATCGGAAACCATTTCTGAGAAAGAGTTAGATCTGGGCGCTGCGAAAAGCTCCGAGTATATTTATATAGAAGGCTATTTCGTCACCTCGCCAAGCGCCAAATCGGCGGCTATCGAGCTTAAGCAGTTCGCGGAAAAAAACCAGATAAAAACAGCTATGACCTTTTCTGACCCGGCCATGGTTGAGTATTTTCTCGATGGTATCAATGATGTATTGGGCGAAGGCGTTGACCTATTGTTTTGCAACGAGCAGGAATTAAAGCTTTGGGCGGGCACAGAGGACTTCGACGAGGCCTGCGAGAAGATGAAAAGCAAGGCCAGGCAGTTCGCCATTACACGAGGCGCGAATGGCGCTCGACTATTCGATGGCAATGACTACATTGCTGTGGATGCGCATGCGGTAAAGGCTGTGGACACCAACGGTGCTGGCGATATGTTTGCCGGTGCGTTTTTGTACGCACTAACCCAGGGAAAGGATTTCGAAACGGCGGGTAATCTAGCGAGCCTTGCATCGGCTACCGTGGTAGCCAACTTCGGTCCTAGGCTCGAAGCTGATCAACACGGCAAGATTGCTGCGCAAATCTTAGGTTAGCCGCGCAGGTCGTCGACGAAGGTCTTCACTCCGTCAAACCAGGAAGCAGTCTTAGGTGACTGCTTCTTTCCTTCCTTCCCTTGAATCTCGCGGAATTCCTCAAGAATCTCCTTCTGACGCTTCGTCAGATGTACCGGTGTCTCAACCACTACACGACATAGCAAGTCGCCAGTGCTGCCGCCGCGAATTGGCTTAACGCCCTTGTCGCGAAGACGAAACAGCTTGCCTGTTTGCGTCTCGGTAGGAATCTTCAATTTAACGCGACCATCTAGAGTCGGCACTTCCAACTCACCGCCTAAAGCCGCATCGACGAAGTTGATGGGTATCTCGCAGTGTAGGTCACGCCCTTCTCTGACAAATATTTTGTGTGGCCTTATGGACATTTCTACGTACAGATCGCCAGGAGGTCCGCCGTGAGTTCCAGCCTGACCCTCGCCCGTTAAGCGAATGCGATCGCCCACATCAACACCGGCCGGCACTTTGACCGACAGTGTCTTGGTTTCTTCAACATTGCCACGACCATGACAGGTCACGCAGGGATCCTTGATCTGCTTGCCAGCACCCTGACAGCGTGGGCAGGTCTGCTGTACAGAGAAGAAGCCTTGCTGCATGCGCACCTGACCGTGACCACCACAAGTCGTACAGTCGACAGGCTTACTGCCCTTCTTCGAGCCGCTGCCATCACAGGTATCACATGTAACGGTAGTCGGGATACGAATCTTCACCGACGTGCCCTTCACCGCTTCTTCGAGATTTAAATCTAAGTTGTAACGTAAGTCGGCACCCTGGCGCACATGACTTTGTCCGCCACCGCCGCGACCACCACCGAAGATGTCACCAAATATATCGCCAAAAGCGTCGCTGAAGTCGGCTGAGCCGTGACTGGTTTGTCCTTCTACGCCGGCATGACCATATCGATCATAACGCGCGCGTTTTTCCTTGTCGGAGAGTACTTCGAAGGCCTCATTCGCTTCCTTGAATGTATCCTCGGCGGCTTTGTTGTCAGGATTACGATCCGGATGGTTTTTCATAGCCACACGGCGGTAGGCCTTTTTAATGTCGGCTGCCGGTGTGTCTTTCGAAACGCCCAGTACTTCGTAGTAGTCTTTTTTTGACATCTCTCTGCTCTTTTACTCGCTGCACTCTTACCTTCAATAAACGCAAAAAAACTAAGTCATCGAAATGACTTAGTTTTCATGTGATTAATCGTCTTTAGTACGAGTCAGTGTTACCACTAAGCCGCTGCAGCAGGACGACTATTTCTCTTCCTTCTCTTCGGTCGGCGCTTCTTCGGAAACCTCTTCAAATTCAGCGTCGACGGCTTCGGCATTCTCAGCACTGCCACCTTCGGCTGCGCTTGCCGCACCTTCTTCCGCAGCTTGCGCCTCGGCGTACATCTTCTGCGCTAGATTGCCTGAGGCATCGGTAAGCACCTTGGTCTTGGCTTCCATATCCGCAACATCATCACCCTTTACTGCTTCTTCAAGCTCGGTGATAGCGCTGTTGATCGCGTCCTTTTCTTCGTCAGAGGCCTTGTCACCGGCTTCTCCTAAAGTCTTCTTGGTCGCGTGAATCATGCCATCAGCTGTGTTTCTCGCCGCAATAAGTTCTTCGAATTTCTTGTCCTCAGCTGCATTTGCCTCGGCGTCCTTAACCATCTTTTCGATCTCTTCGTCAGACAATCCACTCGATGCCTTGATCACGATTGACTGCTCTTTACCCGTCGCCTTGTCTTTTGCCGACACGTTCAAGATACCGTTCGCATCCAGGTCGAAGGCTACTTCGATCTGCGGCATGCCGCGCGGCGAAGGAGGAATATCACTCAAATCGAAACGACCCAGAGACTTATTCTGTGCAGCTTGCTTACGCTCGCCCTGCACTACGTGAATCGTTACCGCTGTCTGGTTGTCGTCAGCCGTTGAGAAGACCTGCGTCTTCTTGGTTGGAATCGTTGTGTTCTTGTCAATTAGAGTACTTGAAACGCCGCCCATGGTTTCGATACCTAGAGACAGTGGCGTTACATCGAGAAGCAACACATCAGTCACCTCGCCGGAAAGTACCGCCGCCTGAATCGCCGCACCAACTGCAACCGCTTCGTCTGGATTCACATCGCGACGTGGTTCCTTACCAAAGAATTCGGCCACCTTCTTCTGTACCAGTGGCATACGCGTCTGACCACCAACAAGAATCACATCGTCGATTTGTGAGGTTTTCAGATCGGCATCAGCCAGAGCTGTCTTCAGTGGAGCCAGAGTGCGCTCAACTAATTCTTCAACCAATGACTCGAATTTCGCTCGCGTTAGCTTCTGCACAAGGTGTTTTGGACCGGATGCATCAGCAGTAATATAGGGCAGATTCACCTCGGTAGACTGCGCCGAAGACAATTCGATCTTCGCCTTCTCTGCCGCTTCTTTAAGACGCTGCAGCGCAAGCGGATCGTTGTGCAAATCCATGCCTGTTTCTTTCTTGAACTGGTCTGCCAAGTAGTCGATCAGACGCAAGTCAAAATCTTCGCCACCTAGGAACGTATCACCGTTGGTAGAAAGCACTTCGAAAGTATGCTCGCCGTCTGTCTCTGCAATCTCGATTATCGAGATATCGAAAGTACCACCACCGAGGTCGTAAACCGCGATAGTCGAGTCACCAACTTTCTTGTCCATGCCGTAAGCAAGGGCAGCAGCCGTTGGCTCGTTGATGATGCGCTTAATGTCTAGACCCGCAATTCTACCGGCGTCTTTAGTTGCTTGGCGCTGAGAATCGTTGAAGTAAGCAGGTACAGTAATAACAGCTTCGGTAACCGCTTCGCCGAGGAAGTCCTCAGCAGTCTTCTTCATCTTCATTAGAGTCTGCGCTGAGATCTGCGGAGGCGACATCTTCTCGCCATTTACCTCAACCCAAGCATCGCCGTTTTCGGCTGCTACAATTTTGTATGGCACCATTTTAATGTCTTTCTGCACGACATCGTCTTTGAACTGGCGACCAATCAAGCGCTTGATAGCAAACAAAGTGTTGCTTGGATTCGTTACTGCCTGACGCTTCGCTGGCTGACCAACAAGCGTCTCACCATCTTTGGTGTAAGCAATGACGGAAGGCGTGGTGCGATCACCCTCGGCGTTCTCAAGCACCTTGGCTTCGCCGCCATCCATGACTGCTACGCATGAATTGGTGGTGCCCAAGTCGATACCAATTATCTTTCCCATTTTCCAAATCTCCAATCGTTCTATTGTCTTGAATCGCGTTCACCTGTAGCGCTGATCCGACGTGTAAATTACTAATGACTTCAATATTGGCCCAATCCGGGGTATTTCAAGGATCAGACTGGTAATTCCTTAATTATGGTATGGCTATACCCAACCTCTAAGAGCACTGAGCATCTGGTTAGTCTCTGAAGGCCGGTGTTAGAGCTTGATTTAAGGTTCTAACCGGTAATTCCGCAATTTCCTATGGCTATTTAGGCAGCGGCCTTCAATATCTGCTTCGATGGGCTGTGTTCTCCCAACATCTAAGAGCACGGGGCATCCGGTTAGTCTCTGAAGGCCCGCATTGGGGTGTAATTCAAGGTATTAACTGGTAGTTATCTAATTTCCTCATGGCTACTGTAGCCAGCGGTCTTCAATATCAACCTCGATGGAGCGAGTTCTCTCTTTACTTAGAGACCATCACCATAGCCGGGCGAATCACTCGCCCATGCAGGGTATAGCCCTTCTGCATGACGACGATTACCGTATTCGGCTCAGATTCAGTGTTTTCCTGAATAGACATGGCCTGATGCAGCTGTGGATCGAATGGCTCGCCCAGGGGGTCTACCACTTCGATGTTGAATTTGGCGAAGCAATCAGCAAAACCCTTCACAGTGAGATCCACTCCCTCGCGAATCGCTTTGATGGCCTCATCCTCACTATTGCTGGTGGCCTCTTGCGAGCGCTCCAGATTGTCCATGACGGCCAACAGTTCGATGCTAAGTTTTTCCTGACCGTATTTATGCGCCTTCTCTATGTCCTGCTCGGTGCGCCTTCGCAGATTCTGCATCTCCGCCTGTACACGCAGTAGGTCGTCCTTGGCGTTCCGCGCCTCTTCGAGCGCAGCCTCTAGGGCCTGCTCCAATTCGCCGCCTTCTTCAGCCGAATCCTCTGGCTCAAGGTCTGAGTCCTGCACCTGGTTTGTCTCTTCTGGGGTCTCTTGTGCTGCTGTCTGAGAATCCTCGGGGTTTTGGTTTTCCGCTTCCTGATCTGGAGTCTGCGTGCTCATGACGTCCCCTGCCTAAATTTTTATGTTCGATTACTGTGCGTATTGATGGCCTGCCAAACAGGCGATGACCCGTATATGGGGGCTTGGGGAGAGGTTTCAAGCAATTCCAAGGAATTTTCTTTACTGGCTATTCTCTAAGCCCGATTCAGAGGCAAATTGGCTAAATTATTGCCAAAATAGTCCGCACGTATTTATTTGCAAATTTTGTGCATTATTGGACCCTGTTCCAATATACTTTGGCCCTATGCTGCAACAATTATCCATTCAGAATTACGCCACCGTCGACAAGCTAGAGATCGAGTTCAAGGCAGGCATGTCGGTGATTTCCGGGGAAACCGGCGCCGGCAAATCCATCATGCTAGGTGGTCTTGGTCTTACGTTAGGAGACAGAGCAGACAAGGGCATAGTTCGCACCGGCGCAAAGAAGGCCGACATCTGCGCAGGGTTCGACATTTCCAACATTCCTGCTGCCCAAAAGTGGTTGAGCGAGAACGACCTCGAAGAAGAATCTGACTCGGGCTCTTGCCTGCTGCGCCGCGTAGTCAACGCCGACGGCAGATCGAAGGGCTACATCAATGGCTCCCCGGTCACCATGGCGTCATTGAAGTCACTTGGCGAGATGCTGCTAGATATTCACAGCCAACACGAACACCAATCCCTACTGCTCCGCGCCACGCATCAGCGCCTGCTCGACGATTTCTGTGTCTCAGCAAAACATCTCGCTGCGATGCACACCACCTACAAGCAATGGCAGAAAAATGCACAGCTGATCGACCAGCTGAGCAACCGCTCGCAGGAAGATTCGGCACAGACGCAGCTGCTCTCCTATCAATTGACTGAGCTAGATGAACTCGGCATTGGCGTTGACGAAGTACCCAAGTTGGACGAGGAATTTAAGTCACTCAATCACGCGGATGAGACAGTAGCCTCGGTGCAGATGGCGCTGACTCTATGCGATGGTGGCGGTGACGGTGACGGCGACGATGAGAAAAATGCCACGGCTGCAATGCGTCAGGCGCTGACGGCGCTCAACGAATTGCCGGAGAAGAACGCCCGCATAACCAGCATCATCGAGCTACTAGAAAGCGCCTCTATCCAGCTGGACGAAGCGGTGTCCGACCTTCGCGCCTTCTCCGATGAATTCGAGGCGAACCCGGAACGACTTGAGCAGGTCAACACGCGACTTGGCTTACTCCATGCTATCGCGCGTAAGCACAAGGTCAAACCAATCGAGCTCGCACAAGTCATCGCCGATCTAAGGCAACAACTAAACCTTATCGAGAACAGTGACGCCGAACTCGAGAAGCTGAAAGCCGCCGACAAGCAATTGCGCGTCGACTATATAAAGGTCGCTGGCGAGATCAGCAAGCAACGCAAGAAAGGCAGCAGCAAGCTCGCCAAGCAGGTCAATGAACAACTCAAGCAGCTGGGCATGCCTCATGCGAGCATGGAAGTGCAGTTACTCGCAACGCAGAAGGACAAGCCCGCAGCGAATGGCTTGGAAGTCGTTGAATTTCTAGTGAGCACCAACCCAGGCCAGGCAGCGAAGCCGCTGATAAAGATAGCCTCGGGAGGTGAACTCTCCAGAATTAGTCTTGCGATACAGGTAATCACCGCACAGACGTCACATATACCGAGCCTGGTATTCGACGAGGTGGATGTAGGCATTGGTGGTGGGGTCGCGAAGGTAGTCGGCAAGCTACTAAGACAGCTTGCCGAGCGCACGCAGATTCTGTGTGTCACCCATCAGGCGCCGGTCGCGGGCCAGGGCCATCATCACTTCTTTGTGAGTAAGTTCACGAAGGCAGGCTCTACGCTAACGCAGATAACTGAGCTTTCAGAGACTGAAATTGTGCGAGAAGTGGCGCGCATGTTGGGTGGCGAAGACCTCAGTGACGAATCACTCGCCCACGCCGAGCAGATGGTAGCTAGCAACTAGCCAGCCGTTATTCCTGTCTATTTCACTCTATTCTTTGGCTTGGCACTCTTTGCAGATGCCATAAAGATACATGCTGTGGTCGGTTATCCGAAAACCGTACTTCTTAGCGATCATCTCTTGCTGGCTCTCGATAACCTCGTCGTAGAACTCTTCAACGCTGCCGCATGTCTGACAGACGATATGATCGTGATGGTCGATAGTGGTGAGCTCAAAAACCGAACTACCGCCCTCGAAATGATGGCGCATCACTAAGCCCGCCGATTCGAACTGAGTAAGCACGCGATAAACAGTGGCCAGGCCCACATCTTCGTCGGCCTCGATAAGCGCCTTATAGACGTCTTCCGCACTTAGATGCTTGGTCTCGGAACTTTCCAAGATTTGCAGAATCTTAACTCTGGGCAGGGTTACTTTGAGACCTGCTTTGCGAAGTTCCTGGTTTTCTGTAGCCATATCTCACTCTCAGTTATTCTTGATCACTCTTGTGATCAATGGGGGGCTTGCACTTAGAGTGCCGTGCCGCGGGTGGTTTTACTGCCTCTAGGAGTAGGGTATTATGCCTGCTGGCTGGGCTTGATGAAAGTTAGATGAAAGATTTAGCCCTCAGTTTCGAAGGTTTAAGACACAAGAAAGCAATAGTGACCTTACATTTACTAGGGTCAAATTAGAGTGAGTCAACGACAGAATTATGAAACAAGCATTTAGAAACAGCGCTCTACTTATCTTGACGTCCCTGCTTTTGGCTTGCGGCAATATTGGCAACATGGATTTTCCCGGCGTGTATAAGATATCTATTCCGCAGGGAAACATCATTACTCAGGAAATGGTCGATCAGCTTCGTCCGGGCATGACAAAAAGGCAGGTAATTTTTGTTATGGGTACACCGCTAGTGCGCGACCCCTTCCATCAAGATCGCTGGGACTATGTTTATAATTTTCAGCCCGGTGGCGGCATACGCGGTCAAGAGCGCCTGTCAGTGTTCTTCGTTGAGAACGCGCTTACCAACTTCACTGGCGACTTCACACCCACCAGCGAGACAGCTGAGACAATTGAGACAACTGAAACAACCGAGCAAGCCAGCACAATTTAGTACTGGCTCTATCAGTTAGTGTAAACCTACCAGTACGCTTTAGAACTCAAGTCGCAGTCCAACCTCAATAGATCTTCCCGGCGCTGGCGCCAAGTCCTTCAGCAATGAAGTATGATGACGAATCTCTTCGTCCAGAAGATTGTTCACCTTGAAGAACAACAACGTTTCCGAATTGCCGAACGGTATGTGGTAGTCCGCGTAATAATTCACTAGAGAATAACCGCCTGTACGCGTTTCATTAAAGCCAGTATCGGATTGGTTCTGCACTTCAGTCCAACGCAATTTCGTCTGCCAATTTACATGGGAATGACGTAACTCGACGCCGGCACTCAAGGGTGGAATTCTCGGCACGTTACCTTGGCTATCAAACTCGGCGCGCACATAGTCGCCAAATAGACTGACCTCGGTGAGATGATCGCCGCTGCGTCTGAGCGGAAAATTCACCTCAACCTCCATGCCGTAGAACAAGGCATCGCTCTGTTGGTAGCGAGAAATTTCTACGTCGTTCAAAAAGACGCCGGTGTCGTTCAGAAAAATATAATCTGAGATGTCATTGTAATAGAGATTCACCTCGCCTCTTACCTCGCCTAGGTGTTTACGAATGCCTATCTCGAAGTTGGTCGAGCTCTCGACATCGGCATCGGGCATACCAATCTCCAATCTCTGCGTCGCCGCGTGCTCGACGAATAAGTCACTCGGCAATTCATTGCAGGCTGTATCGATGTTTGAGAATAACTCCTCAACCGTTGCCGAGCGCTGTGAATGAGCAACCGAGAACAATAGATTGGACTGTTCACTAAAGCGCCAGATCGCCGCGGTAGAACCGCTCCAAGTCGTGTTGTCGACGTCACAGGCACCCCGGTTCTGCGCAAGACTCTGCCGCTCCCCACGCAGGCCGAACTCGTAGGTCAGCTCGCCCCTGTCTATGCTGTGCAGTGTGAACAAGGCAGTCGAATCGATGTCTGTAGAGGGAATGAATGCTTCCTCGCCAATAGCCGAGAAATCACGGTGCGAGAATTGTGCGCCGAAGACGCCTTCGCGTGTCTCGCTTCGGGCAAGGTGAAGCACAAAGCGTCCCTCAATTCCGTCCTGCTCAAACAGAGTGCCGATTTCACCGCTGGGCTCTACTTCCGCGTGTTGATAGTCGACACTAGTCAGTCGGCCGTGCAGTTCGTTGAACCAGCCACTCAGTGGTATCTCCATCTCGATGTCTGCGCGATCCTGTTCCATGACGATGCGCACGCCGCCTTCTTCGCCATGCGCCTCGATGCCCTCGTGTTCTTCTTCGCCTTCCTCTTCTTTATGGCCGTCATCATGCCCGGGAATTCCGTATTCATTCTCCAAACGATTTATCGAGAAGCCGATGTAACCCTCATCGAATATCCAAGATGCGCCCGCGGTTTTTACGCTCGCTCGGGTATTTGAATTCGCGAGCCGTCCGCGACTCTCTAACAGTTCTTCTAGTTCCTCGTCATCGGTTATATCAACACTAGCTGGGTTGATCGCAAAACCCGGCACCTCGACATCATTGCTCTCACGATAGACGCCATCGAGATGCCAGGCGATGTTTCCCGCGCCGCCTTCCAACCGCCCAACAGTTACTTGCTGATCGGAGACACCACTGTTGCGCGTCTCTACGATGCCGGTTAGTCCTTCGGGCATGCTCCGGGGAATACGATTGTCGATTACATTCACCACGCCGCCGATCGCTCCATTGCCGTATAGCAATGTCGCCGGGCCGCGTATCACTTCAATGCGCTCTGCCAAGGCAGGCTCTAAACTATTCGCATGATCGGCACTGATTGCCGAAGCGTCGATGTTGCCGATGCCGCCCTGCAATATCTGTACACGGTTGCCGCCCTGCCCGCGAATAACGGGAGAGCCGACACCTGCGCCGAATGAGGCGACAGAGACGCCCACTTGATCTTGCAGTGTCTCGCCTAATGTTGCGGCGACTTTTTCACGAAGCTCTTCACCTGTGAGAATGCTCACTGGCATCGCGGTATCCGCGCGCGGGCGATGCAGTGTCGAAGTCATTATCATTTCTTCTATCATTGGATCGGTATGCTCAAGCTCTTGTGCAGCAAGCTTGGTTGCAAACGATATTGGTAATAGCGCACAGGCAATAGTGCCGGTCTTTCTAAAATTGAATTTCATTACTTATCTCACACATAACAACGGTGGAATTAATTAGTCAGACAGGAGCACAAGATACTTTGCAGGTCGTAAGCGCCAGCTGATTAAAGGCCGAATAGCTTTATGTGTAAGAAGGAGGACCGCGCGCGGAGGCGCTAACAAGCTCGGAGGAGATTTGATTCTGAATCAGAATCGAGAACGTTTGGGGTGTACTTGAAATATGTAAACTGGGCGCTTCAGCAAGAACTACATCGTCGAGCGAGCCTATCTTGAGACAGATCTCACAATCGAACTGCGCCTGCAGATCAGCCTCGTGACTGTGCCCATGCTCAACAGCCTGCGCAAACAAAAGGAACAGACTCAGCACGGCCATTAGCGGCAGCGACCTGAGCGCGGTCATCTGCTTGCGTATGCCGCGCACTATTTTAGTGCTTGTCTGTGTTGCTAAATGCATGGTCGTATGTTTACTGTTTCGCTCGATCTACTGAGTCGAGAGATGAACTTGGATTTGTATTTTAACTCAAAAACCCCATCTAATGCAAGCAGCAATAGGAAAAAATCTACTTCGCAATTCGCTCGGCCATTGCCTGCAGCGCATCAATGCCAACAATATCTTGCGCCAATAAATACAAATCCTGTCGCGGAATCTTCGGCAAGGCTTTGGTCAGTGTCTTCATGTGCGCCTCTTCCTGGCCGCGACGTTCTTCGAGAAATTCGCCCTCCCCGATCGGTGAACGCTTGTTCACCACTAGGCAATCGACACTAATCTTCCCTTTCTTCAGCTGCTGCTGCAGCTCGATGGTCTCCAATACCGGCAGGCGCTCAGCGGCCAGCACTATCACAAAGGAAGTCTGGTTCTTATCGGATATCTTGTCGCGCAGTGAAGTGAAGCGAAGCTTACGGCGATTGAGCAAGCTGCGTATGCCTGACTCGCGCGACTTGTCTTCGTCCGCTGCATCATTGCCGAAAACTTTATCTTCAACGCTGGAATCCCTGCCCATGCCGCGCACGATCTCGGCAAACTTGTCTGCCTTCTCGCGGCGCTGAATCAAGCCCTCAGTCCATGCCGACATCATCTCGGGCAATACCATTAGACGCGCAGTATGCCCAGACGGCGCGGTATCGAAAACGATAAGGTCATAGTCCTTAGTACCCTGCTCCACCACTTCGGCGATGCGCTCAAGTATCGCCGCCTCCTGCATGCCCGGCGCATCTTTGGACAACGCCATGTGCTTGTCCACTTCGCTACGCAGCTGAATCGGCATCAGCCGGTGTAAGGAATTGGTGATCTCTTCCATGTGTAGCTTTACAGTCTCGGCGGGATCTAGCTCCATACCATCTAAACCTGCCGACAGACGAACTGGCCTGGAACCTATCTTGCGATCGAACAGATGACCGAGGTTGTGGGCGGGATCAGTCGAGACCAGCAATACCTTTGCGCCCTCGTTCGCGCGCGCCAAGGCAGTAGCGGCGGAGATAGTCGTCTTACCGACGCCTCCCTTACCACCGAAGAAGAGTATTTTACGTGAGCGAGCGAGTTCTAGCAGCAATGTACGTGATCCAGGGGTGAGCGTTCCATGCCCATGCGAATATGCCAGTCATGAAAACGGTCGTAGACGATAGGGAGTAATTCCATAGTGTAGAAGGCAGCCGGATTGGGTATGCCTAGACTCTCTGCGAACACCAACAGCATGAACAAGTCGTCTTCGTCGCGCTGCGCGCGAGCGAAGGAGCGCCGGTAACCCGTGACGTAGTATTCATGCAGGCCTGCCTCGATGCGCTTGAGCAGACTCTCTTTCTTCTTTTCTTCAGACATTGGCTACGCCGGAATTAATGAATGGTGGATGCGAATCCATTATGCGATAAGCCTAGCGGCTTTAGAAGCTAAGACAGAACCTAGTTTAAAAATTTCCACTTCTGAGCGTTTTTCACCAGAACCCAGTCTAAAACTTTCCACTTCTGAGCGTTTTTCACCTACTTAGAAGTCCTTTACAAACGCAACGCGTAGAACAAACTACTTCCCCTTCTTCACCAGCTTAGAAGTCCTTTACAAATGCAACGCGTAGAACAGACTACTTCCTCTTCCTCACCGGCTTAGCAACCTTAGCCCGGTCCAACCGTGCTGCCTTAGGGTCGATAATCAGTGGTCGGTATATCTCAACCCGATCACCGGCACACATCGCGTACTCATCCGGCGTAGGCCTGCCTTTACCATCCAGCGGCTTGGAGAAGATGCCCATCGGATCCTTCTTAATATTTATCTCTGAAAATTCCGCGGCGATGTTAGAGCGCTTCACCGTCTCAAGAGCGGTAGTGCCCAAAGGGACTTCCAGAGGCACTATAAGCTGACGCGCCGGCGTGGCATAGGCGACCTCCACCTTGATCAAAGGGACTACCTGATCGTCATCACTGGAATAGTCGTCATTCACCACCGTAAACCTCATGAGCACGCTTTACGATTGCAGCGACCTGGTTGTTCGCCACGTTACTGATTAGTGTGCCCGCCGCAAAATCCATAAAGCCCAATTGGAGTTCGAACTCCATCTGCAGCGATACCTTGCAGGCTCGATCGCTTAGGGATTTGAAATTCCACTGTGAAGAGAAGTTGCGCAAACTACCCTCGACCAGGCGCATCTCGATTCTCTCCGGCCGAAACAGCCGATTGCGAGTAGTGAGCTGCTTGCTGATTCCACCCATAGAAAGACTCAGCTCACCAACGAGTTCGGTGTCGGACTGACTCAGCACTTTGGCCCCGGTGCAGCCCTGCATGAACTGGGGATAGGCTTCGATGTCATTCACCAGGTCAAACATCTGCTCGGCAGAATATTCGACCAGGGCGCTTTGGTTGATCGACGTCATAGACTGTCTACAGGTAGATCTGGTAGACGGTACTGAGGAAAACCACCAGCAGTACCGCAGGGATAACAGTACCTAATGAGAAGTTGATGTACTTCTGCAGAAGCGAGCCTTCGTACGCCGGGTCGCCCTTGGAAATCTCCTCAGACAGCCCGCTCGTCTTCCATCTGTAGGAGGCGAAGATACAAACCGTAAAACCTACTAACGGCAAGATCGTCTCATAGAACACATCAGACACCAGATCGAAGAAAGACTTGGTAACCCCGCCATAGCTAGTAAAGTTGGTGAAGAAATCCGACATACCCAACGACATAGTCGCAGGAATCGCGAAAACCGCCAGCAAGCCTGCCTGCAACAACACCGCTTTTTTACGACTCATCTTCAGCTCATCAATCCAGCAAGAGATAGGAATCTCGACAATAGAAACCAATGAAGTTAACGCAGCGAAGAACACCAGCGTGAAGAATACTAGCGCGACAATACTCGCACCGGTGTAACCCACCGCCATCTGCATTGACAGGAATATCTTGGGCAAGAAACTAAAGATCAGACCCACGCTACTGGTCGAGAGGTCGTCGGTATTCGTGTTCGGATCAAAGGCGAAGATAGCAGGCAAGATCAACAAGCCGGCGAAAAACGCGATGCTGGTATCGGCGATGGCAACCATTCGCGTCGACTGAGGAATATTGTCCTCACGCCCGAAGTAGGAGCCATAGGTGATCAAGATACCCATGCCTAGAGACAGCGAAAAGAAGGCCTGACTAAGGGCGCCGTTAACAACTGTTAGGCTAACCTTGCTGAAATCTGGCACTAGGTAATATTTTATACCCTCTACCGCGCCATCCAAAGTCAGAACGAAGAGTGTTAGCAGGATCAACATCACCGCCAGCGTCGGCATCAACACCCTGGCGAGCCGCTCGATACCGCCCTTCACACCCCCTAGTAAGATCGTAAAAACGATTCCCAGCAATAGAATGAGATAGCCAAACAGGGAGGGCTCGGCAACCAAGGTGCCGAAGGTGGCCTCATCGGCGAGAGTCTCGAGACCACCCGTCGCGATCTCTTTAAGATACACAACCAGCCATACAGTTATCACCGTGTAGAACACGGCGATCATAAAAGGGGTCAATATCCCGAGCATGCCGACTAGCCGCCACTTCCTATCGCCGTCTGATAAGGCAGAAAATGCGCCCACTGGATTGCGCTGGGTCTTACGGCCCATGGAAATCTCAGCAATCATGACCGGGTAGCAGATAAAGGCAATAAAGAAGAGATAGATGATAAGGAAGGCGGCACCGCCGTTCTTGGATGCCATAACCGGGAATGCCACGAGGTTACCAAGACCCACTGCCGAGCCTGCAGCGGCGAGAATAAAACCCAGCCTGGAGCTAAACTGCCCTCTATCTTGTGACATCAAAAACCCCTTTTAGCTCAAACTATTAGCGTATTATTATCGGTCGCCCAGAGGCATCCCAAAGGACTAAGTGAGGGATTCTAACAGTGCCGCCAAAGCAGCACAACGCAGGCCATTTGGGGCCAGACGTAAGTATTCGAGCCGAATCCTGAGTAAAACGCTATAATCGCGCCCCATGGCAAAATCCAAGACAACAAGAGTCAAAAGCAAGACGGTAGATACCACTATCGTTGCCAACAAAAGGGCGCGCCACGACTACTATATCGAAGACACTTACGAGGCCGGCGTTGCACTGCTGGGCTGGGAAGTGAAATCATTGCGCATGAAAAAAGTGCAGCTGGTGGACAGCTATGTCCTGCTAAAAGACGGCGAAGCATTCCTGTTAGGCTGCCATGTCACACCGCTGAACACCGCCAACACCCATGTCATCGCCGACCCAGACAGAACCAAGAAGTTGCTACTGAAAGCCAAGGAACTCGCCAAGCTAGTCGCGGCCGTTCAACAGAAAGGCCACACCTGTGTCGCCACCAAGATGTATTGGAAGGGCCACCTGATCAAAGTGCAGATAGCTCAGGCAAAGGGCAAGCAAGATCACGACAAGCGTGCAGCTCAGAAAGACCAGGAATGGGCCGTGGACAAACAGCGCATCGTGCGTCACGCGAACCGCTAAGAAATAGAAAACCACCCCTGCTATCCCTACCCAGCATAATTAGAGCCCTGGCACCTTGATTAGAGGGCGTATGTCCCAAACTATGCTATTATCAAAGATCACATTTGGGGGCGATTCGGATTCGACGCCGGTATCAAGGCCTTAGGTGCATGCCGAGAGGGTAGTGACTCTCGTAAATCAATCGCTGCAACTTTATAGTTGCCAACGACGAAAGCTACGCCCTAGCAGCCTAAGAGCTTGCTAGCGATTGCCACAGGGATGTCCGTAAACTTGTGATCGCAATCGTCATCTAGAACGGAATCGCCAGTGGAACGCGCTTGACGTGAAGCGGCTAAATAGTATCAAGCTCGCCCAAATCTCCCTGCCCGTCGGGCCGACGAGGGTTAACTTAATAGACGGCGCTATGCATGTAGACCCGAAGGAAGAGAGCTGACGGACGGGGGTTCAAATCCCCCCGCCTCCACCAAATACCAGTCCACGCAAGTCCAACGAAGTCTTTAAAGCCCTGTTAATCAGGGCTTTTTTGGTTTTACTACTCCCTCGAATTCCATTAGACTCCTATTGAATCCACGTAATTAGGGGGTATCTTTGGGGGTACTTCCAGAAATTCTGTTTTAGATACCCCCAATT
>JAQCKF010000043.1 GCA_027592275.1 Pseudomonadota bacterium
CTCATATTCACCTCTCTTATAGCCATTTTGTATGACTGAAAGGTGTCTAGTAAAGTGATAGCGATTCAGCATGTGAAACCGGCAAAGGCTGGGAAGAATGTAAAGCATATTGCGATCCCAGTGCTACGTTTTCAGCGCAAACGGGAGCATTAGCGGACATTGACACTCTAGAAGGTTATACCGAATGGATGAAAAATCTTCTCACTCCGATACCAGATGGTCATTACGAATTGAAAAGCTTTTCAGAAGATCAAGAACGCCAATGTGTAACGGCTTTTGCGGTGTTTCATGGAACGCAAACGGGACCTGGTGGACCAGTTGACCCTACAGGAAAAACCATAGAAGCAGATTACGTCTACGCGATGCAGTTTGAAGGCGGCCTAATTAAGCATATGATAAAAATATGGAACGATGGAATTAGTTTGGGGCAGCTTGGATGGGCATAATTTCGATTTAACGCCTAAGAACGCTATAAAAGGATGCCCATAAAAAGCATGGGCTTAGCGCGCTAAAGCGCGACCTTTATAGCAGCGTTTATGTTTGCTCCTGGCCGAGAGCTGCCGTTAAGATATATAGATGCCCTCGATATAAATTTTTTAGCGGTCAAAATAACTACAGGAAGAGAGTAATTATGCAACAAGATGAAAAATTAAAATATTTGACAGTCGCTCTTTATGCATTTGGAGCTATTTTTATTATAGGTGTCCCTGCAATGATGATGTGGATCTGGCCCTCAGGGTGGGGATGGACGCCACCACAGCCCGAATACGAACAGATGATTATGGGGGTTTATGCAACTTTAGGCGTGTTTTTGATTCTGGCTGCGAAAGATCCATTAGCTCATGCGAGTCTTATTTGGTTCACGGTCTGGTCGAGTATTGTCCACGGTGGAATAATGCTAGTTCAAGCGATCATCGATGAGACTGACCGGACAAATCTACTGGGTGATGTTCCAGCTTTATTTCTGGTGGCGATTGTACTGTGGTATCTCATGCCTAAGAAAACCCTGGCATAGCGGAATTGACTGCTAGCAAGCAAATCAAAAAGAAAGCAGCATTTCACTTTGGAAATCTTAGACGAATGGCAGCTCCTGGCTGAAAGCTGCCTGTCGCAGACACCAATCAAGTCAAAATGGATGCACTAGTTGCTGTAATAAAGATGACAAGCACACTATCTGATATCGGCGACATGATTCGCCGTTACAAGGCTCGGACGAATGACGAGGGCGCAGCTGCGTGGGCGATCGTACCATGCGCCCCTGACGTCCAGATGCACATACCGAAGTTTGAAGTCGAGGCAGTCGGAGCAGAGGAGATCGACGCTAAAGTCTTCGGATTGATCGCATCAACGGGAATTCGGCAGGAACTGGTGGAGATTCGCGAGTTCGGCCGGTATGTGACGTGCTTTCTGCGTTTAACGGATGGCGACAATGAATGGGACTCGGTGGAGGTCTTTTTCTTCAACGAGCACGACCAGGTCACTGAGATCTGGTCCCTCTAATAACAATATACTGTTAGCGCTGCTTAGGGGGGAGGGATGTCCGCTCTTGGCTGTGGATTCAACCGGAAGCTGACACTAGCTACATTCACAGCGCGCGCAGTTAGATGATTGCCAAAATTTGAGTAGCTAGCTCTAAATAAGCGAGGGCCGAGGATTGAAGTAGTGCGTACCCGCGCCAGTAGATGCTATTTGCTTTAGCAGTTGCTGGTAGTCATCTTCGTTGTTGGCTAGATCTATGTCTTCGCTGTTTACTATGAGCAGCGGCGACTTATCGTAATAGTGAAAGAACTCGGCATAAGCTTCGTTCAGATTCTCTAGATAAGTAAGCTCGATGAGTTGCTCGGATTTGACTGCGCGTTTCTGAATTCTATCCAACAATACCTTGGTCGGTGCTTGCAGGTAAATAACTAAGTCGGGCGAAGGCGCATCGATTGTGAGATGGCGATAGACGTTTAGATAGAGTTCAAACTCATCCGGTTCTAGATTTTGCTGCGCGAACAACTGGTCTTTGTCTATGAGGAAGTCTGCCACTCGCACTGGCTCGAACATATCGTTCTGACGAAGATCTTGTATCTGTTGTGCGCGTTGGAACAGGAAGAACAGTTGAGTGGATAGGGCGTGTTGTTTAGGATTCTGATAGAAGCGATCGAGGAATGGGTTCTCCTCGCTTTTCTCGAGCAATAACTCGTAGTTGAAGGAGTCGGCTAGACGCTTGGTGAGAGTTGTCTTGCCGACTCCGATGGGGCCCTCGACTGCAATGTAGCGCGGAGCAGCTTTGCTGAAATCACCCTGACTCATAGCCGGCTCCCTAACCTTCAGTCTTTGGCTTTGGCCTGCGTCGACGACGTCTTTTCTTTGCCGGATCGGGCTCAGTGCTTGCACGTTGGATGATCTGACTTGTATCGCCGAGCTGGAACTGCGTCCACCATTCGCCGCGGCCGCCTAAGTCTTCACCTGCCTCTTCACGTAGCAATAAGAAATCGTAGGCGGCCCTGAATCGTGGGTGGCCGAATGAGCCTTCGATGCCGCGCTTATTGTCACGCATGAGCCGTGATTGCAGTTCCCATATTTCCTTCGCAGCGATAGTGAAGCGCTTGGGCACAGCGGTGTATTGGAGCTGTTCCATCAGCACGTCCTGTGCTGCCTGTTGGAATAGCTGATGTTGATTGCCTTCGTTCGATTTCTGCGCCTCTAAGCGAAGCTGCAACACTGGCCAGAGTAGGGCTGCAAAGAGAAAGGCAGGTGTTACAGATTTGCCCTCAGCGAGGCGTCCGTCTGTGTTTTTAAGTGCCAATTCTACCAGCTTGCAAGGCGGTCCGGAGAGTTTTTCCAGTGCGCGGAAGGTAGGTGCGAAGAGATAGTCGCCAGGCCGGTAGCGGCGTAGCAATTCGAATGTTTTCTCGGCATCGCCACCAGTCATCAATTTGATCGTTTCATCGAAGAGTCTTGCCGTTGAGATAGACTCTAGTAGATGAGCCAATTCATTGATGGGCTTCTCTGTTTTTTCTTCGATGGTGAAGCCAAGCTTCGCGGCAAAACGAATTGCGCGCAGCATTCTTACGGGATCTTCTTTATAGCGCTCAGCGGGATCGCCAATCATGCGTATCTGCTTAGACTCCAAATCGTCTAGGCCTGTGCTGAAGTCGAGAATGCGAAACTTGTCTATGGTGTAGTACAGGGCATTGATGGTGAAGTCGCGACGTAGGGCATCTTCGTCAATGTTGCCGTAGACATTGTCCCTTAGGATCATTCCAGCGGTTGAATGGGCAGATTCCTGGTTCTGAATGCGCCGCCTGGGTACATTGTCGTCAATTTTATTTTCCGAATCATGAGGTGCGCGAAAAGTTGTAACCTCTATGATCTCTCGGCCAAAGCGTAGATGAATTATTTTGAAGCGGCGCCCGATGATTCGAGCATTTCTAAACAGGGACTTGAGTTGCTCCGGCGACGCATCGGTTGCTATGTCGAAGTCCTTAGGGCTTTTGCCTAGTAATAGGTCGCGCACTCCGCCGCCTACTAGAAATCCATGGTATCCAGCCTCTGCGAGCTTGTAGAGAACCCTTACGGCATTGGGTGATATCTGCTTGCGTGAGATCGGGTGATTATCACGTTCTAAAATGGTTGCGTTCTCGATACCTACGAGATCAGAGCCTGGCGTAGATTGATTCATTGTTGGTCGCACCCCGGTGCGCTGTTGGGTAGCGAAGCGAAGCTTGGTCTGGGATGATTGGAGGAGTTGATCACGTCTTATTTTCTTTAGTAGCACAACTGCAAAGTACGAGAGTACAAGAATACAGGAGGGTAGTGTGCGTCGGCTCTAAAAGCCCCTCAATTAAATTGGAATTCGGATTGTAAGCATCAGTAGGCATGATACACGGAACGAGAGAAAACTGCAGGCACGGCGCAGGCAGAATAGGGAGTATGGAGAAATTGAGTGTTTCGGAGGATATAATTAGGGGGTGAATACCACCCCCCATTTGGAAGCTATATCTTATTATTATTATTATTATTATTGTTATTTATTATTTTTATTAAGTGAGCACCCAAATCGGTACTGCATAAGTATTAAGGTGGTAATTATGAAGTTAGATGACAATCGTCAAATCCAGACTATAACCCGACCT